>JBNMHK010000001.1:0-124287 GCA_050872725.1 Ureaplasma sp.
CAGTTGACTCAGACTTAGATTGTTGAGCTGTTGTAGTACCACTTTGTGCACATGAAGCAAGTGCAACACTACCACCAATTGCTAATGCAGTACCAAAGATACCACCTAAGATAAGCAAGTTTTTTACTGATTTTTTCATAATATCTACCTCCATATGTATAGATGAAAACATCTTATACATATACCTACATTATACCATTGATTAGACATTATGTTTTGTGCGATAGTCAGCTAATAAAATTCCTGTGGCAACTGAAACATTCAATGATTGCACATTTCCAAATTGTGGAATATGAACTTTAACATCAGAGTTTTTTAACACTAATTGACTTACTCCTTTGTGTTCATTGCCAACAACTAAAACTGTTTTGTCAGCATAGCTTTGATTATGATAGTTTGTTGAATCATCATCCAAACAACTTGCATATATTCAAAAACCATTATTTTTTAGCTTTTCAATTGCTTGGTTTAAATTAGTAACTTCACACAAAATTAAATAACTAACAGCATTAGTACTAGTTTTAATAACTATTTCACTAAATGGATTAGCCTGATTATTACTTTTGTAAATCACCGCATCAACATTAAATGCATCAGCAGTTCTTAAAATTGCACCTAAGTTACCTAAATCCTGAATTTCATCTAACATCAATATTAATGATTTATCTTTTTTAGATAATTTTTCTAATAAAACTTTTAAATCAATTGGATGATTAGTTTGTTTTAAAATAAATGCAACATCTTGAGTTTTTTTAACACTAGTTAAATTGTTAAAAAAATTTGAATTTACAATTTGGTACAAAATATTATTACTCTTTAAAAGTTTAACTAATTGTTGTTGATTAGCAGTTAAATAAACCATTTCAAATTCCAAATGGTTATTAATGGCATCTTCCAAAGCTTTTTTACCAAAAAAATAAACTGGTTTCAAAAACTATAAAACTCCTTTATCGGCTAGCAATTGACGAAGTTTATCAGCTTCATCATAATCCTTGTTTTGTTGGTAATTATTTCACTCATGTAATAATGAAATTACTTTTTCATCATGTAAATTAACAAAATTAATTCCAAGTAAGTCTAATGTACTAGTAAGTTCATTTAGTAATAAACTAACGTCTTGAATATTTTTTTGTCTAATTGCAACATTTAGTTTCTTATTTAGTGCATATATTTCTGTAATGGCATTAATTAAATTTAAATTATCACTTAAATACTCAATCACATTAGGGTTAATGATTTTATGATTGAATTCAATTTGCTGATTAGCTAAAATTAATAAGCTTTTAGCTTGATTAATACTTTGCTTAAACTTATTAATTTCTTCCTCCATTTGATTCATCATCATATCACTATAATTTAATGGATTAGCATATCCTGATTGATAAAAGAACCATCTTAGTGCTTGATAAGAATATTTTTCCAAAATGTCTTTAACTAAAATGAAATTATTTAATGATTTTGACATTTTTTCATTGTCAATGTTAATCATGCCAACATGCATTCACACTTTTGCTAAACTACAACCAAATAGTGCTTCATTTTGTGCATTTTCATTTTCATGGTGTGGAAATTTTAAATCCATGCCACCACCATGAATTGTTACCTGTGGCCCAATTAAACTATTAATTAAATATGCACATTCTGTATGTCAACCAGGACGACCTCTAAATCATGGTGAATCTCATTGAATTCCATCTTGAGTTTTTTTTCATAAAACAAAATCTTGAGGATGTCTCTTATTTTCATCTTTCTGAACTCTTGCACCAGCAATTAGTTCATCAGGATTTTGATGTGAAACACAACCATAATTTTTAATTTGTGAAACATCAAAATATACATCGCCATCTGCAGCAAAATATCCAACTTTTTTATATACTAACTGATTAATATATTCAATAATTCCTTGAATGTTATCACTAACTTTGGGATTAATCATTGGTAGTACATTTAATTTTTGCTTAATTAAAAAATATTGTTCAGTGTAGTAGTTAGACAATTCTAATTCTGAAATATGTTCATTTTTGGCAGCTTGAATGATCTTGTCATCAATATCTGTAATATTTAAAACATATTTAACTTCTTTTTTAAGATATAAAAATAAACGATTTAAAACATCAAATGTAATCAATGGACGAGCATTACCAATGTGGATGTGATTGTAAACTGTAGGGCCGCAATTGTAAATCGATACGTCATGTTCATTTATTTCCACCAATTGTTTTGTTCTAGAATCATATAGTTTTACCATTAGCATTCTCCTTCAGATTTCATTGTTTTAATTCATCAATTTTTTTCATTAAATCATTGTATGTTTTTGTGTCTAATCTATGATTAATTTTTTTATCATAAGTTAAAATGATAAGACATTGTCTAATCAATAAATCATTGATAGCACAATCTTTAAATGATTCTAACAAATTATTTTCACTATAAATGTATTGTTTATAAACTACTGTATTATCACTTAAAAACTTATGAAATAAGTCTAAATATTTATTTGTATCAATTGAATAAGCATTGTCAATAATAAATGATTTAAGTTCATCATAATTACTAAGTGTTAAACTTTGAATTTGTGGATGTTCCAAATAATAATCACAAAGAATATTCAACATGTTATTAAACAAATCATATTGTTCATCAAACTTTTTATACAACTTAGTCTTCGGATAAAAAGGATAATGTTTTTTAATTTTATTAACTGCATCACTATTAATTAGGCAAGCCATAATTAATCGTTGTCAATTGTGAATAAATGCACTTAAATATTTTTGACACTTTTGTTCTAAATTATTAAAAGGTGATTTATTTGTTTGATTTTGAGCAAAGTTAACATTAGTAATCAATGAATTATCAATTTGATTACTTAAAATATCTTTTTCATATCCACAGACATTAATCAAAAAATCAAGGTAGTCATTTTTGTATAAAATGTTGCCATATTTTTTGATTGTTTCTAAAGCAACCATCAAAAAGTCTTGCTTATTTGCAAGATTGTTTAAATTATATTTTTTTAGTAATGTTTGTAAATAAAACAATGAAAAATGAATTTGGTTATTAACAATTGAACTAACCATGTCTGGATTTGTACCATTTAACAATTCATCCAAATCTTTAAATTGTTTATCATATGGCCTTACAACATAAACATTAAAATTTTTACCAATTTTAATACCTGTTTTAATAATTGCCTCCAATCCAGCATCATCATTATCAAAAGCTAATATAACACTTTTTAAGGTTGGAGTTTTTTTCAACATTTGCAAATGATAATCACTAAATGCAGTCCCCATTGTTGCAACTGCATTCTTGATTTCTGCTTTATACAATGCAATAACATCCATAAAACCTTCAGTAATGAATAAAGCGCCATTAGTCAAATTATCTTTAGCAATGTTCCAATTGTAAAGAATTTGATTTTTTTTAAATAAATTTGTTTCTTTAGTATTTAAATATTTCGGTTCTATATTGTCTATACTACGACCACTAAATCCAACAATTTCACCAACATCATTTTTAATACTAAAAATAACCCGGTTTCTAAATGTATCATAAATATTGCCATTACTAGAAATTTGAATTAAATTACAATCCAAAACGTCTTGTCTACTAAAAATTCGATTTTTATCTAAATTAACAAACTGCGCATTTTCATTTGTTAACAATTCATACAAAGTTCTATCTTGATTTGGATTATAACCAATCCCAAAATAAGAAACCAAGTTAGAATCTATTTTCCTTTTTTCTAAGTATTCTTGTGCTAATTTATTCCTTTTGTCAAACAAAAAATTTTGACAAAATTCAAGATAAACTTGGTTCAAATTTGCAAGTTTTTCTAACTTTTCATCATGTTGATGATCTTGATTAAAATCATCAATAAGTTTAGAATCTCAATTTAAATCTCTAGCAATTCTAATTGCAGCTTGATAACTAGATAAATGTTTATACTTAGCAACAAATGTGATTGCATCACCGCTTTCACCACAAGCAAAACACTTTCAAATATTTTTGTTTTCATTAATTGTTAGTGATGGTTTACTATCATTATGAAATGGACAAATCGCTAAATAATTTGCACCACGTTTTGTTAAAGGTAAATAAATTCTAATAATTTCAACAAGATTAGAATTTTTTATTTTTTGAAAAAGATTAGTTGACATTAATAAATCCAATTAATTTAATTTTAAAAAGAATTGGGGTAAATCTATGATTTTTAAAATAACTTGTTGCATTGAATCACGATCACGTATACTCACAGTTTGATTTTCCAATGAGTCAAAGTCAACAGTTAAACAATAAGGTGTTCCAATGGCGTCTTGCCTGCGATAACGTTTACCAATGGAACCACTTGCATCATAGCAACATTCAATTCCATTAGCTAATAATGTGTTAAAAATTTCTAATGCTAAATCTTTTAGTTTATTAGTTAGTGGTAGAACACAAACTTTGTATGGCGCAAGATAATAATTTAAACGCATTACAATTCTTGTATCATTATCAGCTAATATTTCTTCATCATATGCATCACAACAAATTGCATACATTAGTCTTTCTACACCAACAGAAGGTTCAACAACATGGGGAATGTATTTCTGATTTGTTATTGGATCTAAATATTCCAAATCTTTTTTAGAATATTCCATGTGAGTTTTTAAATCAAAATCAGTTCGATACGCTAATCCTCATAATTCGCCTCAACCATGAGGAAAATTATAGATGTAATCTACAGTCCTTTTAGAATAATGACTTAACTCCTCTTTGCTATGTTCTTTAAGCTTAAAGTTATCAACTCTTAGATTGCATGATGTTGTTAAAAAGGTGTGAATTTTATTTAAATAAAAATCAAACCAACTTAGTGCTTGTTCTTCATGACAAAAGAACTCAATTTCCATTTGTTCAAATTCACGAGTTCTAAAAATAAAATTACCTGGTGTAATCTCATTCCGAAATGATTTACCAATTTGACCAATCCCAAGTGGTAATTTGGCACGTGTAGTTCTTAGGACATTTTTAAAATTGATGAAAATACCTTGAGCAGTTTCTGGACGTAGATAAACTTCTGTTGAATTATTTTCAACAGTTCCTTGAAATGTTTTGAACATTAAATTAAAATTTCTAACTTCAGTTCATGCAAATGCACGGCAGTTAGGGCAAACTAAATGTAGAGATTTTAAAATACTTTGGATTTCATCATTAGTTGTTTTTTCACTAACTTGAATTGTAGGATCTACTTCTTCAATTAATTTATCAGCTCTAAATCTATTTTTACAATTTTTGCAATCAATCAATGGGTCACTAAAATTACTTAAGTGACCAGATGCTTGCCAAACCATTGGATTTAATAAAATCATTGAATCTAGTCCAACTAAATTTTTATCTTTAGTAATAAATTCTTTTCATCATAACTTTTTTAAATTATTTTTTAAATTAACACCTAGTGGACCATAATCCCATGTGTTAGATAATCCATTATAAATTTCACTATTAGCATACACAAAACCATAATTTTTTAAATGGTTAACAATTGTTTCTTGGTTGTATTTTTTTGACATATTGATTGCTCTTTTATTTTTTATATAGTTGATTAATCTTTTTTCTATATTCATTAAATGAATAATGAAGTTTTAAATAAAAACTTTTTCAATTAATATTATATGTTTTATTAAAAAAATCCAAATCTTGAAGACTAAACTTATTCAAATTCAATAATAATTGAATTTCAAAATTAGTCAGTTGATTAATTTGAGGGTTACATTCTATACAAACTAATGTTGAATTATAAAAACTAAAACCAAGTTTAAGTTCCTGCCTATTTTGAAACAAATGTTTAGAACATTGTTGTAATTTTACATTCTTAAAAACAACTTTTATGAATACTAAATAAACGTAAACACTAATTTGGTATTTGTCATAATCCATTAAAACTTTAACTAAAATGTCTTGATAAAAATCAAATCACATTTTATTTGTATTTGATAATTTACTAATTACATCGCCAACTGTAATCAATGCTAGGTTACTAGCATAATTAAATCCAATTTGATTAATAGCAACAACTTTTTTTAATTTACTCATCTTTTCATTACTATGAGTATAAAAAAGTTCAATTTCCAAATAGTTACCATAAAGCAATGCTCTAGCATTTTTAGAAGTTATTTTTCTTGTACCCAATGCTAAGCATGTGAATCGATTACCAAATTGATTAAGAAAAACTAAAACTTCATCAAAAATTGCATAATCATACCTAGCTAGTAAATAACCTTTAGTAACAACTAAACTCATTAATGACTATAACCAAATTCCTTTAGTTTTAGATCATTATCTCTTCAATTTTTTTCAACTTTAACAAAAAGTTTTAAGTAAATCTTAGCATCATAAATCTTTAATAATTCTTTTCTAGCGTTCATGCTAATTTGCTTAATCATTGCACCTTTTGTGCCAATTAAAATTTTCTTTTGACTTTCTTTTTCAACATTTAAACTAGCATTAATATAAAACTCATTTTTATTTTGGTCGTACTTAAAATCTTCAATCAAAATAGCAACTCCATAAGGAATTTCTTGTCTTAACAACAATAAACATTGTTCACGAATAATTTCTTTTACCAAAAATAAATCTTTTTGAATTGTCTGTATTTCATCTTCAATAACTTCTTCAGCAAATGTTAAATATTTTTGACTTTGATAAAGAAGATTATCAATTGACTTTAAATCCTTAGTACTAACTAAAATTGTGTTGACAAAATTAAATTCATTTTTTAATTCACTACTAATGTTATTGATATCAGCTTGATTGCTAATATCAGATTTAGTTATTACTAAAAAAACTGGAACTTTAGTATGTTTAATCAAATTAAGTAATTCAAAATCTTCATTATTCAATGGTCTTGAACTATCACATAGGAAATAGATTAAATCAGAATTTTTAATAGCTAATTTAACTTCATCATTAAGAAAAACATCTAGTTTATTTTTTTCATTATGAAAACCTGGAGTATCAACAAATTCTAAACGGTATAAATTATCAACAAAAATAGAAGTAATTTTATTTCGTGTTGTTTGTGGTTTTTGATTTACAATTGAGATTTTGTCCTCAAAAATTGTGTTTAAAAGACTAGATTTGCCAACATTGGGTTTACCAATAATTGTAATTGTACCTTGATATTTTTTCATTACATCCACCCCTGATAACCATAACCAAATTTTGCAAATGTTACAATTCTAGGAACAAATAATAATAATCCCACAGCAATCGCTATAATCGCTAAAACTAATGTTGCAGCAGCTGCAATATCTTTAATTTTTTTTGCATTGAAATTATACTTAAATGCTACCATATCAACGACATTTTCTATGGCAGTATTCATTAACTCACTACTAATCACTAACCCAATTGTTAAAACTAAAATTGCTCAACCTAATGGACTAAGTTGCAAAATTGCTGCAAAAATTAAAGTTAAAATTGCTACTGTTAGATGAATAACTAAACTTTTTTCTTCCTTTAAAGAAATAAAAAATCCCTTTAATGCATAAGAAAACTTTCTAATTATAGCTTTAGAGTGGCGTTTCTTTTCAGTCATTAGCGTGTGATTCCTAATTCATTTAAAATCTCATCTTGAAGTTTAAACATAACAACTTCATCAGTTTTTTTGATATGGTCATAGCCTAACAGATGTAGTAATCCATGTAAAAATAAAAAGCATGCTTCACGTTTAAATGAGTGATGATAAAGTTTTTTTTGTTCAATAATCTTGTCATAACAAATATAAATTTCACCTAAAAGATCACTTTTGTAACCTTGGTCTCACAAGGCAAATGAAATTACATCTGTAACACTATCTTTATGACGATAGTTTTTATTAATCATTTGGATAGTTTGTTTATCAACAAAACTACAGTCAAAACTAATTTCTCTTGTTAATTTTAATTTTTTATAAACAAGATTAGCTAACTGTAAAAATTTCTTTTTGTAAAAAAATAATTTAATTTTATGAACATCAAAATTGAAGTTAATTGTAAACATCTTAACTTAAATTATATTAGCATTTAAATAGCTGGTTTAATATATAGTGGTTCTAAATTTAAAACATCTTGACATTGTTCAAATAATTTTACTGTCGAAGAATTCAATTCAAATTTAGGTGATTGATTAATATTAATAAATGGTAAATAATGATATTTTTTAATGATTTCATCTAATTCATTTTGTTCAATTAGTTTGGGAGATAATAATTCCAAACCATGTTCATAAACACCAACAAAAAACTTGTTAGATTTTGCATCTATAACTCCAATACCATGGCCATTAGTTTTAAGTTTTAAACTATTGATAGTATAGATCTCAATGTTAGGATAAACTAAATGAAATGTTTTTGTAACACTAACACCAACTCTAATTCCTGTAAACACACCTGGGCCAATATTGACATAAATGTGATTAATATTATTAAAACTAAGTTTTGTTTTATTGAAAATTTCATTTAAAGCAGGATTAATTAAATCAATTAAATTATTTTGTGTTTCAAAAATTTTAGTTTCTAAAACTTCAAATTTGTCATTATAAATACTTAAGCAACATTTTGTGGATTGGGTAGTATCAATGAATAAATAAAATTTATGCATATTTTTTTAATTCTTCTATTTTGTCAGAAAATTCTTGTGGTAATTTCAAATTTAAATCAATTAATGTTTTAGAAACAGGATGGATAAAACTTAAATGTGAACAATACAAATATTGGCCATATTCAGTGCATTTTTTTTCAATTCCATATAATGGATCATTGATAATTGGATGATTAATATAACGCATATGAACTCTTACTTGATGAGTACGACCAGTGATAAGTTCACATTCTACCCAAGCATAGTTATTATTAATATTTTGAATGACACTTACAATTGTTTCAGCAGGTTTAGCATCCTTTTTTGCATTAACTTGCATTTTATACTTATTTTGATAACTACGACCAATTGTTGTAGTTAATTTAAATTTTGTTAAATTTTGTGCAAAACAGTGATGAACCAAACATTGATATTTTCTTACAATTTTGTGTTCCTCTAATTGTTTACTAAGTAGTGTATAAATTTCACTTGATTTTGCTATTAATAATAAACCTGTTGTGTCTCTGTCTAATCGATGAATAATCCCTTGTCTTAAATCATCATGGAAATCAGTAATTTTATGATTAGTAAAATATTGTTTTAGCCAACTAGCCAGGGTTAATGATTCATTAAATTGGGTTGGATATACAAGTAAATGATTAGGTTTATTAATTACCAAACAATATTCATCTTCATAGATAATTTCAATTGCTAAATCAATGTTAATTGGATTTAATTGCTTTTCAACAAAATCAACTTTTGCTGGCAAATATGATATTTCATCATCATGATTAACAAAATAACCATTTTTGTTAATTATTTGGCCATTAAGTTGAACTTGGTGACTAGCAATTAATTTATTAACTTGGCTCTTACTAATTTGTCATTTATCAACTAAAAAATTGTCCAGACGTTGATTAGATTCATTATCATTTACAACTAATGTACTATATTTATTCATGTTGTTTATTTTGTGGTTTATCTATATTTTCACTTTTATATGATTTAACAATGTAAATAATTAAGAATAAAACAACAAAACATGCGCCCACACTAATGTAAATGTCAGGTAAATTACAAGTTGTACCAAAAAAAGGAATGTAATCTACAACTGCATTACTTGGAAAAGCAATTCCACCCTTAACAACCAATTCTAGTGGTAAAGCACGATCAACAATATTACTTAATCCACCAAAAAAAACTACTAATAAACTAATATAAACTAGCTTATCATTTAAAAAGATAAAGAATAAAAATGTTAGTATACATGGAATAGATTGGATTAGATAGATAATATTGGGGTTAGAACCAGAAAAAGCACTAAATGAAATGCCTTCATTTGGCACAATACTACTAGGAAAATAGTCAATAAAAACTTGTCTAGTTATAAAACATGAACCCATTACTATTAAACCAACAATAATAAAAGCAACAAGTTTAATAACTAAATTTTTGACTAGAAGTCAAGAACGTAAATATTGTTGTAAATCTTTACTTTTTAAATGTGAGATTTTCTCTTCTCAACAAATTTTATTTCACCATTGTTTCAATTTAGGATTCATATTTTTCAGGATGTTGTTTTTGCATTAAACTAATGAATTCTTCTTTAGGTAAGTTTCCATATTCTTGCATTAAATGTTTGCATTCTTCATATTCTTCAATTGCTCAATCAACATCTTTAAAACCTTTAACTACAACTTTTTTATTTTGAAGTAGTTTGTAGTTTTGAAAGAAATTGCTCATTTCTTTCAAAAGATGTTCACTAATATCGTTTAATGATTTTATATGTTTATAACGTGGATCACAATCAATTACACCAATTAATTTAGTATCAGTTTCACCACTATCAATCATTTCCATGGCACCAATAATTCTTGTTGGTACTTCTACACCAGGCATGAATGTTTGGTCAGCTAAAACAAAAATATCTAGTTCATCACCATCTCAATCTAATGCATCAGGTAAAAAACCATAATTTTGAGGATAAACTTCAGCTCCATACAAAATTCTATCCACCTTAATTGCTTTAGTTACTCTATCATATTCATACTTTATATTACTATGTTTGGGGATTTCAATTTTTACATTAATTACCATATTATTTTTCCTTTTCTAAAAGGCATGAAATATACAATTATTTAATTTTAATTTGAAATACTATTTTAACTAATGAAAATCATGTTTAAAATAGCAAGCAATTGCAATAATTAATAAAACTGTTGAAACACTAAATCATGAAAGTACAAGAGCAGTCATATTGTAATAAGATGAAATTGTTACAAAATTAAATGTTGTTAAGTTATCAGTTTCAATACTAGAAAAAACTGGTGAACCAATGTACAAATAATTTAAGTAGTTACTAATTTTACTTGGATCATTTATTAATTCTGGAATAATACTAATGATTTGATTAACTGGTAGAGCTAATGTTATGATTCCAGTTGTATCTATATCATCGCTTGTTTTAATCATTAATGTATTAGCTAAAATAGTTAATTGTTCATTAGTAATATTTAATTGACTTTGATTTTGTAGGCATAAACTTGCTAAATATTGAAATTTACTTAATTGACTTGCTGTTTTATTTAAAACTCGTTCAATATTTTTATCAACATTATAGTTTTGGGATGTCATAATGTTTTGTTTAATAAAATCTTGAATATTTAAAATATTAAATAAACTAGTATAAAAACTTAATGGATTGATGTTCATCTGAAGTAAATCACTAAAAATTTTATTAAATTGTTGAATAAATGTCCGATATGTAGTAGACAAATAATTATCAATAAAACTTTGCAATGATGTTAAATCAGATGTAAATTTCATTCATTGAATATCTTGAGTAATTAAGTTATATGATGATGGTAAAAGTGTTTCATCATCAAAATAATTTATTGTGCCTTCATTTGTTGTATTCAAAATATTTGTTTTAATTAATTTTTGTGCATCAAGATGAGAAAAATAAACACCTGTTGTATTAGTTACAACATAATCAATTTGGTTATATTTAAAATTAATTAATTTATTAATTGTATTAACATCTTGTTGAGTATCAAAATTAACTTTTATATTAAATGAATTAGATGAACGTAATAAATAACTTAAACTTGAAATTGGTTGAAGTAGATATGATTGTGGAGGATCTGTATAAATAGATGCTAATTGATAAGCTAAATTAGTATTTATATAAGTTATAAAATTGGTTTTACTAACAACATCATTCCATTTGTACTGTAAAAACTTACTAGCTGATAAATTTTCTTCTGGTTTGATGTCATTATAAATTTGGTTAGTAATATAAGTTGAGGAACTGTTGATCGCACCAGTAACGCCACCTTTGTAACTTAAATTATTACTATTTTCATCTTTTATAACTAATGAAACTGGATTTAAGTATAAATGTTCATTGACTCTTAAATACTTAGTAATGGACATAAAAATTTGGTTGGCTACCATTGAATAAAACATCATAATTAAAAACAAACTAATTGTTACAACAATAGTAGTTAGTTGTTTAAAAAACATACATGCTAAGATACTGACACCACCAAAAAAACAATATATTAATACTGTTCCCACCAGGACATTAGTGGAAAGAATTTTAGCAATTTCCTTACTGCCATAAAAACTAAAACTTGTAAAAATACATGCCAAACTACTAATGCAAGCAATAATAACAGATACTAGAAAAAATAGGGTAATTTTAGTGTAGGCCAAAATACTTCTACTAATTGGTTTAGATTGTAAAATCAATTCTGAACCATCATCAATGGATTGACGAAAAATAATTGCCACAATTGATGCAACATTAAAAATACCAAAGAAAATAATCATAGTAAAAAAATAGATGTATCTCGTTACCACAATTAATTCTGCATCCAAAATAATTGGTAAGATGTACACCATAAAAATCAACACTATGAAATATAAAAATGTTGAAACATAGAAATAAAAACTTCTTAATAAACTTTTTGTCAAATACATTAAATAGCTATTAAAAGTTTTCATTAGCAACTAGAATCCTGATTCTAAATTATCTTCTACCTTATCTCTAATAACCTTACCTTGCAATAGTTCAACAACCTGTAGAGCAAATTCAGTTAGTTGATAATATCCTAAGACAGATATTAAATTATGATTAATGACTATTTCTTCCTGAACATTTTCATCTCTTAAATATTCTTTAGTAAAACCAGCCACTCTAGATTTACCTAGCAATTGGTTGTGATGAATTACTCTAGAACTATTAGATGTGACCAACAAAAATTTGTTAAGCTCTAATCTAAATGTTTCTAATGATTTAAAAAGTTTATTTGGTCCAACACTATTTTTAACTGGCCAATTAACACTAAATAATCTTTCTACACCTGGGCCACCAGGAAAATACAATGCATTGTATTGACTAGTGTTAACAATGTCAAAAGTAGAATTACATCCTACTTTTACACCAGATTCCATTGTTACTGAATTTTTTTTCTCAATTGAAATCAAATCAACAGCAATTTTAGCTTTTCTTCAAATAGATAGAGGAATAAATAAATCTACATCTCGCATTTCATTTGCTAAAATAATGCCAATTTTTTTCATTTTTTTATTCCTTTCTCATTCTTAAGTTTGTGGTTTTATATATTTGAATTTGTAATTTTGCATCCAAGCTTTTAAATTTTTTTGCAAATTAAGATGGTAGCTCACAGTACTAATTGGTCGACCTTTAAATTTCATTTCTTCGGGATGTAAATACATATAATTTAGAAAAATTCGGTTACTAATACTAATTTTTTTCTTTAAAACAAATGGTAATTCTTGACCAACATAAAAATAATAATTAAAATTACCTTTAATAAAATCTGTGGTATCAGAAAGTCGACAATAACCTAATTTATGTTCATTTGGGATTTTCACTTCAAGGTGTTTTTTACCAACACCAACAACTGTTCCAATGACCATTTGACTATAATCAACAAAAATATGTCTTCGCTTACTCATAACATATTAAATTATAAAAAATTACAGACATTCTTGCGTCTGTAATTAAAAGAATTTTAGAGATTTTTTAAACTAATTGTAGAATTGCTTGTTCAGTGCTGTCGCCAACTCTTGTTCCTAGTTTTAAAACTCTAGTGTATCCACCATTTCTATCTTTATATTTAGGGCCAACTTCATTAAATAATTTTTTTAATAATTCATCTTTAGTGAATTTCTTATTGTCTAACAAAACTGCCGCAGCTTGACGTCTTGATGCTAGTGTGTTTTTCTTAGCAAGAGTAATAATTCTATCAACATGACGTTGGGATTCTTTTGCTTTAGTCAAAGTGGTAATAATTTGTCCATAAGCAATTACATCAGTTACTTGTTGACGAGTAACCATTTTTCTTCATGATCTAGTTTTACCTTTTTTATTAATAAAACTCATGGTTTATCCTTTCTTATAAATTTAATTCTTATTCGTCACGTAGTTTTAAACCACGTTCATGAATTTTTTCAATAATTTCATTTACTGATTTACGGCCAAGGTTTTTAATTTTTTCAATTTCGTGTTTATCTTTTTCTAATAATTCTTGAGTACTTAAAATTCCTGAAGATTTTAAAGCATTGTAAGCTCTAACAGTTAAATCTAAATCTTCAATTGGAATATATAAATTACTTTTTACTGGATTGCTAACATATTCATCATTTAAAGTTTGTAACAATTTAATATTTGGATCCATATCAATTAATGGTTGCAAGTGATCAGACAAAATTTTTGCTCCCATAATCAAAGCTTCTGAAGCTTTGATTGCACCATTTGTAGCAATTTCAATTTCTAAAATATCACTAGTTACTAGTTTAGATGTTTTTGTTTCTCTTACATTTCAATTCACTGATAGAACAGGACTAAAATTAGAATCAGTGGTAATGATTGAAATTAAATTAACATTTTCTTTATTTTCTTCACTAGTTTTGAACCCACGTCCTCACTTAGCAAATAATTCCATGCTAAATTTAATATTTTTTGTTACTGTTGCAATATGTAAATCTTTATTGACAATTTCAAAACCTGCTGGAGCTTGAATATTAGCAGCAGTAATTTCGCCTTGACCTTTAAATTCAACTTTCATTACAGGTCAATCTTCAATTGTTTTATTGTCTAGTTCATCACTAGAAATGATATCCTCATTACCTTTGATTACTAAACGCTTTAAATTTAGAACAATTTGCACAACATCTTCATAAATTCCTTCAATTGCTTGAAATTCATGAGTAACTCCAGGAATTTTAACTGCAAAAATACTTACACCTGGAATGCTTGATAAACATACACGACGTAAACTGTTACCAAGAGTGGTACCAAATCCTTTTTGTAGTGGTTGAATAACAAATTTTGCTTTGTTTTCAGTTTCATCTACTAACACAGGACTAATTTTAAACTGAGAAAATTTTTCCATTTTATACCCTTTAGTAATTGAAATTATCTTGGTTTTTTAGGTGGACGACATCCATTATGCGGAATTGGTGTCACATCATTAATTTGAGTTACCATTAAACCCACAGCTTGCAAACTTCTAATTGCTGTGTCACGACCTGAACCCGTACCATTCACGTTAACAGCAACACTTCTTAGTCCCATTTCTAATGCTTGCTTGCCACAAGCTTCAGCTGCTAAACCTGCTGAGTATGGAGTTTTCTTTTTTGAACCTTTGTAACCAATTGATCCAGATGATGCTCAAGAAATAACATTTCCATTTTCATCTGCAATTGTCACGATTGTATTATTACGAGTGGCATGAATATGTGCGCAACCACTTGTAAATGTCAATTTTTTCTTTTTTGCCATTATAAATTACGCCTTTATCCTTTACTATTAACTATTTAGACTCAATTTTTTTATTAGCAACTGTTTTTCTTGGACCTTTACGGGTTCTTGCATTTGTTTTTGTTCTTTGTCCTCTAACTGGTAAACTACGACGGTGACGAATACCACGATATGAACCAATTTCCATCAATCTCTTGATGTCCATTGCTACTTCACGTCTCAAATCACCTTCAATGACATACTTACTAGCAGCCTTTCTAATTGCAGCTAATTCATCTTCATTTAAATCTTTTACTCTTTTATCTTCACTAACTTTAGCTTCACTTAAGATTTGTTTCGCAGTAGTTTTACCAATTCCATAAATGTAAGTTAGAGAAATTACTACTCTTTTATCATTTGGAATATCAACACCAAATATACGTGCCATGTATTAAATTTCCTTATCCTTGACGTTGTTTATGTTTTTTAATTTTGCAAATCACTCTGACTACACCTTCACGTTTAACGATTTTGCAGTCTTTACAAATCGGTTTTACCGATGCTCTTACTTTCATTTATAACTATCTTCCTTTATAAAAATTGCTTTCAAACATGTAGTTTATTACTACTCAAATTTAACAATTATCAGCCAAATAAAATTATTTTAATGAAGCATTAAAATCCATTTTATTGGTTATGTTTAAAAGATTAATCATCATCTTGAGTCAAGACAATGCAACCATCTTTTGTTACTAAGAACATATCTTCACAATGGCAAGTTAATTTTTTATTAACAGCCATGACATTTCAATCATTATCTGCAATGTAGTAATCATTAGAACCAGTCATAACCATTGGTTCCAAACAAAATACCATATTTTCTTTAAGTTCGACAATCGGAAATCTTTTATCAACATAATTAGGAAATGGTGGGTCCTCATGAAGTTGATTGCCACAACCATGACCTGTAAAGTCTTGTAATAAAAAGTATCCATGTTCTTGCACATAATCTTGGATGAACTTAGCAATCTGCATGTTAGTTGCACCAGGCTTAACTATCTTTTTCACTTCTACTAAAACTGTTTCACAAACATCTTTAATAGCTTGTGCTTCTTTGTTATTTCCAATTACAATACTAAATGCAGCATCACAAACATGTTCTAAATACGTAACACCAACATCAAAACTTACTAAGTCTTGATCTTTTAAAACATAGTTATCTGGGACTCCATGAATGACACAATCATTCACTGAAATACAAATATCTTTACTAAAACCATACATTTTATAAAATGTTGGTTTGGCATTGTAGGCTAAAATTACTTCTCTAGCAAGATTATTCAACTCAAGCAATGTAACACCTGCTTGACATTTATTTATCAAAGCTTGTCTAACTTTTTTTCAAATTGATACAGCTTCTTTGATTTTGTTAATATCATCTTGGTTTTTAATAATAATATTCATCACAATTGCCAATTATCTATTCTAACAATATAAAAAGCTATTTTATATTTAAAATATTCTTAACTTTTGACATAATTTTATCAATTGGTTGAGTTGCGTCAACTACACTTAATAAGTTCATTTGTTTATAGTAGTCAATTAACGGTTTAGTTTGATTCAAATAAACAGTAATTCTTTCTTTTGCAACATCTGGATTATCATCACTTCTTTGAATTAATTCATGACCACATTTATCACAATGATTTTCTACTTTTGGTTTACCTTCAAAGTAAATATTGTAGATACTATTACAATTTGGGCAAACCCGTCTACCACTAATTCTTTTAAATAATGTGTCTTCATCAACATCTAATAAAATAACTGCATCAATTTTAGATTCATCTTTAAGGTGATCAGCTTGATTAATTGTTCTTGGATAACCATCCAAAATAAAACCTGTGTATTCATTGTTAGCGGTTGTTATTGCATCATCTGCAATTTTATTAGTTATTCAATCTGGAACATATGCACCAGAAACAATAAATTGTCTAATTTGATTAGCAAAATCATCTTCTTTTTTCAAAGCTGCTCTAAAAAGATCACCTGTTGAAATATGCATTAAATTGTGTTCTTTACAAAGAAAATTAGAAACAGTACCTTTACCTGACCCAGGAGCACCTAATAATATTATTCTCATCGCTTCTCTCCTATCATAATTGTGAATCATCATCTTTATCAGATTTTATGCTTTCTTGATTAGTGATAATGTTTGTTAATGATTCAGTTAATTCTTTCTTCTGGTATGAGTAAGTAGCTGTTTTTGAAGTTGATTTAATTGACTCTCATAATTCAATTGTTCCAGCCACCATAATAACAATACCTGTACCACCAAGACTTGCATAACTTGGAATTTCAATTAATCCACCTGATGTGGTTCTAGTAACAATTGAAACGATATAAGGTAAAGCAGCAACAATTGCTAAGAATGGACCACCAATTCAATTCACCCGATACAAAATTTTAGAAATATGTTTTTCTGTATCTTCACCAACTTTAACCCCAGGAATAAATCTTCCTGATTTTTTGAAATCTTCAGAGATTTTATTTGGATTTAATTGGACATAACTATAAAAGAAAGTAAATAAAATAATTAAGAAAAAATAAATAATTAATCCAGAAATTGAATCTAAAGCTATGTACTGGTTAATAAAATTAACTGAGGCACTAGACTGAGGAAGTAGTTGTGCAATTGTCGTCGGTATAGTCATGATTGATGATGCAAAGATGACAGGAATTACACTAGCCGAATTGATTTTAATTGGTAAATAAGATAATTCTTTTGAATCACGACTAAATGATTGGCCAACTTGTTGAATAGGAATTTTTCTTACCGAACCATCAATAAAAATAACACCAACTAAAACAAGAAAGTAAAAGAAAATATAAACAATGAAAGCAACCATTGTCACCAACTGTGTATTTTGAGCACTAATATTTTGTAGTGAATTAAACACAGTTTGAAATGAATTAAATAACGAGGCAATTATCCCTGTGATAATAATTAAAGTCATTCCATTACCAACACCACGCTTAGATATTAAATCACCAAGCAAAATGCTAATATATGTTCCAGCAATCATAACAACAATATAGAAAGTGTAGAAAGCAGCGCTTCCTCTTACAAGAGGCATATTTTCTGAAATAGTGATAATTCCAGTTTGATTCAACATCATTGACATAATTGCATATGCTTGAACAATTGCGAACGGTAAAGTTAAAATCCGAGTGATAACTTCTAGTTTTTTTCGACCTTTTTCACCTGATTTAGTCATCCGTGCTAATGGTGGAATTAAATCAGATGATAACAATTGAACAATAATTTGTGCTGTAATATAAGGTGAGATACCAATTGCAAAAATAGAGAATTGACTTAGACCACCACCACCTAGTAAGTTCATAATCTGCAAAAATGAGTTATCACCAAATTCATTTCTTGTAATTTTGATAAATGGCATTGGTACAACACTACCAATTCTAAATAAAATCAAAATTCCCAAGGTTGTAAGAATAGCAATAATGACTTTCTTATTGCGGAAAGTCATTATAAATTCTTCTCAGCCTGATTTTAAAGTGTTTCTTGGTTGCGCATTAGTCATAATTCAATTAATTATAAATTATTTAATAATTTCGTACTTAGCACCACTAGCTTCTAAAGCTTTAATTGCACCACTACTAAACTTATTTGCAATAATAGTGGTTCCATTTTTCACTTGGGTGTTACCAATAATTTTTAGCTGAATTTTTTTGTTACCAGAAATTAATCCAGCCTTTTTTAATGCATCAAAATCTAATTTACCAGTTAATTGTTTTGCATTAATCATTTCTAGTGAAACAACTACATAATCATTTGCAAAATTGACGTTATTAAATCCAACTTTTGGTACACGTCTATATAGCGGCGTTTGACCACCTTCAAAACCTAAACGTGTGTGTCCAGATTTACGAGATTTTTGACCATTAGAACCTCTCGTAGAAGTCTTACCCATTCCAGAACCATGACCTCTACCAACTCTTTTAACCTTTTGACCACGTGCACCTGTTGTATATTCAAGATTGTGTAATTCCATATTAATTTACCTACCTAGAAATTATAAGTCTGTGATACGTTTGTCACGTGCTCTAGCAATTTCACTTGGTGTGAATTGCTTTGTTAAACCATTAATTGTTGCTCTAATTAAGTTAATTGGAGTATTAGATCCCAATGATTTAGTATAAATATCTTGGAAACCTGCTAGTTCTACAACAGCACGTGCTGCACCACCAGCAACAATTCCTTTACCTGTTGGAGCTGGTTTTAATAAAACTTTTGAAGCCCCATGTTTACCTACAACTTCATGAAAAACTGTTCCACGTTTATTCATTTTAATTGTAAATAAATTATTATTAGCATTTTTAATTGCCTTTTTAATTGCATCTGGAACTTCATTAGATTTACCCATTCCAAATCCTACAATTCCTTTTTTATCACCGATGATAGCTAAGGCACTAAAACGCATTACTCTACCACCTTTAGTTGTTTTAGAAATTCTTTTGATTTCAACAATTTTTTCTTCAAATTCAATTGTTGGAGTAGTTGCAGCTGGTTGAGTTGTATTTTTATCAACAGTTTTTGCTTGGTCTTGTTCATTGTTTGAATCTAATACATTAGATTCTTGTTCATTATTAACTTCTTCAATTACAATATTTTCATTATTTTCCATCATTGACATATTTTAATAACCTTCCTTAGAATTTAAGACCTTCAGCTCTAGCTGCATCTGCTAATTTAGAAATTTTTCCATGGTACTTTGAACCACCACGATCAAAACAAATTTCTGTAATACCTAATGCTAAGATTTTCTTAGCAATATCTTTTCCGACTAATTCAGAATTTTTAACATTACCATTTGGTAATTTTAATTGAATTGAAGAGCTGCTTGTAAGGGTTTTTTGTTGTTTGTCATCTATTAGTTGTGCAATAATATGTGCATTAGTTTTAGTAATAACTAATCTCGGTTTGTCATTAGCAATTGCTTTAATTTTGTTAGTAGTTCTCTTATGTCTATAACTACGTTGTTGTTTTTTATCAAAATTAATTCTTTTCATATTAATAAACTCCTAATTAACAAACTACTTTTTCTTATCAGCTGTTTTACCAACTTTACGCACAATCACTTCGCCCTTGTATAGTACACCTTTGCCTTTATAAGGTTCTGGTTTACGATAACTTCTCAACACAGCAGCAAATTGACCAACTTGTTCTTTACTTGCTCCTGAAATCTTAATTTCAGTAGCACTAGGAACTTCCACTTTTAACCTTTTAGGAATTGCTAAATTAACTGGATGACTAAAACCTAATGCTAGGTTTAAATTATTTCCTTCTAATTTAGCTTTATATCCAACACCCTTTAATTCCAATGTTTTACTAAAACCATCTGATAAACCAATTAGTGCATTACTTAAGCAAGCATTAACTGTTCCTTGAAACATGTTAGCTTCAACACTCTCATTTAATTTTAAAACTCTAGCTTCACTGCCATTAACTTCAATTTTTAATAATTGACTTGGATAATTCACTTTTAATGATTCAGAGGAATTTTTAACTAAGATGTGATCAACATTAACTTCAACTGTTACACTATTAGGGACATTTAAGATTCGGTTACCAATTCTTGACATTTTAATTTACCTGAACCTTTCTATCAAATGAAGGCGATAACTTCGCCACCAACATTTTCAATTCTTGCTTGTTTATCAGAAATGACTCCCTTTGATGTGGAAACAATGGCAACGCCTAAACCATTCATTACTCTAGGTAGATTTTGGGCTGATTCATAAACTCTTAATCCAGGTTTTGAAATTTGACGTAAACCATGGATGGCACATTCTTTTGTTTTTTTGTTGTACTTTAGTTTTACAACTGTTTCAGATTTGTTGTTATCTAGTTGATTGATAATAAACTCACGAATATAACCTTCTTTTTGTAATAGTTTTAAAATACTCGTTCTCATTTTTGATGTTTCTACGATAATTAATGGCTTGTGAGCTTTAATACCATTACGAATTTTAGTTAATAATTCTGCAATTGGATCTGCATGCATATTTGTTTACTCCTTGTATACTTTCTACTACTTATCAACTAGCTTTTTTAATACCTGGGATTGCGCCCTTGTATGCTAAATCTCTGAAACATAATCTACAAATACCGAATTTACGATTAACAGCATGAACACGACCACATCTAACACAACGTGTGTACGCTCTAGTTGAATATTTAGGATGACGTTGTTGTTTAGCAATTAGTGATTTCTTAGCCATTATTTATCCTCCTTAATTTTTTGGAAAGGTGCACCTAGAGATTTTAGTAAGTGTCTTGACATTTGCTGATTATCTGAACTAATCACAAAAGTGATATCAAATCCACGAACTCTTTTTACATTGTCATATACAATTTGTGGGAAAATAATTTGTTCTTTAATCCCTAATGTATAGTTACCATTTGCATCAAAGGATTTATTAGAAATTCCTCTAAAGTCTCTCACTCTTGGTAATGCAACAAAGAATAAGGTTTCAATAAAGGATCACATCTTTTCACCTCTTAAAGTTACCTTACAACCAATACCCTGACCTTGACGAACTTTAAAAGTTGCAATTGATTTTTTGGCTTTTGTAATTGTTGGTTGTTGACCTGAAATTGCTTTTAATTCTTGGACAGCTAATTCTAAGTTTTTAGCTTCTTGAACAGCATCACCAATTCCCATGTTGATAACAACCTTTTCAATTTTTGGAATTTGCATTACTGAAGTTAAATTGAATTGTTTTTTAATTTCAGGAGCAATTTCTTTAATGTACTTTTCTTTTAAAAATGACATATTAATTCTCCTTTAATTATTTTGTATCAATTGGATTGTTAGAGCGTTTTGACACTCTAGTTTTTTGTTTAGTTTCTTTATCAATTACAAATTTAACTTTAGTTTTTAGTCCTTTTTGTTTACCTTTTTGTTCTAGTAAAGCTAATTTACATAAACGAATAGGTGCTTCTTTAATGATGATGCCTGATTGGTCATGAGTGGAATCTTGTTTTTGGTGTTTTTTAACTTTATTAACACCCTCAACAATAGCAGTACCTTCTTTTGGAAAAACTTGTAAAACGATTCCATCTTTATTCTTTTCTTTACCAGATAAAACAATTACAGAATCACCTTTTCTAATTCGATTCATTTTTTCAAGCCATCCTTCCTATAACACTTCTGGAGCTAATGAGACAATTTTTGTATATCCCTTATCTCTCAACTCACGACAAACTGGACCAAATATACGACTACCACGAGGACTCTTATCTTCCTTGATAATTACACAAGCATTTTGATCAAACTTAATAGTGTTACCAGATTCACGTTTAACACCTTTTTTAGTTCTTACAATTACTGCTTTACAAACTTGACCTTTAGAAACAATTCCACCTGGAGTTGCTTTTTTTACAGAAACCACAACTATATCACCAACATTAGCAAATCTACGATGTGTTCCGCCTAAAACTTTTACTACACCAACTTCTTTAGCACCTGTATTATCAGCTACTATTAATCTTGATATTGCTTGTAACATAATTATTTAGCTCTTTCAATAACTTTAGAAATGGTTCAATTAACAGTTTTAGAGATTGGTCTAGTTTCCATAATTTCTACTTTGTCACCTAGATTAGCAGATTGATTTTCATCATGAACATGATACTTTTTAGTATGAATTACTAATTTACGATATAAAGGGTGCTTAAATTTGGTTTCCACTTTAACAGTAATAGTTTTTTGCATCTTAGTACTAGTGACTATTCCAACTAAGAATTTTCTACTATTTCTCTCCATTATTTATTCACTCCTTCCTTAATCTTTTCATTATTATTAATGAATTCACGTTCATTAATAATTGTTAGTGCTCTAGCAATTGTTTTTCTAATTTCAGCTGCATTAGCTAGTTTTTCAGTTTCGCCACTTGTAACACTAAATCTAATTTCAACTAATTGCATTTTAAGTTTAGAAACAATTTCAGTTAATTCTGCATTAGTTTTTTTACGAAGATCTTTTGTTATACTACTCATTAACTGCTGTCTCCCTCTTTACAATTTTTCATTTAATTGGCAACTTGTTACCAGCAGCTCTTAAACCACTTCTTGCTGCTTCTTCACTAATACCACTAACTTCAAACATGATTGTACCTTGTTTAACAACTGCTACCCATTTATCAGGTGCACCTTTACCTGATCCCATACGTACTTCCAATGGTTTTTTAGTTAATGACATATGCGGGAAGATTCTAATTCACATTTTTCCTGTTTTACCAAGTCTTTTTGAAATCGCAATCCGAGCAGCTTCAATTTGTCTTGCATCAATTCATGCACCTTCACTAGCCATGATTCCGTATTCGCCAAAGGCAATGTATGTATTACCTTTAGCCTTACCTTCATAACTTACTTTGTGAGGTTTACGATATTTTGTTCTTTTAGGTTGTAACATTTTGAAAACCTCCTATTCTCTATTAGTTGCATTTTTTGATGATGGTTTATTATCATTAAATCTTTGTGAAGATCTTTGTGAATTATTTCTATTATTTCTTGGATTATTGAAACGACCTTTACCATCTTTAGGTCTTTGGTTTGAATTGCGGTTAACCTTTTTAAAGATTTCTCCTCTATTAATTCAAACCTTAACCCCAATAATTCCATATGTTGTATGAGCTTCTTCTAAAGCATAATCAATATCAGTTCTCAATGTTGACAGAGTAATGATTCCTTCAGAATACCCTTCTTCACGAGCCATTTCTACTCCACCCAAACGACCTGATACATGTGTTTTCACACCTTTAGCACCAGCTCATAACACTTTTCTAATTGCTGCTTTTTGAGCATTTCTAAAACTAACTCTATTTTCAATCGCATCAGCAATTTCTCTAGCAACAATTCTTGCACTTAATTCTGGAGTATTAACATTAATAATATTAATTTTTACTTTGATGTCTCTGCCTACGATTTTGTTAACAGCAAGAATAGCATTTTTTAATTCACTATTTTCTACTCCAAAAATTACACCAGGCTGAACACAGAAAACATATAAAGTAATTGTTGTTTGTTCACGTTCAATTTCAATTCTATCAATTTTAGCAAAAGGGTATTTTTTTAAGAAATGATTTCTAATTTTGTCATCTTGAACCAACCATGTTGCAGTTTGTAATGCATCTTTGGCAATTCAACGTGATTGTCATTCTTTGTTGATACCATATCTTAAACCATTTGGATTAACTTTAGATCCCATTATTTAGTTTCCTCCATAACCTTAGTTTTTTTATTACCCAATGCTCTTCTTTTAATCTTATCTTTGATTAAAGCTAGATCTTTTTGACGTTCATTAATGTCATCACTTAAAGTAATTTTAAAGTGAGTAGTTCTCTTAAAAATTGTGTCTGCTGAACCTTTAGCTCTAGGCATTACTCTCTTTAAAGTTGGGCCTTCATTAGCAAAAATTTCATAAACATAAAGTAGTTCACCATTCATTGAATGATTGTTTGTTGCATTAGAAATCGCACTATTAAGTAACTTTTTTAAAATTCCAGCTGATTTTTTATTCGTCGTTTCTAAGATTCTTAATGCTTCAGCAACTTTTTTACCACGAATTAAATCAACAACTAATTTGGCTTTACGACTTGATACATGAACGCTTCTAACTATTGCAGTTGTTTTCATATTGAATCTCCTTTAATTAGAATTAACGTTTTGCTTCTGTATGATTTTTGAATGATCTTGTTGGTGCAAATTCACCCAACTTATGACCTATCATATCTTCTGTGATAAACACTTTGATAAATTGCTTACCATTATGTACTTCAAATGTATTGCCAATAAATTCTGGAAAGATTGTTGATTTGCGTGATCATGTTTTAATTGGTTTTTTCTTATCACTAGCATTCATTGCTTCTACTTTTTTCATTAAACTAGCTTCAACAAATGCACCTTTTTTTGTGCTTCTTGACATAAATTTACCTTTCTAACAAATAGTTAATTATTTACGACGACGAATGATTAAGTTACTTGATGATTTCTTAGAGTTACGAGTTTTAACACCCATCAATTTTTTACCTCATGGTGATCTAGGTGCATCTTTACCAATTGGTTGTCTTCCTTCACCACCACCATGTGGGTGATCGTTAGGGTTCATTGCAGAACCACGAACTGTTGGTCTAACACCTAAATGACGATTTCTACCAGCTTTACCTAAATTAACTAAGTTGTGGTCTTCATTAGATACAACACCAATTGTTGCACGACAATCTTTTCTAATTTTTCTAACTTCACCACTCATTAATTTACAAACTACATATTCACCAGTGTCATCAGAACCTAAGATTTGGATAAATGCACCAGCTGAACGAGCTAATTGCCCTCCGTGTCCAGGAATTAATTCAACATTATGAACTAATGTACCTTCTGGAATATTAGCTAGGATTGTTGTGTTCCCTGGAACAATATCAACATTTTTAGTTCCAGAAATAACTTTATCTCCAACTTTAATACCTTTTGGTGCAATGATATACTTTTTCAAACCATTTGCATAGACTACTAAAGAAATAAATGATGTTCTATTTGGGTCATATTCAATTGATTTAATAGTTGCAGGAATATCATCAATATTTCTTTTAAAATCAATTAAACGATATTTTCTTTTGTGACCACCACCATGGTGACGAATTGTAATTTTACCTTGGTTGTTACGACCTGATTTTTTTTGTAAATTAACAAGTAGTGATTTTTCAGGTTTATTAGTTGTTAATTCAGATTTGTAATCAATAACAACTGTTTGGCGTTTACCACTACTTCTTGCTTTTATACGTTTAACAGCCATATTTGCTCCTTGAGATTTTCGACATGTTAATTTAAATTATTCAGTAACTTCTTTAACTTCTACTTCTTTTGTTTCTTTTTTTGAAGTTGATGTTTTTTTGTTGTTTGATGCTGCTTTTATTTCTTCTTGAGCAGCTTCTACTTCTTCTTTTGTTACAGCTAGTTTTACACCTGATGGCAATGTAACATAAGCTATTTTCATCAATTTTGTTCTTCCTGGAACTTTTGTACCAGTTCTAAATAATGATGGTTTTCTAGTAATAGTATTGATTGATTCTACTTTTACTTCATACATTGCTTCAAATGCTCTTTTGATATCATGTTTTGTTGCTTTAGGATTAACTTCAAAAGCAATTACTTCTTTATTTGATGCATTTCTAACAGTAAAGGTTTTTTCTGTTAAATATGGCTTGATAATAACTTGAACTAATTCCATAATAACTTTTTCCCCTATTCTGCAATTGCCTTATTCAATTTTTTATTGAATTGTTCTAAATATTGAGCAAATGTGTCTTCAAATGCAATGACAATATTAGCATTCATAATATCTTTTACTGATACTTGATTTCAAACTTTAGCATCAACCTTTGTTAAATTATGTGCTGATTTAATAACATTTGTTGCATCATTATTACCAATAATTAGTAATTTTTGGTTTTGGAAATTTTGTTGTTTTATAAATTCGCAAACAGCTTTTGTTGATGGCTTTTCCAAAGATGTATTTTTATCTAAAGCATATAAGTTATCTGCTTGCATCTTTAATGTTAATGCCGACTTGAATGCTAGAATTCTAACTTTTGAATTTACTTTTAAAGTGTAATTACGATTTGGTTTTGGACCAAACACCACACCACCACCTCTTCATTGAGGATTACGAATTGAACCTGTTCTTGCCCTTCCAGTGTGTTTTTGACGTCATGGCTTTTTACCACCACCACGAACCTCACCTTTTGTTAAAGTTGAATGTGTACCTTGACGTAAAGCAGCATTTTCACAAATCACGCAATCAAACATTGCTTGTTTATTAGGAGTTTCAACAAAAAGTTCTTCAGCAACACTAATGTTTTTTGTTGATTTTTCATTAAATTTTAATAACTTTAAACTTACTGACATTTACTTCTCCTATTCTTGAACTACTTCTGATTCTGGATTTGAATCTAAGACTTCAGATGTTAAGTCTTGCTTATTATGTTTGTAATCTACAATTTGTAATTCCACTTTGTGATTTGGTTTCATTACTGATGATTTAATTTTTACTAATCCATTTTTTGGACCAGGAATACTTCCTTTAATTAACAAGATATTTTTATCTTTATTAACATCAATCACCACTAGATTTTTTGTTGTTACTAATTCATGACCATAGTGACCCGGTAATTTGGTTCCCTTGATAACTCTTTGACCTTGACTACCACCACGACCAAATGCAATTGAACCAACATAACGGTGAGGATATCCTGCACCATGCCCCATTGGACCCATACTAAAATTATGACGTTTTATTGAACCTGTAAATCCATGTCCTTTTGTATATGCTTGAACATCAACTAATTCACCTTGTTCAAAAACTGAACAATCAATATTGCTACCAACTTCATAACCTGACACATCTCTTAGTTCACGAATATATCTTTTAGTTTCACTATTTGATTTCTTAAAAATTCCTTTAAGCGGTTTATTAACATTTTGTTCTTTGATATTTCAATATCCTACTTGAGTTGCTACATATCCATCTTTTTCTAGTGTTTTTACACCTAACACTTGGTTAGGTTCAGCATAAATAACAGTGACTGGTATTTTTTTGCCCGAAGTTGTAAATACTTGAGTCATACCAACTTTAGTACCTAAAATAGATTTCATTGTTAAGTCTCCTCTTTAAGAAATTACAGCTTAATTTTAATTTCAACACCAGTAGGGATTGAGATATGTTTTAATTTATCCATTGTTTCAGGTTTAGTATTTAACAAAATGATTAAACGTTTATGAATTCTTCTTTCAAATTGTTCACGACTTGATTTATTAACATGTGGTGAACGAAGAATAGTGAAAATTTCTGTTTTAGTTGGTAATGGAATAGGACCTTTGATTTGTGCATCAGTTGATTTTGCAGTTTCAATAATCTTTTTTACTGATTGATCTAATAACTTGTGATCATATGAGTATAGCTTTATTCTTAATCCTTGATTCATTTGTTGCCTCCTTGTAACGATATGTTTGTTACGAATCATTGGATTACTATTAAAAAGTTACCTGAAAAACCTTGACAACTTATATTGGTGTATCAGCAATCTTTATAATAGAAAAACCACAACAATTATATAACAAAAAGTGAAAATACCTATTATTTTTTAGTAAAAAAATAAGAACTATCTTACATAGATAGTTCTTATAATTACTGGCTTACACAATTCTAAGCTTTTAACTTATCACCATGATATGGTGGAGGTGAGGGGAGTCGAACCCCTTTCCGCAATATACCTAACTTAATAAAATCTACAGTTTAGCTTAATTTTTTATGATTTACTTCTACTAGTTAACTAAATATAAGCTAAATTATTAACTTAAAGAAGAGATTTTTTTAAAGAAAATCTATAAACTTTTTAAAGTTAACAAAGCACTAGTTATAAAAAAGCTTCAAGATAAAAACTAGTACTTATTTTTAATAATATAACTAATTAATTAGCAAGAAAGAGCTAATAAATTGTTGTTTTGAAGTAAGTTCATTTCAAATGAGTTTACTTCTTGTTTGTTTTCGTCTGCATTTATTGAGACCTCGAGCTATAAGGGGCAGACCCCACTGCCTTTACTAAGAGGTAATATCCCGTCGAAGCCGTGACACCCCCAATAATATTCTACTACTTCATAACAAAATTTTTAGCACTTGGTACTCTTGGTAAACCTGGCATTCTATAAACTACTGAAGTTATAGGAACAATTAATTTAGCTGCATGATTAATTTCGACATCTTCAATAGTTGTCAAAAAATTAGTTGGTTTACCTAAAATTTTTGGATCACAAGTTAATGAATAAGGATTCTTGGAAATGCAAACATAATAATCATTGAATTCTTTATAACTATTTAATTTTTGTTTTGCTAACTCACTTAAAACAACATCATCTGCACCATATGCTGTGGTTACAATTTTTTTGATTTTACACAAAATTGAATCATTCATCTTGTATAAGGGTTTGTATTGAATTGATGGAGATAACAATAATTCATGTACCTTTTGTGCTAATTCTTTTGCACCAGATGACCCCTTAGACCAACAATCATTTAATGCATATGGAACATTAACTTTATCAAGAAGAAATTGAAGTGTTTGTAAATCTTCTCTTTTATCCTCACTACGATGATTAATAGCGACAACTAATTTAACACCGTATTGTTGACAATGGTTTATATGGTGTAAAACATTTTTAAATCCTTCATTAATTTTTTGTTTGTTAGTTGTCATATTTGGATTTAAACCATCGTTTTGACCATTGTAAATAATAGACTTTAATGAAACAACAAGCACAACTAATTGAGGGTTTAAATTTCCTTCTCTAGCTGTGATATTCATAAATTTTTCTAACCCCAAATCACTACCAAACCCACATTCTGTTACAACATTATCAGATAAATCTAAAGCAGCATTAAGAGAAAATAAACTACTACAACCATGAGCAATATTAGCAAATGGACCACCATGAATTAAAACAGGGTTATCTTCCAAGGTTCTTACCAAATTAGGATAAAATGCATCATTTAAAATTGTCATGATTGCATCTTTGATTTCTAAATCTTTGATTTTAATAGGCTTATTGTTTGTATTGTAAGCAACAATTGTATTATTAATTTTTTGTTCAAAATCTTTCCTAGATTTTGATAAACAAAACAATGCCATTAAATCACTTGCAGCAGTAATATTAAATGAAGTATTGATAATATCATTTTTACTATCAAAAGTAGACAACTTAACTTGTCTTAATCCACGGTCGTTCATATCTAAACAACGTTTTCAAATAATTTTATTTGGATCAATGTTTAAATTACTATTTTGATAAATTTCATTTTCAATTATTGCACTAATTAAATTATTAGCAGATGTAATTGCATGAATGTCACCTGTGAAATGCAAATTAATCTTATCAAAAGGTAATAACATTGCTTTATTGCTTCCACTTCCAGTTCCTTTCATTCCAAAAACAGGACCTAAAGATGGCTCACGCAAAGCACCAATTGTTTTAACCCCAATACTATTTAAACCATCTACTAATCCAATTGAAGTTGTAGTTTTTCCTTCACCAGCAGGTGTAGGACTCATTGATGTAACAACAATTAAATTGCCAGGTTTAGATTTTTTTTTGTAATCCAAAATTTTGATAATTTCACTTGTGTAATTATCAAAATCACTAATGGCTAAATTATGTTTTTGAACAATATCTAAAATGATATTATCTTTCATTAGTTAACCTTCATTAAATTACCATTTAGAGGTAATTTTACATATTTTTTAGAACAATGCTTATCAACAAAATATATTCCAGTAATACATCCAGCAAACACCAACATAAAAATTGGTAAATAAACGATTCTTCAAACATGACCAGCTGAATTTAAATCTTCACTAAGTACTAAAACAAAAGGATTTAAATTTGTAATACCTTCATACACAGGTGTAGCAGCTACTAAACTTGAAAAAGTTGCATATGTTAAATAAACAAATGGAATTAACATTCCATAAATAAGATGGTTCATTAGATTAGTAGTAGCATATTTACGATTATTAGTGATGATAACAAATCCTACAACACCAAAAAATAATGGGTCTAAAATGTGTAAGATAATGTTTGTGTATCAATGTCATGATGCTCAACCAACAACTTCACCTGTTGCTACTCTTGGCGGCAATAAAACACAATTAAAGATTAATCCAACAAGAATAATATAAACAGTACAATACATTAAAAAAGAGTTATGTCTAAAAATTTTAAGACTCGGTTTAATTGTAAAAAGTAATGCAAAAAAGAAACATAACAAATTAGTTTGGATTGTAAAAAATCTTAATTGTGTAAATCAAATTCCTGAGTAATTATTAGCAATTATGTAATTAGGGTCATATTTATTAAATGAATAAACATGTTGAATTGAATCAGGATCAATATATAAACAACATCATATTGTTTGAACCATGAATATCATTAAACAAACAACAATAATATATTGTCATGATTTACGATGAAATGTTTGTTTTAATTCTGGATCTGAAGCAAAGATATTTTTAAACCAAGGTCTGAAATAAGCAAAGTTTATTTCACGTAATAAATAAACAATACCAACAATGCCGCCAATTAGTGTCCAATTAAAGTAAAAGAAATAACTTTTACGTTCAACTGGTAATTGTCAGATAATTAAAAACTGAATAAGAATGGTTCACATTAACAAGAAAATACCAGCACTTCTCATAGCTGCAACAGTTTCTGGTAACCATGCTAATTTAGTAGCAATATACTCACTAAATTGTGGACTAAACCCATAAGCAAAAAAACTTATTCATAGTATGGAAAGTACAACTTGTAAAGATGTAAGGAATAGTAATTGGAAATTTGATTTATTTTTTATAAAATCTTCAGATGAAATTGATTGATAATTTTCTACTAGCATAATAGTGTAAATAATACATTATTTGTTTTTCTTTTTAGAGTTAATTTTATCAATTAATGCTTGGCAATATTCTTTTTCAGTAATTTTTAATTTTTTAGCAAAACAAATATTTTTAATTTTGGTAATAAAAATATAACCTGCAAAAATTATTGTAATTGTTTCTAATGCAAACATTAATGAAAAACTTAGACCTCCTTTTGTTAGAACAATTCCTAACAAAAAGAAAATATCCAATGAAACTGCACCAAAAATTACAATGATTCACATTCATAGAGAAATTTGTGAAGTATCTTTAGTTTGGTAAGTTTTAATAGCTCCATAAAGATAAGAAAAAATTAATATAAAGGCGGCGATCACACCAATTACAAAGGCCCACAATGGTATGGGGCCAAACATTGAATTAGTTGAATAATTTGAATAATTCATTATTCTTTTTCTCCTTGATAATTATTGTTTTCATATTCTTCTTCAGTTAAATTTAGTTTTTTAGCTTTAATCATGTTTCTTACTTTGATGAAACTAACAATAAAAGATGATGAACAACAAATTACTTCACAAATAATAATTAGTATTCCAGGAATACGATAACTCCATAATCACACTTCATGACTAATTGCAGGCTGACTACCAACAATAATTCCAGTGTCTGGAATAACAGTTAATCCTATTCCATAAATAAGCATGAAAAAAGTCCCTATCGTCAACACAAGGTACAACATCAGGGACAACTTAGCAGTTTTCTTTGTTTTTACTGTATAAAACACCTGTGGAATGACAGATACACCCAACAAACATGTACCAATCAATGTAAAAACAGTCATAGCAATACTTAATGCATTCATTTATTACATTCCTTAGCTTGATAATTGTTACATAATCAATTATATAAAAAAAACAAGATTTCCATCTTGTTTTTAACTATTTTAAAATGGTGCCCAGAAAGGGACTTGAACCCTTAAGGTCGTAAAACCGGAAGATTTTGAGTCTTCTGCGTCTGCCATTCCGCCATCTGGGCATAATGCAAATTCTACATTGCAATAATCAAGGTAATAATAACACCTAAAAGGATGAATAAAACAAGAACCAAGAAAGCTAAATTACGATTGAACCAATTTTGCTTCTTTTCAACTTTTGTATTCTCATATTTACCAACATTAGGAATTTCTTTGATAACTTCAAGATTTTTTTTGCTTTTTTCCATTATTTATCTAAAACTTTAATTCCCTTGTATGTCCCACATGAATGACAAACACGGTGTGGTTGAGTTAATACACCACAATTTTTGCAAGCAACTGAATTAGCAACTTCTAAATGGTGATGGCTACGACGCATCCCTTTACGTGATTTACTAACTCTTCTTTGTTGTACTGCCATAAATTTCCTCCAAATTATTTGTTATTGTTTTTAGATAAACATTTTAAATACTAAATCAAACACATTAATTTTACATTAAAACAAAGCTATTTTTATATAATCTATCACAATGAGGGAATTGCTGGGATTAATAATGAGAAAAGATAGAAGACCAATTTTGATTTTATTAGCTGGTGGTAGTGGTAGTGGCAAAACAACTGTTGCTGAAGAAATTATTAAAAACCTTCCGAGCGACATTAATGGTGTTTCCATTTGCCAAGATCGTTATTACCTTGATGACAACCCTGACAAAAAAAATGATCCTATTAACTTTAATTATGATCACCCAAATGCATTCGATTGAAAATTAATGCGTGAACATTTAAAAAATTTAATGAATAATCAAGTCACTAATTTACCAATTTATGACTACAAAACTCATAGTAGAAAAAGTGATATTGACATTGTTGAACCAAGAGATGTTATTATCTTTGAAGGAATTCACGCTCTACATGATGATGAAATTAATAGTTTAGCTGAATTAAAAATTTTTGTGGATACCCCAAAAGATGAATCATTCATTCGTCGGTTAGAACGTGATGTTAAAAGCAGAGGTCGTAGTCTAGATGGGGTTATCAATCAATGAAGACAAACAGTTAGACCAATGTATGATGCTTTTGTTGAGCCATTAAAACTAAAAGCTGATGTTATTATCCCTTGAAATGAATACCAAAGAAAAGCAGTTGAAATAATTAGACGTGGTCTAATAGATTTACACAAGAATAATAAAAATAATGAGTTACTATCAAAAAAGTAGTTTTAAATTTACAAATCATGCAATTGCTCGAGCAAAACAAAGAATTCCTTTTCTAGAACAAATGAGTGATTTAATGATTCAATCTAAAATTTTAGAATTCTTGGAAATAATGGATGTTCCCGAGTTTATTGATAGAAACTATCAATATTTTCGAGTTAATTTAACATACCAAAATTATTTATATGTTGTAGCAACTAAAACAACAAATATTATCGTAACCATTACAACCATTAGTCATGCTAAAAAAATAAATTTACTAAGGTAATTATTCATATGACATATGAACAAAAATTAAGTGAGATTTTAGAAATTATTGACACCCTAAAACTTTATATCCAACAAGATGGTGGTGAATTTGATTTTATAAGTTATGAAAATGATATTGTGACTGTACAACTAAAGGGGGCATGTGTTGGTTGTGCAAGTATTGATGTTACATATGAAAGTGGACTACAAGAGTTATTGAGGGATGAGGTAGATAAAAACATTAGTGTCAAAATTATTTACTAGTCTTTGTTGATGAAGGCTCAAACTTTTTCATTATATTCATTAAATGCTTCAACAAATGGAATATGTTTAGCATTGCTAATTGTTTGGAATTCAATGTAAGGATTATGTAGATTAGCTAAATATTTTTTTGTTGCTTTAGATGGAATTACCTTGTCATTTTCACCTGATAAAAATAACACAGGAATAGTGATTGTTTTATAAATGTGATTCAATTTAGTATAAAAAACAGGAGAAATTAATTTAACCCCTAAAAACATATACTTTCTTTTTTTAACCAAAAATCTTTCTAGTTCATAATTAAGATATTCATCTATTGTGTAACGAAGTTCATCATTAGCAGTAAATTTTGTTTCAGTTTCTAATTCTTTAATTTGTAGTGGTTCATTTCTAATGACACTAAATAAGTACTTTAATCCAATTGAACTCTTGTAAATTGCTGGATTAACAGCATTAACTAAAATGATTTTTTTAATTCTTGAAGCTAGTTTCATATAAACCAATAAACTAATGCCTCCACCCATACTATGACCAATTAAAATAATATTTTTAAAATCATATTTTAAAATTTGTTCAATAAGTTCATTGGCATATTTATTAACATCATATTCTGATAACAATTCCTGCTTATCAGAATCAATCTTGTGACCTGAAAAATTCATTGAAAAATAATCATAGTCTTTAAAATCATTCATTAAAACAAATTCATGGTGCATATAGTATGTTGAGCAAAACCCGTGAACATAAATAATAACCCCTTTCTTTTTAGGGTTATTAGTTTTTAAATAAAAAAGATTTTTTTCATTAATAATTTCTGCATCTTTTGTTTTCATAATTTATTCCTTATATAAAATAATATAAGTATTTAGGAGTATTTATGAAAATTATTGCTAGTCCTGCAAACTACAATGAAGCATTATTACTGCTAAAACATAATGTTGATGTTTTAGTTTTAGCAAATAATAATTACGCAGTACGAAATGTTTATGATTGCGATTTAGAAACAATAAGAAAATTGTGTGCACAAAAGCAAAATTCAGAAATTTGAGTTAATGTGAATGCATTCTTTTATGAACTGCAAATTAAAGAATTAGAAAATTATTTAAATGAATTAAGTCAATTACAAATTGACAGAGTTATTTTTAATGACTATGCAGTTGCTCAAATTAATTATGAACAAAATCTAAATTTAAAACTTCACTATGATCCAAACACACTTGTTACTTCATATGGACAATTAGATTTTTATAAAGAAAATGGATTTAATTCAGTTAGTTTATCTAATGAATTATTTTTACCTGAAATTAAAATGATTTTAGAAAATAAAATTGATGGTTTAGAACTATGTTTGCAAGTACATGGTTTTGCTTTGATTATGCACTCAAGATGAAACTTGGTTACTAATTTCAAAGATTATATTGAAGATAAAGATGATGAATACATTAGAAATAAAATTTATTTCATAAAAGAAGAAAAAAGAAAATATAGTAATTTAATTTTTGAAGATAATCATGGTACACACATGTTTAGTGGTTATGAATTATGCTTGATTAAATACTTAAAAATATTAAGTGAATATGGTTTAGATTACATTAGAATTGACAACATTTTACAATCTCAAGATAAACAATATAGTCTTGAGATTGTAAAAAGATATCAAGAAGCATTGCGATACATTAATGAAAATAATCAGGATTTAGATTCAAAACTAAACACACTATATGATGAATGTTTAAAGTTTGCAAAAGACGAAAATAAAGTTGCTAGTGGATTTGTTGGTGGAATTAAGGAAATTAAGCATTATGAAAACATCTAATGACTTTAGAACTGAGCTATTAGCACCAGCCGGTGATATCGAAAAAGGTTATATTGCTTTAGATTATGGTGCAGATGCAATATTTTTAGGAGCAAAAGCATATTCGTTGAGAGCTCATGCATCTAATTTTGAGATTGAAGATATTGATAAAATAACCAAGTATGCACATAGTAAAAATAAAAAAGTTTATTTAGTAACAAATATTATTTGTCACAACACATTTATTAAATCTGCTAAAGAATTTATTGCTAAATTAGTTGCTTGTGACCCAGATGGTTTTATTACTGCTGATCCATTTATTGTGCAATTATTAGCAAAAGAATTTCCTCATAAACCAATTCATATTTCAACGCAACAAAGTGTATGTAATTCCAAAGCTGCATTATTTTGAAAACGAAATCATGCACAAAGAGTAGTGTTGGCTAGAGAAGTAACTTATGATGAACTTAAATTATTATTAGAAAATTTAAACCATCAAATTGAAATTGAAGTTTTTATTCATGGAGCAGTTTGTATTTCGTACAGTGGTAGATGTACAATGAGTAACAATTTTAGCTTGAGAGATGCAAATACAGGTGGTTGTGCACAATCATGTCGGTGAAAGTATACTGTAGAAAATCCTGATGTAACAAATAAAAGTAAATATTTCACAATGTCTGCCAAAGACATGGTCCAAATTAGTAATTTAGAAAAATTACTTGCTCTAAAAATTGATTCTTTTAAGATTGAAGGTCGAATGAAATCATTGCATTATATTGCAACGGTTGTTAATTCATATCGTCATGCTTTGGATAACTATTATCATCATAAACCACTAAAATTGCAAGAAATTTCTAATGAATTATCTAGAGCTGCAAACAGAGAAACTGATACAGCATGATTTGATCCTCACCCAGGTACTGATAAGATGTTGTATCATGATGAAGAAAAAAAGGTTACACAAAACTATGCTTTCATTGTGCAATCAAAAGTTAATGATCAATACTATGAAGTGATTAATAAAAACAAAATATGTGTTGAAGACACGATTGAAATTATTAGTCCAAGACATAATACACCAATAAGGACTAAAATCATTGGGATGAAAAATGTTGAACATTTCAACATTAAATCATGTCCAACACCAATGAGTAAATTGTACTTACAATTTGATAAAGAAATAAACCTTGACTATCCTGATATTGGCAGAATCATTTAGTGTTCTATTAATTTATCGATCAAAACACTAAATTCATCAATTCAACTATTAAGAATATTCTTTGCTTCTACATAAACCCGTGGGTCATTTAAATCAATTCCTAAAAGTTGAATTGTTTCTAATGGACTTAAACTATTGCCACTGCTCAAAAACTTGAATAAGTTTTCAAGTGCATGTGGTTCTTTTCTAATGATTCTATCACTTGCAATAATTGCAGCAATTTGGCCAATGCAATATTTATAAACATAAAAATTACCAACAAAGAAATGACTAATTCTTAATGGGGTAATCAATGAATATTTATAAGGATCATTTTGATATTCATCATATGAATGTTCGACTCCTAAATATTCTTTAACCAATTCATAATATGTTTCTACAACTTTTTCATATGTAAATTCTTGACCATTATTTACTCATTCATTAGCAATTCATTCAAAATTACTAAACACTATCTGGCGACTTGTTGTATTAAAAAATCCTGAAATCATTTGGTCTAAAATAACCAATTTCATTTCTAAATTATCTTGATACTTGTTCAATAAATAATGACTTAGAATCATTTCATTGGTAATTGAAGCAATTTCTGCATAAAAAATTGTTGTATCTTGATAGATATTTTGGTGTTGACCATAAAAATATGAATTCATTGAATGACCTAATTCATGCACAAGTGTATAGATTGATTGAATTGTCGAATCATAATTCATTGAAATGAAATACTTGCTCAATCCTTTGGTTCCACCAATGGAATATGCACCTGTTTGTTTATTAGGTGATGGTAAGAATGAAATCCATCTTTCATCATAAGCTTTTTGAACCAAATTTTGGTAATTAGTACCCAAAATGCTTAATGCATCTTTAGCGATCATTTTAACTTCTTCTAATGAATAAGTTTTTTCAATTTTACTTAATTCAACACTCATATCTCAAGGCATTAAAGTTGATTTATTAAGTAATTGTTTTAAATATTTTTTTCTAGCATTTTGATATTTTTGCACCAAAGGTTGATAGGTTTTAATCTCTTGATAAAGATTAAAAATAAAATCTTTAGTAATTTCATCACTAAAAGCAGTACTATCAATATAATCAGCAAAGTGTCTTAGTTTTGCATTTGTATTCAAAGTTAAATAGTTGTAATACAAACACTTAGTTAATGTATTTCTAAATTGGTAAAAAGCTTGATGAAAACTATATCATGATGTTTTTCTCAATTCTTCATCTTGAGAGCGTAAGTTTTTAAAAACATCAGCTTGAGTAGTAATTTTTACAACATTACCATTACTATCTTTTGCATCATTAAAGGTTAAATCACTATCAGTAAGTGATGAATAAACATCATCAATTCCACCATTATAGATACTAATTTGTGATAGTAGTAGTTCATTTTCTTTACTTAAAACATGTGGTTCATAACGGAAAATGAGATTAAAACTACGTTGGTATTCACAAATTTTTGGGTTTTGCAAATATTGCATAACTTTAGCTTTGTTAGCTAAAATAACATTATCATAATCACTAAAAACTTTGTTAAATTCAATGCTTTGATTACTCAATTTTTGTAATCAACCAATTCATTGTGGATTTGATAATTCTTCTTGATAATGATTAGATAAATAATTATTTAAACGATTAGATAATTTGATTAAAATTTCATTTTCAAATAAAAAATTTATGAAATTATCTTCACTATCTAAAAAGTTTTTGTATAGTTCTATCAATTTATTTTGTTGATTAATTACCTTCTCATACAAGCTAGACAATGAGTCATTATCTAGCAATGACTCTAAATCTCATGTATAAATATTATCTGTTTGTTGAGACATAATTATTCCTTCACTACTAATTTTTGGTTTCTTAATGTGATAATGGCATTTTGGAATAACTGATTAATTTCATCATTAGTAAGATTTTTATTTTGTGGTTGAATCTTAATTGTAATGGTATATGACTTAACTGCATCTTTTTCAAAAACATCAGTCAAACTGATTTTAGTAATCATAGGAATTTCTAATAGTTTTCTATTGATATCTTTTAAATCGACTTGTTCAGGATTACTAAAAGTAATATCTTTATAAATTGGGTTGAGATCACTTACTTTTCAAAATGTATGAATTGGTTTTGTTTGTTTCAATGCCAAGCTTAAATTTAAACAAATAACATAAACAGGATAATGTAACTTATATTCTTTACTCAAAATATTTTGTTTGATCTGACCTACAAAACCAACTAAATTGTTATCTTTATCAAATAAAGCAAAATTATTAACATCATAAACATTACTAAAATTAGCAACATTAAATTTTTTTCTTAATTTAAATCCTAATGTATCTTCTAGTCCATCATACAATGCCTTATTAGTGTATGCATCTGCATGTAATAAACTTTTATCAATTGGATTAGAAAAGATATCAGTTGTCAATAGTGAGCATAAAATATCACTAGCTTCTGTGTCATTAAATTGAATTTTTTGTATTTCAAAAATATTAGCAGATTCTTGTTTATGTTGATTGTTGTATGACAAAACATTCAACATTTCATGAACTAAATTTTTTCTTAAAACTTTTCTGTCTTGAGCGATTGGGTTTTTAATCTCAATTGTAGTATCAATGCCAAATCAATTGTAGTTATCTAGTGCTTTTGGACTTGTTAAGTTATAGGTTTTAACTTCAAAAAATTGCTTATTTATTAGATAATTTCTTACTTTTGTTAAATCTTGATATTGTTTATTTTGTTTGAAATCATTAATTTTAAATTGAATTGGTTGACCATTCAATTTATTAATATCAATTGCTTTTAAAATTTCTTCTGCTAAATCTGTAATATTACTTAAATCTTTTCTATATGCTGGAACTAAAACTTTGTAACCTAAAAAAATAACATCAATTTTATAAAAAAGATAAATTAGTTGATTAACTCTAACTCTTGTACCTAAAAGTTTTAAAAGTTTATTTAAACTAAAGTAAATTGTTTTATAACCATGAAATTTAGTTGTGCTAATAACTTCACTTGAATCAATCAATTGTAAGAAAAAGTTTTTCTTTAATTGAATTCAATTAATAGCAATTTTAGCTATATTATCAGATGGAGATTTTAAATAATAACTAGATAGATTGTCATTGTGTTCATTTAATTCATTTATTTTAGAAATGTATTCGATCGGTAAGTTAGCAATTTCTAAATAAACATCATTGTGTTCATAATTAGAAACAAAATTCTTTGATAAATACATTCCGGTTACAGTTACAATTTCATCATTAGCATTTTTAGTCACAATTGTGCCTTTATGCAATTTATGAAGCTTGTTGTTAGCATCAACAAATTCTGATTCATTATCTAGTTCACAAACATACAATTTATCACCTACTAGTTGTTTATCCAAACAAAACGTTGGTTGAGCAAACAAAATTGTTAATAAACTAGCGAAATCAGAATGATTATCTTGTACCTTAATTCCGCTATTAATTAAAACCATTTTTAATTTTCAAATATTTTCAATGCTTGGAGTTAATTTCAAATCTAGTAGATGGTAAGCAATTTTATGATCTGTATTAATTGTTAAAATATCGGGATGTTTTTTAAATAAATCAGTAATTTTTGAAAATAAAAGATTTTTAGGTAGTTTGGTAGTGAAATTGAATTGAAGATTTAATTCATTAGCTAAAAAATATAATCCGTTCAACTCAGGCCGATTACTTGGTAAACTTAAATCAAAGATTGTGTCATTAAATCCATACTCATCAAAAAAAGTTTCAGGATTAAGTTTGTAGTGATAAGGAATTTGAATAATTCCATTTGCATCTTTTTCACTAATAAATTGGGTCATGTTAGTTAAAATTTCTTTTAAACTACATAACATGCCATGTGATCATACACCCCTAATTTCTTTATTTTCAATTGTTACACCAGGTTGGATTTCACAACCTGGTAATGCAATGACAACTCACTGATTGTTTTCCAAATTACTTGCACCACAAATAATTTCTACTTTTTTTTCATCAACAACTACATCGCAAATATTTAAATGGTCACTATCTGGATGTTTTTTAAAACTTATCAAACGACCAAGTTTTAAACTATTATTTACATTATTTTTAACAACACTTTCTACTTCTACCCCAATTGCATTCAAAGCAGCAATTAGGTCATTGTCACTAATAAGTGAGAAATTAGGATTAATCTTGTTTAATAAATTTCTTGATAATAACATTTATAACTCCTAATTATTTTTTAAATTGTTTGATGAAAGCAAAATTATTATTGTAAAAATCACGAATATCACTAATTCCATACTTTAGCATTGCAATTCGTTCAATACCAATACCTGCAGCTAAACCAACACTATTTTTAATATCTGCTAAACGCAAGACATTCATATTTAACAAACCAGCACCCAAAATTTCAATTCAACCAGTTTTTTTACAAATACTACAGCCTTTTTGTTGACATTTAAAACAACTAACATCAACCTCAAAACTAGGTTCAGTGAAAGGGAAATAAGATAAACGGTATCTAGTTTGAATATCATTATTTTCAAATAAATATTTAAGAAATGAATCTATTAATCACTTTAAGTTAGCAACACTAATGTTCTTGTTTACTCATACTAAATCTAGTTGAGTAAATTGGTGACTATGTGTAGCATCATCATCATCTTTACGATAAACATTACCATATGATAGTACTCTGATGTCATCATTTTTATTTTGATAAATTTTTTGTGCTGTTGTAACAGTACAATGAGTTCTTAATAATAATTCTTTATTAATAAAAAATGAATCTTGCATGTTGCGACTAGGATGATTTTTGGGAATATTTAAATTATGAAAATTAAATTGGTCAGTTACAACTTCATTACCACTAACTACTTCAAAATTTAATTGCTCAAAAAATTTAATTGCATCATCTAAAACAATATTAAGTAAATGCATCGAACCATTCTTTAAAAAATGATTCTTCATAGCATAATCAGATAAATTTACAATTTGGTCATTTGAATTATTGTATGAACTACTATGTTGTTCAAATAATTCATCAATTTCTTTTTTTAATTCATTTAGTTGTTGACCAAAAGTTTTTTTATCATCAACGGTTTTAAGTTGTTGATAGAGAGGTGCAATTTCAGTTTTTAAAAAAATATTCTTAATCTCAATTAATTTAGTTTGATTAGGAGCATTTTTTAATTGCTCTGCTAACTTATTTAGATAATCCTGTTTGTTGATCATGACTAGCACCTTTTTTAAATATTTTTACAAAGTTATATTTTATTCAATCTTTATTGCTTGATAAAAATGAACTAAAGTTAAGCCCAATTAGAATAATGAAAAAACTACTAACTCCTACCATTCCAGCATAGATAAATTTTCATTTAAATTCGTTTGTTGTTTTTAAATTTTCATTAAGAAAGATAGCACCTACAACCAAACAAGCTATTAATCCAATTAAAACTATGATTGTTGAGCAAAAAATTAACCATTTTATTTTATTAGATTTAGACATCATTAATTCTTTCTTAAATTATTTTGTGGAATAATAAACTTCTGCAATGTATGTTTATGAGAATTAATTTTATGTCATGTTTTAATTTTTTGCTCAACATTGGATGGAACTTTTTGGTATTGTAAATAATTATCAAGGTCATGATAATTAATTCCTAATTCAGCTTCATCAGTTTGGCCACAATACAAATCAGCAGATGGGGTTTTATTAATAATTTCAGCTGGTAATTTGAATTCTCTAGCTAGTTCATAAATTTCGGATTTACTAAAATTCAGTAATGGGTAAACATCCCCTAGTGAATCACCATTTTTAGTAAAATACCCTAAATAATATTCATCATAGTTTAAACAACTAACAATCAAGGCATTGTTTTCAAAGGCTAGGCTTGATAAATAAATGAAACGTAGTTTGGGTTTAAGGTTGTAACAATTATTTTTGTTATGGATTTTAAATGTTTTAACAATCTTTTTAAAAAGCTTAGTTAAATCAATACATTCTATTTTGATATCTAAATTCTTACTAATTAATGCAACATCTCTTTTATTAATAGGATTAGATTCAATCGGCAAATAATAAGCTTTAATCTTTTGCTTGCCAAAGCAATTGATTAACATTTTTAAAGCAACTGCACTGTCGATGCCACCACTAATACCAATAACAAAATAATCTTTTTTACTATCATTAAATGTCTTTTTAATGACATTCATAACAGCTGAATACTTATTATTTTTCATAATTTAAATTGACACCATAAATTCTGATGGTGTCACCTTCTTGGATTCCCATTGCTTCTAAATCGCTCATCATACTTGTGTTAGCAATTTTTTGATTAAGGCGAATTAGGTTATCTGGTGTGTTAATAGGAATACGGTAAGTTCAATATTCTAAATAATCGCAAAACACATCATAGATATGTTCCTTCTCGCAGGTTATCCTAATTGTTTTATCTAAAATATCTTCCTTATTTGTTGGTTGTGTATCAGTTCATAACACAATATCTTCTGATTGAGAATTATTGAGTTTGGACTGCATTAATTCTAAAAAGTAATTTTTGAGTTCTACCAATCCCTCATCAGTTAAACATGATGTTTTAAAGATTGGATATTTACTAAAATGTTTAACAACTTTTTGTCAGTTTTGTTCAGCATCTGGCTCATCACTTTTATTAGCAACAATGATAATTTGTTTATCTAACAATTTATCATTGTAAAGTTGCAGTTCATTGAAGATTGTTTGCATTGAAGCAATAATATCCTCATTGTCAAATGATGATAATGATACAACATGACACAAGATCTTACATCTTTCAATATGTCTTAGAAATTCATGACCAAGTCCAATTCCTTGGGATGCACCAGCAATTAAACCAGGAATGTCAGCAATAATTATTTTAGAACCATTATTATCGATTGTTCCCAGTGAAGGAATAAGCGTGGTAAATTGGTAGTCTGCAATTTTGGGACAAGCATTAGTTAGACAAGAAATTAAGGATGACTTACCTGCATTTGGTAAGCCAATCAACCCAATATCAGAAATCTGTTTCAATTCTAAGATTACCTCAAAACAGTCGCCTTTTTCACCGCGTTCATATAGTGTTGGGGCTTTGTTAAAACCTGATTTAAAAAAAGCATTACCATGTCCGCCTTTGCCACCATTAGCAATTAAGTAGGCTTTATTATGAATTAAAATATCTGCAATAACTTCATTAGTTAATGCATTTCTAACAATTGTGCCTAATGGTACTTGAACATAAACATCTTCAGCATTGTGGCCATACATGTTTTTAATGCCACCATTTTCTCCATTTTTAGCAATAATCTTCTTTTTATAATTTAAATATTCTAAAGAAGTCTCATTGTTATTGCCAACAAAATAAATGTTGCCACCATTGCCACCATTGCCACCAGCAGGACCACCTAATGGTACATGGGCTTCTCTTCGCCAAGAAACAATCCCATCACCACCGTTACCAGCTTTTATTAAAACTTTACAACGATCTATAAAAGACATTTTTTATTTGATTTCTTATAAAATAATTCTTATATATTTTACTAAATCATTTTTTAAAATTAAGTTTTAAAATTATACATGTAATTAAATACATAAGCATAAAAATTGAGGATAAAATGGCTTCTATTCTAGAGACAATTAAAAATACAAAACAACCTAAAGATGGATTTTTAGCACCGAGTCAATTTAAAGAGATTTTTTTAAATGATGAGCTAGAAATTACTAATGAAGAAAATATTCCTTTAAGTCTTGTAGGAATTGTTATTGACTATATGACAAGATTTTTATTGATTGGTGATGCAAGAAATTGTTTTAGAGTATCATTAGCAGGGGCGATGGCTGTCAATGAATTTGACAAAGCTAAGGAACTGTTAGACACTATCGATGGATTAAATGACCAATCTATTGTGGCAGCATGTAAATTAGTTGGTTATGACATTTGCTTTAGAGAACACCCAAGACTATTCAAACCAATTGAAACTATCAACCCAGATGCTCAAACCATTAGTAACATTAAAGCAATGATTATAAGATGTTCATCATTTGCTAAAGAATTTGGCCCAATCATTAAAGAAGGAATCACATTTGAAGGTGGATACACTGACAAAATTACAGCTGGGGATGGTGACTTTTTAACTGATGGAACAATGTGAGACATTAAACTGTCAGCTGATGGTATTGACACTAACAATACATTGCAATTATTAATTCACTACATTATGGGTAAACATTCAAATTATCCTGAATTACAAAATGTTTATAAAATTGGTTTTTTCAATCCAAGATTGAACAGAATATATTTAATGGATGCTAGTGATATTGATCCTAATGTTATTAGTGAAGTTGAAAAAAGTGTAATTGGTTACTAATTAAAATTAAAGAACTTATCAAAATAAGCTTGCAAGTCAATAATGACTTGCTGCTTTTTTTCTATCCTATTCTCAGATTTATTAATTGCAAATCTTGACATTGCAGGCAAAAGATCGTCAATTTCAGTGCCATTTGTTTTAAGAAATTTTTGTTGAAAACAACTGTTAACGAAATTGCGTGTTCCGTCTGGTTTTAAATTGTGTTTTGTGATGATTGCTTCTAATTCAACATTTCTTTGCTCATTAATAAAACTATTAAAGCTATCATAAATTGAATTATCGCTTTCATCATTTAATGAATTAATAAATGCAATAATTAAATCTTTTTTATTTCTAAATTCATATGATGAATCAAGAATCTTGTTAATTCAAGCTAGATTATCAATTTTTTTATCTTTTTTATCTGGGTCAATATATTCATGTATTAATTGAAAAATATATGCTAAATTGACATCAATTTGTTGAACTAATGTTGTTTCAAAAACAATGTCTTCTACAACACTAGTCTTTTTTGTATCTGCTTCTGTTTTTAAATCACTGTAATATGTGTTGTATTTTCCTAAGTAATTTGTTAATTCGTCTTCACTCAGAATTTGTTGGCTATCATCATAATTGTTAATGAATGATTTAAGTAAATTTAGTTTTTGTAAGATAAGACCGAAGTCATTAATAAATGCTTTTTTATGTTCATCAGAATGCAATTCTTTACTTGTGGGAAAATTATGTCTTAAATTTTCTACAACTTGACAATATCCTGGCTGATACACACCTTTTTCATCTGTGTAGCCATTATAGTAATCATTGTATGCACGTAATGTAACAATATTGCTAGAATGACTGCCACTATAAACCCTAATTGCATCATCAAGTTCTTTTTTTATTGGTAGAAAACTAACAATATTACCTGATGTTTTAACAGAGTTGAAAATTCTATTAGTTCGTGAAAATGCTTGAATCAAACCATGTAATTTTAGTTTTTTATCTACTCATAATGTGTTCAGTATTGGAGCATCAAATCCAGTTAAAAACATATTAACTACAATTAATAAATCAACTTCTTTGTTTTTCATTTTTAATGAAAGATCACGATAGTAACCTTGAAACCCTTCATTACTAATGTCTCAACTAGTACCAAACATTTGGTTGTAATCATTAATTGCTTGTTTTAAAAATTCTTTTGATGATTGATCTAATGATTCCACAGATTCATTATTTTCATCCTCAATGTAATAATCATCTGTGTCAAAGATAATATCATTTTGGGAAAATGAAAAAATCGTTGCAATCTTAAGATCAGGATAAATTTTGTTTTCTTGTTGTCTTTTAAATTCTTGATAATATAACCTAGCATGTTCAATACTTGAGGTTGCTAAAATAGAATTAAATCCTTGGATATTTCTTACATCATAGTTGGCATTTAGTTTATTATGTTTGTCTTTTGCTAAATAGATAGCATTAGTAATGCATTTGTGTTTAAATGCACTTTCACGACAAGTTATCCTGTCAAAGTTTTTAATAATGAATTCAACATTATTAGCAATTCTCTCTGGAGCTAAAAAGATTTCTTTCTTGTCAATTTGACTGATTTCTTCATCTTCAACATCATCCTTTATGCTTTTAATGGTTTGGATAGTTGATAAATTAAATGGCAAGACATTATTATCATTGATTGCATCTACAATATTATATGTATGCAAACGTTCCCCAAATTGTTGGTCAGTTGTATAACCTGATAAATAGGTTTTGCTAACATCATTGGCAATTGTTTTAGTAGAAATTACTTTAGAATTTTCAGAAAAAATTGGCGTGCCTGTAAAACCAAATATATTGTGTCTTATAAAATTCTTTTTAATTGATGTATTCATTTCACCAAATTGTGAACGATGACATTCATCAAAAATTAAAACAATGTGCTTGTTGTAAACATCACTATTTTTATTATTTTTAATAAAACGGGATAATTTTTGGATTGTTGTAATAATTATTTTTTTCTGTGGATCATTAGACTCTAATTGCTTTTGCAAAATTTTTGTTGATGTGTTTGAATTTGCACAGCCTTCTTCAAACTTATCATATTCTTTCATTGTTTGATAGTCTAAATCTTTTCTATCAACAACAAAAATCACCTTATCAATATAGTCTAATTTCGATGCAATTTGAGCAGTTTTGAATGAAGTTATTGTTTTACCACTACCAGTAGTATGCCAAATATAACCACCTGCTTGAACTGTGCCTAATACCTTGTTATCATTGTGAGAGTACAGAATCTTATTTATAATTCTTTCAGTGGCAACGATTTGGTATGGACGCATCACCAATAGTTCATTTGTGCTAGTGAAGATACAATATTTTGTCAAAATGTTTAAAATTGTATGTTTAGAAAAGAATGTTTCTGTAAAATCAAAAAGATTGTCAATCTTTTGATTTTTAGCATCAGCTCAATACATTGTAAATTTGTAACTATTTTTGGATTTAGATTCTTGTGTTTTCCCATTTTGTTCAATAAAACGTTTAGTATTGGCAAAGTATTTTGTTTGGTTAATATTAGACATAACAAAAATTTGCACATAATTAAATAAACCATGAGACGAGCTAAATGAATCATCACGATAGCGTAATAATTGGTTAAATGCTTCTTCAAGTTTAACTGCCGGTCGTTTTAATTCAATACTTATAATTGGTAAGCCATTGATTAAAATTGTTACATCATAACGATTATGATTTTCATGTTTACTAACATATTGATTGATGACTTGAAGTTTGTTTGCATGTAAGTTATCATCTTTTTTAATTAGGTAAACATTAAAAATGTCACCATTATCACGTCTCAATTCATAAATATAATTTGTCTGGAATTTCTTAGTTTTTTCTGTAATGCCATCATTGCTTTTGGCAATGAAATCATTAAATAATAAATTTCATTCAGGGTCGCTGAATTTAGTTTTATTAAGGCTTTCTAATTGTAATCTTAGGTTTTCAATTAGAAAATCTTCATGGTTAGTGTTACTAGGTAATTTTAAATATTCATAACCTTGTGCTTCTAATTGATTAATAAATTTTTGCTCTAATTCTTTTTCGCTTAGAGAATTAAAATTGTTATGATTTCTTTTCTTGAATTCTTCTATAACTGTTGGTTCATCGGATAATATTAAATTAGAAAAAGTTGATTTGTTATTCATTGTTCTTCACTTTAAATGTTAATAATTTGTTGCTATAGTACTGGTATTGTTTATGACGTAATTCAATTTCTTTGCGAATGCCCTCATCTACCAAACTACTAAATTTGTCCAAAACTTGGACAATTTTTTCTTGAATTTCTAGAGGTGGGATGGGGATGGAAATTTCTAAAATTTTGCTCATGTCTGGGGTTTTAAATGGAACGCCTCTACCTCGATAAAAACTCTTAATCAAACTAATATTATTTCTTAAAAAATAATATATGTATTTTGTGTTGTACACACTACTATCACGTGTTGTACAAATCAAGTCTCCTGAATTAACGAATTTGCCATTTCAATATTCAATTTCTAGTGATTCACTTGTTAATGATGGTTGTAATGTAATAATTTCGCCTTCTGATAAATTTTCGCCTGCTAGTATTTCATTAGTTCAACCCTCAAAATTATTTGCAGATAACAATTTAACATTACCTGTTTTTAAATTTATATCTTTAAGCGTATTAGATGAAATGGATTTAAATTTATTAAGTTTATCTTGTTTACTTTTATCTGTATTTTGAAATTTTTTATTTCAAATAGTTATTTTTCATAGTGGTAATCATTCAACATCTTTGCCTTCAAAATCAAAAAGCTTATCAAGACAAAACTCATTAATTTGCTTATCTTCTAATTCATTAATTATTTCCCTAATTGCTTGTTTTGATTCTTGGTTTATCTTGGATAATTGATTAATTTCTTCATTTAATTGTTTTATATCAACTACTTCTTTTTCATCATTTTTTAAAATATATGAATCCACATGTAAGTCATAGTCATTGCTTGCAATTTTATCTTGGCTAACTAATCTAGATAACTTATCAACATCTTTTCTATCGTTATAAAGTTTGATGATTTCATCAATGTTTTCATCACTTAATTTTTTTTGATTAGTAACTTTAATAAACAAATCACTTGCATCAATAAATAATATGTCATTATCTTTTTTAGATTTTGATAATACTAGGATATTAGTAATTACTTGTTTACCATAAAATAAATTTTCTGGTAACCGAATTATTGTGTCAATAAAATTATTGTCTACCAAATATTTTCTAATTTTTTGTTCAGCGCCACCGCGATAAAAAATTCCTGGAAAACAAACAATTCCAGCTGTCCCAGACGTTTTTAATAAATATAAACTATGCATAATAACTGCAAGATCAGAATTGCTTTTAGGTGCTAATATTCCTGCAGGACTATAACGTTCATCATTGATTAAAATTGGATTGCTATCACCTTCTCAGTCTTGATGATAAGGCGGATTAGAAACAATAATGTCATAGCGATTATCTAATGAATGTTTTGGGTTAGTTAGTGTATCACCACATTGAATGTCAAAATTACTACAATTAACATTATGTAAAAACATGTTCATGCGGCATAAATTGTATGTTGTATAAACATTTTCTTGCCCATAAAAATTGATGTTAGAATTTTTTAAAATTTTTAGTGGTTGTAATAATAGTGAACCTGACCTACACATTGGGTCATATACAGTTTGAATATCTTTCTTATCTTTAATAGCTAGTAAAGTTAGTAATTTACTAACCTCTTGTGGAGGATCAAAGAACTCTCTGTTTCGCTTACCTGATTTAGATGCATACATGTCAATAATGTATTCATATGCATCACCAAATATATCAATCTCGTCATCATCAAAATTACTAAGCTCAAAGCTAGCAATTGCAGCAATAATCTTAATTATTTTTTTATTTCTATTAGTGACATTTTCACCTAAATTATTTGATGACAAATTAATTCCAGTTAATAAACCTATGATGTCTTGTTCATTTGCTTTGTTTAATGAACGTTCCTCAATATTTTTAAAAATATTAGTAATAACAACATTTAGGTCACTGGGGTTGGTTTTATATTTTTCATATACATTATTAAATAATTCTGATGGATAAATAAAGAAACCTTTAGAGTTAATACAATCTGAAATTATTTCATCTGAAATTTCATCATCATTAAGTTTGGCATAATCAAAATCAACATTACCAGCAGCATGTTCATTTTTATTGAAATAATTAATAATATTTTCAGAAATATAGCGATAAAACAGAAATCCTAGGACATAGAATTTCAACTCTGAAATGTCAACTGATCCTAATGATTTATTAAGAGTTTCTCAAATTTGACTAAATAATTCTTGTTTAGTTTTCATAGCAAAAATACACAAATACTATTTTAACTAAATATTATTTGTTTTGTTTAAGCTAAAACTTTATACATTTATTAAATAAGTTGAGCTTTTTTCTTTTTGATTATTTCAACAACAATATCTCTATATTTTTTAATGAATTCCTCATTAATATTTTCCATAAAATAAGTTTTTGGAATTCGCTTTATACGTTCTGCATAATCTGATTTGATTTTATTTTCAATTATTGAATTGTAAATTGTATCAATCAGCTCATTATCATCCATAAATTCATTAATAAAGATAGCTATTTTTTGTTTTAAATTATCATATTTTTTGTTTATTACTGCATCAATTAAATTCTTGTAATTTTTATTTTTACGATATGAACAATTGTTAATTAAATTCATTTGATCTTGATTATATTCGTTTAAATGAAATAAAACATCCTCAATGGTTTTGAATTCGTTACCAACATTAAATAATTGATTATAAGTTAGATAATTTATTTTGTTTTTGTCTAACTTGTTCTCACTAATAAATTGGTCATTGTCACATATGACTAAAAAATGAAATTTATTTGTTTGTTCATGTAAAAATTTTAAGCTATTTAAAAAATTATGGTTAAATTTAAAATCATTTTTAACAATGAATTTGTCATCATTGTTGCCTCCAATAATTCTTTTTATTAAATTTTTATCAGTATTGGCTTCAACAAAAATATGGTATTGTAAATCACTTAGTTTCTTTATTCCATAATGGATATTATATTTTTCTAATTCTCTATACTTATCTAATAAATTATTTTCTGAATTAAATTTTTTGTTAGTTACTAAATAAATTAATTTTGGAGTTGGATTATTAAAATCAGTAGTAGATATTCTTCCTACTGCTTGATATAATTTCTCAGGTGAATATTCATCACATATATAAATTCCTAAATCTGCTTTATCTAAGGTTATACCAATAGCAGTGTCTTTTTGTAAAACTATTACATTAAGATCTTCATTTTGAAATTCATTAATAATTTTTTGTCTTTCTTTTGAATTGACATTAGCATTTATATGTTTTGCATTAATACCATATTGTTTAAAATCATTAATAATATTGGTTTGAGCCTCTTTAAAATAACAAAAAACAACAATTTTTTTATCTTTATTTTTATTGATTAACTCAATTGCTTTTTCAATTTTTTTAGGCAAAAATAAATTATTATTTATAGGATCATTTGTTATTCTAGGATCGTCAGATCATTTTTGTTTTTCTATAAAATTACGTTCCGACCTAATTTTCTTTTGTATATTTGGATATTCCTCAATTTCTATTTCATCAATGTATAAGTAATTTAAAGGGTTATATTTATGACAATCATCAGGTCTGTATAAAAATTCATCTAACACTTTCCTTATAACATTAGGACGATTAATTTTATCTTCCGAACCATATTTTAATTGAATATGTTTGACGTCTGATTTATTTTTCCAATGTCTTTCAATAAATTCTTTGTCTAATAACTGAATAGCCTTAAAAATATCTAAAATTTTATGATTAACTGGTGTTGCAGATAATAAAATGAATAAATCAATATTAGTAAAATATTTCTTAATGATATCTTTAATTGATTTATGACGTTTATCACCAGTTTTTATAAAATTATGGAATTCATCAATAATAATATTTTTAAATAATTTAAATTTTTTAAATACTTCTGAATTATCTTTTTCTGATGAGAATCTTTTGGCAAATGTTTCTTCCGTAGTAATGATTATTTTGTAATCATTACTATTATCATTAATCTTGTCAAAAATATCATCATTCTTCTTACTATGATAAATATAAACATTTTTTTCATTGTGATCTTTAAATGTTTTTTCAAATGTTTCAATCATATTTTTATCAACAAATAAAATAGTGTTTGCTTTATTATTTAATATTGCTGTTATTGAAATATATGTTTTACCAAATCTAACCGGTAAAAATAAGCAAACTTTTCTATTTTTTAAAATATGGTTTAAACTATCTTTTTGATAATCATGTAATTTGTAGTATTCAATATTTTTATCATCAAAATTTTTATTTAAATATGAATTTTCACTAAATATTTCTAATAATTTAACTCTATTCTCATTTGTTAGAAAGAAGTATATGTGCTTATAATCTGGTGTTTCATAATAAAAATCTTCATCAAAATCAGATAGATTTATATTTTTGTATTCATCTGAATTGATGTCAATTTTTTTTATGTATTTCCCATTGAGCATATTAGCCTCGTCACAAAATTTTTAATTTATAAAAAATTAATATGTATCCTATACACTAATATTACGATTTTTATGAAAGATAGTTATTAAATTATATATCTTTATATTTTTCTTTGTATGCATCTAGATTTTGTAAGACATCACAAAGTTCATTGATCTTATCTTCATTCTTACTAATTCAATCAAAAATATTGTTATCTAGTGGTTTTTTTGAGCCCTAGATAACTGAAAATATCATGAGGTATCCAGCCTTTGAAATTTTCGTTAAACAATGCTTGCTCAATTTTTTCATAGGTCATATTGTCATTAAAATATTTAACTAAGATATTTTTAATTGTGTGGTTATTAATATCTAGTCTTTTAAAAACGTTAGCGTGACCAAATATGTCTTTCATACGTTGTTCTAACAAGTCTTCTTCCATAGCTGTTGAGTTCATCTGATTAGGTGTGGTACACAGAACCTTAAGATGGTCAAAGTTTCAAAGTAATTTAAACTTATGATACATTTGAATAGACCGTTGTTTAATGTCATGAATGGTCAATTAGACTTAGCAATAATTTCATCATTGAATCTATACTCATCTTTTTGCATCGCTAACTTTTTCTCTGCAAAACTCTTGTTAGAATAACTAGAATTATACTCTTGAGGAGTTAAGGTTAAATTGCCAATGGTGTGCTTATAAGTTTCTGCCATCTCAGGATCAACTTGTCAAGTGTTATCATAACTTTGGGGCAAGATATGCTCAACAGAAACATTACTAAAGTCATACTTAATTTTTGAATCCCCAGTTAGAATCCTAATTAAAAATAGCTTAGTAAACTCATTATTCTTATCATAAATACGGGTAGTTTCAAAACTTTGTTTAATTAAATTTTCACTAGGGACACTATATTTGACATCATGATTGACTTTAGAATTAGTTGGTAAATAAATGAGGTAGTAATATAATTGGGCATGAAAATTTGCATTAAACATGTGTTTATTATTGCTCATGTCTTTTACAATTCTAGGGATGGCACGATTAACATCTTTATCATGGCGGTTAATGTCAAATTCCCGACTAATAAAGTAGTATTCTAAAATTTTGAATGCCTTTAGCAAATCTGATTTGTTGGTAATCTCAATTTTATTATTGATGGTGATATAAGTATATTGTTTCATGATGTAAACTAACAAAACAACATACGAGTCAAATCTAGATTTAACAATGTCTAGTTCATGATTAGTAAAATCATGTAAATATTCATTTTCAGAAAAATACTTATAATATCTAGCAAATTCTAGGTATTCTTGTAATAATGTGTCAATTTTGTCCTCATACTGACTAGTTTTTAATTCATAGTAAGCCATAAAAATATGTTTATTATCTTTACTAGAAACACAACCAGACACATAAGCTAAGGAATGTCTTAATAAGAAACTAGATTTTTTACCTAAATATGATGTGAGCTCATCTAATTGACTATTCCAAGTGTCAATTTTATGTTCAATGTCTGCATCGTTTTCATGAACTAATGATAAAGAGGAAATCAAATCATTTTTAAACATGTCATAAGCAGTCAATTCCACACCTGTGGAATTAATCTTAGAAAAAACAATATTTTCATTTAAGTTATTCATGATTTGAATTTGGGTGATGCTAGATTGATCTAATAACTTGGTGAAAAAAATGTTAATTTTGTCAACATTAAAATTATTCTCAAAATATGCTTTAATTTCCTTGTAATTAATGTAATAATTACTAGCTTCAGTTATACTGTCACAAGGTTGTTGTTTAATGACATGGCGAATTAAATTTGATAACAAACTCTTGCTTTTGATGTTAAATAAGTTGAAATCAAAATTATCTAAAAGTTCAACCACTTGATTCTTATTGTCAAGATCTAAATCCTTATGGCTATACAAGGCTAAAATAAGCAAAAAGATGGTAGTAATTCTTTGCTGCCCATCAATTACTAACTTAAATCTATAGTTGTATTTAATAATAGTGCCTAAAAAATGGCACTACCTGGGTTCAAATTAATATCGTCAAGCAAGTCTTGAATTAAGGTTTTAATTTGGGTTTTAAAAGTTCATACATATTGACGTTGAAAATAAGGAATTTTGATGTGTCTGTTTTCTTTTAAGAAATCTTTAATACTTAGACAATCAGCTTTAATATCTTTAATCATAATGAGTTTTAGTATAAACGATTAAGATTAAAATAACTAAATATTAAGATAATATATTAAAAAATCCGATATAATTGCGCAACACTTAAGTAATCCGTGGTTTACATCGTAGTTTCACGATAGTTTTCTTTGTACCAGTCAATGTGTTTTAAAATATCACTGAGTTGTTTAATGTCAGCGTCATGGTCATAAATCCAAGCAAAGATGTCTTGGCTTAATGGTTTATGAATATCAAAATAAGCTAAGACAGCACATGGGATCCAACCCCTGTAGTTAGCATTAAACATGGTTTCTTCAATTTTCTCATAGCTATAATTTTCAGAGAAATACTTTACTAAGATACTTTTGATTGTCTTGTCATCAATTTTTTCTCGTCTAAAATTAGCTTCATTTTTAAAGATGTACTCTAATTTTTGAGCAAGCAAATCATGCTCCACAGCAATAGAATCCAACATGAGATGTTCATTGACTTGAGCCTTAAGCTCTTTAAAATCATAGATTTTAGTAAACTTGTCAAACATTTGGTTAGCCCGAGTTTTTATCTCATCAATTGTCCAAGTAGGCTTAGCAATGATTTCATTATTAAACCAAAATTCGTCATTTTGCATGGCCTGTTTTTTCTCACTGAAACTTTTATTAGAATAAACAGAATTGTACTCTTGGGGAGTTAAGGTTAAGTTCCCAATGGTATGCATATAGTCTTCTGCTTGCTCAGGAGATATATCTCAATTAGCCTCATATTTTTGGGGCAAAATATGCTCCACTGAAGCATTGCTAAAGTCATACTTAATTTTTGAATCCCCAGTTAATAACCTTATTAAAAATAACTTTGTGAACTCATTGCTGTTGTGATAAATTTTAGTGGATGCAAAGCCTTGCTTAATGGCAATTTCATTAGGAACACAATATTTGACTTCATGACCCATAGGTCTGTTTTGTGGCAAATAAATTAGGTTAGCATACAAACTAGCCACAAAGGCAGGATATTGGTCTTGTTGTTTAATAATATCTCCTAAGATTTTAGGGATTGCCCGAGTGATCTCTTTTTCATTTTTATCAGCAAACTCGCGGCTGATAATGTAGTACTCCAAAATTCTTAAAGCGGTCTTTAATTCATTAGGATGGGTAATGTAAATTTGGTTAGACTCATTAATATATGAGTACTGCTTCAGAATATGAATCAACAGCACAGCATAAGTGTTGAACCTAGAGATAATAATGATAAGTTCATTATTATTTAAATCACTTTTAAACTCATTTAGTTTAAGATATTTGTAATATCTAGCAAAGCTAAGATATTCTTTTAATAAGACATCTAAATTAACTAGATAATTAGTGTTCTTGAGTTCTAGATAGGCATTAAAGATTTTCTTGTTTTCTTTGTTGGGAATGTTAAATGTTTTATAAGCAATAAAATGTCTTAACAGCAGGCTACTATCCTTGTCTAAGTAAGAAGTCAATTCATCCAGCTGATTATTTCATGTTTCAATTTTAGTATCAATAATATCTTTATCATCTTTATGTTCAAAAGATAATGAAGAAATGATGTCATTTTTGAACATATCATAAGCTGATAATTCTTCACCAGTGGAATTGATTTTAGAAAAGATAATGTTTTCATTTAAATTATTTTTTATCTCAATCTGGGTGATGATTGAGAAATTAAGTAATTTATTAAAAAAATGATTAATTTTATCTTCATTAAAACGTGAATCAAGATACTTTTTAATCTCTACAAAATTGCAATAGTAATTGCTATTAGAAGTTGTATTATCTAGTGATGTATTTTTAATGACATGATCTATGAGATTTTTAAGCAAGTTCTTGTTTTTGACATTGAATAAATCAAAGTCAAAAAATTCTAATAGATCCGTTATCGTTTTCTTGTTTTCATCATTTAAATGGGGATGCTGATAGATGGCAACAATCAATAAAAATATTGTTGTTATTCTTTGTTGACCATCAATTATTAATCTATATTTAGAATCATATTTAACAATAATCGTCCCAAGAAAATAGAATGAACCAGGATTAACATTCATGTCCTCAGTTAAATCATCAATTAATGTTTTAATTTGAGTTTTAAATTTTCAGACATATTGGCGCTGAAAATAGGGGATTTGAATGTACTTATTTTCTTTTAATAATTCTTTAATAGATAAGCATTTTGAATCAATATCTCTTGACATAATCAGTTTCAGTATAACATTAATGAAATAACAATTGAAACTAATTATGTTAATTAGTTGAGATTAACTAGTGAAAATCACCATAATCTAAAGGGATTAGGATGTGTAAATGTTTTGATTTATTATCATCTTTACAATGCTCATTATGACTTGCATTAAAGTGCTTATTAGGCTTCACATGAAATAAATATGACACCAATCTTTTTTGATCCTTGTTTTTATCACATGGAATTTTAGTTTTAACTATCATGTAATCAATAAGTACTTTTTCATACATTTGTTGTATAGCATCTTTATATTTTTGAACTTTACCAAGCTTGGCATATTTTCCTTTAATCTTAGGTTCAAGACCTGTGTAAAACAAGCAACTGTTGTCATCGTTGCTTGTTAATTTGTTATGAAATACAATAAACTCATTATCTTTACATGAATGTTTTAATTCATTGTATTTATTGTGTAAAGCAATAAAAGACTTTAAGATTTCAAAATTATTTTCAAAACTTTTGGAAATGCTTCTAGGGTCAATATTTAAAATTAAAAGTTCTGACTCAAAGTTTATTTCAAGCATATATTAAAAAAAGATTCTGGCAAATTCATCTTGAATTTCTTTAGCAGAAATTACTTTATCTTTCTTTTCATAATGATTTTTTCATGAATCTAATGTGTGAGTGTAATCAACTAATTCTCAAACTGAAAATCCCAAAAGTTTAATGATCATTTTTTTTAATTGATTTTTTTGATCAATGCTTAATTGGTCAATATCAATAGGTTTAACCAACTCTAGATTATGACGATAATTTGTTTCAACAGGACCATATTTTCATGCTTCAAAATTGGGTTGTCACAATTCAATGTTGTAATGGTTATAAAATCTACCATAGATTAAAAACAACATTTTGTGCATTTGTAATTCTGTTACTATGCTAGATTCTTCTGTCCCTTCACTTAATCCAGCATTTACTTCATTAATGTATTGAACTATATCTTTATTTTCATGCATTATAACAACACCTAACTTTCTATTGGCACTCTCTAAAATCATCTTCCATAATGAAGATATTCTTATTCATCATCACTGACATTAAATTATTCTTTGGCTAATCTTTTTAAAATGTCTATACAATATTTGTAATCTTCAGTCTTTTGTCATTCTTCCATGATTTTCTTACATCTTTCAGGGTCATCTCATCTTGGTGTATTTTTACTCATAATTGCAGTTCCTCCCTATAGTTATTAGTACTCTTTAATAACCAAAAATGCTAATTATTAAATACTTACCAATAACAATAATTAATATTAATTATAGATTACAAATAAGACGAAAAATGAAAAAAGCTACTAGTCAATAAACTAGTAGCTTTAAGTTTTTAAAATGGAGCGGGTAATGAGAATCGAACTCACATTAATAGCTTGGAAGGCTATAGTTCTACCATTGAACTATACCCGCAATAATGGTGCTGGAAGAGGGACTTGAACCCTCACGTCCTCGCGGACACAGGATTTTAAGTCCTGTGCGTCTACCATTCCGCCACTCCAGCAAAGTGGTGCCCCATACAGGACTTGAACCTGTGACCCCTTCATTAAAAGTGAAATGCTCTACCGCTGAGCTAATGAGGCAATAATTTTTGTAGTGTCTTATATTGGAATTGCACCAATATCAATCATATGGTTTTACTATTAAACTAATAAGACATGTGGCTGGCCTGGTAGGGATCGAACCTACGCGTGGAAGAATCAAAATCTTCTGCCTTACCGCTTGGCTACAGGCCAATAATGGTGGACAGAGTTGGATTCGAACCAACGAAACCGGGGTGGCTGATTTACAGTCAGCTGCGTTTGGCCACTTCGCTATCTGTCCAAAGTGTTATGCTTTTTTTACAAAACACAATGATTATTTTAACAAAATAATATATTAATGATTATTTTTTTATTTTTTCAATTTTTACCCTATAAGGTTTTTCGATTCCTTTAACTTCGACAGTGTCACCTTTTTTTAGTCCAATGATGCTTTTTGCTAGTGGGGATTCATTAGAAATTTTAAAGTTTTCTGGATCAGAACCTTCTGATCCAACAATTGTAAATGAATATTCTTTATTGTCTTGATAATCAAAAACAGTCACTGTACAACCAATTGAAACAACATTAACATCAATTGTTGATGAATCAATAATTGTAGAATTTTCTAAAATATGTTTAATCTTTTGAATTTGTTCTTCAATTCTACCTTGTTCATTTTTTGCAGCATCGTAGTCGGCATTTTCAGATAAGTCACCTTGTTCTCTAGCATCTTGAATCTGTTTAATAATTTCTGGTCTACGAACATTAATTAGAAAATCTAATTCTGTTTCTAATTTTTGCTTATCTTCTAAAGTTAAAAGTTGTTTATCATTATTAGACATATTTATTTTGTTCCTATTTATAGAATGATTATAACTATATGATTATATATTAATTTTGCACTTTAACCAAGGCATGCTTAATTACTTTATCATTAAATTTGTATGCAGGACTCAAAACTTCAACTACGGTATTGGAAGCAAAATTTTCTTGATTCACCATTTCAAATGCTGACATATATTTTTCATCAAATGGATCACCAACTTTAATATCCACACATACAATATCCATTTCTGCTAAGCCACGACTAAAAAGGTCTAAAATCATTTTGAAACCAACAAGGTACTTTTCTACTTCCTTGCTAGTAACATTAGAATTAATAATGGTTGTTAATTGATTAATGCAATCTAAAAATGTACTAAACTTCTTTTCTACATAATTATTGATTTTGCTATTCAATTCGTCATTAAACCTTGTTTCTAATTCTTGTTGTTTTTGTTTAACAAGTTCTTGAGCCTCATTAGCTTTTGCAGTGACTTTTTCAATGTAGCTAACATTCAAGTTTTTTAATTCATTTTCTAAATTACCTAATTGTTCTTGTAATTTTATAATCTCTTGCTTTAAAGTTTCATTTTCAGCAACTAATGGGTTATCTTGTTGCTTATCACTTTCAGTTTGAATTTCTTCTTCTGGTTGAACATCATTTTGTTTAGTATTTTTATTGCTCATTATTTAATCTCCTTTAATAATTTATTATTCCAATCAATAATCTCTTGATTTTTTGAATTTGATGCAAGAATTTTTTTAATTACTTCAACTTCAGATTTACTTAATGGATTTGGTTTAGCAAATTTTATAGTCACAATTAAATTGCCTGCACTATTATTGAATAATAGTTTCTTGCGATCATTTTTTACACCATATCCTGGCACTCTAACTTTATCTTCATCTCTAGTGTTAGCGGGAATGTCAATTTCTACTTCTCCATATGGACTAACAACTTTAGTTTTTCCTCCAACAATTGCCAATAATGGATCAACATAGCCAACAACATAAATATCATTACCTTGACGTTGGAAATATTTAGAAGGTAGAATATCAACATGCAAGTACAAGTTACCAATATTTTTACCAATTTCATTACCACGATTAGAAACTGTTAATTGGTCGCCTTGGTCAATTCCAGCAGGAATAGAAATAGTTAATTTAACTTCTTCATCAACTAATTTCTTACCTTTACATTTCTTACATTTGTTCTTAATAACAGTACTAGTTCCATCACAGGTAGTACAAATTTGTTGCGAACTCATGACACCAAAACCAGTTCTTACTTCACGAGTTACATATCCACGACCATGACAAGTTGGACATTCTTCAGCGCCACTTTTATCTTCTGAGCCTGTACCATTACATGAACTACAATTCTTTTTTCTAGTGTAAACAATTTTCTTGTCACCACCTTTTATAGCATCAATAAAATTTATTTTTAAAATAAGTTCAATGTCTGGATTGATTTCATTTCTTGATTGTTGTCTTGATGATCTTGAACTTGATGAAAATCCTGAAAAACCACCAAACATTTGGTTAATTATGTCATCAAGATCACCCATTCCACCAAATTCAAAACCTGAAAAACCACTAGCACCTTGATAACCTTGTGTAGATTGGTGTCCAAATTGGTCATATGCTTGTCTTTTTTGAGGATCAGATAAAACTTCATATGCCTCATTTATTTCTTTAAATTTTTCTTCAGCATCAGCTGCCTTATTAACATCTGGATGGTATTTTTTTGCTAGAGTTCGAAAGGCTTTTTTGATTTCATCTGTACTGGCTGATTTATTAATTCCTAAAACATCATAATAATCACGTTTATTTGCCATTCTAATTCCTTATTTTCTAAATGTACTAATATATTTTAGCATTTAAATACCCAGAGTGCTATTTTGACTTTATTTTTGCTTTGAAAGTATATAATTTAACCAAGGAGAAATGTATGAAAAAAAGTCCTGTTATTAGTAGTGCACTTAATGAACATTACAATCTAAATTTTCAATTAGGAATTGAGTACCTATCTTTAAGTCAACAAGTTTATAAAATTGGTATGCAAAACCTTGCTAGTTATATCAAGAAGTTAGCAGAAGATAAATTAACAATTCATAAAGATAAATTGTTTAACTATTTAGTCAATCAAAACATTGCCATTGATGGTAAAATCCAAACTTCAACTTGCAAAACATTTGCAAAGCCAGTTGAAATGGTAAAACACATTTTAGAACATGAAGAAAATGTTAAAGAGAAGATTCTGGAATTAAGTAACTTGTCATTAAAAGAAAATGATCATGAAACTTTTCATTTCTTAACATGATTTGTCAATGATGGTGTCAAAGACTATAGTGAAGTAAAAAATATTTATAATTTGTTTAGTTTATCAGATGATATTCTTGCAATCGATCAAAGTGTTAAAGATCTAGATTACTAGGTTATTAATTCATTCCGGTATTGTCACTTTTGATGTTATTTCTATAGTTAGTACTACAGCATTTGCATTGAATAATTTGTTTATAATTTTGATTTTATTTGTATTAACAAAATGATCAACTTGTTTATACAATGAGTAGCTAAATTCTAACTTAATGGTTTTAGTTTCAAAGTATTCAGCTAAGTTGTTTTCAATTAGTTGTTGTGCAGCTATAACATAACTTCTCATTAGGTTGCCTGTACCTAATTTAGTTCCACCAAAATATCTAACTACTATGATTAAGCAGTTAGATATTTTTTGTTTTATGAGTAATTCTAAGATTGGGTATCCAGCTGTATGATGAGGTTCACCATTATCATCATATTTTTGTATTTCTTGATTAATTCCTAAAACGTATGCATAACAAATATGACTAGCATCACTATATTTATCTTTAACACTAATGAGAATTTCTTTAATTTGTTCCAAATTTTGAACATAATAACTAAACCCTAAAAATTTAGATTTGTTGATAATATAACTACTTTGTGTTGATTTAACTAGTATTTGCATTTGTATTATTAATTATCTAATTATTTAACTAATAATTAACAATTATTGTTAAACTTATAATTGTTATTATTTTGTAAAAATAACAATGTCATTAATAAAAAATAACAATGAAAGAATCAAATGTCAAACGATAAAATTAAATTATCAGGAATAATTGAGGAAATTTTTCCGGGTTCAAAATTTAAGGTTAAACTAGAAAATTCATTAACTATTAATTGCACATTATCAGGAAAAATGAAAATTAACTCAATTAGAGTGCTTCCTGGTGATAAAGTAGATGTTGAAGTTAGTCCATACGATGTTACCCAAGGAATCATCACCTACCGGCACAAATAATGTAGCACAATTATGTTTGGCGAGTGCATTTTTAGCTCTGATTATTGTTACTAGACTAGTTAGCATAATGTTGGGTCCATTTATTTTGGGTTATAGTTTGCAGCTCCATTACATACCTTATTCATTAGGATTAATTTATTTAAAAGACTATAAGTATAAATTAGGGTTGTTCATTTTTGCACCATTAATATTAATTGTTTTTACTATTGGAATTAATCCTATATTTGATTATGTCTTAACAATGTATTCTTTCTTTATTTTGTTAATAATCAAATTTAAAGACTACCCAATCAAAAAACAAATTATCATTTTGCTAGTAGTAATGTTTTTTAATTTTAATTTAGCAAATTTATGAAATGTTATTTCAGGTGTTGTGTTCTATCGTGTAACATGAAATTATAGTTTTGTTTTTAATACTATTTTTAATGCTATAAATTTTGTCATCATAACACCAATATTTTTAATGTCATATAAAATTATTACTACCTATCAGAAAAATATTAATTATGAATTCACAAATTAACCGAGATCCTTATAAATTAATACCAGGTAAAACTGTTATGATCCATGCATATAAATTCAATGGATGACTTTATCGTTGTTGAGATTTTCCTAAAGTGATTGCCGACAATGAAAAATATACAATTGTAGATTTAACAGACATTAAGATTATTTCTGCAGAAAAAAACTCAATGCGCTCTTTTGTCAATTGAAGTAATAAACAAGCATTTTGAGTATTTATGAAAAGAAAATGATTTAATTTTAGAATTAGTAAATCACATGTTGGTTACAAAATTTACATCAATCTTGCAACTCCATTTATTTATGAGGAATCAGCAATAAAATATTATGATTTAGATTTAGATTTTAAATATTATAGCAATGGCGTATGAAGTGAAGTAGATATTAAAGATTTGGATGAAAATGCCCGGAAATTTAATTATCCTAAAAAGTTAATTGATATCATTCATGATGTTGAAAAGGAAATTTGAGAATTAATTAATAGAGGATTTTTTAATAAGTTTATTGAACCAAATTACTTAAAGGCAATTAATAGTCTCATGAATAAATATAAAAATAAAGAAATAAATCATAAAGTGGATAGTGATATTAAAAATGAACAATAAAATCGCATTAAATGATGAAGTTATTAAATACTATGATGAGTTATTAAGTAATATTAAAAAAGATTTTGCTAATGGACAACATCAAAAAGCAATTGAAAGATTGCAAGAGGAATTAGAACAAACTTATATTCCTTTTGAATATCAACAAATTTTTGAAAATGAATTACATGTTTTGCAAACAGAATATCGTTACTTACAAATTGATGAAAAAATTAAACAATTACCACAAGACAAAATGTTGGAGAAAATTGTTGTCAACAACAAGTTTAATGTGTATTTGTTAGACTATTTTTTGCAATTATTTCATAACAAACTTACAGATAAAGATTACTTTGTTATTAGTGAATGATTAAAATCTAATATTTTAGACAATACACAAAAATTTTATGTTTTAGATAGTCTAGCACACTTTAACATTGACAAAGATTTTATTTTTTATAATCATTTGGTTCAAGATGATGTTGTATTAAATACATTAAATTTTCACGACCATGAAAATTTTAAAAATTACAACATCACTTTAGACATTATTGAAAAAACATTATTCAAAGATCCAATTGTCACAAAATTTGCTGAAGATTTATTAAATGCTGTTACAACTCATTATTTTCCTAGTTTCATTTTTAATGATCCCGAAAATTTAGCAAAAATTATTTTAAAAATTATTAATAATAGCATGAATTTTGTACAACTAGATTTGGCAAATTTATCGGAAGATGAACGTAAGGTTTACAAAATTTTTCTAGATTTACAATCCAGTGAATCTATCTAATTTATATATATTGGTATAATTTATTAGGAATGTTTTAAAACATTGATCTATTGGAGAAAATTATTATGAAAATAACAAATGTTGACCAACAAAAAAATGCTGTTATTTTTACAGTAGAAGTAGACAAAAATCTTTGACAAAAAAGTTTTAAAAAAGTAATGACAGATGCAGCTAAAAACATTAGAATTGAAGGTTTTAGACCTGGGAAAACTCCACTTAATCTGGTTGAAAAAAGAATTAATCGTGGTGATGTGTATCAAAAAGCTGCTAATAACACAATTAATGAAGTATTAATTAACGTGGAAGAAAGTCCAGAATTCAAAAGTGATAAATATGAATTGCTAGACCGGCCAAGTGTTGACATTAAAAATGTTAATGATGATGAATTAACATTGTTATTTAGCTATGATATCATGCCAAAAGTTACTATTAAAGATTATAGTAAGCTTAAATTGAATTGGGATAAACATAAAGTTGTTGAAGATAAAGATGTTGATAACGAAGCAAATGCATGATTACAAAGTAGTAAAAAACTTTTAGATGTAACAGATAGAAGTTTAGCAAAAGATGATATTGCAATCATTGATTTTGTTGGTTCAATTGATGGTGTGGAATTTTTAGGTGGAAAAGGTGAAAATTTTAGTTTAAAAATTGGTTCTAAGCAATTCATTGATAATTTTGAAGACCAATTAATTGGAATGAACATTAATGATAGTAAAACTATCACTGTTAAATTCCCTAAAGATTATCATGCTAAAGAGTATGCAAATAAAAAGGCTGATTTTAAAGTAGACTTAAAAGCAATTAAGAAAGAAAATGACATCAAATTAGATGATGATTTTGTTAAATCATTGAATTTAGATGATGTAAAAACTGTTAAAGAATTTAAAGATTACATCAAAAAACATTTACAAGAAAGAAATAATAGTATTCTAAAAACTGACATTCAAAAAGATTTGTTAATGAAACTAATTGAATTAGTTGAATTAGATTACATTCCTAAAAGTTTGTTAATTGATGAAAAAAGAAGAATTGAACAAATCTTCATGAATCGGTTAAAAGAACAAAAAACAAATTTCAACAAATATTTGAAAGATAACAATCTTAAAGTTGAAGATGTTAACAATGTTATTGAACAAGATGCAATTAACTCTATTAAATATGCATTAGCAATTGAAAAAATTGCTGATGATAATAAGTTAAATATCACTGATGAAGATTACAAGGAATATGCTAGTAAATTAGCTAAGTTGTATAATTTGACACTAGAAGATGTGTTAGATAAAATGAAAGCTAACGAGGAATGAATCAGGGAAGATTTGTTAAATGATAGAGTAATTGATCATATCATTGCTGTTAATGTAAAAAATTTACCTGCTAAATCTGTTAAGAAAGATAAAGAAGTAAAAGAAGAAAAACCAAAAACTACAAAAGCAAAGTCTACAACTAAAACTACAAAATAAAATACATAAACTAACCATTTTTAAAGGTTAGTTTTATTTTTTAATTTGATTTATTAGCAATCTAATAATATGAGTGCTAAAAGATTATATTTTATGTTAGGATATAGATAACATTTTTAGTAAAGGGGTGTAATAAATTGAGTAAACAACCACTACCAATTATTGCTACTAGAGGGCTTGTAGTATTACCTAAAACTGATCTTGCTATTGAAATCGGTAGGGAAAAATCAATTCAGGCTCTAGAATTAGCTATTGCTAATAAATCACAAGTTATTGTTGTTACACAAATGAATCCTGATTTAGATGATCCTAAATCAAAAGATCTTAGCACTGTTGGAACATTAGCTAAAATTAAAAAAGCTAAGAAAAATGAGAATGACAATGATTATTCAATTGTTGTAACAGGTTTGAAACCTGTCATCTTACAATTACCAAGTGGTGATGAAGAGCTACCTTTAACATGTGATTATAAAGAATTAGAAGAAAAAATTGAATTTGAAGAAGATTATTTAGCTGATCTACAAACATTAATTATTCAAGCAATTGAAAAAAATATTCCTTTTAATGACAAATATTTTAATGTTGCTCAAAAAATTCCTTCATCAGAAGAAGTAAAACCAGATGAATATTTGGCATTGCTAAATAATTTATTAATGGCATTTAATTATGATGATTTTCAAACATTGCTAGATGCCTTAATTGGAAAAGATACAAAAACAAAACAAGAAGTTTTTACAGATGCATTATTAAGAAAGATGCCTGATGAAAAAGCGCAATCTAATGTTGATAATTTAATTAATAAGAAAATCAATGAAAGCTTGTCTAAACAACAAAAAGAATTCTATTTAAGAGAACGTTTAAAAGCCATCAAAGAAGAATTGAAAATGATTTCTTCACGTGATGAAGAAATTGATGCTATCAAAACAAGATTAAATAAAGAACCGTTTCCTGAGCATATTAAACAAAAAATTCTTCATGAAATCAATAAATATGAACAAGCAAATCCTAATGAAACTTCAATTATCAAGTCATACATTGATTGACTAATGTCTATTCCATGATGACAAGAAAGTCAAGATAATGAAGATTTAGTTAGTGTTTCTAACACTTTAAATAAGAATCACTATGGAATTGATAAAGTTAAGGAAAGAATTATTGAATACTTAGCTGTTAAAATCCAAAATAAAAATGCCAAAGGACCAATTATTTGTTTAGTTGGACCTCCAGGGGTTGGTAAGACATCTCTAGCAAAATCGATTGCTGAAGCACTACATAAGGTATACGTTAAAGTGTCTTTAGGTGGTGTAAAAGATGAATCAGAAATTAGAGGACATAGAAAAACTTACTTAGGTGCAATGCCGGGTAGAATTATCAAAGGAATGAAAAAAGCCGGAGTAATGAACCCACTCTTCTTACTTGATGAAATTGATAAGATGGGTAGTGACTTTAAAGGCGATCCTTCAAGTGCATTGCTTGAAGTGTTAGACCCGGAACAAAACATGCACTTTAGTGATAACTATATTGAAGAGGAATATGATTTATCAAAAGTAATGTTTGTAGCAACTGCTAACTACTATAATCAAATTCCTGAGGCATTAATTGATCGTTTAGAAGTAATTGAATTATCCAGCTATACACCTAATGAAAAACTAGAAATTGCTAAATCACACCTAATTAAAAAGGTTTTAGAAACTGTGAATATTTCTAGTGATGAATTAACATTTACTGATGAAGGCATCAATCATATCATCAATTATTACACACGTGAGGCTGGTGTAAGAGAATTACAAAGAATGATTGAAAAAATTGTAAGAAAACATCTTGTTCAAAAACTCAATGCTAAAGATAAAACTAAAATTAGTAAAGAAATTGTTGATCCTAAATTAGTAGAAAAATACTTAGGACAAAAGAGATTTGATGTAACTTTAAAAGATAAAGAAAGCATTCCAGGTGTTGTTAATGGTATGGCGTATACATCTGCTGGTGGTGACTTATTACCAATTGAAACAACTTTCTTTAAAGGTAAGGGTGATATCATTATCACAGGTAATCTAGAACAAACGATGAGTGAATCTGCATCAGTTGCATTAGGCTTTGTTAAAGCGAATGCAGAAAGATTTGGAATTGATCCAGAAATTTTTAAGTCTATTGATATCCACATTCATGTTCCAGCTGGTGGTATTCCAAAAGATGGACCAAGTGCAGGTGTAACATTAACATCATCAATTATTTCAGCATTAAACCACATTCCAGTATCTACTAAAATTAGTATGACTGGTGAAATTACTTTGAGAGGTAAAGTTGGAATTATTGGGGGAGTTAAAGAAAAAGTAATTTCAGCGTTTAGAGCAGGAGTTAATGAAATTTTCATCCCAAGAGATGATGAGCGTTTCTTAGAAGATATTCCAAAAGAAATCTTGCAACAAATTACAATTCACTTAGTTGATACATATGATGATATCTTTAATGTTATTTTTAAAGATATAAAACCATTTATCAAACAAGTAGAAGAAGCTAGGTCAAGTACAATAAACTAATATTAAAAAACCAACTAGAGTTACTTAGAGTGTCTAGTTGGTTTTTTATGTTATTTTATTGTTTATTTGATTTACTACGATTACAATTTTTACACAACATTTGAGTGTTTTCAACTTGGGTTTTCCCACCTTTAGAAAATGGTTTAATGTGATCAAACTCTACTTCATTAAAATTGATAAATTCCTTTTTACATAAACTACACTTATGTTCATTGGTATTTCAAATTTTCATGTAAATAAATGCGTTACAAATCAAATGTAAAAAAATAAAAAAACTAGCAATCATAAAGATTACTAGTTTAATTTTAAGATGGGGCGACTAACGGGGCTCGAACCCGTGAAAATACCTGAGTCACAGTCAGGCGTGTTAACCAACTTCACCATAGCCGCCAAATGTTACTCTAAAATTATACTAAAATATTTTTATTTTTCAGAATGGTAAGAATTAATTATACGATTCTTAAAACTTACAATTGCAGGATTCAAAGCGCAAACCAAGGCTGTTAAAACAATGATATAAATTGGAGTTTTAAAACATTCTTTAATAACTCTTGGTAATAAGTAATACATGACACCATAATTAACCAAATTAGGTACATAGTTTGTATTATTTAAAAATTTATAATATTCAATTGCTGAAATTGGTCCTAATAGAAATGAAAAAATTACTGTACTAGTTAAAGTGACAATTGTTATAAATAAAAATGTTTCAAAACGAATAAAATCACCATTCATATCTTTTTTAAATTGGTAATATCTATAACCAACAATCATCTCAACGATCACAAATAATCCAAATAGAATACCTAAAATAATTCATCGTAAATATAATTGGGTTGTTTTAATCATGTTAGATGTAGAATTTTCTACATTACTAATGGATTTGAAAAATGTATTATTAGGATCAGTGTAATAAAACACAATAAAAATGCTACTAATAATAAAGCCTATCAACATGATTTGATTGATAATCAAGCAAATACTAAAATGTTTTTTGGTATTTCTAATAATGTTAAATAAACTAGAAATTATTCCAACAATTAGCCCTAAGATTGGTTCTTGCAATGCATACATTCAAAATCACACACCACCAAAGATTAATCAATTGATAGTATCAATTAATGCACCCATCAATAATCCAACAATTGGACCAAAATATCAGCCAATGATAATTCCTGGTAATCAGGCAAATGAAATTGTAATGCCAGCTGTAATATTAATTTTGAAGAGATTAAGGAGAATACTTAATCCTAGTAGGGCTGCTAAAACACAAATGCCAGTAATAGATTTAAAAATCTTTACTGGTCAAAATGGAAATAAGAATTTGATAAACTTATTTGTTTTTTGGTGTTCCATTTATTTAAATCATTCTAGTGCTAATGCCACCAAATGGTGAACGCCCAAAGTCAGTAGTATCTATTTCACCATTTCTAATTTGTTGAACATATTGATCTAATAATGCTTGAATTCTTTCAACGTCTTTTTTAGGATTAAAAATCACAGCAGTTACAATACACACAACAATTAGACCTAGGGCTGCATATGTAATATATTGGAAAATTTTCCATAAATCAATCATTTTGATTGCTTCTAATGCAGCTGGTGTTCAATTACCATTGGTTCCACTATTTCAAGGTTTAAATACAGCGTCGAATGAGCCTAAACGATTGAACAAAAGAACTTGTGATTCATTAGCAGTTAAAGTAATGACTAAAAAGGAAAAAACAAAGAAGGACAATCAACCTCAAGGCATAAAAAATTTAGCATTATCATTCTTCATATTTCTAATGACAGAGACTGCCATCAATGCCAAAAATAAAACTGTCAAAATTAAAATGTAGGGAAATGGTGAAACAAAGCTAATCTCTGTGGCTGCAGTAGCATCTGATGTAGTTGATGGTTTGTAATACAATCTTGTTTGTGGCAACATCAAAACTGTATAACTGGCAATTGCCATTCCCATCAAAATAACAAATAATGCAAAAGTTAGCACTTTTATAACTGGAATAATCATTGGTTTAGATTTATAAATAAAAACTTTACCCTTAGCAATGTTGCGTTGTAACAAAATTGAGGCTTGAGTAGCCACCAATTGGTCAGCAACATCATGCATTGTATAACCGCTACGCTCCAACACTTCTTCATCAGACATTCTATGAGAATTATTATTGTTAGTTGCTTCATTAATAGGAATAGTTTCAACTACATCATCATGCGGTTGAGATGAATTATCATTACTATTAGCTGCTTTAAAAGAATTTTCCAATTCTTCAACATTCATACCAATTTTATTAACTAAATAAGTATTTAAATAATTAACTTTATCTTGCAAATCAATAGTATTTTTATATAAATTTACATCATCATCAAAGTTGATAGGTTGGTTGCAAATTGCATAGTAGGCTTCACTATACCTAGAAACATTGCTATTTGCAATCCCAAAATTGGTTTCAAAGTAATTGACAATACCAATACATTCAATAAAAATTTTTCTAAATAAATTATCAGTCTTTAACAAATTAATTGTAGGTTGAGCTAAAACGATGATATCTAAATATTTAATAGTTTGGTGATATAAATCGTTCTGAGCTGTAGTCATTTTTTTACTCATAATGATTACTAAACTCCTATCTAAATAATTTTAATAGAAAATATTTAAATGCTTGATTTTTATCAATTAGATTTCGTTTTATTTTGATATCTAATTCATATAAAGTATCAATCATTTTAATTATTTTTTTAATTGCTTGTTTTCTCAAAATATTATCAATATTTTTATAAACATAATAATTGATTTCTAATAAACTACAAATTTCATCGTATTGATAGTTATTTTGTTGTAATTGATAGACACAAATGATTTGATTTATTTGTAGTGCAATCATATGAATAATGTAATTTAAATCAGGATCAGTTTTAAAAAATTTTTCATATATTAACATTGCACTATTTAAATCTTTTTGAAAACAATAAGATACTAGTTCAAAAATAGTAGCTTGTCTATAGTCGGAAACTAGCGATTTAATGGTGTCTAAATTAACATCATGATAATTAACAATTTTGTTAATTTCGTTTTCAATGATGCATGCATCATTTGGTAATTTATTAACTAATAGATCTAATTCATCACTATCTAAATACAAATTATGATTTATTAATAAATTTTGTAAATAACTATACTTGTTTTTATCTGTTAATTGCTTAACTTCATAATAATTAATTTGGTTTAAAAAAGATGTAACTTTACTAGCATTAGATGGTTTCTTATTTGTAATAATCACAATATTTTCAGGATTATTTTTAGTTTCATTTAACAACCCTTCATGATTATTAAAATCACTCAATGAACTAAAAATATCATTACTATAAAAAACATAGGCTTGAGGTAAGAGAAATAAACTAGTTTGCAAGCTAGCAAAATAAAATTCGTTAAAGTTTGTTAGATCTTTAACAATTTTAATTTCATCAGGATTAAATGATTGCAAGATTTTTTTTAACTCGCTATCTACTAGTTTGGTGTCTTGGCCATAAATTACTGTTAGCATAAGTTAATTTTATTAAAAAAGTAGTTATTACCATTTCTAATAATAACTACTTTATATATTATTTTAATAATTTAGACTTATTTCTTTTTAGAAGAGCTTGCTTTCTTAGCAGGAGTTGATTTTTTAGAACTTGATGTAGTTTTTTTAGAAGAGCTTGCTTTTGTCGTTTTAGTTGTTGATGTTGAGATTAATTCTTCAACTGGATCAACTTCACTAGCAAATTCACCATAAATTACATTAAGTTCTTTTACAGTTAATTCATTTCTATTTAATGCTTTTTGTTCTCAACTCTTTAATATAGTTCTTCTTTCAATACCTAAGTTAGCTAAAATTTCTTGTTCTAGGCTATGACCTTTAATTTCAGCCATAACTTTAGCTCTTTCAATTTGTGCATTGTCTAAAGAACCATATTTTTTCTTATCTAATGCTTCTTCGATGTAAATTGGAGCAAGCATTAGAGCTAAGAATAAGAATAGTACTACCACAACCATTAATCTTGGTACAAATATGGCTGTTACATATTCTGTTGACCAACCGTCTGTTGGTATTCTAAATAAGAAGAATAGGTTTGCAATTGGTTCAAAGAAAGTGAAGAAGATAGCAATAGCATTGATAACGATTGTACAAATTGCCATTGGCATGAAGTAACTTGTTTTTTGAACTTTAACAAGACCTGTACTTCTATTTTTAACAGCCCCAGCAATTGCAAATGTAATAAATGCAAATGCTAGTAATGCGGTTCATGTAGCCATTAAATCAGCAAATGAATATAATTCAGCTACACCTGTACCATAATTTGGATAATTAGTTGCATTAACATAACCTAAACCACCAATTATACAGAAGATAACTACAATTGGTAAGCTAATTACTAAATTGTACATAATTCCTACTCATGGAGTCTTAGGATTAATTTTTCCAGCAAATTTAGTACTAAATGGTACTTCATCAGCTAAAACTAAATCTTCCATGAAACGAGTAGATCAAAGTGCAAATCCATTAATGATTCCAAGCACACCAACCCCAATTAGGATTTGGAATGTTGCATACAATCATTCTAACTGGTGCCCTTTTAATCAGTCTTCGAAACCAAATGGTTGACCATCTGTTGAACCTAAAGACATAGCAATAGCAATTAATAAGTAAATTACAGTAACAATAATTAAACCAAATAGAATTGCTAAAGGTGTTTTCTTAGGTTCTTTCATTTCTGATTGAATACCAGCTGTTACATAGAAACCATCATATGCAAAGAAGATAGCTGCCACTGCAATAAATAATCCAAATCCTGGAGTCATTGTAGCAAAGCTATAAGTAGTAGCAGCCATTGCTGCAGCACTAGTAGGTTCGGTAGGAGTTCCTGGGTCTGGAACTATAGGTTTAAAACCTCAATCAAACTTAGGTGGTAATTGGCCACCATTTTGAGCAAAAGCTGCAAAACCTATCCCAATTGCTAATACTAATGGAATAAATTTCACACAAGTAATTACTCAGTTTTGGATATTTCCAGCACGTGAAGAAACCCCACATACTACAATAAAGTACACTGACATTACAATGGCAATAACCATCATAATAGCTCAGTCAGCACTTGTTCCAAATGTTGCATTTGTTAAAGCACTAACACCATCTTGAATACTCATCACAACGTATAACGGCATGAAGAAGTATGTTAGTGGTAAGTAAATATAAACCATGAAGTTTTTACATGATTTATAGATAAGTTTTCCATTAAACGTTTGAGACCAACCGATAATGGAAAGGTTATCATTTCTAGCACTTGCAATTTCAATCAAAGCTAGCCCCATTGCAATTACTGCAAAGGCTGCTAGAATTCATGCGAACATTGCAAGAACAACAGAATAATTAGAGTATTTTAGAACATTGCCAGCTTTAAAGAAGATACCAGCACCAATACATGACCCCACAACGACCATCATGGCACTAAAGAAACCAATTTTCTTCTTTAAAGGAGCGTTTGCTAGTCCTTCTGTTGCTTGTTTAGCTTGCTTTTGTAAAGCATTTTCGCTAGACATAACATTCTCTCCCTATAAAATTAAGTTTTTTTAGATATGAAAGATAAAAGTCCTTCACATGACATATTATAAATAATTAACTTGTTTTGTAAAACAAAACAGACAAATATAAACCAAATATTTGCCTGTTTTTTATTTTTTAAATAAATCTAATTATTTTATTTTGCATCAGTGTCTGAAGTTGAACCTAATGGTTTATGCATGATAATATCAATTTGATTGATTTTTTCTTCCTCATATTTTGCAATTGAGCCATATTTTTTGATACCAATTTTATCTTCAATGATTGTTGGTAATGTTGCAAACGCTAGATAGAAGAGTAGCATTACTAAAGCCATAATTCTTGGAACCAATACTGAATCAACGTAACCATTAGTGTTGGTTGGTATTTTAGCTAAAAAGATTAAATTCACAAATGGTTCAATGATTGTAAAAATAATTGGGATAGAAATACAAATTGTAGCAATTAAAGACATTGGAATAAAAAATTTAAATTGATTAACTTTTACTTGATTAGTTTTTCTATTTTTTAAACCACCTATTAGTGCCAGGGTAATGAATAAGAAAATAAACAATGCACTTCAATTAGATACCATATCACAGAATGTATATAATTTACCAACACCTGTACCATATGTATAATAAATTGCACCATCTGGTGAAACTAAACCTTGAACCGCACTATAAATTGGTGCCCCTTGTAGAGAGTCTAATTTGGAAAATAAAACACCATTACCCGCATCAGTTGTATTAATATAGAATGAACCAATAATGCTAAATAGTACAATTATAGGAATTGTAATTGCTAGACAATAAATTGCACCAACAAATCTATTTCCTTTAGCTAAATATTTTGCTCCAGTTTTACTAAATGGTAGTTCGCCATCTCTAACAAGATCTTCTACAAATCTTGTTGCAAACATATTGTAACCATTGGTTACACCCATAATACCAATTCCAATAAAAATTTGGAAAACTGCAAATAATCAAATAATGTTTTTCTTTGCAAAGAAATGCACTAACCCTTGTGGGTTACCAGCAGTTGAGCCTAATGACATACTAATTGCAATGATTAGATAGATAATTGTTGTTACAACCAAACCCATAACTATTGCCATCGGTGCTTTATTTGGCTCTTTCATCTCAGTTTTTATCCCCGCTGCACCATAAAAACCATCATATGCATATAAAATTCCTGATGCTGCAATGAAGAATCCTAAACCAGGTAAAATCTTAAAAGTATAAAATTGTTCAGGACTCATTGCACTTGGATCTCATTGACTGAAACCAGGGGCAAATTGTGAACCTTCTGGTAGTCCATGACTCATACCAAAGATTACAAACCCAACAACTGCTGCTAAAGCTAAAGGAATAAACTTTACTGATGTAATTACTCAGTTTTGCGCATTACCAATTTTTATCGAATATCCACAAGTAAGTGTGAAATATAAAGAAATACAAATGGCAATGACCATAATGATAGTTCAATCTGCAGAAGTACCAAATCCTGAATATTGCATTCCCTTACTAATATAAATTGCAGCAACTGCATCTTGCATTGACATTACCATGTATAGTGGTAAAAAGAATCCTTTAATTGGTGTGTATAGGTAAAACATATAATTCTTACTAAATTTATAAATCAACCTATTATTAAACGTTTTACACCATCCAATCAAGGAAAGATTATCATTTCTAGCACTTACAATTTCAATTAAGGCTAAAGCCATGCACAGTGTTGCAAATGCAACAAAAATCCAACACACCATAGCTAAAATAATTGAATTTTGTGAACCAACTAAAACATTTTTAGCTTTAAAAAAAATTCCTGAACCAATACAACTACCAACAACAACAAGCATTGCTGAAAAAAATCCAATTTTCTTTTTTATAGGGGCATTGGCAAAATTAGAATCATTTTGATTCATTATTTTAGTTTTACTAGTTTTTGCTTTGATTATTTTTTTCATACTTAGACAAAATTTTATACATTATATAATAAAAATTTTATTTTAATTAAAAAGGTCCTGACCGATTCAAGACCTTTTAATTCCGATTATTATAATACTCTATTGATTAAGCAATAATAGCAGTTCCGATTTCACCTTTTAATGCTTTTTCAATATCTTTTAAATCAGCAATGATTGCTTTTTTGCCGGGTTTGCCTTTAACAAAATTAATAGCAGCTTGAACTTTTGGTAGCATGCTTCCTGGAGCAAATTGATTTTCACTAATGTATTGTTCCATTTCAGCAACTGTAGCTGTTTCTAAACCTTTTTGATCAGGTTTACCTCAATTAACATAAACATGGTCAACAGCAGTTAAAATCACAAACACATCAGCATCTATTTTTTCAGCAATTTTTGCACATGTAAAGTCTTTATCAATAACACCATCTAAACCATAAACAGTGCCATCTTTATTAACTGTAGGAATGCCACCGCCACCGCCAACGATAGCAATTACACCACTGTCAATTGATGCCTTAATTGCATTTATACCAACAAAATCAATTGGTTTCGGACTTGGCACAACCACTCTATAACCACGTCCTGCATCTTCAACAATTGTTGAACCTGGATTGGCAGCTTCTGCTTCTTGTTGAGTAGCATAGAATGGACCAACTGGTTTAGTTGGTTTTTGGAATGCAGGATCATTTGCATCCACATAAGTTAATGTTTCAAAATATGCAACATCTTTCTTAATGTTTAATTTATTCAATTCAGTTTGAATTGCAGCCAACATATGATACCCAATGTAACCTTGACTCATTCCACCAGCTTCAGCAAATGGAACATGCGGTGTCTTAGGGTTTACTTTTTTAGCATCAGCAAAAGCATTGAAAATCATACCAACTTGTGGACCATTACCATGTCCAATTACTACAGTATGTCCGCTAGATGCCAATGATGCAACTTTTTCCGCTGGAACTTTAACTAATTCTTTTTGTTCAGCGGGACTATCACCTAGTGCATTACCACCTAATGCAATAACAATTTTCATATATTTATTATCCTAAATTTAAATTATTTTAATAATTCTTGAATAATTGCAGCAATTGAAGTTCAACGATTTCCTGCTTCAACAAATGATCAATTTCATTTTTTGTTGCTAAACACTTCATCAGTTACTTCAATAGCTCCGCCTTTAACTTGTGGGTATTTACTTCCATATAATTCAGCAACTTTTTTACCATATTCAGTATTCATGTCATGGAAAGCAGGTAAACAGTGCATGAAAATTACATTTTCAGCAGCCATATTCATCATTTCTGCATCAACTTGGAAACTATGCATTTCTTCTAAACGTTGACCTCAAAGATCAAATGACTCACCTAATGATACTCAAACATCAGTTGCAATAACATTTGCATCTTTGGCAGCTTCTTTTTTAGATTCAGTAATAGTGAAGCTACCACCATTTTGTTTGTGTAGTTTGTCACAGAATGCTCTAATTTCTGGGTTAATTTCTTTTTCATATGCTTTTGGACCATAGAACACTAAATCCATTCCAGCAAATGCAGCAGCATACATTCATGAGTGCCCCATATTGTTTTTGTAATCACCACAGAAAACAACTTTTAAACCTTTAAAACATCCAAATGCTTCTTTAATAGTTTGAAGGTCAGCAATTGTTTGTGTTGGGTGTTCTTGATCAGATAAACCATTAATTAATGGAATACGACTATTAGCAGCATATGTATCGATTTTATCTTGACCAAATGTTCTAAATAAACAAATGTCATACATTTCAGTAAAAACATTAGCTGTATCTGCAACTGATTCTTTTGTACCCATATTTGAACCTGTTGGACCATTATAAAAGTTCATCATTCCTAAATAATGAGCTGCACGAGCTGTTGCATTAGCAGTACGTGTAGAATTTTTTTCAAAAATACTAACGATTGATTTACCTTTACATGTGTTTGCACAAACACCATTTCTATCATTTTCTTTGATTTTGATTGATTGGTCAACAAGATACATAATTTCTTCAGTTGTGAAGTTCATTAATGTATCAAAATGACGTGGACTTTTTAAGTTTCAAGACATTATTAAATTCCTCTAAAATTTTGAAAATAACAAATTAATTTTATATTAATTTTGTAAATGGAAACTATTTTTTATCAGCAGGTTCTCTATATAAAGGCATTGACATGCAACGAGCAGATCCCATACCTAAAGATAATTGGTCACCATTTCAACTATGAACCTTGATTCCAGCTTTAGTTAAAGCTTCATTTGTTTTTCTATTACGGTCATAACCAACAACCACACCTGGCTTAATTACTAAGTAGTTTGTTGCATCAAAATTAGTTTCAACATCAATTTCAATTTGAGTAGCACCAGCACCAGCAACTGGAATTAATGTAGCAGGTTTGCCAATAACAGATGATAAGAAATCAGCTAATGGTTCATTAATTTCATTTCATTCAATTTTGCTAGCTTTTAAATCAATTTTTCAAATTTTTAATACATCCATCATATTTGTAGAGTATAAGAATTTGTCATGGTCTAACATTGTTAATCATGTATCTAAGTGCATTAAGTTACTCATTTTAGGTACATTAATTGCATAAATAGTTTCAAATTTAACTTCTGAATTATTTTTAATGCTTTCAGCTAGTGCTTGAATAGCATCTTTTTCAGTTCTTTCAGAAACACCAACAACCAATGTTTTTTCATTGTAAATGAAAACATCACCACCTTCAATACTATAATTCATACTTCTATCATAGTATTTAGGTGTTGTTTTGTAATCAGGGTGTTGAGAAAAGATTAAATCAGCAAAAATAGTTTCACGTCTACGTGTTGGTCTAAACATGTGGTGTAATGTAACACCATTACCTACTGATGCAAATGGATCACGTGTAAAGTATAAATTTGGCATTGGGTCAACGATTAATTCAACACTTGATTGAACATTCACTTCACGAGCAAGAATACCAGCCATCATCTTACGAATCATAGCTACTGTATCTTTTTCCATTCCCTTTAAATAGTCATAAACCACTTTACGGTTAGAATCACTTAATGCAGGAATTGATTCATCTAATCATTTATTAATAAATGCTTCTTTAGCTTCAGAACTTGCAGCATTATAAGCTTCAGCTGTCAATTCAGATAATTGAACAACTTCTACACCTTCAGATTTTAAAATTTCAATGAATTTTTGATGTTCTTCACGAGCACGAATAGGATCAAGAATAGCACTAAATAGTAATTCATCTAAACGTTGAGGAGTTAAATAGTCAATTTCTTGTCCAGGAGTATGAACAAGCACTTTTTTTAATGTTCCAATTTCACTATATACATTGATTTTGTTGAACATAACAGAAAAATCCCTTCAGATTTTAATCAGACATATTTTTAGTTTGGAGTAGTTAATGCTCCACATCCAAAATTATATTACTTTAAAATAAAAAAGACATGAAAAAATACCTAGTTTTTCCTCAAGAAAAACCAGGTAAATTATCTATATATCTTATGACATTTTTAGGATGGTGGTTTCGGGCAGAATTGAACTGCCGACACTCGCATTTTCAGTGCGATGCTCTACCGACTGAGCTACGAAACCATGGCGGTCCTGACGAGAATCAAACTCGCGATCTCCTCTGTGACAGAGAGGCATGTTAATCACTACACTACAAGACCATGTGGTTGCGGGAGACGGATTTGAACCATCGACCTTCAGGTTATGAGCCTGACGAGCTACCAAGCTGCTCTATCCCGCGATGTATATGTCACAAGTATATATTATATCAATCTTGTGACAAATTTTAAAATGGCGGAAGATGAGGGATTCGAACCCCCGCGTGAGTTTCCCCACCTCTCGGTTTTCAAGACCGATCCCTTCAACCAGACTTGGGTAATCTTCCAGAATAATGGTGCTTCTTACAGGACTCGAACCTGTAACCAACCGATTATGAGTCGGGGGCTCTAACCAATTGAGCTAAAGAAGCAATAATGGTGGCTAGACAGGGATTCGAACTCTGGACCTTCCGGGTATGAACCGAATGCTCTAACCAACTGAGCTATCTAGCCATAATGGTCGGGAAGACAGGATTCGAACCTGCGACCCCTTGGTCCCAAACCAAGTGCTCTACCAAGCTAAGCTACTTCCCGAAATGGCGCACCCTATAGGAGTCGAACCCATAACCTTCTGGTCCGTAGCCAGACGCTCTATCCAATTGAGCTAAGGATGCTTAATGGAGGTGCCGATCAGATTCGAACTGATGAATAAGAAGGTTGCAGCTTCTGACCTTACCACTTGGCTACGGCACCATGGATGACCTATTTATACAAAAAGTACAAATAATGTAGGCGACCACTTAGATATTATAACTAAAAAATTAATTTTGAATATTAACTAATTTCATAAAAAATAAAAACTACCAGAGTGACCTAGTAGTTTCTTTAAAAAATTAAAGTAAGAAAAAATTATTTTTCTTTTGTTTCTTCGTCCTTAACTGTTGCTTCATTATCTTGATTTTGTTGCATATTTTGCATCATTTGTGCAACCTGTGCCATTTTTTGCTCTAGATCATTAATTTTCTTTTCTAGTTGTACAAAATCATTTTTTGCTTGTAAATCTTTTAAATCATCAATTTCTTTTTGTAATGAATCTTTTTGATCTTGAGGGAATTGTTCATTATTAATAACTTCAGTTAATTGGTGAATTAATTGGTCAGCTTTGTTTTTAACTTCAGCTTGTTTTTTGATTTCATTATCTTTTTCTTTATTTTCTTCAGCTTCTTTAACCATTCTATTAATTTCTTCTTCAGATAAACCTTGAGAATCTTTAATAGTGATGCTATTTTCTTTATTAGTCTTTAAATCTTTCGCTTTAACAGACATGATACCATTTGCATCAATGTTAAAAGTAATTTCAATTTGAGGTGTTCCGGCTCTAGCTGGTTCAATATCAGTTAATTGGAAATTACCTAGTAATTTATTGTCCCTAGCCATTGGACGTTCACCTTGAACGATAACAACATCAACACTTGGTTGATTGTCAGCAGCAGTACTAAAAATTTGAGATTTAGAAACTGGAATTGTTGTGTTTCTCTTAATCAATGGTGTAGCAACTCCACCCATTGTTTCAATAGATAATGTTAATGGAGTGACATCAATTAATAGGATATCATCTACTTCGCCACTTAAAACACCACCTTGAATTGCTGCCCCCATAGCAACCACTTCATCAGGATTAATACTATGGTTTGGTGATTTACCTGCTAACTGTTGAACTAGTTCTTGTACAGCTGGCATTCTTGTTGAGCCACCGACCAATAAAATTTCATTAATATCTGATTTCGAAAGACCAGATTCTTTTATAGCATCTTCAACAGGTTTTCTACAACGTTCTAATAATGGTTTAGTTAACTCTTGAAATTTTGCTCTTGTTAGTTCTTTTTCAATATTGATTGGTCCATTAGCATTCATTGCAATAAAAGGTAAAACTATTTGTGCTGTTAATTGTCCAGAAAGTTCAATCTTAGTTTTTTCAGCAACATCTTTCAATCTTTGCATTGCCATTTTATCTTTTGATAAATCTACACCATGTTCTTTTTTTGTTTCATCAATTATCCAATTAATGATTGCATTATCTCAATCATCACCACCAAGATTATTATCACCACTTGTTGCTAATACTTCAAATGTTCCATCAGACATTTCTAGCACTGAAACATCAAATGTTCCACCACCTAAATCAAAAACAAGAATTTTTTGATTTTTGTCTGTTTTTTCTAGACCATAAGCTAATGCTGCTGCAGTTGGTTCATTAATAATTCTTTCAACTTCTAATCCAGCGATCTTACCAGCATTTTTAGTAGCTTGACGTTGTGTGTCATTAAAATATGCTGGAACTGTAATAACAGCTTTACTAATCTTTCTTCCTGTTTTCTTTTCTGCAAAATCTTTAATGTAGCTCAAAATTTTTGCAGAAATTTCTTCAGGAGTTAGTTTCTTGCCATTTATATCAACTGTATAGTCTTTTTCACCCATGTGACGTTTAATAGATACGATTGTGTTAGGATTAGTAATCATTTGACGCTTAGCAGCATCACCAACAATAATTTCATCACCTTTAAATGCAACTACTGACGGAGTGGTTCTCTTTCCCTCAGGATTTTCTAAAATGATTGGTTTTTTGTCTTCCATTATTGCAACTGCAGAATTAGTAGTACCAAGATCAATACCTAAAATTAATTCTTTTGCCATATTTCATTACCTCTTCATAATTAAACTTTTAATTATCAATAACAATAAATAGTTATAAATGAGTATAACATATTTTTTTAGCACTCATGTATCTAATGTGCTAAAAAATAGTTTGGTTGTTATTTAAATTAAATTTTCAAATAAAACTATTTTCGTTCTACCAAATCAATTTGCCCGCCACCTAGACAAACTTCATTTTGATAAAGTACACAATATTGACCACAAACAATATTTTTTTGTTTTGGATAAAAAACTTGGATTTTATTATTGTCATTACCAATATAAATTTTGACATTTTGCAATTCTTGACGATGACGAAATCTAGCTTTAACATTATTTAAATTTTTAGGTTTGATAATTCAATTAAAATTATTAACCTCTAAATAATTAGAAGATAAATATTGATCTTCTAATGAATTAGGAGCAACATAAATAATTTTATTTTCAAGGTCTTTTTTACAAACAAAATATCTCTCTTTTTGCCCGCCTAAATTTAAACCTTTTCTTTGGCCAATTGTGTAATACATTGTTCCAATGTGTTTACCAATGACATTATTGTTTACAATATCAATAATATCTCCGGGTTGATTGGGTAAATAATTAGTTAAAAAATTACTAAAATTGCGTTCGCCAATAAAGCAAATTCCTGTTGAGTCTCTCTTGGTTGCATTTGGTAATTTAATCTGTTCACCAATTTTCCTAACTTCATTCTTAGTTAAATTTTCTAGAGGAAACAAAACTTTAGATAGTTGCCATTGATTTAATGAACATAAAAAATAAGTTTGATCCTTATTTTGGTCTTTGCACAATTTTAAATAACTTATATCATCATGATGTTCAACTTTAGCATAATGACCCATAGCTATATAGTCACAGTCAAATGTATTAATGGCATAATTTAAAAAGGCATCAAATTTAATGTATTTGTTGCAAAGTACATCGGGATTTGGTGTACGATTTTTTTTAAATTCATTCAGAAAATAACTAAATACATCATCTCAATATTCTTTAATAAATTTTTGATGATATAGTCTAATTCCTAAATGATCAGCTACTTTTTTTGCATCCTCATAGTCTAATTGGGCATCACATTTATTTTGGTGATTATCATAATTGGTCTCAAAATTAGCTACACTATCCCAATTTTGCATGAATAAACCAATAACTTCATACCCTTGTTGAATTAATAAATAAGCACTAACTGCACTATCTATTCCACCTGATAGGCCAATAACTACTTTTTTAGACTTGTTTTCCATTTAAACTAAACCTTGATGCAGAATCAATATGAACCATCACTAAATCACCTGGCTTAGCATTACCAATAAAATTTACAACTTTTTGTTGTGGACTATAGCCTGTTAAAACATCAGGATTAGTCTTGGATGGGCCCTCAACTAGAACTTCAATATCTAATCCAATGTATTTTTCATTATTTAATTTTGCATATTTTTTAACTAATTCATTTAAAGTATTTAAACGTGTTTTTTTAGTTTCTAAACTAGTGTTATCAATTAATTTAGCAGCTGGAGTACCATCTCTTTTAGAGTAAATGAATGTGTAAGCATTATCATATTGTACATTGTTGTACAAGTTTAATGTGTTATTAAATTGTTCATCACTTTCATTCGGAAAACCAACAATTAAATCAGTGGAAATTGACACATAAGGAATCTGCTTTTTGATGTAATTTATGTATTCCAAATAATCAGCAATTTTCATTTTTCGGTTCATTTTTAATAATATATCTTCATCACCAGATTGCACTGGCAAATGAATGAATGGCATAATATTTTTATATTTTGTCATCACATCAATAATTTTATTATCTCAATCAAATGGATTAGATGTGGTAAATCTCAACCTTTTAACTCCCGTTTCAGCTACATCCTTTAACAAATCTCAAAATTTATATTCTTGATTTTTAAAATCACAACCATATGAATTAACATTTTGACCTAACAAAGTTATATCTTTATAACCTTGTTGAATTAATTCCTTAATTTCTTTAATAATGTCATCTTTCAATCTACTTCTTACTTTTCCTCTAGTGTAAGGGACTATACAATATGTGCAAAATTTGTCACAACCATACATAATGTTCACTCAAGCTTTTATTTTTGAATCACGAGTAGATGGTAAATTTTCTATTACATCTCCCTCTTTATTTCAAATTTCTACAATTGTTTCTTTGCTTAATATTGCTTGTTCGATAATTTGAGGCAAACGAAAAATATTGTGTGTTCCTAAAATAAAATCAATATGTTCATGGTTAGTTAAGATTCTTTTTACAACTACTTCTTCTTGAGACATGCACCCAGCAATACCAAAAATAAAATTTGGATTAGTATATTTAATCTTTTTAAGCATACCAATCTCACCAAAAACTTTTTCTTCAGCATTTTCTCTCACTGCACAAGTATTTAAAATAACTAGATCGGCTTGATAGATATCATCAACTCATTTGTAACCCAAGAGCTCACAAATTCCTTTCATTGTTTCTGAATCTCTCAAATTTGATTGACATCCATATGTTCTAATGTGGTAATTTTTATTATTACCAATGTTTACAACATTAGTAGGAATCTCAAAGGAATCACTAATGATTTGGGCATCATTTAGTCTTTTTCTAGCCTTATTTAAATCAGGCATAAAATACTTATTGAAATCAATTACTCGCTTTTTCATATCTCTATAATAGTAATATTTTAAAATATGTAATGTGCTAAAATATTTTACTAAATGAAAAAATCAATCATTTCTTCAATCATTACAATAAGTTGTGTTAGTGCTGTTACAGCGGCAGCTGTTTTTCTTCCTGCGGTTGCGGCTAATAATGGATATTCAATCTACACTTTTGACTATACAAAAGCTATTGATAATAGCGATAATTTCAACCTTCAAACTAATTATATGAATGGAATCAATGTAGGGTTAAAAGAAGCAATTTTGGGAACCACAAAGATTAATAATGGTGACTATGTTTTATACATTGGTAGTGAGGCATATGGTAACAACCGTAACTTTTTGTATAAACAAAGTGATATCAACATTTTTCAAAGTGATCCTTCTAGACCACTAGATACAAGCGATTTTGGCAACGGATTACAATATTTGAATTCCAACGAATTTAAACAAGAATACAATAAAAAATACAAAACATTACCAACTGTTGTTACATATATTGATTCACTAACTCTAAATGATTTCACAGCTAGAGATAATTATGAAAACTTAGTGAAAAGTTACAAAAAATTGCGGATCACTAATGATGGCTTAAAAGATGATGAAGAAAAGTTAAGTGATGCGCAATTAAAAGAAAATAAGAAAAAGTATGATTGAGCAGTTTCGGCACCAGCATTTAGTTTTGAACCTGGTAAAAGTTATACTGATTTACAAGGTAACAAAAAGTATTTTCGTGACTCATACCAATCAGGATTACAATTCAATGAAATCTACAACTTTGTAGTTAATAACTTTATGGGATTGACTGATATCTCAAGTTCTAGTGGAATTGTTTTAGGTTATAGAAAAGGATCTTTAGTACCAAGACAATATTCTGGTACATTTAGTGGAGATAATAGTAGTTCATCTACATCAAGTACATCAGTCAGTATGCTTGCCAGATGAACACCAGCAGCATCATATGATACAGTTTTTGCAAATTGACTAAAACTTGTATTCATTGAAACAAATGTTAACTAGAAATGTTGAATAATGAATTATTAAAAAAGTGTTTGGAAGACAATATTCCCATTGTTCGAAAGCAAACAAGTGAATTGATATTATCATTAATTGATAAACACAAATTCAATAGCTTGTTAGAAATCGGTACTGCATATGGTTATAGTTGTAGCTTATGACTTGAAAGTAATCAATTGCAAAAGATTGTAAGTTTAGAAAAAAATTTTGATAATTATTCAATTGCAAAAAAATATTTAGATGATGAAAGATTAGAGTTAATTAATATTGATGCCTTTGAATATCATCCAAAGTCTAAGTTTGACATTATCTTCCTTGATGGCCCTAAATCACATCAAGAAATTTTAGTGCAAAAATACTTGAACTATTTAAATGAAAATGGGATAATGGTTATTGATAATTTATATCTCAAAAAGTTTGATAAACTAGCACTTGACAAACTATCTAAAAACCAACTAAAATTGATTCAAAAAATTGACAAATTTAAACTGTGATTACAACAAGGTATAGTTGGATATAAATTTACATTGTATGATATTGATGATGGAGTGGGAGTACTAGTTAAAAATGCCAACTAAAGAACAAAATAAAAGGTATAAAAAAACTCAACAAGATAACGAAAATAGCCTTGTTGAAAAACAAGGGAAAAACTTAAAAAATTGACAAAAAATATTAATTATTTTGCTTTTGGTTGCACTTTGTGTTGCTGCAATATTAGTTCTAATTTATTTAGTTATTAAGTAAATGAAAAAATTAATTGTCATTATTGGTCCTACTGCTAGCAAAAAAACTACTCTTGCTCATCAACTTGCATTAAATATCAATGGTGAAATCATTAATGGTGATGTATTTCAAATGTATAGAGACATAAATGCAGGAGTTAATAAACCAAATGAACAACAATTACAAGAAGTTAATTATCATCTACTAAATCAACTAAATGTTCTAGAAAACTATAGCATATTTAATTATCAAAAAGATTTTGAATTAACTTATAGAACTATAGATAAAAAAAATAAACCAGTTATTTTGTGTGGTGGTAGTCATTTATATTTAGATGCAATCATCAAAGGATATGATTTATCCAATTCTGAGATTCAAAAGTATTATGAAATAGTCGATAAATGAAGTGACAATAAATTAATAGAGTATTTACAAAAATATGATCCTATTAGTTTACAAAAAACACTTAATAATTTTCACCGCATGAAAAGAGCTGTTGCTTATTTAAAAGCAAACAATAATCAACCTAAACAAGAATTAGAAAAACAAAATAATAAACCCAAATACAATACATTGGTTATTATGACTTATAAATCTAGAGAAGAATTGTACAATGATATAAACAATAGATTTGATAGTTTCTTTAAAAATAATTCTTGAATTCATGAAGTAAAAGAATTAATCAATCAATATGGCGAAAATATAATTGATACTCAAGCGTTCAAGGCAATTGGATACCGTGAAATTGCACAACATTTAATTAATAAATGTTCATTAGATCTAGAAAAAATCAAAACTAAAACTCGGCACCTAGCTAAACATCAACTAACTTGATGTAATAATAAATTCAATAATAAAATCATGTTTAACTATGAAAATGATAATTTTGAAGAATTACTTACTAAAGTAAAAGAATTTCTTTATGACTAAACATCTATATATTCATATTCCTTTTTGTAATCAGATTTGTAGTTTCTGTGACTTCAAACGTATCAAAACTAATGAAAATGAAATTATGAATAATTATGTTGACAAAATTATTAGACATGTCAAGTATACTAGCAAATATAAACAATATAAAACAATTTATTTAGGTGGTGGTACCCCTAATCATTTACCTAATAATGTTTTAGAAAAATTACTTTTAAATTTACAAATGTATTTAGATGATGATTATGAATTTAGTATTGAGTGTAATCCTGATTTAATTACTGATGAACAAGTAGTAATTTTTAAAAAATGTGGAATCAATCGAGTGTCACTAGGTGTACAAACTACTAATGATTTTATTCTTAAAAAAATGCATCGTACACACACAATAAATGATGTTGTCAATGCAATAAAAAAATTACAACATGTTGAAATTATGAATATTAATTGTGATTTTATATATGATTTGCCAGGAGTAACAATTGAAGACATAATTACATCAGTAAATTTTATTAAAAATCACAATATCCCTCATGCATCATTCTATGCTTTAGAAATTAAAACTAATGCAATCTTAAATAAACAAAATTATGTTTTAGATGTTGAAAATCAAGAAGATAAGATGTTGTTTCTACAAAAAATCTTAAAGGATTATGGATATCAACGTTATGAAGTTTCCAATTGAGTTTTAAATAAAAGAGATGTGTGTCAACATAATTTAGCATATTGATTATCTCATGATTGGAAAGCAATTGGTTATGGTGGGTGTGGATTTGAGAATCAAAATAGGTATGAAATTTTAGGTAATATAAATAATTTTTATGTTAGTAAATGTGAAAAATTATCACAATTAGATTACTATTTTCAAATTCTAATGATGGGATTAAGATTAAGTGATGGATTAGATCTAAACCAGGATATTTACTATCAAGCATTTAATTTTTATAAAGATAAACTAATCAATTACAAAATTGATGATAACAATTATTTAAAAGCAAATAATATTGACTTATTAGATGATATCTTAGTCAAATTAATTTAGTTTTAGATGCAAGAAATCTAATATTTTTTGACAACACTCATCAATTGATAAATTATCTGTACTAATCAAGATTGCATCTTGAGCTTGTTGTAATGCACCAATTGATCTACTTTTATCAAGTGTGTCACGTTTATGAATTTCTTGTTCCAAATTTTGTAAAGAAATTCCTGGTTTATTTAATTGTAAATATCTCCGTCTAGCACGTTCATGGATTGATGCATCCAAATAAATTTTTAGAGTTGCATTTGGTAAGACCACTGTCCCAATATCACGGCCATCCATAATTACATTATGATTACTAGCTATTTTTTGTTGGTCAGAAACTAATTTTTTTCTTACATCTTCAAATGTTGAAATTTTAGAAGTGAGTTTGGCAATCTCTTCGTTGTAAATAAATGGTGTAGCATCAATGCTTTTACCATCAAATTCTAAATACACATTATCGTTAATCAAATTAATACAAATTTTATTCAAAACTGATTGTCTAGCAACTGGGCTATCAATATTAATGTTATTGATTTTAAAAAAATATGCTAAAGCCCGATACATTGCACCTGTATTTATATAAACAAAATCTTGCAAATACTTTTTTTGTAGTTGTTTAGCAACTGTAGACTTACCACTGCCAGCTGGACCATCGATTGCAATTCAAATTAATTTATCTGTCATAATAAGATATTATAATTACATTATCATATTTTGAATTAAAGTGATTTGGGCAAAATTATGGGAACAAGAGCAACAGTTAATGCTAAAGATTGCATTGCATGTAATACATGTGCAAGTGTTTGCCCTGTAGATGCTATTGAAGTTAGAGAAGAAGGTTTTGCATTTGCTAATGATAAATGTATTTCATGTGGTGCATGTTGCTTAGTTTGTCCAACTCAGTGCATTAGTATTGAATCATTAAAAGATTGGTATGAAATGGCAAAAAAATATAACGTTAAATCAATTGTAATTGATGAAATTAAAGATGAAAAATAATAATCCTGTTATTGAGTTTAAAGATATTCATTTTAGTTACAGTAAAAACACACCTATTTTAAAAGGTGTTACATTTAATGTTTACCCTAATGAATATGTTTGTATTATTGGGCATAATGGTTCTGGAAAATCCACAATTTCTAAAATATTAGCAGGATTGTTAAAACCTCAAAAAGGTGAAATTAAATTATTTGGAGAAACCATTTCAGCAAGTAATGTTAAACATTTAAGAAACAACATTGGAATTGTTTTTCAAAATCCTGATAATCAATTCGTTGGTCTTACTGTGGAAGATGATATTGCATTTGGTCTAGAGAATAGAAAAGTACCACCAAAAGAGATGCCCAAAATAATTGAATTAGCTGCTCAAGCTATTGGTATTAGAGATTTACTAAAGAAAGAACCCAATGATTTATCAGGTGGCCAGAAACAAAAAGTTGCAATCGCAGGGATTTTAGCAATTAATCCTGAAGTAATTATTTTTGATGAATCAACATCAATGTTAGATCCAAAAGGTAAAAGAGAATTAAAGCAACTAATTTTGGATTTAAAAAACAAAACTAAAAAAACAATTATTAGTATTACTCATGATATGGAAGAAGTCATTAATGCAGACAAAGTTATTATAATTAATGGTGGTATTGTTCATGCAATGGGTACACCAAAAGATGTATTTTTATATCAAGATCAGTTAGAAAAGTTGAAGCTAGACTACCCTTTCATTTTAAAACTAACTAAAGAATTAAAAACTCAAGGTGTAGATGTGATACCAACACTAGATGAAAATGAATTTTTAAAATGATGAAAACAAAAAAAGTAGATAGAGATATTTACACAAACCCACATGTTGCTATTAAAATTGAGCATTTATTTTGTGTCTACAATGAAGGCAATGAAAATCAATTAGTTAGTCTATGTGATAACAATTTAGAATTAGAAAAAAATAAAATTCATTTCATCATTGGTAGCTCAGGCTGTGGAAAGTCAACATTAGTTAATCATTTCAATGGTTTGTTAAAAAGTCGATATGGAAATGTTTTAGTTGACAATAATCATAAAATAGGTAATGATTTTTTTTTAAATGATTATTTAATAGGTGTATTGAAACAAAATAAAAATGATTTTGAAAATTTTTTTCATAAACAACATTTATATAGTAATCAATCTGGTTACTATGTGGCATTTAGACAAAAATTACCAAAATCATTAATCAAAATCATTTTTGAAGCTTATTACAAAATCAAGATTAAAAAAGTTATAACCTTAGTACCAAAACATAAAACTAATGTTAAATACTATTTTTTAATTCCCAATATTGATGAGTACAAAATAGATGTTTTGGACTCTATTAATTTAAATGATATAAAAGATGATCAAATATCAAATAATGATAATTGACTAATGTTGCTTTGAAAAAAATATAGAAAAATTAAAAAGATTAAAAAGATTAAAAATTTAAAGAAAACGGTTGGTGTTGTTTTTCAATTCCCAGAATATCAATTGTTCAAAGATACTGTATTGAAAGATGTAATGTTTGGTCCGGTAACATTAGGAGTTGATAAGGAAGAAGCAAAAACAAAATCAATTGATTATCTTAATGAATTAGGAATCAATAATAGTTTTTTAGACAGAAGTCCATTTGATATGTCTGGTGGACAAAAAAGAAGAGTGGCAATTGCAGGGATTTTAGCATTTGACCCAAATGTTCTTGTTTTTGATGAACCAACAGCAGGATTAGACCCATTTGGTGAACAAGAAATTTTGAAAATTATTCAAAAAGCAAAAGATGATGGCAAAACAGTAATTGTTATTAGTCATAACATGGATCATGTTTTACAAAAAGCTGATAATGTCATTGTTATGAATGATGGAGAAATAATTCAAATAGGCTCACCATATGAAATTTTTACTAGCAATAAAATACTAGAATTAACTTCAATTGATAAACCAAAAATAATTAGTATTATTCAGGGTTTGATAAAGCAAAATCATAAATTTAACAAGCTTTGAAATTATAAACCTAGAACGGTGGAAGAGTTAAGTTTAGCAATAGCTGAAATTGTAAAAAGTGAGAATATAATTTAAGAAATTATGCAAATTGGATTTACACATAATAACTCTGTGGTACATCGACTAAATCCTTCATTAAAATTTATTGCTTTTGTGGTGATAATTGTAATGATTTTTTTACCATTGGGGTTTTTTGCACAATTAATTATTGGTATTTTATTAATTACTCTTTATATTGCATCTAAACTATCATTTAAGAAATTTTGAAATATTTTAAAATCAGTTATTTTTTTATTTTTAATTTTATTGTTAATTAATTGAGTAATTTACAAAGCGCCAATTGCTATTTATGTCCCTAATGGATATTTCAAAATTAGTATTGGAAATACTAATTTATTTCATTTTCAAGGACTAAATCCAGTTGATACATTTAATGACAGTAATAAAATTGGAACAAGCTATGTTTCTTCATTAATTGGTGGGAACATTATTGGATATCTAAATCCAATTGATGGTTTTACCATTAATGGTCAAAAATTAACAATTGATAATGTTTTGCAATCAACATCTAATTACTCACTTGATGATGCAGTACGACTATTTAATTCTTTATCAGCAAATGCACAACAACAAGTTTTATCAATTTGTAATGGTAATTTAGGATTAGCTCAAAATTATAATTGAATTCTTAATAATGGATTTGTTTATATGAATCAAAAATATGTGATTCAAGTTTTGTCCAATACTAGTAATGGAATTGCCAATATTCATAGTGCAGTGATATACCAAAGCAATTGGTATACATTATCACCTCGTGCATTTCAATTAGCACTTTATGTAGCAATTAAAGTATTGTTAATGATTTTAGCAGCAACAATTTTAACCTCTACAACATCATCGATTGAATTAGCATATGCATTAGAAGACATCCTAAGTCCATTGAAAATTTTTAGATTTCCTGTTGTTGAAGCATCAATGATGATAGCAATTGCACTAAGATTTGTACCATCATTGTTATCAGAATCACAACGGATTTTGAATGCACAATCATCAAGAGGAATCGACTTCAAAAATGGAACTATTAAAGATAAATTTAAATCAATGGCTAGTTTAGTTGTTCCATTATTTAACATTGCATTTATTAAATCAGGAGAATTGGCAAATGCAATGGAGGCACGTGCTTATAGTACAAGACATGCAAGAACAAGATATAGATCATTTAAACTTAGATTTTTAGATTGGTTTAGCTATGGAGTACTTTGTCTAATTACAGGATTTTTGATTGGTATCATGATTAAGCCATTGTTATTTACACCATTTGGATTGTTTGAATTGGGAATTTTACTTGGTTAAAATGAATTACAAATTAATTATTAGCTATAAAGGAACTAATTATTCGGGTTTTGCAAAACAAGTTGGTGTTAACACAATTGAACAAACAATAATTGATACCATAAATAATTTGTTTCAAATTAATGTGAAATTGTTCGCATCTGGAAGGACCGATAAATATGTCCATGCATGTGGTCAAGTAGTCAACATTAAACATGATAATTTAGGATTTGAACCACAAATCATTTTAAAAGCATTAAATGCAAAATTACCAAGTGATATTAGGGTTTTAGAATGTGAACAGGTTGATAATAAATTTCATGCCCGCTTCAATGCAAAACATAAAACTTACCAATATTTAATTAATCTCAATTCACAATTTAACATTTTTGAACAAGAAATTGTGTATCAATACAATAAAGATGTTGATTTAAAAAAACTAGATGTTTTTTTAAATTTGATTAAGGGACAGCATAATTTTCTGTCATTTTCCACATCTGAATTAGAAAATACTACTAGAGAAATATTTGCCACTAATTATGAAATAAAAGATGAAATTTTAAAAATTACTATTACAGGAAATGGATTTTTAAGAAATATGGTTAGGATGCTCATCGGAGCATTTCTAGATTATAACGAAAACAAAATTGACATAAATCATCTCAACAAAATGTTTTTAGAACCTAAAAAAGGTGCTGCAATTAGAAAAGTGCCAGGAGGTGGACTATACCTAATGAGCGTTACTTATGTTTAAGACTATAAAAACTATGATTATTGTCACTCATTTGTGTATAAATGTAGTTAATTGCTAATGTTGCTTCACTTATACCACTAGCAATCATGTCAATTTTATTTGGATTGTAGCAACAATTGCCAGCTGCAAAAAAATTAGGAACTGATGTTTCACAATGTTCATTAACAATAAATTTCAATTTGTGTTTATTAAAACTAGATCACTGGTGAATTGGTGAACCTAAACTTTTTAAACCAAATTGTACTAAACCATAATCATAAGGAAATGACATCATCTTTTCCTTATTTTTAATTGTGTAAAAATCATTATCAATGGCTACCAATTCACTTTCTAAGTGCAAATTCACACCACTTTCAATTAATTCGTTTTCATCATGAATAATTGCTCGTAGTTTTTCGCCCCGATGAACTAAGTTTACTTTTGATGTAGGAAACTTAGTTTTAATTTGATGTGCATACTCTACAGCTGAATCACCGCCACCAAATATAACTACCTGTTTATTCGTTGCATCATAATTATTATCATGGTGATAAAAAACATTATCTATAGTTATATCCTTGGTGATGCTATCATCCAATTTGATTGGTTCAAATGCACCTGGTCCTACTGTGAATAAAACATATTTAGTAAAATACTTTCCCCCATTACCATCAGTTAAAGTAATTAAGTTGTCATTGACTTGATAACTTTCAATTTGAATGTTGGTTAAAATTTTAGTATTATCAAATTGAGTTGCTTGATTATAAAGATTATGAATTAAGTCACTAGCTTTTATTTCAACATAGCCAGGGAAATCAATGATAGTTTTAAATGGATAAAGTTTCATTGCTTGACCACCTAAATTATGATCTCTCTCTAAACATAAAGTATCCATTTTAAAATATCCAGCTAAGAATGTTGCATATAATCCAATTGGTCCAGCACCAATGATGATTAAATCATGAACTTGTTTTTCTGTTTTCATTATTTTCTTATTTAATAAATCATATAATTAATCTTAAGCATATCAAAAAAACATTATTTTTATTAGATGGGAATTTTAAGAACAACATGACGTCAAATGAAAATAAAAAAAGTGTGATTATGATTAAACCAAAAGATGCTACTAATATGGGTATCATTAAAAATTCTACTAAGAATGTAGTTATTAATGATGCATTGGTAGATGTCTTTTGACCAGATAGAAGTGAGATTAAATGCTTCTTAACAACCAATGCACTAAAAAGAGATTTAGTTTTAAAAACATTGTCTGATCCAATTGCTAAAAAATACTATAAACTAGACAGTAATAAGAATGCTAATTTTCGTCGGATTATTAGCTTGGATGTTTTAGATGAATATAAAACATCAACTAAACAGATAAAAACAACAAAAATTTCAAGTTCTGTAGTAACTGAAAATAAGGTTGATGACAATCTTTTTGACATGAATCCTATTCGTAAAATGAGTATTGATTATAAAGTTCTTGGTGATAAATTTCTAAAATTATTTGAAAACACATTACCTAAAGAATTACCAAATATTTTCAAAGATATTAATAATAAATTGGTTAGTCTAGACAACCAAGAGTTAGTAGAAGTACTTTATAAAAAATAGATTAAAAATAAGGAATAATTAAGATGGTAAACAAACATTCAAAAAATAAATTAAATTTTGAATTGACTAAAAAGGGCAAAAATGCAGTTTTAGTTAAAAATAATAATGGTAGTTCAGATAACTTTATTTCACAATCATTTATAAATTTGAAGGATTTTTATAATAAACCATTAACATTAGGTGAATGAGTTGATAATTTAAAAACACTAAAAATTAGTGATGGTACATGGGATGAAGATTTTTTGTTAGTCAATATCTCTAATAATGATGAACAAATTGATGATGCTTTTAAAATTAAGCATAATTTCAAAAGACAAAATAAAGATGATTATGATTCACAAGCAAGTAGATATCTTAAAAAGTATGAAAAAAGACTAGAGAAAGAACTTGATGATTATTTAGAGCTAGTTGATGATGTAATCTATAATATTGAGGTTGATTGAAATGATGCTCACAACTTTGAACACAAATTAAACTTATATAATGCAACATTAGAAAAAGTAGAAAATACAGATCCATCTAAGGCTATTCTTATTGAAAAACCACAAAGTAGTGGCATTGATGATGTTAAAAACACAAAAGAAATGGTTTGGAATTCACAAATAATTCAAGCTTCAAAAGAAAACCATGGTGAAAAATTTGATGCTAAAAGTTACACAAAGTATTTAAAGAGTATTTCTTATAACAGTGTCACAAAAGTATTAAACAAGATTATTGATGAAGGTTTTAGTGTCAAAAGCATTACAAATGCATTGAAAAACCTTTGAGATACAATTTCCACAAAAAAAGTGTCTTCACTTAAAAAACCATTATATGAATTGTTGAACAGTTTACAAAAAGATTCAGATAATGCTCAAAAGATTGTAAAAAGTCTCAACAAGGATTGAAGTGAATTCAAAAAAGTTTCTGATATAGAACTATTAAATAATATTATTCAACACATCGATGTAGATGCGATGTTAAGTGAACTAGAAGATGAAATCAATGATTATCGGATTCTTTTTGACATTATTTTAAGAAGATATGCAATTGCCCAACATATTGCAAAGGATTTATTTATCAAAGAAGTAAAAGCAGCTGCAAATTTTGATGATCGGTTTAATGGAACTAGAAAAAGAAATTTATTAGCCAATGATGTTATTTTTGATAAAGATGATATCACTAAAGTTAAGGATAGTGATAAATTGGCAGATTATCAGTATGTTGAAAAGTTTAGAAAATCACTTTATGATTCAATTGTAAACACTAACAAGATTAAGGTCGTTGCACAAAAAGAAAATGCAATTGATGAGAAGCTATTAAATAATTATTTCCAAAAGATCAATGTTGAAGCAGGAATTTTGTATGATCTTAATGAACTTTTGGAGTTACTAGAAGTTCAATATGAAAAAGACAAGAAAAAATTTGTTGGTAATAAAAAAGACCCTAAATTAGATAGTGCTATTTTGTATGGTTACCAACAAGGTTTATTGATTAAAAAATTAAGTGCATTTAATATGATTTATAAAAATGCTATTTTTCATTTAAAAAACTTGTTGCACTTGCAAAATGATCTTGAAATAATCTTAATGAACACACACCAAAATTGATTAGTTTATTTTGATAAATGAATAGAATTTAAAAAGGCTCATATTAATAAAAATAGTCAAGAATTTAAAGGATTAAAAAATACTACACTTGAAATTACCTTGCCTAGTGATGATGGTGAAGAAAAAACAATCAAGGAAAAATCTTCATCAACAAAAAATTTAAAGGTTTTAAAAAATAAGTTTAGTAAAGCAGGGGTTAAAATCGAGGAGATTGTTAATATAACTAAAAATGAATTAGAAAATGAACAAAGTTAAAGTTATTGCAACCGACTTAGATGGAACCTTATTGCATAATCGTTCTACAATTAGTAGAAAAAATTTAATTGCACTAAAACGTTTTATTGGTGATGGTGGAATTGTTTGTTTTGTTACCGGAAGATGTTTTGTATCAGCAAAGAGTTATGCTGACAAGTTTTATAGCAAAACAGGATACAAAATTCACTTTTTATCTTGCTTAAAAGGGGCAGTTCTATATGACAATATAGAGAATAAATTTATTTATCAAAGAATAATGAATGCAAATATCACATCAGAAATTTTAGCAGTTAGTAAACAAACTAATTGCTCTTTTGCTGTTTATTTAGAAAAAGATATCTATAACAAAAATATGTGAATTTATGGCAATGATAAAATTGTTTGGTTATTAAATAAAAGTAGAATTTTTCCTGATTGCTTAATTATTAAGAATTGAGATGCAAATGAAGCTTCTTACAAAATTAATATTAGTGGTTTTAAATTTAATTTAAGAATTTTGAAACAATTAAAATCTTTACAAAATTGCTATCAACAAATAAAAAATAAACTTGGTGATGAAATTGATATTGCAAAAACATCAAAATACATGTATGAAATTACAAGTAAAAATTCTGATAAAGGGATTGCAATTAAAACAATTAGTGAATTATTAAAAATTGATCTTAATGAATTTGCTGCTTTTGGTGACTCTGCAAATGACATAGAAATGATGAAATTAGTAGGGCTACCAATTGCAATTGGAAATAAAAATTGCAATTTAAATAAAATTGTTAAACACAATGTTCAAGGACTGCAAAAAAATGCTGTGGGTAAGGCTATAAATAAATATATTTATTTAGGTGAAAAATAATTTATAATTTATGAAATATTGATTTTTGTTATTTTATTTAATTTAGGTAGTAACAAGAATGAGAAAATTGATCCTAGAATTATTAAATATTAATAAAGTATATGAAGATGGTTTTGTTGCTGTCAAAGATTTTAATTTAAAAATTAATAAAGGGGAATTTGTCACATTATTAGGTCCTAGTGGTTGTGGTAAAACAACTATTTTGAAAATTATTGGTGGATTTAGTTATCCTACCAAAGGCAAAATTCTTTACAATGGAATTGATATTAAAGACATGGATATTACCCAACGTCCAACATCAACCGTGTTTCAGGATTATGCACTATTTCCTAATATGACAGTTAGGCAAAACATAGAATATGGTTTAAAACTAGTGCGAACACCTTTAGTTGGTGTGGATAAAGATATATCTAGACAAGCAAATAAAATTTATAGTGCTAGTGAAAAAATAGCACAAAGAAAAATTCTAGAGATTGAAAAAACTAAAAAAAATATCAAAAAAGAAATTGATAAATTAAGTAAGAAATATCAAAAGAACCCATACTTAGCTGAAATTATGGAAATGAGAAAACCAGAATTTCTAGCGACTTTAGATTCTTTATATCAAAAATTAGATGAACAATATGGTGAAGATTATGTTTCTAAAGTAAGATTTAGAGATAAATTTTTTACATTCTTAAATAATTTATTGAATGAATTGAGAATTAATTATCAATTTAAAGTTTCAATTTCTAAAATGAACGAAATTGAAAAGCAAATTCACAATTTAAAAAAATGGTATCATTACAAAAAACCAATTGACAATAAGTTTGTTGCTCTTAACGAAAGATATGATGATTTAGATTATGATATTTCTTATTGACAGAATTATCCTGATTTAAAAAAGGAAGCTTTTGAAAATAAAAATTTAACAAGAAAGCTTAATAAACAAGAAATTGATGAACGTGCTACCAAAGTAATTGAACTAGTAGGATTAGTTGGAAAAGAGAATAATTATCCAAGTGATTTATCAGGTGGAATGCAGCAAAGAGTTGCATTGGCACGTTCAATTGTTATTGAACCTCAAATATTATTGCTAGATGAACCGCTTGGTGCATTAGATGCAAAAGTAAGAAAACAATTACAAAATGAAATTAAACGTCTTCACCATGATTTAGGATTAACATTTATTCTAGTTACTCATGATCAAGAAGAAGCACTAATGTTGTCCAACAAAATTGTGGTAATGTCTGAAGGTAAAATTGAGCAAATTGGAACACCAAACGAAATTTATGACACACCAAAAAATTTATGGGTTGCTAATTTCGTTGGTCGAGCTAATATTTTTAAAACTATTGCTTTGTCAAGTAAACAAATTACATTAGCTAGTAAAACAATTAATTTACCAATTAACAATAATTATCATTTACATAAAAATGAATCAATAAATGTTGTTATTAGACCAGAAGATCTACAAATTGTGGAGAACAAAACTGGTTTTATCGATGATGTAAAAATTGTTGATGTAACCTACAAAGGTTTAATGTATGATATCAAATGTTTATGGAATGAACATACTATCAATGTTGAAAGTATTAATCAATATGAAATTGATAAAGTTGTTGCTCTAAATTTTGATGTCAATGATATCCATATCATTAAGGATAGTGATAATGAGTAAAAAAAATATAAAGAAAAAGCAAAAATTTTTAAAAGTTGAAACTAGGCAAGCTAATAACTTTGTTAATAAGCTAACAATTAATAAACGGTTGTCATTGATTATTCCCTTTATTTTAATTACAATTCTTTTAGTTGTTGCACCATTAATTGTCATTATCATCAACATCTTTAATCCCTCTAGCGGTAGTGTGCAAGATAATTGAGGAATTATGACAGGTACAATTTGAAATAAAATTGGTAAATCAATTTGGGTTTCATTAGTTAGTACAATAATTATTTTAGTTATTTCATTTCCGTTTGCTTATGGATTAGCACAATCAAAAAATAAAGTGTTTCAAACTTTAACAATTCTAATTGTCACTGCACCAATTTGAATTAATATCCTTATCAAATTAATAGGATTAAAAAGTTTATTTGACATTATGAATCATGAACTTAATAGTACTTATGGTGACATTTTTACTATTATTGGATTAGTATATTTGTTCACTCCTTTGATGATTTTACCAATTTATTCTGCATTACAAACATTGCCAAAAAATTTAATCAATGCTTCAAAGGATCTAGGTAGAAACAATGTTTATACATTCTTTATGGTGACAATTCCTTGGTGCAAGACTGCAATCATTAGCGGAATAACATTGGTATTATTGCCATGCTTCACAACTGTAACTGTAACTGCTTTCTTAAATAATAGTAATGATGGAAGTATGATTGGTGGAGTGATCATGGGCCAAGGCGAATCAGGGTTAAGTAGTCCAATTGCTTTAGCCAGAACATCAGTATTAGTTTTAATTGTTAGTGGATTTACATTGTTGTTGTACATGTCAATTGCTTATTTACCAAAAATAGTATTATTCATTAGAAGAAAGTGAGAACAAAGACACTATGAAAAATAGATTTTTACACTTTCTTAAAAATAGTTATATTTTCATCATTGTGGCTGCAACTTATATTCCTTTGATTATTGTTATTATTTTATCTTTTACAGCACCAAGTGACAAGGGGAATTTGAATCTTGGTTTCAATTTTAACAATGGAGAAAATTGATTAACATTATTTAAAAATAATGAATTTACTAATGCATTAGTAAATACTATTATTATTGTTGTTATTACTGTACCAATATCAACAATTATTGCTACAATCACATGTTTTGGAATTTGAAATTCTAAGCAGTTTTATGTTAATACTGTCATGACCACTTCAAAAGCAAACATGTTAATTCCTGATGTGATTACAGGAATAGGATTGGCAATTTTATTCTCTATTACAATTATTCCACTAGGTATTAATTTAGGATTTGCAACAATTGTATTAGCACACATTTCTTTTTGCACTCCATATGCAATTATTATTATTTATCCTAGAATGCAAAAAATGAATAAAAACCTGATCTTAGCATCAATGGATTTAGGTTATTCGCAGATTGTAACTTTTTTTAAAGTAACAATACCATTTTTACTTCCGGCAATTTTAAGTGCAGCAGCAATTGTTTTCTCTATGAGTTTTGATGATTTTATCATTACTAAATTAGTAGGTGGTAAAGTTAACACAATTTCTACAGAAATTTATAGTATGGCTAAAGGTATCAAGATGTGGGCTGTAACATTTGGGGCAATTATTGTTATTATTGGTATCATCATCACAATTATTATTGGTATTAAAAAATATATCGAAGAAAGAAATAAATGTAAAGCAATTAGTCTTAAGAAATTTGGTGGTCGAATTAAGAAAAAATTAAAAAGGGTATAGAAAATGAGAAGTTGAATTAAAAAGACATTGTTAGGAGTAGGTTCAACTATTGTTGGTTTAGGAATCATTGTTTTACCATTTTTAATTTTTATCCAACCAAGTAATGAATTTGTTTTTGGTAACTTTCAGTCTTATATGTCTGATAATGTCAAAGATGATCTTAGTAGCAAATATAAAATTAATTGACAATATTATAGTAGCAATGCTGAAATACCTACTTATATTCAAAATAAAACTTTGGATTTAGCAATTGCAACTAACAATATGATAGCCCAGCTTGCTATGAGTAATCAATTATTACCAATCCCATGAGATGAATTTAATTTGATTAAAAGTGATGGAAATAAAATCAACAATTATAAGGATTTAGAGGGATTTGTTTCTGATGCAACATGATGATTGTCTAAAACAATTGGTGGAGCTATTAAATTACCAGATGTAAATGGTGAACCATGTGATAATTTATTAGCATATTGTGTACCATATTTTATGCAAGATTTTGCATTTTGTTACCGGGGCGAAAAAATAGATGAACTAAGTAATGAATCAATAAGCTTTAAAGAGATCTTTGACTACATTAGTAATGATTCAAAATTTAATTCTAAAAATTCTAATGTGATGATGATAGATGATTCACGCTCTGTTTATAATGTTGCTAAATTTGTTGGCAATGATAGTGATATCAATCCTAGTTCTGGTGTCTTATTTCCTGGGACAAGTTTAAATTCTACTAATGCACTATCAATTAAACATTTTGATGAAACATATGACAACATTGCTAAATACTACACCAATAAAAAGAAAAATATTCTTACATTTAACAGTGATTCATCAATTGTATTAAATAAAATTGCCCTTAATCAAACAAAAGGTGCATTCATGTACAATGGTGATGCAATTTATGCTGCAATGGGTGGTGATAATGAAAACAATCAAACAGGTTTACCTCAATTTGGTGATAATCAAGATTTTTATAGCATTGTACCAAATGTCAATTTTTATGCACTAGATGGTGTTGTTATAAACAAAAGTATTGATCAAAAAAAGAAAAAATTTGCAGTTGAAATTATTAAATCACTTTGTCTATCTGGCTTACAGCAAGGTGAGGTAGTTTCAGATAGAAATATAAATGGTGATTACAAATATTTAAGTGTACAAAATTTTAATTTTGTAAACTACACACCTTGCTATAAGTCACTATATGAATATGCTATTGATCCAAGTGAGAATGGCTATTTTAGTCAAAATGATATTGAAAATTATGAGCAAAAACAATTGCTAATTGATTTAATAAAAATTAATTCAGAGTCAATTAATCAAGAAAATATAGAGCTACCAGTTACAGAGTTGACAAAATCCAATATTAATCTAGCATACCTTGATTTCAAAAATAAAATCTAAAATTGCTCTGTTTCCTGGTAGTTTTGATCCCTTTCATGATGGTCATTATGCGATATTAATGAAAGCCCAACAAATTTTTGATGAGGTTATTATTTTTGTTGGTATCAATCCAAATAAAAAAAGTAATAGTTTAGAAGAAAGAGTCAAGCAAGTTGAACACTATCTTAAAAATAAAGGTTTAAGTAATAAAGTTATTTATGGTCATCAATACACTGTTGATGTAGCACATCAAAATCATTGTAATTTTTTGATTCGTGGCCTAAGAAATAATGATGACTTTAAATATGAAATTGATTTGTATCAACAAAATAAATTCCTCAATCCAAAAATAGAAACTATCTATTTTATCGCTGATGAGGAATTTATCAATCTACATAGTAGTAACAAAAAATAAATTATTTCAAACTATTAATTTTAGTTTTTAAAGCATCTGCATCCATAAATCCAACTGATCTAGTTAATTCTTTGCCAGCTTTTGTGTAAACAATTGTGGGTACAGATTGAATACCATACATTGATGCAATTTCATTAAATTTATCAATGTCAACTTTTACAAAATTAACATCTGTTTTCATTTCATCTGCAACACTACTAAAAACTGGTCCTAGCATTTTGCATGGTCCACATCATGTTGCAAAAAAATCAATTGCAGTTATTTTGTCTTCATTAATTAATGATTGAAATTGTTCTAAGCTTTGAATTTCCATAGCTTATCCTTTCTTACTACTATCAATATAGCATATTAATTTTATTTTTCTTTTTTAATATATTTACAATTTGGATAACTACTACAACCAATAAACATTTGTTGTTTTTTATTAAATCTTTTTATTAATTTACCACCACATTCTGGACATTCTTCTCCAGTGTAATTGTTAGAGTTATCAAATTCTGCATATTTACACTTTGGAAATCCACTACAAGCAATAAATTTACTTCCAAATCGACTTTCTTTTACGACCAATGGTGAATTACATTTAGGACAATTACGCCCAACATAATCAACATCATTTTTCTTTTTTTCGGCATTGGTTTTGAAAACAATTTTAATTTTATTTTCAAATTCTGGGGCAAATTTTTCTAAATATGAAATTCACTTTTCATCACCATTTGCAATTTTATCTAACTCTTGTTCCATATTAGCTGTAAACTTTGAATCTACCACTTCTGGAAAATCCTTCATTAATTCTTCAATAACCCTCATTCCCATTTCAGTGGGAATAAGTTTTTGACCTTCTTTGGTTACATATCCACGAGTTTCAGAAATTTTCGCCATTGCAGCATATGTTGATGGCCGACCAACACCAGATTCTTTTAATGCAGCAATTAATGTAGCCTCAGTAAAATATGCTGGTGGTTGTTTATCAAACTCATTTAATTTAGCATCACCTTTGTATAGATTATTTTCTACTAAATTAGGCAATTTATCATTAAATGAGTTAACTACCTTGTTATAAAAATTTAAAATTAAATAACCTTTAAATTTAATTTCTTTGTGTGCAGTATAGAATTCATGACCTTGATTATCAAAAATCATACCTTTAGTTGAGTAAATTGGACTATTCATCAATACACACATTGTGCGAGATCAAATCAAATTATATAACTTATACGCTGATTCATCAATAAATGGTTTAACATCTTCTGGTGTTAATGAAACATCTACTGGCCTAATGGCCTCATGTGCATCTTGAATATTTTCATCTTTTTTCTTGGTTTTTTTTCTACCTGGTTGATAGTTAAAATTAACATATTCCTGACCATATCTTTGATTTAAGTAATTTTGTGCTTCATGAATGAAATCTTCATTAATTCTTTCACTATCAGTTCTCGGATAAGTTATTAAACCTAAATGTTTACCATTGAGTTCAATGCCTTCAAATAGTTTTTGGGCAACTAATGTTGTTTTACTAGCACTTCATCCTAATGATGTTCCTGAAATTTGCAACATCTTATCAGTTGTCAAAGGAACATATTTATCACCTTTTGTCTCCTTATCAGGTAAATACTTAACAAACTTAAATTCATTGGTTAATTTTTCAATTACACTTTGTGCATCAGATAACTCAGCAAATTTAAAATTGTATTTATTTGAACTAGAGTCATTATATGGTTTAAAGTTTTGATTGTTAGCAGTATAAGTTAAAACTAATCCATTTTGTAATTCGGCACTAATTTCATACCATTTTGATGAGACAAAATTACGTCTCTCCAATTCTCTACTTACAATAAACATCAATGCAACAGATTGAACACGACCTGCAGATTTACCATGTACTGTACGACGAACTAAATCTGATAGCTTATATCCTACTAATCGATCAATGATTCGGCGGGTAAATTGTGAATAAACTAAACTCATGTCTAAGTCATGTTTATTTTCAATGGCAGATATAATAGCTTTTTTTGAAATTTCATTAAAGGTAATTCTTTGACATTTAGATTTGTCAGTTTCTTTTAACAAATCATAAATATGCCATGAAATAGCTTCACCTTCACGATCAGGGTCAGTTGCAAGATAAACGACATCTGCATTTTGTGCAGATTTAATAATTTGTTGAATAATTTTTGTTTTAGATGTCTTTATATTAGCATCCTTAATAACTACTCAATTCGGTTGATAAGTAACCTTATCATAACCCGCTTTAGGATCCATTTCTCTTAAGTGACCATAACTAGCAATAACATCATAATTATTACCTAAATATGATTTAATTGTTTGAATTTTATTTGGTGATTCAACAATAATAAGATTTTTACTCATATGATATATACTGTTTTTATTTCTTTTATAAATAATAAGGTATTTTTTCAAAAACTCATAGATTTTTTACTATTTAAATAATGTCTTGAATGTTTTGAATACAAAACATTTCAGTGTTTGTTAAATTTAAATTGTCAATAGCTAATTTTTGGGATTCTTTACAATAAATTGGTTTTTTAACTTGTTGAAGATTAAACAATAAATTATTTGTTTCAATCTTATCCACTTTACTTACATAAATTTTGTTTGACATTGCAAACATTAATCTTTGCACAGTTTGATCATCACAAGGATCATAATTTTGTGGATCATTATATTCACTAATTAATAAAAGATTTTTATAATCTTTGTAGTATTTAAAGGAACTAATTCCTCCTTCACAAACTACAATAACTTCACGGTTTTTTTTCATTACTAAATCAAAAATTTCTTTTTTTAATTCATGATTATCTAAACAAAGAACATATTTATTAGAATTTTGTTCTTCCACAAGTTTCTCGAATTCATCAAAAGAGATATCACCATTAATTGATAAAACATCTTTATTAATTAAATCTGCTCTTCCTTCATAATACATGAAAAATGGTGGAGCTAAAATTTCTTTTAGCTTGTCAGGATAATCATTTTCAGTAATAAAGAAAAATTTTTCTTTATTACGATCAACTGTAAGAATTTCTATTTTTTCTCGACTAGTAATAGCATGGTAAATCTTGTTTCAATTCCCATGATACTTTTTTGATAAATGTAAAATTGCTTCAATCATTTAATTATTTTCCTTTCTAAAAATAACTAACTGAATGATACTATTTTTTACTAGTCAAAATGTGTTTTGCAAATTTTGCATTGACTAAAATCATTAAAAACTTGCGTTTCAAATCGATTTATATCTAATTGATTATTACTTAAGTATCACTTATTTTTGTTACAAACTTGTAACATAAAATCATGATAATCACTAACACTACTTAAACCATAATATTTTAATAATTCTTGATAGTGATTTTTTTGAAAGTGATTGAAACCAAATTCTAGTACTGGCTCAAGTGTAAGAATTTCTTTTCTTATACAATTTATTAATACTAATTTATAAGCAGTTGATATATCACTAATATTTTTTACTAAAATACCAGGTGTATCAATCAAACTCAATGTGTTATTGATTGTAACAGTGTGTTGATTTCTTGTTACACCAGGCATATTTTTAACTATTAAAGTATTTTTAGCTTTTAAAAAATTAATGAGACTAGATTTACCAATGTTTGGTAACCCTAACACTAGAATACAAAATTTAGGGTTTATTAATCCTTTTTTGCGATAGTGATCAATTCTATTTTGCAACACTGAATTAATTTTATTGATAATTACATTTCGAAATTTATAATCTTTTATACTACCAACTATAATATCTTCAGGGTATGATTTTAAGTCACAATAATCAGATTTTAAACCAATCTTTAAAATGGGTTTATTATTAATTACATTTAATAATTCTGAATTATCTGAAGATGACAATGCCCGAGCATCTAGAACTTCAATTATTAAATCAGCACACTTGCTAGTTTTAACTATTTCATCAGTTCCCTTCTTCATGTGCCCAGGAAACCAATTAATATTTAAACCTTCTTTGGTTTGTTGTTGATTATTTTTCATAAGAAGAAGTTGGTAATTCTCCATCAAATCCAAATGTTGAATAAATTGTAATTAAACCTTCAGTATCAATACTTCTAATTGTAGAAATTAAAGCTGGAATGTCAATATAGAAACAAATTGTTTCCAATGAATGATTAATATCTTGATTAGACAAGACATTATCATGGTCTTTTGTTAAAAGTAATTTATAATTTCAATCTGATGCAGTCAATGCAATCGCAATTTCACTAGCATGCGCTGAATAAATTTGCACTTTAATAACTTTATTTCTTGGAAAATAGTAATTATAAATTACACCAGCTAAAATCGCACCAGCTATACTAGCTACTAAATTTGGTGAAAAAAACGCTTCTAAAATTGTCGTTTCATTTAGGATAATATCCTCATTATTTACTGCTTTTAAAATCCAACACACAAATGAACCTAATGTAACACCAATGAACAAACTCACAATATTAAAAATTGTTAGCATATTACCAATAGATTTATTTCTCACTTTTGAATAATAAAAACCAATAAAATCAGTTCCTCCTGTAGATGAACCTAAGATATATAAAGCGCTAAACATAAAACCACTAATTGCAGCATAAACAGTGGCATACACAAAAATCCCAAATACTAATCCTTCTCCCATATTTCAAGGTAGCATTTGTACACCATCAATGAAGTTGGAGCTAACAACAATATTAGGATTCATATTTGTAAAAACAAAAATTCCTTGACCATTATTAATGAATCCTAACCCAAAACCAACTCCTTGTGAAACAGCGATATATATTGCAGATAAAATTGCAAATTGTTTACCAATTTTAAAATAAGCAAAAATAACCAATGGAATATTAATTATGAAGTACAACCCTCAGAATAATGAGTTATAAATTAAGTTACTTAAATTAATATATGATTCGCCAAGTTCTTCAATTTTAATTTTGGTAATCTTAGCAATTCCTTGAATAATGCCTGATACACCAGAGGTATAAACACCTGTATATTGCACTAATAACCAAACAGATACAGAAACAATTGCACCTAAAACCAGGACAATTAGTAATTTCATTCAAAATTGATCAATCTTATACAAAAAACCTAATCTAATTGTTTTAGCCGCATATTTAACGTTTTGAATATCCAAGGACTTGTTATGCAAACTACTTTTAGATAAGTTTTCTAAATCATTAATTTTAATTAGTTGTTTTTCAATAGCGATATTTAAGGTTTCAATTTTATTAACATCAGGATTTTCTGATGCTTGTTCCTCCTCATATTGATGTTGAAAATCATCTAATTGCTTTTTTAATTGCACAATGTATGCATTGTATTCGTTGTCAATATGCTCAAAAGCATGGTCAGTTGAATTCTTACCATGCTTATTGCTATTTAATTGCTTTTGATAGAGAGCAAATTTATTACTAATGTTAAACCGTTTTTGCGGATGCTCGGATACTCTAATCACGGTTAATACTTTTCTTTCAAAATAAAATTAAATATTAAGTAATATCTTATCTTATTTCTTAATAATTTCTTTAATTCTTGCTGATTTTCCTGAACGTTGTCTCATGTAAGAAATGTATGCTCTTCTTACTTTACCATAACGTTTAATTTCAATTTTTTCTACTAACGGACTATTAATGTCAAATCCTAGTTCAACACCAACACCATTTGATTCTTTTCTTACAATGCAAGTTTCACTTGCACCACTACCTTTTCTTCTTAAGACAATACCTTCAAATTTTTGAATTCTAGTTTTTTTACCTTCAATAATTCTATTGTGAACAACAATTGTGTCCCCAGAATCAAAATTAGGAATATCTTTTTTAATTTGTGTACTTTGTACATCACTTAAAATTTGACCTTTATTAATTTTTGTTACAGCCATTTTAATTTTCTTCCTTTCTTAACTTAATATATTTAAGATACAAATCTTTGCGTTTCTGTTTTGTTAACTTTAATTGTTCCTTATAGCGATAATCAGCAATTAATTTATGATTGCCACTCAATAAAACATCTGGTACTAGATGTCCATCATAATTTTGCGGTTTAGTGTAAACTGGATAATCTAGTAAATAATTTTCAAATGATTCATTAACTAAACTATCAGTTGAGATCACATTTGGAATTAATCTAATTAAGCTATCAGCAATTGCCATGCTAGGGATTTCTCCACCTGATACAATGAAATCACCAATACTAATTTCACCATCTATATAGTTATTGATACGATAATCAAAACCCTCATAGTGACCACAAATCAAAATCAAATGATTGGTTTTAGATAGTATTTGTTTTGCGATATTTTGATTATATGTAATTCCACTTGGGGATAACAAGTAAACCAAACAATTAGGTGTTCTAACTTCTTTTAAACAATCACAAATTGCTTGTAAACCAATAACCATTCCTGGTCCACCGCCAAACTGGTAATCATCAACTTTTTTATGTTTATCTTTAGATCAATCTCTAAAATTAATTATTTCTATCTCAACATATTGTTTTTCTAGAGCATTCTTAATAATAGAATATTGTTTCAATCATTCAAAACTATTAGGAAACAAAGTTAAAAAACTAATTTTAAACACAACTATTTCTTACTTTTTTTATTTGCTTCTTTTTCTTTAACAAATGAAGATCAAATACCTTGTTTTACCAAAAATGATTTAACAGTATCAGTCGGTTGAGCACCTTCATTTAATCATTTTTTAATTTTGTCATCTTTTAATGATAATGAACCATTCAATGGTTCATATTGACCTAATAATTCAATGTAAGCTCCATTAGCTTTTGCTTTTGAATCAACAGCTACAATTCGATAGTATGGGGTTTTATTACGACCCATACGTAATAATCTAATTTTTACCATGCATTACTCCTTGACAATAATATAGAAAATTATAACAAAAAAATAATCTCTGTCAAGTAATTTACCTTAACAGGGATTATCATATACTTTTAACTATTTATTTGTACTTGTAGATGGTATTGGTGGTAAATCAAATTGTTTTGTTACAACATCAATCATTACTTGTAAAGGAATTTCACCATTTCTAAGAATTAAATCAAACAAACCTTTAATATCTTTTTTTCCATCAATTACAAAATCATAATTTGCATTTGATTTGTTTATATCTTGAACTTTGGTTTTTAATTTTGTATATAAATCATTAATGATTTGCTTGCCTAGCATATAGCCTGTCGCTTGGGATGGAATTGATAAATAACGAATTGATTCAGAACTAATATCACTTGCTCCTAACCCAGAATTTTTTTTCATAAAATCTCTTTCATCTTGGATTGAGGCACCATCTTTTCCTAAACTATCATTACCATTGTTTAGTCCCTTATAGTGCACAGCAGTATCTAATGCCATTCTCATATTTCTTAATTGTGATTCATTCAAAAAACCATAATAAGCTAACATATTTGCTAACTTAGTTGCTACAACTGCAATATCTGCATATGAAGTATATACTGAACTACCATTAGACGATGTAATATTGCTAACTAATTGTCAATATGTTCCACCTTGATAATTTTTAATGAAAGTAATTTCTTCACTAGTTGGATTAGTTGGATCTTTAATATTTAAAATTGTGCTAGTATTATGTGTTCAATCAGTTGGAACTTTATTACCATCATATTTTGAGCTTGAACCTCATGTTCCATAAGTACCCAATTCAGCAGCAAATCATTCTGTAAAAACTGCTCAACCTTCATGAAAAGCATCATTTACAAATGAATATCCTGGTGTTAAATCATCATTTAATACTTTTCCATCACTTGTACCTGGCATATATTCTGTTCAATACTCTTGTTGTGTATGGTGACCCATCGCACCCTCATGAGTTGTTAATGAAGCGACACTTCATTTTTGTAAACTATAGTATGGATCACAATTATATTGAAATTGTTTAGAACCTCTTGGTCCTTCCATACCCACACCAATATCTTCACGGATATCAAAGTTATAAGGTGACAAAACATAATCAGCAATACTATTGAAATTATCACCATATGATTTAGTAGTACTATCTTTAAATTGTGTATAACTAACTAAAGATAAAACTGCACCTGCTAATGCTTTATCACCTGAAACAGTAACATCTGAGCCGTTAATACTTGTTTTACCACTTCATTTTTCTTCATAACCTTGAGTTTTGATTATATTTTTATATTTTTCAATTTGAGGTGTATTTTGAATTCAATAATCACTAATATCAGTAATTTTTTCCCTACCAAAAAAGAAATCTTCTTGATTTAGTCAGACATTAAATTTAGTAAAAGTGTCTATGTCGGTTGATGATGAATCTGAACCATTTGTTTTCACTATTTCATTAATTGTTTTTTGTTGTGGTTTAGTTGTGAAAGGATCATCTGTGTACCAAATTGTTGGATTAAAACTAGATTCATTAGCTTCTTTGTAAATATCTTTAATTACACTAGAAGCAATTTCTTTCATCTTGCTTGTTCCAGATGATGTTAATGACATTCCTGTATTGTAAATTTCTTGAGCACTTGTGTTAACAGAATTATTGTTATATAACATTTGCTGGTAAATTTCATTACCTGAATATGGTTGACCATTTAATGATTTAACACTAGTCTTTGGATTCATATATCCGATCCCAATACCTTTAGTTTTTAAATCCTTAGTTGAATAACCTAAACCATAGACCAAACTACCATCCTTCAATGTTAATGTTTGTTCAACTTCTTTTGTTTCATCTGGTGATGCTGCCTCATCTGCAATAACATTAGTCATACTTGTATTTTGTCTTGATAACTTTAAATCTGGAATGTTAGAAACTTTTGAATTTGATTCACTACTAGAATCACTTGGTATCCCACCATATGAACCTTCTGCTTTTCAATAATCACCACAATAAAAATTCATAAAATCATCTAAAGACATTGACAAAGTATTTAATTTTGAATCAATTTCATTGTTAGTAAAACCAATTTTCTTTGCTTGTTCATCATAAATTGCTTTAAATGTTTCTGTGAAATATTTATTATTTGAACTTGTGTTATCAACACCTGCTTTAAATAAATCTGTAACATTAATCGAACTAGTTGTACTTGTTAATTTTGTATTAACAAGATCTTGATAAAAAAATTGAACTGTTTGTTTAATAAAACTTTTTTTAGTTAGCTGTGATGGCATAATTTGTAATTTCATACCATCAGTTAGAAAACCTTTAATTGAACTAATAAAAACAATAACATCATCAATTTTGTTATTAATATTTTTAATTAATGATTCATTAGGTTTTGTTACATCAGGATCACCTGTTTCATCATTTAAATCATAAATATTAATTGCATCCTTAATATTATTTGCAATTGAATTAGCTCTTGATGATAACATTCTAGAACCACTAATTGGATCAATACCTAAGTAGATTAAACCGGTCTCAATATTTTTGATTTTAATATCTCATTTAGTAATGTATGAATCTAATCAAATCTGCTCATTTAAACCTAAGCTAGAACCACTTGATGATTTGAATTTTTCCAACTCATCTTTTGCTTGTTTTGCATTATCATAAAGATTTTGCACTGACGATTGTGTAGCCACATCATCAATACTTTCTTCTTGTGTTGAAGTAGAAACATATTTTGGAAAGCTATAAGTATTAGTTAATTGTGAACTTTCATTTGATGAATATTGTTTATTAATTGCAACAATCTGATTAGTTTGGATTTTACTAGAACATGAACTTAACAATGTAACTGTTGGTGCAATCATAAGTGCAGCACCAAAGAAACATGAAGTAAGCAAAATTTTGTTCAATCTAAATTTCATAAATTACACCTAAAACTATAAATTTAATACACCTAAATTTTAACTCTATGAAATGTATTAATTTATTAACTAAGCATACCTTTACCAAATGGATTCTTACCCATTTGTAGCTGCTTACCCATATCAGCCATTTTAGTTTTACCTTCTTCTCATTGCTTAAGAAGTTTATTTAGTTCATCCATTTTTACACCTGAACCTTTAACAACTCTTATTTTGCGATTGGGTTGCTTTTTGAAAAGCTTAGGATTTCGACGTTCTTTTTTTGTCATTGATGACAACAAAATTCTTCATTTTGTCATATTTTCTTCAATTTTTTCTACTTTTTCATTACTCATACTTTTTGAAAAACTAGTTGGGAGCATTTTCATAACACCACTTAATGAACCAATTTTTGTTAATTGTTCCATTTGTCTCATTAAATCTTCCAAATCCATTTTTCCTGACAACATTCTTTGTAATGCATGTTTGGCTTGATTTTCATCAACTACATCTGCAGCTTTTTCAGCAAGCGACATAACATCACCTAGTCCTAAAATTCTATCAGCCATTCTTTCAGGATAAAAAATGTCTAATGAACCAATTTTTTCACCTGTACCAATAAATTTGATTGGGACATCCAAAATAGATACTAAAGATAGTGCAGCACCTGCTCTAGCATCAGAATCTAATTTTGTGATAATCAAACCTGTTAGCTTTAGCCTCTTGTTAAATTCTTCAGCAACATTTGTAATGTCTTGCCCCGACATCGCATCAACAACCAATAGAATTTCATCTGGACTAATAGTTTTCTTAACTGCAACTAATTCATCCATCAATTCTTCATTAGTTTGTAATCTACCAGCAGTATCAACAATAATGACATCATTGTTAGCTTGATCAGCTTTTTCAAGGCCTAATTTGGTGATTTTAGCAGCATCTTTAATGTCATTTTTGTAAAAGTCCACTTTAACTTCTGTTGCTAATTGTTCTAGTTGTTCAATTGCAGCTGGACGATAAATATCACCTGCTATTAACAATGGATTTTTGTTAAATTTATTTTTAAAATGGTTAGCTAACTTTGCAGTACTAGTTGTTTTACCTGAACCTTGTAAACCAACCATCATAATTTTGAGTTGTTTTTTATTTGTGTTTACATCTTGTTTTTTATTACCTAAAATTTCAATTAATTCTTCTTTTATTACTCTTAGAATAAAATCGCTAATTTTTTCATTAGGTGATAACACTTGACCAACAACTTTTTGTTTAATATTGTTAATAAATTTTTTAACAACAAAAATATTGACATCTGAATCAAGTAAAACAACTCTAATCTCTCTCAATAATTCACTTACATCTTCTTCTTTGATAGTTGAAGAAGAAATTTTTTTTGCCATTCTTTTGGCAACAATATTTCCAATTAGTCCGTTGATACCCATAACTTTATTTTTACTTTTCTATCTAAATATTAATAAATGCTATACTGCACCAGTATAGCATTAAGTATTAAAATGGCAGGGGTAGCAGGAATCGAACCCACACACAAGGTTTTGGAGACCTTAGTTCTACCATTAAACAATACCCCTATAAATGGCAGGGGTGACAGGACTCGAACCCATAACAGGCGGTTTTGAAGACCGCAGTTCTACCATTGAACTACACCCCTACTCCACATTAAATTATATTTAAGTTATTGTAAAATAACAACTTTTTTAAATCCGAATATCTTCTTGTGCGTACTCTATTGCCTTATTTGTATCTTTTGATCTAAATGCAAAGATTGTTGTTGAAACACCTAATTGCCCCACAATCATAATAATAGATAGCAAGAATGGTACTACATATGTTGCCGCTGTTCCAGGTGTATTTAAAATTGATGATAACCCTGTAGATAAACCTACTGTCCCATATGCAGATGAAAATTCAAATAAAACATCTGTGATTGTTAAATTTTGTGATTGAGGTGATTGAATAATTAGTGGATAAGAAATTAGTGCTAAAGAAAAAACTAATACAACACTAGTTAAAATAATCACTGCTGATGTAATAACTGTGGAATTAGGAATAACTTTTTTAAAAATAGTAGTTTTTGATTGACCACGCATATATGATATTCCAGTCATAAAAATAATAGCTAATGTAGTCGTTCTAATCCCACCACCAGTGGAACTTGGTGCACAACCAATAAACATTAAAATGTTAATAATTCAAATAGAACCATAAGATAATGTCGACTGGCTAACTGTGGAAATTCCAGCACTTCTTGAACTAAAAATATTAAAAATAATAGTTGTAACTTCATTTCAAGTACGCAACTTAGGATCAGTACCAAAATATACATTTTGCAAATCACTATTATTTCTAATAGTTGAAATTAATCCTCCTGCAGAAGGTAAACCATATTCAAAACCAATTACAAAAGATAAACCAACCAAAAACACTAAAAAATAAGTAATTGTTGATACTTTTGTAAACAACGAAAATTTGAATTTTTGTCTATAGTGCTTATTCTTTATGTACTGGATTATGTCATAAATAGCTGGATAACCAATGCCACCAATAATGATTTGAATACATGATATGTATAGCAAAATTGTTCATATCCCATTTCTAAATGTTGAATATGACGCTTGACTAATAATGTCAAAGCCAGCATTATTCATTGTTGAAATAGATTGAAATATACCACTTCAAATAGAATATCCAACATTGTGATAAAAATGACTATGAATTGTTGAATCAACATACCAAGTATTAGATGCTAAGTTTGAACTACTAACTAGAGTTGTAAAATCTACTTGTTGGTAAGAGGGAATAAAATAAAACATTAAGCTATAGATAATGGCAAAAATCAACTCTGATATAAGAATAAAAATCAAAGCAGATTTAATTGTTTTCATTGATAAACCTAATTTGGTATTACCACGTTCAGATGCAATTAGCAAACTATTACTAAAACCCATGTTTCTTGATTCATGAAGTGGTAGTTTTTTAATTTTTTTATAAATAATATTATTAAATAGGATGTTTCAAAACATTCAATACAATGTAAACAATCCTAATCCACCAATTTGAATTAGGAATAAGATAACAAACTGACCAAAAACATTGTATGTTCCAACTACATTTAATGTTGTTAACCCTGTATCTGTAAATGCTGAAACGGTAGTAAAAAAAGAATCAATAAAATCATATGCTTGCTTTGTACCATCATTCAACAAAGCATAACCTGGATCTCGCAATGAGATAGGTAAAGACAAAAATAAAACACCTAATGCAATTGCATATAGGTAAAACATGAAAATTTTTCTAGCAATTGTTTTACCAATAAAAATATTGTAAAGATGTTTTTTATAATTAATTTTTTTAAATTTGTCTCAATCCATAAAATAGAATTTTATAGTAAATGTAAATATTATATTGCAAATGCTTAACTTATAATAGTTATTGTTTAAAGGAATTGTTAATGACTAAAAAAGATGTATGCATCATAGGTGTAGATGCTTTTACTCAAAAAGTGGCAGAAAACTTAAATAATGCTGGTATAAAAGTTGTTTTAATTGATAATGACAGTGAAAAAATTGACAGTTTGTCAAGTGAATTCCCATATGTTTATAAAGCTGATGCTACTAACAAAGTAGCATTAAGCGATATTAATATTACCGACTTTGATCAAGTTATTGTTGGTGTTAGCACAATGGAGGATTCTATTCTTATTGTTTCCAACTTAAGAGATTTGAAAGTTAAAAATATTATTGCCAAGGTAAGAAATGAAGTTCAAAAAAGAGTTTTGTCAATTTTAACTGATGGTAATATCAAAATTATTTGACCTGAAGAAGTAATTGCAGAAATGACATCATTTAGATTACTACATGATATTGATGTTAATTTATCAATGTTAGACAAAGATGTTTCAATTATTAAGGTTCCTGTTTTGGATCCCAAATTATTTCAGGTAGAAATCAAAGATTTTGAGTTAAAAAGTCAATATTTAACAAACATCATTATGATTGATAGAGGATATGAATTAATTTTCCCAGTACGTTCTAATACAAAATTATTGAATGGTGATATAGTAACAATTGCATGTAAGTCAAATACAATTGACAAGGTTGTAAATTTGTTTACAAAATAATATATAATAGTCTTTAATATTTTGCAATAATGGTTAATTGATTAGTAAATAAGGCACTAGCTCCATTTAAACTAGTTTTTCTAACCTTAGGAAAATGTCTTTTTGCTTTGTCAAATTTTGTTAATAAAACTACTAACAAATATAGAACAACAACTAACAAGGTTTTACAACAAATTTTGCGACAAGATTGAAACAACAAGGAACTTGTTGTCCTAATGAAAGTTTTGTTTTGAATCTTTGGAATTGCTATTGCAATTTATTTTTATACTCTAGTTCATTCAGCTGTAAAAGAAATTACTAATTGATCTTATCAAAATAAGATTGATTCATTTTTTGTTGAAAAAATTAGTAACAATAACTCAAATTTACCAAATTTTCATTATTGAACTAGTACATTATACTTATTAGTAAAATCTAATCAATTTCATGTGTTTTAAAAACAAAAATTTAATAATTTTAAAATTTTTGTTTTTGGAACTACTATGAAAAATTTACTTAAAAATAATTTTCGTTATCTTTTTAAAAATAAAATTATTGCTATAGCAATCTTAATCTTATTAAGTATTGCAATAATGGTATTTTTTGCATTTATTAACTTAGTAGTTAATATCAAAAATACATACAATAATTTGACTCAAAACTATAATCTTCACAACATTGTTATTAATGAAATGTATTCGCAAAATGAAGAAATAGCTAATCAACAAAAAAAAGAGTTTTATGAAGGTTTAGATACTCTTAATGTTAGTTATCGTGAATTCAATTCAATCAACATTAATAACACCACTAATGAAGAACTATTAAAAGTTATAGAATATACTGCCAGTTATAGTATTGATCGTCTTGATGTATTTAGTCAGACTGGATTACCCAAAAATCCTATCTACTATAACTATGTTTTGCCTAATGCAATTGATTTCAATGCAATAATAACTACTGCAAGTGAAAATTTAAATGCAGATGAATCTAATTTAGAGAATATTCTAGCAAGACAAAAATTAGTTTATTTTATGAATAAAGCTGATTTTAAAGTCAATAGTTTTAAAAATGAATTTAGTGAAGTTTGACAAACTATTTATGATGATCCAAATTATGATCCACTCAATCCAGAGACAACAACTGCAACAAAAGCTCAAAAAAATGTTGCTAACTATTTAAATGCATTCTTAAATCCTAATAGTACAAAATATAGTCCTATTATTGTTAGAGGTTGTAGAATAACAATTAATCTTACTGAATTCAATTCAGGTATACCAGCAACTGGATACTTTGAGGATCCCTATGCATATTTAGCAATTGTATCAAATGATTATATGCAGGCTAATAACAAAGCATATTATTCATTTGATGAGTACCAAAAAAACATCCTAAACAATTCTAGTGACTCACAAGTATTTAAAGATAAATTAGAATTACTACCTAATGAAGTAACACAATTTCCTGATATCAGGTCCACACTTGATATAAATAACTGGTTAAATTCAGTTGATGATAAATATAAAATTTATGTCGATAGTATTCCTTATCTAATTGTTGGTTCAGGAATTACACCTGATTTCATTTATCCTATTTTATCTTTTGCTAATACAATTCCTAATCCTAAAAAAGAAGCAATTATCTATACTAATAGCAATGGTTATAAAAGAACTGAAACTTCATTTGAATCTGCACCACATGAAAACTTTTTAGTTGCAAAATACAATGGTCCATTAGCCAGAACACAAATTTTAAATGAAATTAATCAATTAACAAGAAAATCAATGTCATGGCCTTCCAATGTTACAGCAACATATTGGTACAATGACATTAATAACAAAATGTCACCAACTGCATTAAGAATTGAATTTATTAATACAGTTATTACAACATTTGTTACTACAGTAATTATCTTAACTAGCTTTGTTTTGATTTTAGTCCTATTTGTAATGGTGTTATTTGTTAAGCGTTTCATTAATCAAAACAAAACTAATATTGCAATTAGTATTTCTAATGGAATTAACAAATTTAAAATTTTATTTTCCATTAGTATTTCTACAACTTTTATTTGTTTATTTGCTGGACCAATAGGTTTATTACTAGGTGGATTATTGGAACAAAGAATCTTTCTTTTCTTGCAAAATTATTGATTCTTACCAACACCTATTGGTAATTACTCTGGATGGTGATTTGCCTTTGCAACACTAATACCAACTTTGGTTTTCTTACTTCTAATCTTTGGTGTAGGAATTTATTTCCTAAAAGATAATTTAATTTCATTATTAAAACAAAATGGTGATCTTAAAATCAATAAATCATATCTTGGTTTTAGAAAAATAATTGCTAAAGCTAATGTTATGTATAAATTAAGAAGTTCATTAATTTTTAATTCTTTAACAAAAATAATTTTTATTACCATTTTAAGTACATTATCAATTGCAACTCTTACCTTTGCAAGTTCAGCAACTAGCCAATTAAGTCTGGCATATGATTTAGAAACAAACACAAACAAATCTACATATGCAATTGATCTCTTTACACCCAGTAGTCAAGGAGGGCAATACTTTGGTGTTCCAATTCAGTATGTTGGTCATGCATTATGAAATCAAGATGAAACAGAAGATCTAACTGATGTCGGATTTTCAACAGGTTTATATGGAAGTATATATAGAAATAGTCCAATTTTTAAAAATTACTCCTCAATGTTCTGAGCTAGTGCAAATGATTCCAGTGCACAAAAAAATGATATTTTGTATATCAAAAACAAAGTTGGTAATCAATTAATTTTAAATTACTTTTTTGGAATAGGTTCATTAGGTACCAACCCATGAAATATTTCAAAATCATTATTACCAATTAATCAAATGAATAGCTCAAATTCATTAAGCATTCAACTTGTTCAAAAAATGTTAATGGATTTAAGACCTTACAATCAAGCGTTCTTTTCATCAATAAGTAATTTGCAACCTTTAGTTGCAAGTGATGACACTAATGCTAATCCATTTCCAAGTGAATGAGTAATTCAAAATTTTAATTTATTAAATCAACCACAAGATTGAAAATTAGTATATCAAGATAACAATGGCTATGATGGTGGAATTGGGATAATCAATGCTAGTGAAATCTATAATGAAAATGATACTAGTAATCTAAGATGAACATCAGCACAAGATGTGCTAGAAGATGGAAATAATTTAGCTGCTATTATTAACAATGCATACAACACATATGGTACAAGTTATAACAATGAAAATATTACTAGTTCATTAACTGAAAGATTGTATCCAAAATATTATGGTGATTTATTTAGTCAAGATGCAATTAGTGATATTAGAGTAGAAGATAATGTTGTTCGTTTTAGAGTAGATGTTAACAAAAATGAAGTTAAATCACTTATTACTACAAGAAGTTATTTAATGAAACAATTTATGCAACAAATTGAAATCAATGAAGAAAATGAAAGTGATATAAATAATTCAGACATTATTCTAGACCCTCTTGATTACAATAGCTTTGCATTAAAAAAATATGGTTATCAACTTAGTAATGTAACTCAAGTGTTAAAACTTAATGATAACTTCATTAAGTTGTTCCTACATACATATAATGATCCTGCATATGTCCCATTATTCTATAGAATTCTTAACAATTATGTTTTATTAGATGATGATGTTGATGAACCATACGCTTATGTCAATGCTACTTTGAATGGTGAAACAATAAAAGTATTAGGTATTAAATCTGATTCTAAATTTATAAAACTTTATAACAATAAAAAAGAACCAATTAATAATAAATTATTTTTAGAAAATAATAATTTTATTCCTTTGGTTATTAATAATTATGCAGCTAAAAAATTCAATTTAAAAATTAATGATACTATTGAAATGCAAACCAATAATCATGTGCAACGTTATGAGTATGATAATGTTGATGATGCTAATGTAGCCAAAAATGTTTTGTTGAATAATGACTTAAACTTTAAATTAAAAACAAATGAAAGTCAAATATACAAAATTGTTGATATTAATAACACTGGTAGTGATGTGCAATTCTATATTAGTATGCCGCAAGCACAACAAATTCTTGGTTTGGCAACAAGTAATGACTATGTAAATAAAACTAAAATTACAAGTAGTGATGAAGATGGTACATTGAATGTTGGAATGAATAATCAATGAAACAAAATTGGTGGCTTTAATGGAATTTTCACTAGTAGCACTAACCCACTAATGTTATCAACAGCAGTTGGAACATATTCATCAAGTGGACTATATCCAGGTAGTGACTCATGAATTACAACTAATGAAATGACTAACTTAATAACTGCAACTCTTAAGAATAATGCTCGATTACCATATCTAGCTAATGCATTGCAGTTGAGTGTTAGTGAATTAAAAAATATTGAAACAACACTAACAACAGGTGTTAATGCCATTAGTAATAATGATTTTGCCAAAAAAATTATTAATGTTTTAAATGCTAAATATGGCACAATGGCATTTAATACAATTTATGAAAATGCTAATTCTTTGATTCAACAGCAAGTAATGTTTAACCAATTATCATCAACATTTGACAATATTGTAATTGCTATTACAACACTGCTAATTTTCTTATCAATTATCATCATAATGATCATTGCTTCAATGGTTATTAATGATCTATTAAAAATCACTGCTATCTTAACAACATTAGGATATAGCAACTATAGAAATGCATTAACATTCTTCTCAATTTTCTTCCCGGCATGATTATTTAGTGTCATAATTGCTGGACCAATTAGCGTTGTGCTAAACAAAGTTATGGAATGATTTACTTTTAGTAATATGTCACTATTTATTAGCATTCCATTTAGTTGGATAGCATTTGTTGTGACGGCATTAGCTTTTACAATGTTATTTGCTGGTGTTTTCTGATGAGGACTAAGATGATTTAAAAAGAATAATCTTTTAAATGCATTAAAATGATAGGTATGTCAACAATAAATAATCAAGAAACTGTAAAAGTAAAATATCAAGTTAAGTCAAATTATGGTTTATTACTTAGTTCATTATTATGGGCAGGTTTTGGTTTTATTGTTGTTGGTTTGTTGTCAATTGGTTATAGTTTTTTAATTAGAAATAATTTTCAAGCATGGTTAGATAGCCAAGAATATACAATTGTTTCTGCAATTGTACTAGTTGTCTTTGTAGTTATAAGTGCTTTTATAAACATAAAATGGAGTAGTAATGTAACTAATAGCTCTTGAGCACTTATTGTTTTTGTATGAATTGTTGATATATTACTAATGACAGGTATGATTGCACCATTAGTAACATTGATTGACAATCCTTGGTTAGTATTTATTGTTATTGCAATTAGTGGTGGAATATTTGTATTGATGGCTGTTTTAGGTTATTGTTTATTGACCTATAACACAGCAATAACATTAAGCAAACTAATATGGTTTATTTTTGGTGGTTTATTAGTTTTTAATTTAGTTTTTATTCTAACTTTCAGTTTTTTATACACTAATGCATATAGTGTGTTTTACTTAGTTTTTGATATATGTTATTTAGTAATTAGTTTGTTATCTATTGCAATAACATTCTTTAATATAAGTAGGTCAGAACAATTTAGTAATAGTATTGATAGACAACAAAGATTGAAACTGGGTTCATTCTTTGGATTGCAATTACTAATGTCATATATTGTTTTATTCGTAACTCTATTGAGAATTATTATTAGATTTAAAAGTTAATTTCTAACCCAGCTAAAACGGAACTAATTGGGGTCGTCCCTAACTTTGGTAGCGACTTCTCCGGCGGTTTCGCGAATGTGGTGATTCCGGCAAGTGTGAAGGCGATTACGGGGTATGTGGATGTGACACCGACGAGTGCTAGTAGTACAACACCTGCTAGCCCAGGTACTAATCGTGGCGCCTTCCAAGGCATGACCTCATTAACTAACGTCACGTTTGCAGCTAACAACGTGACCAGAATTGGGGCCCAAGCCTTTAAAGGTTGTAGTAACCTTTCGACAATTAGCCTACCAAGTAGTGTGAGC
>JBNMHK010000002.1:0-107596 GCA_050872725.1 Ureaplasma sp.
ACCCCGTAATCGCCTTCACACTTGCCGGAATCACCACATTCGCGAAACCGCCGGAGAAGTCGCTAGCAAAGTTAGGGACGACCCCAATTAGTTCCGTTTTAGCTGGGTTCGCATAAACTAGACCTTGGTCGTCAATGACTAAAAAATCACTACCCAAACTTGGATAGTGATTTAAATTTAATTGAAATGCAAGAAGACATATACATGGAGCTTCTCGCCTGCTATGGTTTTAATGATAACACATAAAATAAATTTGGTACCTAAAAATGCCACTTTTTTGTTTTATAATTATTAGGTTTTATTGTTTGTTTTAGAAAATTTGAATAAAACACTCTTACTCAATTTGAGTTATTTAGCCACAAGAGGAAGGACAGTATAATAATGGCAAAATATGAAATTATGCTAGTTGTTCGTGGAGATATTGAAGAGAACTTAGCAAATGGTGTTTGTGATGAACTAACATCAGTACTTGCAATAAAAGACCTTAATATCAAAAAACATGGATTAAAACCACTAGCTTATGAAATTAAAAAAAATAAACATGGTTACTATTACCAAATTAATTTTGATGCAAATGATGCAATTGGAATTAAAGAATTTGGTAGAATCGCAAGAATTAATAAACAAGTTTTACGTCACTTGATTATTAATTTAGAAAAGGATTATGGATATAGAGCAACTATCAATCCTAAGAAAATTGCTAAAAATCAAAAACGTGCTGAAATTCATGTTAAAGTGCAAGAAGAAATTAAGAGACGCGCTGAAGAACGTCAAGCAATGATGCTTGTACAAGAAAATGCAATTGGTAAATAATGAACAAAGTATTTCTTAATGGTTATTTAGCTAGTGATCCCAAACAAAGAGTTACAACAAAAGGAATTGAACAATCAAGTTTTAGTATAGGTGTAACAGATTTAAGAAACTATAATGATAGTTATTTTTTTCAATGTGTAGCATGAGGACCACAAGCCAAATACATTAATAGTAATTTAAAAAAAGGTTCATTTGTTGCAATTGATGGTAGATTAACTCGTCGCTCATATGTAGATGGCGAAGGCAAAACAATCTACATCACAGAAATTGTTATAGATAATATTAAGCATTTTGGGATTAATAATAAGACCATAACCCAAACCACTCAACAAGTTTCCAATCAAGATCTAGGTGTTTTGGAGTCATTGGAAACAACTACCAACATTGGTGATGTTTTGAATGATTTAGAAACTAATGAGCAATCAAATAATGAAATAAAATCATTCGATTGAGATGAAGATTTAGAATAATTACATTACAAGGAAGATAAAATGGCTACATTTGTTAAACGTAAACCACGTAAGAAAATTTGTCCTTTCTGTGCAAGAGGGATTGAACAAGTTGATTATAAAGATGTTGATACATTACAAAGACATATCAACTCAAATTGCAAAATTCTACCTAGCAGAATTACTAAATGTTGTGCAAAACATCAAAGAAGAGTTGCTAATGCAATTAAGCGTGCTCGGATTGTTGCGCTTTTACCATTTATTAGTGAATAGCAATTAAACTTTACTAAAAAAAGCAAAACTTAATTAGATTAGGTTTTGCTTTAATGTTTAAAATCTTGAAATGAGATAAAAATGAAAATAATTTTATTAAAAGATGTTGATGGTGTTGGAAAAGAAAATCAAATTGTGGAAGTTTCTGATGGTTATGCAAAAAACTTTTTAATTAAAACAGGTTTAGCAACTGGATTGGATAATTCTACAATTAACCAAAGACAGCATCGTTTGGATGATAATCAAAGATCATATGAAGAACAAATGGCACAAGCTAAGTTATTAAAAATGCAATTAGAAGCCATGACATTGCATTTTAGTTTGTCTAGCAATCATGGTCGTGCCTTTGGGGTGATTTCCAACAAGGCAATTTTAGAAGAAATTAATAAAGACCAAAAATTAATTGATAAACATATGTTTGCAGACAATTATAAATTAACAATTGGTCCATCTGTTATTACATTAAATTTAAATAAACAAATCCAAGCTCATATTAAAGTTATTGTGACAGAGAAATAATATGGATGATTTAAATCAAGAAGTTGTTTTAGAAAACCAAATTGAAGATGAAATTATTTGTGCTCTAATTAAGCGTAATGATTATTGTAGTTTAATTTTATCTAAAGTAAAAATTGATGATTTTGATAATCAAGAAAATAGAATTATTTTTCATATTATCCAAAAATTTACAGAAGAAAATGTAGTAGTTGATATTGGTAATATTCAAACTCAATTACTAGCAGATAATTCTGAAATTGCAACTTCTGCAATTAGCCACCTATATAATGACATTATGTCGATAGGTTATGTCGATAATATTGATTCTAAAATTCAAATTTTGATCAATAAATCAACAAAAAATAAAATTGATAAATTAGCTAAAAATATCTTAGAAACTAATATTAATTTATTGGATCCTGATGAAAATTTTTATGATTGAGCAGTGAAATTAGATCAAGCAATTAATTCAAGAAATATTGGTGATATTGAATTAATCAAAACCGCAGTTGATCTATACCAACAAAATTTGTTAACTGCAACTAATAATAATGGTGAATTGACAGGAACAACATCAGGTTATGAAGGAATAGATGAATTTACCAATGGGTTCCAAAAAGGAGATTTGATTATCCTAGCAGCAAGACCTAGTATTGGTAAGACTGCACTAGCAATTAATTTTATGCTTAATGCTGCAAAAGAAATTCATGGTCCCAAACAAGCAATTGTGTTCTTTTCATTGGAGATGAGTAAAGAACAAATCATCCAAAGAATGGTAACTAACTTAGCTTCTATTGATGGAAATTTATTGCGAACTGGTCAAATTGATGACCAAATGAAAAAAGCTATTAATGCTAATTTAGATAGATTAAAACAATACCCAATTTTTATTGAAGATAAACCCAATATGAATATTCTAGAAATTGAGTCTAGATTAAGAGGTGTAACTCAAACTCATGAAGTTAAATTAGTTGTGTTAGACTATTTACAACTCATTGAGTCTACAAGCCACTCTTATAACCGAGTACAGGAAGTAGGTAAAATTTCTCGAAAATTAAAAATAATGGCTCGAGAATTAAACGTACCAATTATAGCAATTGCTCAATTATCAAGAAAAATTGAAGAGCGAAAAAATGAAGATCGTCGGCCAATGTTATCAGATTTGAGAGAATCAGGTAGTATTGAACAGGATGCAGATTTGGTTACATTTATTGATTATGATCGTAACCAGATTGATAATAAATCAATTGTAGCTAATAAAGGTACATTAAAAAATTCACAACGAGTAGAAGTTGTTTTTTATATTGAAAAACATCGGAATGGAATGACAGGTCAAGTAAAGTTGTGATTTAATAAACATGAAGGACGTTTTATTAGTTATAGTAATCACTCTAAAAATATTAACTAGGAGAATGGTGGTAAATTATGTTTAAAACTAAAAAAAGTAAATTAACATTATTGGCGATGGGGTTAGTTTTAAGTACTTCAGTTATTGGTAGTATTGCTTTATCATCTTGTGCTTCTTCATCAACTAATCCATATGGACCATACACAAAATTAGATTTAGTTATTAATGGTACTACCACTAACACTTTTAGGTATCAAACTAGTAATACTGAACTATCTTATTACAATACTAGTAGTGATTTCGGAACACAAAACCAAAATAGATATTTGTCTAAAAATACAATTAAAAGCTATTACTATGAATTGGCTAAAACTAGAGTTAAAGATAGCTTAAATACTACAAATTGAACAGCAGTTAAAAATTTGTATGGTGCTAGTGCTAGTAATGTTACATTAGATGATTATCAAGCAAGTAATAGTTATAAAAATAATCAACCAAGTTTTTTTTATGGAGCAACACCAACATCCCAAATGATTAATGTTGCTAATATTTACAATCAATTAAACATTATGGGCAGCATTTTTCAGTATGTATCTAATTTATCTAATGAATTATTAACTTATCTTGCTTGTGATGGAATTGGCGCTTTAAGTGATTCTAAAATTACTGATATTGCAGACTTAACAAACAACATTAATAATAGTGGTACAACTATTAGAAATCAGTTTGCTTTACAACTGTTAGCTGGGAATGGTATTTCATTTGGTGTTGGTAAGGATATTTACCAGTTATGACCAAGCGGTTTTAGTGCTAGCATTAGTGCAGTTAATCCAATTACTAATCCAAATCAAAATGTTGATGGCACAGTAATGGAAGCAAATAAAACACAATTAGGTGATATTAATGCCCCATATAATTTAGCCAATTATAGTTCTGATAATTCAGATACAAATAAACCTAAAACTTCAAGTTATAAAATTAATGTTTCTAATTTAAAAATAACTTATCAATGATATAAAACTCAGAGATCTGGTGGAAATTATGTTGATAGTTTTAATCTAGTCAATTCAGCAACAACAAGTGACCAAAAGAATGGTTTATCTAAATTAGGAATTGATAATGGACAAGTTGATTCACTAGCATATACATTACCAATAAGTGATTTACAATTTGACTTAGTTCCAGAAACATATAGTTACCAAGACCCATTTTATTTGGGAATTTATGATACTGTAACTACAGGATTATATGATGTAAAAGCGCCAATGTTATTAAACTCTAATAATAAAATTGATTACACTAATACATATCCAAATGGAATGAAAACCACAATTACTACATCAACAGCTGTTAACTGAAGAGGAATTGTTTCAACAAGTAAAAATAATTTGAATGAAAACAACCTACCAAGTGGTGTTTATGACGCTATTAGAGATAAAAATTTAAATGCACTACCATATTACCAACCAAATTTGGCATATGTAATTGATAGTAGTGTTGTACCATACCAAGTTAATTCTAATGGTGTAAATTTATCACCATACAATACCACGCAATTGTTAAACATATTTAAAGACCCTTTTAATAAAAAAAGTTCTGCATTGTACTATAACCAACCAGTTTACAATAATGTAAATAATTTAAATAAACAGACTTATTTGAACATTTGGTCATTAGGTTGATTGACTGAAAATTCTACTAATACAAAACCAGTTAATGAATCAGATGCATATAAAAATATGAAATCTGATTTGGATAAGTTAGGTGTTACTAGCACATTGCTTGCTAATACAACTTTTGTTGCTGGTAAAACAACGCTTTACAAATTAATAAATTTAGCTAACACAACAAGTAGTGGTGGTTATAAGTTTAGTGATAATGGTGTTACTAATTTAAGTAAGTAAAAGTATATTTATGGCTAATCATTATCAATTAGAACAATGAAAAGATTTTCTAAATTCTGAAACTACTAAACCATACTTCATAGATTTATGAAGTAAAGTTAATCATTATTATGATCAAAATCTATTATTCCCTAAAAAAAGTGATGTTTTTAAAGCATTAGAATTAAGTACTCCAAAAAGCATCAAAGTTGTAATTATTGGTCAAGATCCTTACCATAATGATAATCAAGCTAATGGTTTGGCATTTGCTGTCAATAATGATTGTAAATTACCAGGTAGTTTACAAAACATTTTTAAGGAATTACAAATTGAGTATGATGTTAAACCGTCTACTAATCCAGACCTCATGTTGTGGGCGCAACAAGGTGTTTTGTTGTTGAATACAGTTCTTACTGTCATTAAACATCAAGCCCTATCATGTCAAAATTGAGGATGAGAGAAATTTACATTAAATTTAATAAAATATATCCTAGATAACAATGACAACCTTGTTGTTATCTGTTTTGGGAAATATGCACAAAAGTTTGTTAGTACTTTAGAATATAAAAATCATTGTTTTTTAAATTGCATACATCCTTCACCACTAAGTGCACACTATGGATTTTTTAATTCCATGGTTTTTAGAAAAACCAATGAATATTTGCAGTTGCACCATCAAGTTAAAATCAAATGGTAATGTTAAATGAATGAGCAGTCTAATTTAATTTATTCAATATCCATTTTTTGTGCATTTTTACTTTCCTTAATCTTAATTTCTTTCATTAAAAAGATTTATTACTATGTGAAATATAAAAAGCGGTTTTTTATTCTACCTCGTGTAAGTATAAAGGGAATTGCTAATATTTCAATGGTGATTGCTATTTCAATTGCCATTATTATTTTATTAACCATTGCTACTGCTGATTTATTTAACGTTGTATTTCGAGCTTGACCTGGTACTAGAGTAACAATTGAAGGATTATTGATTAAAATTGGAGGATTGCTATTTGGTCCATTCCTAGGTTTATTTATTGGTGCAATGACTGATTTGCTTACAGTAGCGCTTACTGCTGGCGTTTTTCATTATGGTTATTTAATTGCTGCTATGGCCTATGGTTTAATTAGTGGATTTATTTCTGATATTTTTAGAAGTACAAAAGATAAAATTTGGTGGAAAGCAGTTTTAGGAACACTAATACTTATTGCTTGTAACATTATTATGGTTTTATTTTTTATGTTACAAACTAATTCTTTTCAAAATAATTTTAGTGTTTCATTATTTGGTAATAAATTAGATGTTAATATCAAAATTTTATTAATTGTTTTGGTTGCATTTATTTGTTTGGGAATATTAATTATTTGGATTGTTTATTTTTTAAATTTTAATAAACAACATAAGAAGCATAATTCAATAATTACAGACACTAAATTAACTAAAAAAAATGATTTGTATTCTTCAATAATTATTGTGCTAGTTGTTAGTGTAGTGTGTAATTCAATTATCAATATGTTGATCCTACCATCATTTGATGCTCAATTATCATCAATAAGATATGAAGAGTGGGTGGTATTAAGATCAATAGTATTTATTCCAGAAGTAATTTTTAATTGTTGTGTGATTATTCCAATCTACAACATTGTGGTACCAATTATTAATTACAATTACCGTGATGATTTATTAGAAGATATAAAATATCCTTTGTATGTGGAGTAGTTTATAGAAAGGTGTTAGAGATGTCAAAAAAGAATAATCTTAATTTCATTGAAATTGAAAAAGAAGTTAATTTTGGTATAGATTTAGAAGCACAAGATTTTTTTAGTAAAAACTATGAAAATTACTTGAATAGTATCAATTTAGTTAAGAATTTTGATTTCAGTAAATACATTCCATATTGAAAACCATCATTTGATGAACAATTAACTATTTCTTTTTCATCTTTACTACCTGATGAAACAATTGAATGTCAAGATAAGACAAGCTTATTTGCAAATTGTATTGATTTTGAAGAAGGATATGTTGTTGTAAAAAATGAAAAATAGTTGCATTTATCATAATTGACAAAAAGTTAAAAATCATGAAACAACATATTCTCAACTCATTGAAAATAAATTATTACTTTGCAAGCAAAGTATTAAAAATCAAGATAATGTTGTTTTGGAATTAATGGGTGAAAGCGCTTTACAAAATGCAAAAATCCTTGATGCAAGAAAAGACATCAAAGATTTATTTGCAGGAATGACATTTTTATTAAAAGATAATGTTAATGTTAAAGGCTCAATTACAACAAGTGGTAGCTTAGTTTGCAAAGACTTTGTTTCACCATTTAGTGCCACAATTGTTAATAAAATTAATGACCACAATGCAATTATTTTAGGTAAGGTGAATTTAGATGAATTTGGTCATGCTGGAACTGGAATTTGTTCAGCATTTGGAATTGTCAAAAATCCCTTGGACAATACTAGAATTACAGGTGGTTCATCATCTGGTAGCACAGCAGCAGTTAAACTTGGACTTTGCGATGTTGCAATTGGTAGTGATACTGGTGATTCAATTCGTCATCCTGCATCTTTTTTAGGGATAGTGGGCTATAAACCATCTTATGGGTTAGTGAGTAGATATGGTGTAACACCATATTCTAGTAGTTTGGACCATGTTGGCATTTTAGCAAACAGTGTAATTGATGCTGCAATTGGTATTGATGTGATTAAGGGACAAGATAAATTTGATTTAACTTCAGCACATGTTACTGATAATTACTTTTATCAAGACTTAAAATTGAATGATAAAAAATTTAAATTTTTAGTTTTTGATAATGTAGTAGGAAGAGCAAATAATGCCATTCAAAAACAATTTAATAAATTTATATCTGATTTAAAAACCAAACATGAAATAGTTATTGAATCATTTGATGATAATTTATTGAAAATGCTAACACCTATTTATATGACAACAAGTTACTTAGAAGGTTTTACTAATTGAAATAATGTAAATGGAATTACATTTGGTGGTAAAAATATTTCGTATTCTAACTACCAGGACCTTGCATTTAAAACTAGATCACAATTTGGTCGCGAAGTTAAAAATCGTTATTTGATCAATAGTTTAGTGTTAAGTGACAACGATTTTTTGTGTATCTATGAGAATACACAAAAAATTAGAAGAATTATTGTTAATAAAGTTAATGAATTATTACAACAATATGATGCTATTGTTATTCCATCTTCTTCATCATATGCACCTAGTGTAGAGGATGCTATTACAAAACAATATAAAACAAATGAATGCGATGATGCACTGCTTTTGGCAAATTTTGCAGGATTACCTTCAATTACAATTCCGTTAACTAGTAATGAACATGTAGATGCAATTGGTATTAATATAACAAGCTCAAAATTTAGTGATGCAAAACTTTTAGAAATTGCTTACAACTTAGAAGATTTTATTAAAAACAAGGGATACTATAATGAATAATTTAGAAGTTATTATTGGAATTGAAGTGCATGTGGTTTTAAATACTAAAACTAAGATGTTTTCTCGTTCACTAAATAGTCATTATGGCTTACCTAATACTTTAGTTAATGAAATTGATTTAGGATTATCAGGTATTTTGCCACATCCTAATCCTGAAGCAATTAAAAAAGGTTTATGATTAGCCAAAGCACTAAAAGCAACTGCTAATTATCAAAAAATTCAGTTTGATCGCAAAAGCTATTATTACTCTGATTTACCTAAAGGTTATCAAATTACTCAACAATATTATCCCCTTGCTGAAAATGGTCAAATCATGATTGAAACTAATCAAGGCATAAAGAATATCACTATCCAAAGAATGCACTTGGAAGAGGATACTGCTAAGCAAATTGTTAAAAATGATTCAATTTTACTTGATTACAATCGTTGTGGTTGCCCACTAATTGAAATTGTTACTGACCCAGTTATTAGTAGTGTTCAAGAAGCAGTAGAATATTTGAAAAATCTTATAAGAATTTTACGTTTTAATGAAATTTCTGATGCCAAATTAGAGGATGGTTCACTTCGTGCAGATGTTAATATTTCACTAAGGCCGTATGGACAAAAAAGTTTTAATAATAAAGTAGAAATTAAAAATATTAATTCTATTAATAATGTCGCCAAGGCAATTAATTATGAAATTCAAAGACAAACAGCAATTATTTTGCAAGATGAAACTGTAGAACAAGAAACAAGAAGATTTGATGAAACTAGTCAAACAACTATTTTCATGAGACATAAAAGTAATACAACTAATTATCACTATATTCATGAACCAAATATTGTAACAATTAAACTAACAGATAATGAATATGATGCTATCTTAAAACAAAAAAATAAAGATTTAAATGAATTAGTTTTAGAATTGCAACAATTTGGTTTAAGTCAAGATAATATTGAATTATTATTAAATGATTATGAGTTGTACAAACTTTATAAAGAATTGATTAATCAAACTAATTTAGTTACTTTATCATTTAATTGATTAAGTGTAGATATCATAGGTTGATTGAAAAAATTAAACTATGAATATAATCATTTAACACCAACAAGATTATCTTCGATTGCAAAAATGCTTATATTGTTGAATGAGCAAGAAATCAATGGCAAACAAGCTAAGGTTATTTTAGAACAATTAATGACTACAAATCAAGACACAATGACAATTATTCAAAACAATGGTTTTGAACAAATAAAGGATGTTGATTTATTAACTAAAATGATTGAAACATTTATTAATAAAAACCCTGAAATGATAAATCAATATGCAGAACGACCAGAACGTGTAGAAAAGTTTTTAGTTGGTTTAGTAATGAAAGAAACTAAAGCCCAAGCAAATCCTAAAATTACAATGGATATCATTGTAAAATTATTAAAGAAAAATTAAAATGTGTGGAAATAATAATGAAAATTGATGCAACATTGAATCACAGTGCAGCGCATGTTCTCGCTGCTAGCTTACAAAAGATTTATCCAGATTTAAAACTAACAATTGGCCCTGCAATTGAGGAGGGTTTTTATTATGATTTTGCAACTAAAGCACCTATTTCAATTAATGATTTACCAAAAATTGAAAAACAAATGAAAAAAATTATTGCTGCAGGTCATGAATTTACAAAAAGGGTTGTTAGCAGACAGGAAGCATTAGATTTTTATAAAGACAACAAATTTAAAACAGAAATTATCAATGAAATTCCTGAAAATGAAGATATCACTTTTTACACTTGTGGTGATTTTACAGATTTATGTTCAGGGCCACATACAGAAAGAACTAGTAAAATTAAAGCTTTTAAATTATTAAATCTAGCTGGTAGTTATTGAAGAGGAGATAGCAATAAAGACCAATTATATAGAATTTATGGAATTGCATTTGATAATGAAAATGATTTAAAAGAATATTTAGAAATCTTAGAAGATCGTAAACAAAGAGACCATAGAAAGATTGGTAAGGATTTAAATCTATTTACTTTTAATCCATTAGCAGGCCAAGGTTTGCCAATTTGATTACCTAATGGAACCAAAATTAAGTATCAAATTCAAAAATATATTAATGAATTGCAACATAAATATGGATTTGAACCAGTTATGACCCCAGTCTTGGGTTCGGTAGAATTGTATAAAACTAGTGGACATTGAGAACATTATAAAGATGCAATGTTTCCACCAATGCAAGTGGATAATGAAAATTTGGTTTTAAGACCGATGACTTGTCCGCATCACATTTTAATTTACAAAAATTCTTTACATTCTTATCGTCAATTACCAATTCGTTTGTGTGAACACTCTAATCTTCACCGGTATGAAGCATCAGGTGGTTTAACAGGATTGGAAAGAGTTAGAGAAATGATACTAGAAGATACACATATTTTTTGCCGTCCTGACCAAATTGCTCAAGAAGTTGGGGTATGTTATCAAGCGATTAAAGAAGCTCATGAAGGATTAGGTTCAAAAATTTGGAGAGTAGATCTATCAGTTTGAGATCCTAATGACAAAGAAAAATTTCATGGTAATAAACAAATGTGAGAATCATCACAAGAACAATTGAAACAAGCTTTACAATTCTATAATATCGAATACCATGAAGCTGTAGGTGAAGCAGCCTTCTATGGCCCAAAAATTGATTTTCAAGTTAAAACAGCTCTAGGGCACATTGTCACAGTTAGTACAATTCAACTAGATTTCTTACTTCCAGAAAGATTTGAATTAGAATATAAAGATGAAAATGGACAATCAGCTCGTCCTGTTATGGTTCATTTAGGTCATATTGGCACATATGAACGTTATTTAGCGATGTTGTTAGAACAAACAAAAGGTGTTCTTCCACTATGATTAGCACCAACACAAATTATTATTTTGCCTGTTAGTAATGAACTTCATGGATATTTTTCACAACAATTATTTGATAAATTAAGAACCGCAGGATTTAGAGTGGAAATTGATGATCGTAATGAAAGGTTATCAAAACGAATGAGAGATGCTCAAGTTTCCAAAATTCCTTACCAATTAATTATTGGTGATGAAGAAATGAAAAATTTCAATATGATTACATACCGTAGATATGGTTCTGAAGATTCATTTTCACTAGTTTATGATGAATTTGTTCAAATGTTAAACCAAGAGATTGCTAAAAAATCTAGACAAGACTAGTCATTTTTATCTAATCAACTTTGGTATGCTTCGTCAATTAAGATTTTTAATTCATTAAAAACTTCTTTTTCTGAGACAGTTTTTAGAATTTTACCATTCTTAAAAATTACTGCTTGTTTTAAACTTCCAGCAACACCAATGTCTGCTTCTTTGCCCTCACCAATTCCATTAACAAAACAACCAAGAATAGAGATTTTTAAGGGAAAAAACATTTCCTTTGTGTATTCTTTTACTTTCTCAACCAATGGCATCATTTCAAAATTTAATCTACCACAAGTTGGACAACTAATAATATCAACTAAATCATTTCTAATTTTTAGAGTATTTAACAATTTTCTAGCTACTTCAATTTCTTTAACTGGATCTTCAGTTAAAGAAATTCTTATTGTGTCACCAATTCCTTTAACTAATAAGGGAGTTAAACCAGCAATTGATTTGATTGTTCCATCTAATAATGTACCAGCCTCAGTGACACCTAAATGCAAAGGATAATCAAAGTTTTGACTTGCTAATTCATATGCATCAATCATTAACAATGGATCACTTGCTTTTATTGAAATAACAATGTTATTAAAATCATAACTATTAAGTAAATTAACATAATGTTTGGTAGTTTCAATCATTGCTTGTGCACTATGTCCATATTTGTCTAGTGCTCATTTTGGTAATGATCCACTATTGACACCAACTCTAATTACAACATCATGTTTATTAGCTAATTCACAAATTATTTTTAATTTTTTAGGATCATCTAAATTACCTGGATTCAGTCTAATTTTTTTAACACCCATTTCAATTGATTTAATGGCATATTCGAAATTGAAATGAATATCAGTAACTATTGGTAATAAACTTTTTTCTAAAATTGCTGGTAATGCATTGATATCTTCATCATCAAAAATTGCTAATCTGACTAGCTCACAACCAGCATTTTTTAATCTCTTTATTTGCTCCAATGTTTTATTAATATCTGATGTTTTAGTGTTGGTCATAGATTGAATAACAACATTATTTTGTCCGCCAATCTGTAAATTTCCTATTTTTATTACTTTAGTTTTAGTTCGGATATTATTCATATTTATAAATAAAATAATAAATCTATTTGCTATAATAATATAGTTATTTTTAGTATTTCAGTTTTAAAAGAGGTTCAGTAATGGCAGTTAAAAGAGGAATTAGAATGCAATGTGTAGATTGCAAGAATATTAATTATTTAACTAAGAAAAATGCAAAAAATACTCCTGATAAGATTACTTTAAATAAGTATTGCAATACTTGTCGTAAAGCCACAAGTCATACTGAAATTAAAGCTAAAAAATAGTTAATGAGAATAACAAATATTGTTATTGATTTTATAAATAATAACCAATGTGATGGAATATGTTTTGTTTCACCAATAAATCGTTATTGGTATACAAGTTTTGGTTCATCATTTGGTTTTTTATTTGTTAATAAATTAGGTAAAAGCATCTTTATTACTGATAGTCGTTATTTTTTAGAAGCACAATCTAGTTGTCATAATGTGGATGAAGTAAGGATGTTGGATAATTCATTATTGGAATGTTTGGAAAAAATTATTAAGGATTTAAAAATTAATAAATGTATTGTTGAACAAGATTATTTAACTTTAAATGATTATTTGTTATTGAGTAAGTTATTTATTCAAGATAGTATAAAAATTTCTAATACCTCACAATTACGAAGTATTAAATCATTTGATGACATTCAAAAACTACAAACAGCAGCAGATATTGTTGCATTGACAATTGAAACAATTAAACAAGAAAAACTAATTGGTAAAACAGAAATTGAAGTAGCAAGAATGATCGATATTACAATGTTAAAAATGGGCGCTGAAAAAAATTCATTTGACACAATTGTTGCTAGTGGAATAAATACAGCTTCACCACATCATCGACCAACAAATAAAATTATTGAAGATGGCGATATGGTAATGATTGACATTGGTTGTGTTTATGATAATTATTGTTCAGACATTACAAGATCATTTATTGTTGGTAACAAAAATAAAACTCATCCTGAACTTATAAAGATTTGAGATGTTGTTTATAAGGCTCAACAAGCTGCAATTAATGCTTTAGTTGATGGAATTTCAGGTAGCAAAATAGATGATATTGCTCGTACAATTATTTCTAGTGCCGGTTATGGTGCATATTTCAAACATGCACTTGGTCATGGTGTAGGTTTAGAAATTCATGAACATCCTAATTTAGGTCCTAAAAGTAAAGATGTAATTGAAAATGGCACAGTTTTTACAATTGAGCCAGGTATTTATGTGCCTGGATTAGGTGGAGTAAGAATTGAAGATACATTAGTTTTTAATAATAATGAATCTAAAATTTTAACAATAAAATCTAGTAAAGAAATTTAAAAGGTTATATAATCTATTATTACACTAGTAATAATAGAGTTTGGAAATTATTTCATGGATAAAATTTTTAATCAATTAAAAGCTTTACAAAATAATGCCATAGTACCATTTTCACATTACAAGGTAGCTTGTTTATTAAAAACTGATTGTGGTGAATTTGTTGGTGTTAACATTGAACCTGATGTTCTTAATCTTGGTATTTGTGGTGAGAGGAATGCTGTTTTTAGTGCTTTGACAAGTGGAGCAAAATATTTAGAGCATATTTACTTATTAACTGATTCAAATCATGATTTTGGTACTCCATGTGGTGCATGTAGACAAGTTCTTACTCAATTCTCTGATGAGAATACTTTGATAACTTTTTTTAATTTGAGTGGTGAGTTTAAAACCACTAAATTGTTTGAATTACTTCCAATGATGTGATCTAAAAAAGACTTGGTAAATTAATCTATGGAAAATAAGATTTTTAATGCATGATTAAAAAATTCTAGCATTGACAAAAAAACTAAGGATTTGATGAAGGAAATGTCACATGAAGAAGTTAACATTGCTTTCAATGCTAATCCGATTAAATTTGGTACAGCAGGTTATCGTGCCAAAGTTGGTCCTGGCAATCACTATTTAAATGAAAAAACATATTATCAATTAGCAATTGGCTATGCAAAGTTTATTCGTTATAAATTTCCAAAAAAATCAACTCCAAAAGTATTAGTTGTACATGATAATCGTTACAATGGAGGTTTTTTTACTGAAATTGTTTGTACAGCCTTAGAAGAATATGGAATTAAACCAGTAATAAATAAAAATAATGATTTATTGCCAACTCCAATTGCATCTTATCTTATTAAAAAAATGAAATTGCAAGGTGGAATTAATATCACAGCAAGTCATAACCCCAAAGAATACAATGGTTTTAAATGTTATGATCAGACTGGCTCACAATTATTACCTGATGATGCAGATAAGATTATCGAATTTTTACCAACTTGAGAAAACGCATTAAATAAAAATATTAAAGTTAATTTCACACCTAAATATATTAGTGAATTAGCAATTAAAAAGTATTTTGTAGATGTTTTAAAAAGCTTACCTAATACAAAAGTTAATAAAAAATACCTAAAATTAGTTTATTCATCAATGCATGGTACTGCGTCATACTATATGTCTAGTTTTTTAAATAAATTAGGATATATTTGTATTGACGTGCCAACACAAAATTATCCTGATCCAAATTTTACTCATGCTCCGATATGTAATCCTGAAGATGAACGTTCATTAGACGCAGCAATTATTTTAGCAGATACATTGAATGTTAACATTGTATTAGCTTCAGATCCAGATGCTGATCGTTTAGCAATTGCTATTAAAAAAGATGATGAGTGGGTTTTTTTGAATGGCAACCAAGCAGGAATAATTGAAACATACTATAAGTTACAAAAGTTTAAGCACACTAAAAAAACACCAGTTGTTGTTAGTACATACATTTCTACAAATTTAATTGATAGAATAATTAAACCATTTAATGGTAAGATCATAAGAACACCAACTGGTTTCAAATGAGTTGGAGACCAAATAAACAAACTAAAAAAGAATGAGTTTTACATCAATGGTTTTGAAGAGGCAATTGGTGCACTACCATCAACAATTAATCGGGATAAAGACTCATTTCAAACTGCTGCTTTAATTCTAGAAATTATCAACTCATACAATGCTAAATTTATGAATTTAATTGATGTTCTAGAAAAAGAAATTTATCCAACTTATGGTCATTGGTATGGTTCTACAACGTCGCTTATTATTAAGGGTGCAAATTGAAAAAATAAAGCCTTAAAAATGTTAGATTTACTTAAGAACAATGATTTAACAAAAATTGGTGATCGTAAAATTAAGTCAAAAATTTTTAATGTGCATGCAGATGCAATGGAGTACCATTTTGAACATGATTCATGAGTAAAATTTAGAATTTCAGGTACTGAACCAAAATTCAAAATTTATACTAATTTATATGCATTAAATGATAACCATACATATGACTTATCATTTACTCAAAAACTTCAAGAAGAATCAAATAAAATTGTAGAGTTTATTAAAGAATATCTAAAAATATAAAATTGGCAATGAAATATTTACTAGCAAATTTTAAAACTAATAAAAATTGACAAGAACTTCAAGTTTATTTTGAAAAATTATCTAATTTTTATGAGTCTAATTCTGATTTAAAAAATAATAAAACTATTTTCTTTTTGAATAGTTTGTATACGTTGGTAACTAAAATCAAATATCCTACAATTAATTTTGGTAACCAATCTGGTTCATCATTAGGTAATGGTGCTTTTACCTCATCTGTTAGTTTTGAGCAACTAAAAGATGAAGGAATTGGTAATGTACTTTTAGGTCATTCAGAAGAATATGAGTATTTTAAACAAACAATTCCAAGGGTTAATAAAAATGTTAATAAAGCATTAAGTTTGGGTTTAAATGTTTATTTGTGTTTTGGTAATCAAAATGAAATTACAAGCAATAATGAATTGGTAAATGAACTAATGAATCAATTAGATGAATTGTTGTTGAATGTTGATTCAATAAGTTTATCTAAAGTAGTTTTAGCTTATGAACCAATTTATGCTATTGGTACCAATAATCCAATGTCAGCACAACAAGCAAACATTATCATTGATCATTTAAAAAATGAACTTATGAATAAGTACAATCATGAATTTGTAATTTTGTATGGTGGCAGTGTTAATGTTAGCAATATTAAAGGCTTTCTTAATGCTAATAATATTGATGGATTCTTAGTTGGTAAAGAGAGTTTAGATATTAATAAGATGGAAGAAATGATTACATTAGTCTATGGAAAATAAGCAAAAGGTAGTATTGGTAATTTTAGATGGTTTTGGTATTGGTTCTAATAATGTTAATACCAATGCTATTTATGCTGCTCAAACACCTTTTTTTGATGCATTGAATAACAAAAAACATGCAAAACTTTTTGCTTCTGAAGAGCCAGTTGGAATTGCTAAAAATCAGTTTGGTAATTCTGAATTGGGTCACATGACAATTGGTAGCGGAAGAACAATTTTGGGTATCAATGAGAGATTTAATAAACTAATTAGTGATGGATTAGTTGATAAATTTTTGTTAGACCAGAAATGAGTTCAAGATTGCTTAAAAAGTGATAATGTTATTCATTTATGTGGATTATATTCATCTGGTTGTGTGCATTCAAATTTAAAACATTTTGATGCATTAATTAATTTTTTTCAGAATCATAATAAAAAAATTGCATTGTATTTAATAAGTGATGGTCGTGACACATCAAGACATGAGTTTATTAATGATTTAGAGAAGTTATTACCTAAATTACATCCAACAACAAAAATCATTGCTATTGGTGGACGTTATTATGGAATGGATAGGGATAAAAATTGAGAACGTACGAATCAATATTTTTCTGCAATGTTACAAAATGAACATTCAATAACTAATGATAGTTTTATTGATTATGTCCATCACCAATATCAAAATAATATTGATGATGAATTCATTATTCCAGCAGCTCATTTTGAACCTGAATACCAAATTAAACCAAATGATGAAGTTATCTTTTTAAATTATCGTGCTGATCGAATTAGACAAATTATTGAATTATTTACTAAAAATAATAAACTAATAGGTTTGTGTGAATACCCAAATGTTAAGTTGGATGCTGTTATTGTTGATAAACAAACAATGAAAAACACATTAGGTGATGTGTTAAATGATCACAATATTAAACAGTTAAGAGTTGCTGAAACTGAAAAATTTGCACATGTTACCTTCTTTTTTGATGCAGGTCAAAATGTTGATTATCCAAATGAGAAGAAGATTTTAATTCCTTCTCCAAAAGTTTCAACATATGATTTAAAACCTGAAATGTCAGCATATGAAATTACAAATTCAGTTATTAATAATCTTGATAAATATGATTTTATTGTTGTAAATTATGCAAATGCTGATATGGTTGGACACACAGGGAATTTTCTAGCTACCAAACAAGCAATAGAAATTTTAGATAAAGAATGTGCAACATTATATAATAATGTAGTAGATAGATTCGATGGCACATTATTGATTACATCTGATCATGGGAATGCTGATTTAATGGTTGATTGTAATAATGATGTTGTAAAGACTCATAGTATTGCAAAGGTCCCATTTTATGTTTTATCCAATAGATATGAACTATCTGCAGTTGATGGTGTTTTACAAGACATTGCACCATCAATACTATATGTCTATGGTATTAATCCTCCAAAGGAAATGGATGGGCATAGTTTAATTAGAAAAAAATAGTATGGAATTAGTTAATAAACAACAATTAGAAGTTAAAGAGAATAAGTTTGCTAATTTCTTTAGCAACAATTTCTTGTTGCTAAGAAATATTGCTTTTTTTGTTTTTGGTTTTTTAACAATTTTTATGTTTGTGATGTTAATGATTCCAAGTACGGCTGGACATTCACAACTAAATTATGTAAACCAAACAGCATTTTACTCTGTCAAGTATAATAGTGATTTTACTAAATATTATGTTGGTATTACTCCAGCCGGAATTGTGCTATTAATCTTAAACGTTTTAGCAATAACTTTCTTAGTAATGTTAATAGTATTTAACAAAAAAAATATTTTAGAGACATACAGTAATTTGGATAAAAAAAGTAAAACTAAAAAAATAACTTTTGATTCAATTATTTATTTTGGTTTGTTATTAGCTTTTGTTCTAATGTTCATTTTTGTTTTAATTCCACCTAATTTTTCTAGAGTAATGAATTTTTATTGAATTCAAGTTTTGCAAGAAAGTGTCAATTCAAGTGATCGTGAAAGTATCATTCTAGGTTTGAATAAATTAGGAGTTACATCAATTAATGGAATGGAATTGAGTAATCCTGAATTAACAACAGGTATATTGAATGCTGATTTCCAAGCTACCATTGCTGGGTATGCAGTAAGTTTCATGTTTACACCATTTACAACATTTAATACAGGTGTAGTTGCATTCTCAAATGGAATTTATGCAGTAATTGTTTTGTTTAGTATGTTTTTTGGTTTAGCAATACTTGCAAATGTTGTATCTTATGTTGTTTCTAATGGATTAAAAATCAATTTTTCTTTTAATAAACAAAGATTTGTACAAATTCAACAAAAATTAAAAGAAAAACAAGATTACCGTAAACAAATTAATAAAACTAAGAAAGAACTTTTGGATAAAGAGAGTGAATTACTAAAAGATTTACATGAAATTAACTTGGAAAAAGTTGATCAAGAAAAGAAATTAGGTTTAATTTCTCAAGAAGAATTAGAAACAATGATTTCTAAAAATAATGAAATCAAGAAACAATTGGAAGAATTAGTTAAACAAAAAGCAGAGATTAATAAACAAAAAATTGCTAATAGTAAAATTAGAACTGCTTTAAATAAAGCCCAAGCTAAGAATAACAATAAAACAACAAGAAAAGATAAAAAACAAACAATTACAATTCCAGACAAAGAGTTGGATGAAATCTTTAAAAATCTAGAAATTGATTAATTAAATAAAATAATCTTTTATCAAATAAAAGATTGTTTTTTTATTTAAGGAAAGGAATTAGAATTAATGAAAATTACAAAAGTTATTGCATTTTCTATTTATGATTCAAGAGGATTGCCAACCATTGCATGTGAAATCACAATTGATAATCAACATGTTGGGCTAGCAAAAGTACCAAGTGGTGCTAGTACTGGTAGCAAGGAAGCATTAGAATTAAGAGATAAGAATAATCATGAATGAATGGGTAAGGGTGTTAATTTAGCAGTTAATAATATCAATAAAGTTATTGCTCCAAAAATTATTGGTTTTCCAAGTGATAATCAGCAAGAATTAGATAAATTATTAATTGAATTAGATGGTACAAACAATAAATCACAATTAGGTGCAAATGCAATTCTAGCAGTTTCTTTAGCCTATTGTAAAGCTTGCTCTGAAGCCAAAAAATTACCACTTTTTAAATATCTTCGTCATTATGTTCTAAATGACAATAATGATGAATATTATTTTCCAATTCCACTAATCAATGTGATTAATGGCGGACAGCATAGCAATAATAATTTAGATTTTCAGGAATTTATGTTAGTTCCTATTAGTCAACCAACTTGAAATAAAACAATGCAAGTTGCTAGTGAATGTTTTTTGAGTTTGCAAAAAATATTAAAAACACAAAATATTTCCACAGCTAAAGGTGATGAAGGTGGATTTAGTTTAAACTTACCAACTATTGAGGCAGTTTTAGATTTATTGATTCAATCAATTAATGCTGCAGGTTATAAACCAGGTATTGATGTTTGTTTGGCATTAGATGTTGCTGCTAGTGAATTTTATTCTAATGGTAATTATTACGTTAATATTAATGGAATCAAGCAAGTTTTATCAACTGAACAAATGGTTAATTGGTATAAAAAACTTTGTAAACATTATCCAATTATTTCAATTGAGGATCCATTTGATGAAAATGATTGAAAAGGATTTCAACAATTGAATAATGATGTAGGTGAAAAGTTACAGATTGTTGGAGATGATTTATACTGTACAAATGTTGATTTGTTAAAAAAAGGCATTGCACAAAATGCGACAAATGCAATTTTAATTAAATTGAACCAAATTGGCACTTTATCAGAATGTATTAACACAATTTTATTTGCTAAGAAAAATAACTTAAAAACAATTGTTTCTCATAGATCTGGTGAAACTGAGGATGATTTTATTGCTGACTTTTGTTTAGCTACTAATTCTCAGCAAATTAAAACTGGTAGCATGTCTAGAAGTGAAAGATTAGCAAAATATAATCGGTTAATTTATATTGATCAAACAATTGTAAACTTAAAAAAACCTGATTCTATTAAATAGGAGTGATGATGAAAATTGCAATTTTAACCTCTGGTGGCGATGCTCCAGGAATGAATGCTGCAGTAATTAATCTTATTCATTATGGAATGCAACAAAATTATGAAATTTATTTAATTGAAGATGGATATGAAGGATTATTAGATAACAAGTTTTTAGTAGTTGATGATGAAAATAAATATGATGAATATTTAACTCAGTCTGGTAGTTTTATTTATTCATCTCGTTCAAAAAGATTTATACATGATTATGTAACAGCAATTAACAATTTAAAACAACATCAAATTGATTACTTAATTGTGATTGGTGGCAATGGAAGTTATTTGGGAGTTCAGCTATTAAAGTCGGAAGTAAAAACAATTTTTATTCCTGCTTCAATTGATAATGATATTGATTTTTCTGATTATAGTTTAGGTTTTGCATCTGCTACACAAGAAATTGTTATTCAGGCAGAAAAATTACGCTCCACATTTAGAAGTCACAAAAATATTGTTTTTTTAGAAGTGATGGGTCGCTATTGTAGTGACTTGGCAAATGCTGCTAGTGAAAAAATTAAACCCACTTTAGTTTTGACTCATGAGCGTAAACTAAGTGTTACAGAAATTGTTAATTTAATTGATGAGTGGTATAAAAAAAATCATTATGGAATTGTAATTGTTTCTGAATATGTTTACTCTAATGAAGAGAAACAATTAATTATTGAAAGATTACAAAAAAAGATTTTGTGTCAAGTGCGTTGAGATGTTTTGGGTTACTCTCAACGGGGTGCATTGGTACAATCTTATGATTTATCCACTGCTCAAAAGATGGCAAACTTTGCAATTGAGCAAATTGTGCAAAATAGAAGTAATGTTGCAATTTGTCAAAAAAACAATGAATTGTTATCTAAGTCATATCAAATATTGAATATTCAAGGGAGTAAAGGGTAATGGAAAATTTTGCTCGAACAAAATTAATTGCAACATATGGGCCAAGTTTAGATAAAGAATTTGCTTGAGATTTTTCTAATAAACCAACTAAACTCACTAGTAATCAGATAAAGTTTTATAAACAACTTTATTATTCTGGTGTTAATGTCATTCGTTTTAATATGTCACATGACTCATTGGAAAATCATAGTTATCGTTTGCAACAATTTCATAATTTAATAAAAACCACAGGATTAATTTTAGGAATAATGATTGACACAAAAGGTCCTGAAATTAGAGTTGGTGAAATTCAAAAAAAAGTGAATTTAGAAAACTTAATTAATAATGGTCAAATTATTAAATTGGTCACTAATAAAAAGATTATTGGTAATAAAAATAGTTTTTCTGTTGGTGATGGTAGTGGTTCATATAATTTAGCTAATGATTTAAAAATTGATGATGAAATATTGATTGATGATGGTAAATTGGTTTTAAAAGTCAAGTCTATTAGTAAAGATAAAAATGAAATAACCACAGTTTCATTGACAAATAATTATTTAATTACTAGTAATAAGCGTGTCAATTTATTCAATAAAAAGTATTCACTTCCATTTTTGAGTGATTATGATATTGTAACTATCCAGTGAGCAGCAAAACAAAATGTTGACTATTTAGCTTTATCTTTTATTAGTAACATTGATGAACTAAGAAGTGTTTTAAAAATTATTAATGAAGTTAATACTGAATCTGATATTAAAATCATTTGCAAAATTGAAACTCCTGAAGCAGTGGCCAATTTGTCATCATTAGTTGAAAACACTGATGGAATTATGGTGGCAAGAGGTGATTTATCTTTAGAAATAGGTTATGAAAAAGTACCATTTATTCAAGATGAAATCATTAGTTTATGTAATAAATATAACAAGATTAGCATTGTTGCTACACAAATGTTAGATTCTTTAGAAACTAAAATGTTACCAACTAGAGCAGAAGTCACAGATTGTTATTATGCAACAAAATCATGTTCTGATGCCACAATGTTGTCATCTGAATCTGCAGCAGGATTAAATCCAATTAATGCAATTGAAGTTATGAAAAAAATTACAAATTATGCTGAATTTAAATTTAGTCATGAAATTAATTTTGCAGCACTATATTTTCAAACCAAACTTATTAAAAGAATAATTAAAAAAATTAATAATAAAACTTTGGAAAATCCCAATATTTTATTAAAAGGTTTTAGTGAAATAGAAATTCGTCAAATTACTAACATTTTGCTTAATAAACATTTTTATTTAGATCCTCAAGAATTTAAAAAACCCTCAAAATTCACTCTTTATAAAAACATAAATTTCATTACTAAAAATACTCCAAACAACTTATATTTATTAACAAAAAAGTAGATTTTGCCAATACCACATTTTTTGATATAATCAAAAATTATTGTTGTTAAAAAGTATTTTTTATCAAAAACTCCTAAATTTTAAGTTGAGGTAACTATGCACAATAACTTTTATAATCACCAATATTCTAAAAAAGTATCACGTCGTGATTATTCCAAAATTAAAACAAATTTTGAGTGACCTGATTTGTTAGAAACCCAAAAAGGTTCATTTAATAAATTTATTAATGAAGAGCTAAAAAAATTGGTAGAAGGTATTTTCCCAATTGAATCTCCTCAAAATAAATACACTATTAAAATCAACAAAATTGATTTAGGTAAACCACGTAAATCTGAAGAACTATGTCGTGATGAATCAAAAACATATGATGCACCATTGTATGCTGATCTTGAGTTAATTAACAATGAAACTGGTGAAGTTAAAAAAGCTAAATCTTCAAATTCAAGTAAAGGTGTATTTTTTGGGAATATTCCATTAATGACTGATAAAGGTACTTTTATTGTCAATGGAATTGAAAAATTTGTTATTGCTCAAATTATTCGTTCACCTGGAATGTATGTTTTAAATAAATCACAAATTAAATTAAATAATTCAAGAAAAAGAATTATTCAAGGTAATATTTGTGAACTTTTGCCATACAAAGGTTCTTTAATGTTGGTTTATGTTCCAACAACTAACAAAGAACAAGATAGAGTTATTCAAATTATTGCAAGAAATTCATCAGGTGAAACTGTTGCAATGTTTTTAGCAACAACATTATTGAAGGGTTACGGATTATCTGAAGATGAAATCAAAGAAATCTATAGTAACGAACCATTAATTATTAATACTTTGAACCAGGAAAAATACAATGTCAATGAAATCTTAACTTTTAATGATACACAAGCTTTATATAGAGAATTATCTAATGAAAAGCAAAGTGGTGAATCACAAGATGTTATTCTACATAAGGGTGCATATATTGAAAGAAAGTTAAGAAGATTAATTTATGAATTAATTTGCTTAGAAGAAGAAAATGGAATCTTGAAAGAAACTAAAAATGATTCACAAGATGCTGTTAAAAAAATCAAAGCAAATAATGAAAAAATCAAAGATTTATACACTCAAATCATTACTGAAAAAGCAGCAAAAGATGTTAGTGCTGAATTAGGTTTAAATCCTAAATCACTGGAAAACAATGTTAAAGATGACAAGATGTGTTTCCAGGCATTGTTGAATCTTCATTTATTTAATAGTCGTTACTATGATTTAAGTTCAGCAGGAAGATATAAACTTAATCATAAGTTAAAATTATCTGATCGTTTATATCAAAAAATCTTAGCTGAAGATATTTTTGATATTGATGGCAATTTATTAATTGCAAAAGGTACTTTATTATCTAAAGAACACATTGATATCATTAAAAATAAATCAGTTGCTAAACAATTAAAACTGAATAAAAAGTTAAAAATTCAAAATTCATTTGTTGACTTTAATGAAATTAATGAACAAGAAAAAAATCAATTTTCATCAATTTATTATGAAAAAATTAAAGTTTTAGCTGACAATGATGATGAAAATTCTGAAATGTCAATTGTTGGATTAGGTTCATTTGATTTTTCTAACACATTGACAATTTCAGATATGATCACAACTATTTCATATGCTTATAACTTGCAAAATGATATTGGCTCATTTGATGATATTGATCACTTAGGTAATAAGAGATTGAAATTGATTCATGAACAATTGAGAAATCGCTTACAAACAGCAATGCTTAGAATAGAAAAGAGCGTGCAAGAAAAATTAGCGATTTGTGATGGAAATAACACTGATAATCCAGAAGAAGATGAAGCTATTGAAAAAAGAAGAAGCAATTTAACAGTTAAATCAGTTGTTAATACAAAACCTTTTCAAATTATCTTGAAAGACTTTTTTAATAGTTATCAATTAATCCAATTCATTGACCAACAAAATCCACTTTCTGAATTAACGAATAAACGTCGTGTTAGTGCCATGGGGCCAGGGGGGATTTCTCGGGAAGACCCAAACTTGGATATTCGTGATGTTCACTATTCTCATTATGGAAGAATTTGTCCAATTGAGACGCCTGAAGGTATGAACATTGGTTTGATTGTTTCATTAGCTTCATTTAGTAAAGTTGATGAACATGGCTTTATTTCTACACCTTATAGAGTTGTAAAAGATGGTGTTGTAACTGATGAAATAAAATGATTAACTCCTTTGCAAGATGATAATTATATCATTGGTGAGTCCAATCTTAAGTTAGATGAAAATAATAAGATTCTTGATGAAAGAGTTGTTGCTAGATATCGTGGTTCATCAAATTTATATGAACCAACTTTATTGGACTATGTTGATGTGTTACCAAAACAAGTTGTTTCTGTTGCGGCTTCTGTAATCCCCTTCTTAGAAAATGATGATGCCAACCGTGCATTGATGGGTGCAAATATGCAACGTCAAGCAGTTCCATTAGTTAAACCATATGCGCCATGAGTAGGAACTGGTAGTGAATATAAAATTGCTCATGACTCTGGAATGGGAATGATTAGTAATTTTAATGGCATTGTTAAAGAAGTTGATGGTACTAAAATTACAATTGAAGATGAAAATGGTAAAGAACACACTAAGAGTTTTGTAAAATTTAGAAAATCTAACCAAAACACTTGTATTAATCAAACACCAATTGTAGAAAAAGGTGAAAAAGTTCAAGTTGGTGATAGTTTATGTAGTGGACCAGCAATGCAAAATGGTGAACTATCATTGGGATGTAATGCATTAGTAGGTTTTACAACATGAAATGGTTACAACTTTGAAGATGCCATTGTTTTATCAAAACGTTTAGTTCAAGATGATACATATACATCAATTCATGTTGATGAATATACATTACAATGTTTATCAACTAAAAATGGTGATGAAGAAATCACTAGAGATATGCCAAATGTTGCTGATAGTGCTAAACGTTTCTTAGATCCAAACGGAATCATAATGGTTGGTGCTGATGTAAAAGAAGGTGATGTTTTAGTAGGTAAAATCACACCTCGTGGCCAAGTTGATTTATCACCTGAAGAAAAATTATTACAATCAATTTTTGGTGATAAAACCAAGAAATTTAAAGATTCTTCACTTAAAGTTCCACATGGCGGTGAAGGAATTGTTGCTGCCGTTAAAAGATTCACTAATTCAGATGAATCTACTGATTTGGGTGATGATGTTATTGAAGTAGTGAAAGTTTATGTTGTACAAAAACGTAAAATTCAAGTTGGCGATAAAATGGCTGGTCGTCATGGAAACAAAGGTATTGTTTCCAATATTGTAGCTATTGAGGATATGCCATATTTAGATGATGGTACTCCACTTGATATCTTGCTAAATCCATTAGGTGTGCCTAGCCGGATGAATATTGGACAAATTCTAGAAATTCATTTAGGTTTAGCTGCAAGAGAATTAGGTAAAAAGGAATTATTGAAGTATGTCTATGAAAACCAAGGTGCAAGTAAATTTGTAGAAGTTTATGGTCTAAGAGAAACAATAGCTAATGCACTTTATAATGAAATTAATCATTTAATTGATAGTGTTAAGCCTGAATCATATGATGATTTATTAGTTAAAACAAAAACTTCAGATTTACTTATTACTCTTAATAAACTTGGTTTATCTTTTGATGACATTGGTTATAAAATTGCCACTCCTGTCTTTGAAGGTGTCAATAATAAAGACTTAAATGAAATTATGCTTGAAGCAGGAATTGATCCAATCAAAACTAAAGGTAAATTCAAGTTAAGAGATGGTAAAACTGGTGAATATTTTGATGGCGATATCGCCGTTGGTGTAATGTATATGTTAAAGCTTGACCACATGGTTGATGACAAGATTCACGCTAGATCAGTTGGACCATATTCTAAGATTACTCAACAACCTCTTGGTGGTAAATCTCAAAATGGTGGACAAAGATTTGGTGAAATGGAAGTTTGGGCACTTGAAGCATATGGTGCAGCTCACAACTTACATGAAATTCTTACAATTAAATCTGATGATGTTAGGGGTCGTAATTTAACATATAGTTCAATTATTAAGGGAAAAGATATTCCATCAGGCGGAATTCCAGAATCATTTAAATTATTAACAAAACAATTACAAGGTTTAGGAATCTACCTAGAAGTAATTGATAAGAATAATAATGAAGTTGATATGAATAAATACATTAGTCATGAAGTTCATGATGATATTAATGAATTGGAAGAATTAAATACTCTTTCTAATGCATTAGCACAAGAAGAAATGAACTTTGATGATGAATATGAAGATGAAGCATTTTAATAAGTGATAGGAGCAGGTAAGTAGATATGAATAATCCAAACAAACAATCTAATATTAAAGCTTTAAAAATTGGAATTGCTTCGCCAGAAAGAATTAGATCTTGATCACATGGTGAAGTTACTAAATCTGAAACTATCAACTACAAAACTTTAAAACCAGAACCAGGTGGTTTATTTGATGAAGCAATTTTTGGTCCTGTAAAAAATTATGAATGTGCTTGTGGAAAATATAAAAAAGTAAAATTCAAAGGTAAAAAATGTGATAAATGTGGTGTAGATATCACAGATTCAATTGTGCGTAGAGAAAGAATGGGTCACATTGAATTAGCATGTCCTGTTGCACACATTTGGATGACAAAAGAATTACCTAACCCTTCTAAGATTTCGTTGTTATTAGATATTTCTTACAAAGAAGTTGAACAAGTTGTTTATTTTGTTAATTACATTATTTTGGATGAAGGTAACTATAAATTCAATGGTGAAAAAATCTTTGAATTGAAGGAAATTGTTGATTTATCAAGTCCAAAAAATAATACTAAAATTAGAAACAAGTTACGTCGGATTTTAAAAGATATCCAGGAACAAATTAAATCATCTAAAGGTCGTGATGACTTTGATTATAAAAGAGCTGTAACTTACGATTTAATCTTGGCTGAAAAAAATCTACCATTCTCAATTCAAGAAGTTTTTAAATTCATAACTAAATACACAAATATCAAGTTTGGTGTTGGCGCACAAGCTATTTATGAATTATTAAAAAATATTAATTTTGAAGAAGAGTATAAAAAAATTAATTTAGCACTTAAAGATTTCGATGATTTAACAAATCCTAAGGCAAGAAAATTATTAAGTCGTTTAGAGATTATTAAATGATTTAGACAATCTAACAATCGTCCAGAATGAATGATTTTAGATGCAATTCCAGTCACTCCACCTGATACTAGACCAATCATCCAATTAGATGGTGGTAGATTCACAACTAGTGATATTAATAACTTCTATAGAAAAATCATTATTCGTAACCAACGTTTAAAAAAATTATCTCAAGAATATGCACCAGATATTTTAATGAATAATGAACGTCGTATGTTACAAGAAGCTGTTGATGCATTATTTGATAATTCATCAAGAAAAAAACCTGTCGTTGGTCGTGATCGTAGACCATTAAAATCATTAAGTAATCACTTGAAAGGTAAACAAGGTTTATTTAGACAAAATTTATTGGGTAAACGTGTTGACTATTCAGGACGTTCAGTTATTGTTATTGGTCCAGAATTAAAAATGTATGAAGTTGGTATTCCAGTAAATATGATCTTGAAGTTATTCAAGCCATTCATCATTCATGAATTAATTCGTAAATTTGATGATAATGGAAATGAAATAATACCACATGTTACATCAATTAAACAGGCTGAAGCTTTAATTACTCGTCAAGATAATGTAATTTGACCAATTGTTGAAAAAGTTATTAAATCTAGACCAGTATTATTAAACCGTGCACCAACTTTACATAGATTAGGAATTCAATCATTTGAAGTTAAGATGGTTGATGGCAAGGCAATTCGTTTGCATCCGTTAGTAACAACAGCATTTAATGCTGACTTTGATGGTGACCAAATGGCAGTTCATGTTCCATTAGGTAAAGAAGCTATTGCTGAAGCCAGATCAATTATGTTAGCATCATGACACATTTTAGGTCCAAAGGATGGTAAACCAATCATTGCCCCTACTCAAGATATGGTGTTGGGTATTTATTACATTTCTAAAGAAGTTAAGAATGGTCTAGGTGAAGGTTTAATTTTCTATGATCAAGATGAAGTTAGACGTGCTCTTAATGATAAAAAAGTTGGAATTCATTCTTTAATTGGTATTAGTACTAATGTATATCCAAATAAAGGTTTTAAAGAAAAAGGTTTAGAAGGAATTTTAATTACTACACCTGGGAAAGTAATTTTTAATGATAATTTACCTAATGATTTTGTTTACATTAACTCACCAAAAGATTTAGGTGGTCCAACAGCTAGCATGGTAGTTCCTAGAGGCCAAAATGTTAAGGAAGCAATTGCTCAACATGAATTATATAATTCATTTGATAAAAAAGTTTTATCAACAATTATTAATGAGTTGTATCATCAATACAATAATGATGAATCAATTGTTCCACAAGTCATGGACAAAATAAAATCGTTAGGTTTCTACTACTCAATGATTAGTGCAACATCTATTTCTGCCTTTGATGTACCTACTTACAATCAAAAGTATGACTACTTCAAAGATGTTGATAAGAAAGTACTTGAAATTAAATCTTTTGCTGAAAAAGGTTGATTAAATGAAGATGAACGTTATACAAAAGTTGTTGAACTTTGAAATAATGTTAAAGATAGAGTAACTGATGATATTTCAAAATTAGTAAAAACAAAAGAATTAAAAGAAAATTCAATTGTTGTAATGGCAGATTCAGGTGCTCGTGGTAATACATCTAACTTTACTCAATTAGCAGGGATGCGGGGATTGATGTCTAAGTCATATAACTATGACCAAAAACGTAAATCTAAAGTTATTAAAGATACAATTGAAATTCCAATTAAACACTCATTCATTGAAGGTTTGACTGTTTCTGAATATTTCAATTCATCATATGGCGCTCGTAAAGGTATGACCGATACAGCAATGAAAACATCAAAATCTGGTTACATGACTAGAAAATTAGTTGATGCAACTCAAGAAATTATCATTACTGAGTATGATTGTGGTGTAAGACGTGGTCTAAAAGTTCATGATATTGTTGACACAAAAGACCACATTGTTATCGAACCATTGCATGATAGAATCTTTGGCCGTAATTCAGTTTTTGATATTAAACATAATGGCAAAGCAATTGTTAAAGCTAATGAATTAATTACTGCTGATATTGCAAAACAAATTATTGCTGCAGGAATCAATGAAGTTGAAGTGAGATCTCCTCTTCACTGTGAATCTGAATTTGGTATTTGTCAAAAATGTTTTGGATTAGATTTATCAACAAATCAAGAAATTAAAAAAGGCGTTGCAATTGGTGTTATTGCAGCTCAATCAATTGGTGAACCTGGTACTCAATTAACCATGAGAACATTCCATACTGGTGGTGTTGCTGGTGGATCAAATATTGCTCAAGGTTTTGAACGTTTAAAACAATTGTTTGATTGTATTCAACCAAAACCATGAGAAAAAGCTAAAATTAGTGAAATTAGTGGTGTTGTAACAAATATTGAATTAGAAAGTAATTCACACACAATTACAATCAAAAATGATCTAGATGAAATTACTTACATTGTTCCAATTGATCTTCCATTGAGAGTTAAAGTTGGTGATGAAGTCATTCCTGGAACTAAATTGACTGATGGATCAATTGATGTTAGTGAACTACTAAAAGTTGCAAGAATTAATGTTGTAAGAGATTATCTAATAAAAGAAGTGCAAAAAGTATATCGTGCACAAGGGATTGAAATTTCTGATAAATACATTGAAGTTATTGTTCGTCAATTAACTAATAAAGTAACAGTTGTTAATCCTGGTGATTCAAATTTATCAATTGGTGAAATTATTGATATTAATAAGTTTAAGCAAATTTGTCAAGAACTTATTAAGAATGGTAAAGTTCCACCTATGATTACTGACCAAGTGTTTGGACTTGACAATGCACCTGCTTTATCTGGTTCATTCTTATCAGCAGCATCATTCCAAGATACAAAAAAGATTTTGACTGATGCAGCAGCCAAGGTACAAGTTGATAATTTATTAGGATTGAAAGAAAATGTTATTTTAGGTAATCTAATTCCAGCTGGAACAGGATTAGAAGATAGCGAAAGTATTGTTCGTTATGGTCAAGAAATGTTAGACAAAGAATACTAAAATCTAAAAAAATGAGCTATAAACACTAGCTCATTTTTGTTTATTACATAAAATATTCCACTTAACTGTTAGTTTTATAACATTAGAAATTAAAGATTGAATTGATTATTGATAGATAGCAAATATGAAATTAATTATTATCATCTTTAATTAAGATATTTTTTATGTTAGTTAAATAGTTCAAACTTCTAAGTAAAATTATCATTGTAAACTTTAAAAAGCATAAATAAAATAATTAATGTATAATAAATTAGTTACATCAAAATTTCCTCAATAGCCAATTGATATATAAGGAGATTTACTCTAATGCAAAAGAGTACAATGCTTAAAAAAGAAGCAGCTCAAAAAGCACGTAATTGATATGTTGTTGATGCTACTGACCTAATCCTAGGTCGTTTGTCGGTTCAACTAGCAGACATTTTGCGTGGTAAAAATAAACCAACATGAACACCAAATGTTGATGGTGGTGATTTTGTAATTGTTGTTAATGCTCAAAATATTTGTTTATCTGGTAACAAAGCAGAAAATGAGATTTGATACAATTCATCACACTACATTGGAGGTTTGAGAGCAAGAAAAGGTAAAGAAATGCTTGCTAAATATCCTGTTGAACTTATTCGCAGATCTGTTAAAGGTATGTTACCTCAAAATCGTCTTTCTAGACAAATTATTAAAAAGTTGTTTATTTATGAAGGTGAAAATCACCCTCATACAGCACAATCACCACAAGTATTAAATTTAAAAAAGGCTTAAGGATAAATAATGGCGAAAGCAGAATACAAAGGTTTAGGAAGAAGAAAAAGTTCTGTTGCTAAAGTTCGTTTAGTTTCAGGTACAGGAAAAATTTTAGTTAATAAGAAAACTCCAATGGAATACTTTCCTAATGAACTAGTAATTCAAGACATGATGCAACCATTATCAGTAACTGAAACAAGTAAATCATATGATGTACAAGTTGCTGTTTATGGTGGTGGTTTTACTGGTCAAGCTGGAGCAATTAGATTAGGAATTGCAAGAGCACTAATTGAAGTTAATCCTGATTTTAAAAAGATTTTAAGACAATATGGTTTAGTTACTCGTGATGCTAGAGTAAAAGAACGTAAGAAATTTGGTCTTTATGGGGCAAGACGTGCACCGCAATTTACGAAACGTTAATTATTTTTTGACACTTCTAATAATTTAAGAAAAATTTATGTATAATATTTTAGGTTTCATATTATACATACTTAATGTGGAAGTATAGCTCAGCTGGTTAGAGCACACCCCTGATAAGGGTGAGGTCGGTGGTTCGAGCCCACTTACTTCCACCACTTGGGGACTTAGCTCAGTTGATAGAGCATCTGATTTGCACTCAGAAGGTCGTGGGTTTGACTCCCATAGTCTCCACCATTTTAAAATTAAAATCTATTCATTAAATTGAATAGATTTTTTAATTGTTAATTTTATAATCTAATCTATGAATACATTTAATTTACATCCATGAATTATTAACATTTTAAATAATAACAACATTAAACAATGAACACCAATTCAAGAACAATCATTGAAATTGTTTAATCATAAGAAAAATATTGTTGGTATTAGTCCAACAGGCACTGGTAAAACATTGGCTTATGTTTTGCCAATTTTGCAGTCATTAGATTTAAATGTAAAAAAATATCAGGCCATTATTGTTTGCCCAACTAGAGAATTAGCTAGACAAGTTAATAGTGTTTTACAAATGTTTAAAACTAAAGACAACAATTTAAAAATTAGTTTATGAATTGGTGGTATTGACATCAATAAACTTATTAATGAAACCAAAACTAATTCTGGGCACATTATTATTTGCACACCACAACGTTTTTTAGAAGTGAGTAAAGAATTACCTAATTCAATTTTTAGTAATGTTAAGACATTTGTCTTAGATGAAGCAGATATGTTAATGGATTTAAATTTTTATCCACAAATTCACCAAATAATTGCTAAATTACCATTTGAAAACATTTACAAAATTGCTATGAGTGCAACTTTACATGATGTTCTAAATCATGAGTTAAAAAACATTTACCATAATGTTGAAATTATTAATCTTAATCATTTAGATTTATTAATGAACAAGATTGAACACTATTTGGTTAAAGACATCGATAAAAATCATGCTTTAGCAACAATTTTGAATCAAGTTAATCCTTACTTTTGTTTGATTTTTACCAATACAACAAAAAAAGCTGATGAAATTTATAAACAATTATTAATGCAAAATAGAAATGTAATTAATTTACATTCTAAACTTTCAACTAGAGCAAGAAAAAATAACTATAAAGATATTAAACAGCAGAAATTTCAATATGTTGTAGCTAGTGATTTGTTTAGTCGAGGAATGGATATTGATGGTGCAAGTCATGTTATTAGTTATGATCTACCAGATAACCCAGAGTGGTATTTGCATCGTGCAGGAAGAGTAGGCAGATCGAGATATACTGGTCATTCATATGTTTTGTATCATCCTCAAGATCAAGTTAAACTTGAAAAGATTCTTAAAAAAAATATTCAATTTAAAACCAAACAAATTAAAAATAATGAATTAGTTGATGCAAAAATTAATCTTAGACCTCATAAACCCATCAATGAGGCTCAAGAACAAGAAATAAAGAAACTTATTCATACAAACAAAAGCAACATTAAGCCAGGTTATAAGAAGAAATTAAAACAAGAAATATCTAAAATTAAACAAAAACATAAGCGTGCTCATATTGAAAATTTAGTTAATAAACAACGTCTTGCAAAATATCGTAATCAAGACAAAAATAATTAATGGTAGAATTAGGATGTAAATGTTTAACATGGTGTGATTTTATTTTCCGAGATTACACTGTTGTTAGAACGCTTAAATTATTTAGTTAAGGAAAAGTTATGGCAATTTCAAGTGCAGTAAAACAAGAATTAGTGAAAAAATATGGTGGTAGTGCAACAAACACTGGGAAAGTAGAAGTGCAAATTGCAATTCTTACTGAAGAAATTATTGCATTAACAAAACATATGATTGAAAATAAAAAAGACAAAATTTCTAAATCAGGACTATATGCTAAAGTTGCTAAACGTAAAAACTTATTAGCATATTTAGAAAGAAATGATGTTGAACGTTATAGAACAATTATTAAAGAATTAAATTTACGTGGCTAGTGATAATAAAAAAATTTTAATTCATAACAAGTTTTATAAACTTGATCATGCAATAGGTAAAGATTATTGTCATAATAATGATGATTACCAATCATCTGATCGTCTTTATACTATTATTGATCAAGTTTTGACTTGTCATGTCAAAATGAAAAGTCGTTTTGTCGCATTTTTTTACAACTATTGATTTTACAATAATGATTTTAAAAAACAAAAATCATTATCATCCAAAAGTGCAAATAAGATGCGCATTTTGATTAATAGTATTTTTTGATTGAGTATTATTGGTTTGATTCTGTGTTTAATTTTTGGTTTAGCATTACCAATTATTAAATCAGCATTTGATTCATACCAATTATTCAATGGTGACTTTGAAGGTAGTTTGGTTTCTAATGGACATATCATTGGATGAGTGGTCACCCAAAGTTCGTTGTACCCAACCATTAACGATATTACCACTGCACTTAATAATGGTCTTACTGGTGACTTTAATGCTTTTATTAATAATAGTGCTAATATCTATTTAAAATATTATTTAATTGAATATTACATTCCAACCCACAAAATTATTGGCGACCCTTATAGTTTACAAACTTTAAAACAAGCTGCCCAACAACTTTTAGCCCACCTCGACCAAAATCTCATTACTAACTTTAAATATGTTTATTTCACTAATGATATTCAAGTCCTAACATATTTCTCACTAGTGAATGGCTCATTATCTAGCCAACTTGGGGCTGACAGCTTAACAAGCATCTTTAGTTCCTATCAAAATGCTCATTTTGTTGCTTTAACTAGTGACAATATTTTCTATGGTTTAAAAGCCAGCCACATTTGTTTAAAAGGTAACCAAACAACTCAAACATTATTAATTCCTGATGTTTGAGCAGCATGATTTAGTAATGCTGAAGTTATTGTTCCAATGTGCTTTACATTATTGTTTTTGGCTATTATTATTTTTCATTACCGTACAATCAAGAAAAATAATCCTAAATTTACAAGTATGAACATGTATGATTACGTGTCTAATAAGATAAAATTCACTAAGAAAAGTCAATTATTCCTTAAAAAACTTGTTTTTTTATCACCTGAAATTAATGATTTAAAACATAATTTTATTTTTGATTTTCAAAAATTAGATAGTTCATCTGTTTATAACACATTAAGGTTATTAAATTATGCTTTTTCATCAGTTGAATCTATGAGCATTATATTAGTTGCAGATTATGATTCTAAATTATTAGAAACATATAAGACTATCATTAAAAATGATACTAAAAATCTAGCAATTACAATCATTGATGATGATAAATTAGATCCTTTATACAACAAAGTTTCATCTAACAAAATAAAGACAAATGGTTTTGAAATAGTTAACACTATTGATGCTCATAGAGTTGTCTATGATCAATATAGAAATTATTTATACAATTATTTACAATATTGACAAGATAGTAATGATTTCTTAATTTTTAAAAAAGATTTATTAACTGTAATTAAAGTTAGTAAAAAAGAAAAACTTACTCCTTCTGAACAAAATAAGCTAGTAAGTGAAATAAGTAAAGAAAATATTAATTTTAATAAAAATCAAATGCTTAATAAAGCTAAGATTTCATTTAAAGCATTAAATAATGATATTAATGTTTTAATTAGTAAGTTATTACGTGAATATGAAGAACTTCAAGATGAAAATTAAATCATTCTTTTATAAACTATCAACACTTTTTAGTGTTGAAAATTATAAAAGAAATATTTTACAGAATCATTTCGGTAGAAAAACATATTATTTAAAACATTGTTTAACTATTAATAATTTAGAAACTAAAATAAAAATTTTTTGACTACAAAATGAACAAATGATTAATGATCAATTGGTGATGTTAAAAGAGTTAGATTATTACACTTGTTATTTTATTAATAAAAAATTTACATTTAATTCATTAGAATTTAAAATTGCATTTGATTTGGTAATAGTAGATTTAAATTGAAATGTAAAAGAGCTATATCCTAATTTTTTACCTAATCAAATCCTACCTATTTTTGACAAACTTCACCACATTTTTGTTTTATCTGTTAATTCAATTAAAGCTTTAAACATTCGACTTGGTGACACCGTTTGTGTTATGCCTAGAAATTAAATTATTTGGAAGGAACTTTATATGCCTCGTAAACATTTAATCGCATCATCAATTAATAAAAAACAACAGCAACAATCTAAAGTTGCTTTAAAGTGTGTTAGAGAAATCAAAGCTGCAGTAAAAGTAGGTGGGCCTAATCCAGAAGCAAATCCAAGACTAAAAGCAGCCATTAGTAGAGCATTAGAAAATAATTTGACTCGTGAAACAATTCAAAGAAATATTAGCAATTTTAAAGATAGTGAAGCTTTAAAAGAAGTAACGTATGAAGGTTATGGACCAAGAGGTCTTGCAATTATTATCAAAGCATTAACAGATAATGAGCAAAGAACTGTTAGCAATATTCGTGGTTATTTTTCTAAGTTAAAGGGTGAACTATCTAAACCAAATAGTGTCAAAATGTTGTTTAATGAATATGGTCAATTTATCATTGCTAAAAATGACCAAATCAGTGAAGATAAAATCTTAGAATTAACTTTAAATTACAATGTGGTTGATTTGCAACATGATGAATCAGCATTTGAGTTATTAGTTATGCCTGAAGATTTTTATAATGTTAAAAATCTTTTAATTGAAAATTCTAATTTAGAAATCTTATCATCTGAAATTAAATTAATTCCTCAAACATTTGTGGATGTAACTGAAGCAGAAGATGCCTTGTTACAACGTTTTATTGATACTTGCGAAGATGATGATGATATCCAATGAGTTGTCACAAATGTGGGTGATATTCTATAATTTTTTATTTTTATTGTATTCATATAACTTTACTCCACCATACATCAAATAACCTAATCCAATAAAGGTTAAATATGAAACAATTATGATTGTGTTTTGAATTGTTCATGGTTCATTAACAACTGGTGGTAGAACATAAATTAATAGTGTAGTAAAAATAGTTACTAGTGCAAAGAGATAAATGATTCATTCATATCAAGGTATCATTTGTATTTTTTTCTTTACTGCTAAATAGATTGCAGTAATGATTGTTAATGCATACTGAATCAAATATGCCATTGTTCCTAGTTGGATCACTGCATTAAAAAAGTTTTCTAAATGCAACAATAGAGGTATTAGTCAAAATATTATCATAGAAATAATTGTGACTATGCCACCAAATAAGATAGCATATTTGTACTCATTTTGTTTATTCTTTTTACTAAGAATTTTTGGTAAATAACCATCATCTGCTAAAGGAATAATTTTTCTAGATTGTGAAATACTTACTGATACTTTACTAGAAATACCATTAAAAATTAGTCCAATCGCAAAGATAACCATTCCAGTAGCACCAAACACAAGGTTATACAAATCCCCAAAGTTATTAATCAGGTTTAACTGAGTTAAACCATTTAGAATAATATACACCAAAAAGTAAAAACTTAAAATAGCACTAAATGCAATTAAAAGAACTTTTTTAAAGTTTTTCACTTTTAGATCAGGGGCCATTGCTGATACATCTTCAATTCCACCAAATGCATACATAAATGAAAGTACATTGCTAAAAATTAAAAATGGTGTCATTGTTTGTGTGTTGAAAAAATTTTCTTGAAAAGCCCAGTTTTTACTTGCCAAATAAATTGCAATTCCTACCCCAACAAATAAGATTAATCATTTTACAACTGCAGTTAAAAAAATAACTTTTTTATTTAAATGAATACCTAATGTAGAAATAAATACAAGTGCAATAAAAAAAGTAATTGATACAACTCTAATAACTAATGTTGCTGTTTCATTAATTATTACACTATTTAGTGCATCTGCAATAAATAGTGGGGAAGTTGCAGCTAAAATTGGTCCTTGAATAAATTGATTTCAACCTTGGAAAAAAGCAAAATGTTTTTTGAATGCTTTCTTGGCATATAAATATGAACCACCATATTCATTTTGAAATTCATTTCCTAATCTAGAAAATACTAACACCACTGCAAGTGAAATTAAAGCTGTCAATAAAAAAATAATTAATCCATAATAACCTGTTTTAATAACACTTGTAATTGTGGTAATAAAACCAAAACCGACAATATAGTTAATTGTGAAAAACAAAAACTGTTTTTCACTTAGTTGATTGTTTTTATTCATAAAAAATCTTTCTAAGTTTATATATTTAAATTCAAAAAAATGATTGATTTATAACTAAAAACAACAACAGCAACAACTGTTAATATGAAAACTTTCTTCACAATCATGAAGACAACTAATATTTTTTAAAACAAACATTTGTTGATAAGTTTTCATTATGGTGAATTATTATACATAGTTTTTTTAAAATCATGATGACTAGTTAAAAAAATCACTAGTTTTTCTAGTGATTTTATGTTTTACTATTTTGTGTGTTATCTATTTTAAATTAAGCAATAGCATTATATTTTTTTAATGTTTTCATTGTTCTAGCAGAAACTTTAACAGTTACTACTTGACCATTAATGTCTTTAACTCTAACTTTTTGTAAGTTAACATTTCATACCCGGCGAGAATGATTCATCGCATGAGAACGTTTATTACCAGACATTGGTCCTTTAAATGTTAATTGATCTCTTCTTGACATACTTCATTCCTTAAATTAAAATATTTCACAATACAAAAGAATTATAACATACTAAAAACTTATTAAATACTAGTATTTTTTAATAAATTTAATGTAAAATCTAGTTTATTAATGAAGACATTTTTTAATCATAATTTAATTGTGAAACTTGTTAAAAATAGTGCAATCCAAGTTCCTGGTGTAAAAAAAGTTAGTGTTGCTTTGGAAAACATTAAAGATGATAAAGATGAAATTGATGTTGATGCATGATTTGATCACAAGATTTACAATGTTAGTTCAGTTTGCAATGAATTACAAAAGAAAATTTTTTTTAATCTTTCTAAGCAATTAGATGACACTAAACTAAAAATCAACATTATTGTGCATGCTTAGAGGTAATAATATCTATGATTAACTTAGAAAAATTTATTGCAATGATTAAAGGCGGAAGTCAAATTTTATCTTTAGAACATGATTACATTAATGATCTAAACATTTTTCCTGTCCCTGATGGTGATACAGGTTCAAATATGGATACAACTGTTAAGGGAGCTATTTCATCAAATATTGATGGTAAAAGCATCACTAATTTTAAAGAATTAGCTGATTCATTCTCTAAAGGTTTGTTGATGAATGCTAGGGGTAATTCAGGTGTAATTTTTAGCCAAATTATGCGTGGATTTCTAAGTAACTTTACTGTTGAGTTAACTGAATTAACAGTTGCAATTTTGCAACAATCATTTGTTTTAGCTAAAGAAAAAGCCTATACTTCTGTTGTCAATCCAGTTGAAGGGACAATTTTAACTATTATTCGTTGCATGTCCGAGAGTGCTAATAACCAATCTTATAATGGTGTAAAAGAACTTTTTGCTAGCGTGATAAAGGCAGGTGAATTAGCTTTGGAAGATACACCTAACTTGTTGAAAGAATTAAAAGAGGTTGGTGTTGTAGATTCTGGCGGCTACGGTTTATTATCTTTTTTTAAAGGTATGAATGCAATTTTAAATAATAATATTGATGTTTTAATTCAAGAAATCCAAGCTGATTTAGTGAATAAAAAGGGCGAATCTGCTTATATTGATGAAGGTAATTTTGAATTTTTTGATCAACACAAAAAAGATGAAGGATTTGGATATTGTAGTGAAATTATTATTAATTTGAATTTGGAGATCAATCCAAATTTAAAAGAAAACAAGGATGTTTTTAATTTAGAAGAATTCAAGACGGAATTATTAAGAATAGGTAATAGTTTAGTTTGTGTTCAATATGACAACTTAGTAAAAGTACATATTCACACAATGAAACCATATAGGTTATTGCAAATTGCTCAGCAGTATGGTGAATTTGAAAAAGTAAAAATTGAAAATATGTCATTGCAATATGAGAATAAAGTTAATGAAAGCAAAACTTATGATCAAGTTGGTTCAGAAATTAACTTAAACACAGCAAAATTGGTTGATGGCTTAAGTGTTGTTGTTACAGCGCCTACAAAAAAAATTGCTCAGTTCATTAAGGAGGACTTTGAGGTTGATGAAGTGATAACCACTGAAGATGAGGGAGCAACGTCTTTACAAGCTTTTTTAGCAGCAATGTACAATGCTGGTAAAAAGAATTGTTTAATTATTACAGATGATTCAAATTTAGTAATGGCAGCAAATGGTGCTAAGGAATATGCTAAAGATATTAAGTGTGAAGTGATTCCTGCTAAGAATGTGTTTGAAACAATTGTTTGTGCATCAAATGTTAATAAAGATATTACTTTAAAAAACAATCAGAAAGAAATTTTAAAGATTTTAAATAAAACTTTATCAGCAGTTATTTCAACATCAATTAAGGATGTTAATTATTCTCATATTGATGTTAAACAAAACAATAAGATTGGTATTATTAATAAAAAAATTGTTGTTTCAGTTCAAGATGAATTTGCTGCATTAAAACTAACTTTAGATAAATTGATTAGTGGGAAAAAAGGAATTGACATTTGCTTTTTGATTTATGGTGCAAACGCAAACTTAAACACTGTTAAACAATTTGAAAAATATGTTAGTGAACAATATGGGTTATATTGTGAAATAAGAAGTGGTGATCAAAAAGTGTATGATTACTATATAGGTTTGCAATAGTAGTAGGTAAATAATGAAAATAGCTGTTGATGTAATGGGTTTTGAAAATGATATTAGTGAAGCAATTTTTGCTTGTGAATCATTTGTTAATTTTTATCAAGATGTAGAAATTATTCTAGTTGGGGATGAAACAAAAATTAGACAATTTTTACAACAAAGTAATAACCGAATTTCTGTTTTACATACTGATCAATTTATTAGTCAAGATGATTCAATTCTTAATCTAAGAACTAAAACTAATTCTTCAATGCAATTAACAGCAAATCTTCTTGCTGATAAAAAAGTAGATGGATTGTTAAGTGCAGGAAATACTGCAATTTTTGTCTTTATTATGTACTCAACAATTGGCATGATTGATGGAATTAATAAATTAGGTTTTATGCCAACAATTCCAACTAGAAATGGCAAAGTTTTTAATATGATTGATGTTGGAGCTAACATTGATGTAACCCCAGATGATTTAGTAAAATTTGCAATCATGGGAAGTATTTATGCTAAACAAAGAACATTTAGTGATCCAAAAATAGGTGTTTTAAATATAGGTACCGAACACCATAAGGGTCGTTCATTAGAACGTGAAACAGCTGAATTAATAAAAACTAAAACTAAGTTAAACTATGTTGGTTTTGTTGAACCAAAGAATTTATTGGATTATGCAGCTGATGTTATAGTGACCGATGGATTCAGTGGTAATTTAGTTTTAAAAACAATGGAAGGAACAGCAAAAACAATTGGTGGTTTTTTGAAAGACGAATACAAAAAACCATGAAATATATTAGGTAAAATCACTAGTATTTTTGCTCTTAAAAAATTAAAATCAACTTTTGATTATAAAGAAAATGCTGGTGCATTTGTAATGGGATTAAAACAGATTTGTGTTAAAACTCATGGTTCTGCTGATAAAAGACAATTTTCTAGTTCATTAAGAATGCTATACAATTGCATTAAAAATGATGTTGTAAAACAAATTACAACACAAATTAAAAAGTATGATAATGAAACAAAATAATAAGTCTATTAATTATCAACAGTTAAAAGAAATTTTTACTTTTTTTAAAATCAATCCTAAGAATTATTCAAATTATGTTCAGGCATTGACACATTCATCATATGCCCATGAAAATGGATTGAATTACAACTATGAACGTTATGAATTTATTGGTGATGCTGCCATATCTTGAATTATTTCTAATTTTTTATTTGATCAAATTGAATTAAATGAAGGTTTAATGTCAATTAAGAAAGCAAAATTAGTATCAGGTAAAACATTAGCTCTGGCAGCTAAAAAAATTAATTTAGATAAGATTATTTTAGTTGGTAAAGGTTTAGAAAGTATCTCTGATAAAATTTTGGAGAATGTTTTTGAAGCTTTTATTGGTGCAGTTGCTAAAGATGTAGGTATTAAAAAAGCCTATAGTATTATTGATTATTGCATTATTCAACCATATTTAAATGGTGAAATTCCAACTGAAAAACCATACAAAACATTGATTCAAGAAGCATTAATGCGTAGTTATAACAAAGAAATTAAATATGTTAGGGATAACCAATCAGCACTTAGTAATTTTGTTAATAAACATCCAATTATTGTTAATTTAATTTTTGATGGGCAAGTGTATGGCAGTGGAAGTGGCAAAACATTAAAAGAGGCAGAAGAAAATGCTGCTAAAAATGCCTATTCTAAATTGACAATAAGAAAATAGTTTTAGATTGCAATATTTTTTAATATAATTAATGTGATAATCTTTGGCATTGCTAAAGATTTTTATTTTATAGTTAAATGTAATTTTAAGGAAAGGAGGAACATTAATGTCTGTTAATGTTAAAACAGCTAAAAAAGTTGGATTAGTAGCAGCTATTGCAGTTTTAATTGGATCAGTTATTGGAATTGGTATTTTCTTTAAAAATCGTGGTGTGTTCGCTAATAACAATAACAATCCATATGGAGTACTAATTTCATGAATTTTAGCATCAGTTATTTCTTTGTTAACTGCATTTAGTTTTGCAGAAGTTGGTTTTAATCATCGTGATGGAGCAGGATTAGCTGGTTGTTGTGAAAGAATGTTTGGCCACAAATTTGGTCGTTTTATTGCATTTAATAATTCCTTCTTTTACTTTGGTATTCTTAATTTAGCAGTAGCAATATTTTGTGCTGAATCAATTGTAAAAATTTTTATTCCAAGTGGAACTGACATTACTGCTGTGATGCATATGGGATATGTAATGTTAATTGGTTTAGCATTAGTTGTAATTTTTGTTGCTTTTAACTATTTAGGAACAAAGTATTCTCAACACTTTCAAGTGTTAACAACAGGCCTAAAATTTTTACCTTTAATTGCTGTGGGATTAGCAGGAATTATTTATGGTGCAATGAATCCTAATTTAGGTTTATTTAGCTCTAACCCAACTACTGGTGAAAGTATTCAAGTAGGTGCAATATCTATTGATGGAATACTATCTTCATTACCAGCTATTTTATTTGCCTATGATAGTTTTTTAGGTGTTGCATCATTACAAGGTGAGATGGAAAACCCTAAGAAAAAAGTACCATTAACAATTGTTCTAGGAATGGGTATTTGCATTAGTTTATATTTATTTATTACTTTAGGACAAATTATGGTTGGTAGTGGTACTGCTGGTGGTGTGTTTGACACAATTTTTAACAATAATCCAACTGCTAAGCAAGCATTTAGTATTGTGATATCTTTGTTCATTTTCATATCTGCAGTTGGTTGTTTAAATTCATTAATATTGGTGGGATTAAGAACCTTTACTTTTTCAGTACAATACAGAATTTTTTATGCTAGTTGATATTTAAATGAACATTCTACAGATGGAAATAAATCAGGAATGATTTTATCTTCATTCATTTATGGATTTTGATGAATTGTTTTCTTGATACCAAGTGCCATTTTAAATACAGATGCTATCATTGATGGTGCATCTAACTTTCCAACTTTATTCATGTTTGCAATCTATGGTACTGTTATTTTAAAAACATGAATTAATCGTTTTACTAAAAAAGTTCATGTTAATAAAATGAATGGTTTTATTATTGTTGCTCCTCTTGCTGCACTCGGATGTTACCTAGCATTTGGGTATCAATTCTTTTATTATTACAGTACAAAAATTATCATTGATGGAATAACAAATAATAATTGATTGAGTTCAACTGTTAATTGAGGTGTGTTTGCTAGTGGTCCTGAGAAACTTTCAGCAATTTATGCAATGGTAGTTTTCTTCATAAGTATTTTTATTTTTGTTGTCTTTCCTTTCATTAATGATGCATTGATTAAAGCAAAATATCATAAAATAAATGCGCATGATATTTTAAAAGAAGAATTATTAGTGTAGTTAAAATTATGAGTAAGAAAGTGATTTTAGTTTGTGAAGATTGTTTGGCGAGAAATTACCATACTTCAAAAAATCAATATTCACAAAATCGTCTAGAGCTTAAAAAGTATTGTCCACATTGTAATAGGTATTCAATACACAAGGAAACTAAATAACAATGAAAGATAAAGTAAAACGTAGAAGAATTGTTAATCAACGAAAAGTTAAGGATTTATTAAGTAAATACAATAATCCCGAACAAAACAATCCTAACAATCTAGCTTACGAAAAACAAAAACAAGCTTTAGAAAAACAACAAAATGACTATGACAAAATAGTTATTGATAGATTGAAACTAAAATTACTTAAAAAACGCACTAGAGAATTGAACCAAGAATTTTTTAAAACTAAACGTTCTTCTTATTCAACATATGAAGAGTTTTGGACAGCATATAAAAATGTTAGATTCAAACGTCATGAGGTTATTAAAAAACATCATGAACAACTTAAATTAGAAAAACAAATTTATAGTGAAACTTATGAAACAGTTCCATTTAAAATCAAGCGATGATTTTTTGGAATGGGAAAAGAATTTAGTAGAATTAGATGATCTACTAAAAAGACTGTGATTACCAATCTAATTGTTGTGGTAAGTATTACTATTTTCTTAGCAATTATTTTCTTTATTATTGATTTAATTTTTAGTATTTTATAAGGGCCAAATTAGTTTATGAAAAAAGCATCAATTTCTGCAAATGATTATGTAAATACACCAAAGTGATATATTATTACTGCAATTAGTGGTAACGAAGAATCTGTAGTCAAAAATTTGAAGGGTAAAATCACTTCTTATGGTTATGCTGATAAAGTAGCTGACATTAGAATTATTAAAGAAAAAGTTGTTACCATTGAAGAATTTAGTGCTGATAATGCACCTAGCAATGTTGGTAATAAATTAAAAAATGGTGAATGAAAAACAATTGAAAAAAATGGCAAAACTTATTATCAGTTAATTAAAACTGAAGAAAAAAATAAGTTTAATGGTTATATTTTTATTAAAATGTTTATGGATGATGATATTTGATTTATCATTCGTAATACTCAATTAGTAACAGGAATTATTGGTTCATCTGGAAAGAGTGCTAAACCAATTCCAGTGAGTGATGATGAGATAGATAGAATTTTAAACTTTGATCAATATAGACTAGAAGATGTAACTAGTGACAACCAATTAGCAAATAATGCTAGTGATATTTATAAAGCTGATGATGCTGTTGTAATTGAAACTATTACATATAGTGCAGATTTTGATGTTAATGACCAAGTAAAAATTACAGCTGGCGACATGGCTGGCCAAGTTGGTTATGTAATTAACAAAAATGATACTAAAGGTATTGCTATTGTTGAAGTAGAAATCTTTAATCGTTTATCTCAAGCAGAAGTGAGTTATGCAAATTTAGAAAAATTAAATAATTAAGTTTAGGTTGTAAATTAATGTTAAACACATTTATTAATATTTTAATTTTATTAGCTCTAGGAATAGGTGCACCAACCTTGTGTGTTGGTGTTTTGTCATTGTTCAAAATTAAGATTAATAAAAATGTGCAAACTTATTTATATGCATTTACTGCAGGATTAATTATTATTTTAGGTACGGTAGGATTCATTGCTGAGGCAATAAATCATGCAAAAGAGCAATTTAGTACTACTAACCATGATAATTTAAATGCAATAGACACACTTAAAGTGATAGGAGTTGTTGTTGGCGGAGGCATTATTGGCGTTTTAATTGTAATTTTAAGTCGTTATATTTTTACTATTTCAAACGGCAAAAAAGGTGATTTTCACGATCATCACCATGATCATAATCATGCTGACTTTTTATATAATGCTTCTGACATTGACAGTAAAACTAATAAATGATTGCCAATCATTTTGCTTTTAGGACATCGTTTAGTAGATGGGATAGTATTAGGTTTTATGGCAAATACTTCTAATAATGCAGTTGCACAGTTTGATAATTGAGGAATGATTATTGTGTTTGTCATTCACTTGATACCAACATCAATCATTATTTATCTAATTCAATTAGATATTCAAAATAATCGTCGCTTTAAGTCATTTTTAATAACTACTGGTATTCTTGCTTTAATGATACCTTTTACTATTTTGGGCGGATTTTTAATTAATGTCATTGAATCAATTTGATGACTAATGCCTTTGCTTTATTCTATTAGTGGTTCTTTAATGACATTGGCTGGTATTTTAGAAATTATTCCTGAGTTTATTCACTATCGTAACGCCTCTATTAAACAATGAATTTACACAACTAGCTGGTTAGGTGTTGGTATTACACTAGCAACATTGTTAATTACAATTCATTCACACTAGAACTTTTAAACCCAATTGCAATTGCCACAACTAATGTTTTTTCAAAACTAACTGATAAAAATAAGGTGTGGTTTTTTAATTTACAAATTGGGGCTTCTTTAGTTAATACAATTTCAATTTCACTAAATAAATATTCATGATTAACAGCTTTAATAATTGCTTCTTTTAATGACCAAATACAACCCATATAATTGCGTTGTGCTTGCTCAGATTCACAACATAAAAAATTTTCATATTCAACCTTTGTCATGTAACGTTTGGCAAACTGTCTATCATCAAATTCATGACGATTCAAATCAGCAATATCAATTCCTAATCCATTCATTTTTAACATAGTTATTATCCTCAGATTCTAAGTATAATCTTAAGTATATATGAGTTTAAACACATTTAGTTTCTTAATTACTCAACAAGAAAAAAAACAAATTTTAAGTAGTGATTTAGTTAAGTATTTACCAATAAAAAATAACTACATTGAATATTTATTAGAGTATAAAAAAACAAAAATAACAATTTATAAAACTCAGAAATGTTTAATTCAAGGTAATGAAACAAAGCAAGTAATGGAAATATTTTTCAGTTCCCATTTACCTAGTATTTCATTGATTAATACAAAAATTCAACAAACCAACATCATTGGCTCAGACGAAGTTGGTGTTGGTGATTATTTTGGTGGTTTATGTGTTTGTGCAGTTTTTTTGGATGATGAACTAGTTTCTAAGATAAATGATTTAAATATAAAAGATTCAAAGTTATTGGATGATGTCACAATTTGTAATTTAGCTATGAAGTTAATTAACATTGTTCCATATGAAATTTATAACATTTTACCTACTGAATATAATCATTTGATTGAACTATACCATAATAGTCATGTCATCAAAACAATTGGACATTACGATGTAATCGATAAATTAGTTGATAAGTTAAAATCTAAAAATCATTTGATTGATGAAATTATTATTGATCAATATGCTACAAGTACCAAATTCAATGAATATTTAAATCAAGCACAAATCACTAATAATAAACTACGTTTTACTTTTTGCACACATGCTGAGACAAAATATTTAGCAGTTGCCTGTGCATCAATCATTGCTCGTTATTTCTTTTTAGAACAAATAAAAAAATTATCATTACAAGCACAAATTCAGTTACCATTAGGTGCATGAAATAATAAAATTGAAAATGCTAGTTTTCAATTAATAAGTCAATGTCATGGTGACACCAAAAAAATTAATAGAGTATTAAACTACTATGTTAAATTACACTTTTCTAACACGCAAAAAATTATTACCAAACTTAATAATTAAACTTCTAAATTTTCCATTCAGGTTGTAATTTCTTGTAATTTGTTAATGTTTTTAGCTAAGAATGAACCACTTACTAAATATTGACTATCCTTTAACACCAAGGGGATAGTATCAAAGTTCATTCCACCATCAATTTCAATTAGAAATTCTTTGTGGTTTTTTTTCGATCACTCTTTTAATTCTTGTAAATTTTGCAGACAACTAATTTCAAATTTTTGTCCTGCTTTACCCGGGAATACACCCATTAGTGTAATAAAATCACAAGCTTGTAAGTATTGTTCATAATCCCAAATTGCAAAATTGGGATTAATTGCAATACCTGCTTTTATACCTGCTTTTTTTATTTTTTCTAAACATTCAAAAACTTTTTCCTTATTTTCATAAACATCAAAATGAAAACACATAGCATCAGTTTTCTTGTGGAAATATTTTTCTACTTCATTTAATGGATCCATAACCATTAAATGCACATGTGCTTTTAAATTATTATGAATATGAATAAATTTATTGAAATCTTTTTCATTGTATGCAGTGTTACCAACATAGTCTTTATCCATTACATCAAAGTGAATGTACTCTAAATTGGCATGTTGAAACAAAATGAAGTAGTAACCTCAATCATTTTTGTTGAATGATAATAAACTTGGAACAATTTGTTGATTATTTTTCATTTTCAATTAATGTGTATAAGTAATTTGCAATTGCATCTGTATTATTGTTACCAATTGTAATTTTGGCAATTTTTTTCATTTCTGGATCACCATTTTCCATACAAACAGAATTACCAACATTGGTTAATAAGATTTTATCATTTTTAGAATCGCCAATCGCATATGTATTTTCATTAGAGATATTTAATTTTTTTTGCACATATTGAACACCACTTCATTTAGAAATTCCATATGATTCTGCTTCAACATAAACATTTAAAACATTAGAAACTTGTGCTAACTTATCGTTTTCTAATTTTTTTAATTTAGGATAATGTTGTTTAATTATTTCTTGTTCAGCTTTTAGACTAATATGGACAATTGGCTTCTTTAAATCATCAGTAATTTCATTAATATTAGAGTAGTTGTAAATTGATGGCCCCGCAACATAAAAGCTCGGGTCTTGAATATCTACATTTACACTCTCACCAAAGTAATAGTTTTTGATTGTGGCATCATCAAAAAACAAATTTAATTGTCTTTTAGATTTGACTGCTGAGTCATAGAAATCATTAATTACTTGCTTTGCAAGCGGCATACCAATTAATGATAATGATTCATTATTTAAATCCCAGACATAGTTACCATTTCCAAGAACTAAATATCCGTTTAATCCAGCAATTCTTGCAATTTCAATAATACCCTCAGTTAATCCTCTACCAGTTGCAATACAAAAAATAAATCCCTTATCTTTTAATTCACTAATTGCCTTAATAGTTGATTCATTTATAGTTTTTTGGTCATTGAGTAATGTACCATCTACATCAAAAAAAACTAATTTTTTGTTCATAAAACCTCTAAAATCATGCATATTATTAACAAAATATCAACTATGTTGTTGCTTAAACACTATATATTTTAATGAAATAAGAATTATTTAACAAAGTTAATATGGTTTAAAGATTTTAAAAACTGTCATCTTTGCATTATAAACTTGATTAAATTCATCATTTTCATAAACAAAGTTGTATTCAAAGTTATAGTATTGATTAAAGTTATTAATAAAAATTTCTTTTTGTAATCTTAAATGTTCTTTTTTATTAATTCAATAAAAAACATTAATAATAAAAATTTTTCTTCTTGCAATAATGTACCACATAGTAGTGCTTGCATTATCGAACAAAATACTTAAATGATTAATACCTAATGGTTTGTTTTTATTTCAATTAAGATGATCTTTTTTTAAATGTGATCTTCTTTTTTTATTAATCTTAGCCATGATGTATTAATTATATTAGATGTATTAATTTAGAATTAATAGTGTAGATAAAAATTTCTAACGTAAATATGTATTCAGTTACTTCAAGAATTAATGCTATTCAAAAAAATAACAAACTAAAACAACCAATTGGTGGTTATCTACCATTGAAATTGTTTAAGTATGAAGAATTTTTGGATAAGAAAGAATTATTCAGTCAAAGCGATGAAAATATTAGCCCTAGATTGATTGGTTTAGTGGTTGATTACTTAGTTAGATATATTTATGATGGTGATGCTAAAACAGCATTTTCTATTTCATTACAAGGTGCTAGAGATAAAGATAAATTTGAGAATGAGAATAAAATCACAAACAATAAATCCTTCTTAAAAAAGCTTTTTAATTCTAAAAATAAGATTAGCAATATTGAGATTGCCAATAGTTTTGTTAATAAAATAACAGGATCAGATGATGATTCTATAATTAATGCATGCAAACTCGTTCAATATGATGTTTGATTTAGGGTTGGATATTATGAAAATTGAAAATTAAAAGAAGATGTAAATAGTCAAACAATTAAAAATATTAGAACAATGGTTGTTAATTCATTGAATTTTTTTGAGAGTGAAGGATCCATAACAAAGCACACACTTTCTTTTAGGGATGTAAATTCTAATTTGCCAGTGAGTGGCGGTTATAGTCGGATAGTTTCTTGTGGGGATGCAGATTTTTTAACCCCAAATGGATTATGGGATTTAAAAGTTTCTATAAACAAACCTTCTAGTAAAGACACCCTGCAAATTCTCATGTATTGAATTATGGGGTTACATAGCAAGCAACTGTGTTATACAAATATTAGTAAAATTGGTTTTTTTAATCCACGATTAAATTGTGCATGATACATTAATACAAAGGATATTGATCCAAAATTAATTAAATTTGTGGAAGATGAAATTATTTGTTATGAAAAATAATGATCTTTTACTTGTTAATAAACCTAAACACTGAACATCAAATGATGTAGTAAAAAAAGTTAAAAATATCCTAAACCTAAAAAAGATTGGACATGCAGGGACGTTGGACCCATTAGCAACTGGGTTATTGATTTTAGGTTTGAATGAGGGAACAAAGCAATTAAATTCATTGCTTTTAGACAACAAAACTTATCTTGCCACCATCCATTTTAATTACTCTACTACAACATATGATAGTGAAGGTGATGTAGTCAATTACCAACCTATGATGTTAGATTTAGATGCTATCAAAAATGCATTAGATACATTTTTGAATTGTGATTATTACCAATTACCTCCCAAATATAGTGCCATTAAGGTTAATGGCAAGAAAGCTTATGAATTAGCTAGAAAAAATATTGATTTTAAATTAGAACCTAAACTAGTTAAGTTATACAACTATGAAATTATTGATTATTCTAATAACCAACTCATTATTAAAATAGATGTCAGCAAAGGTTTTTATGTCCGTAGTTTTGCTTATGATTTAGGTATAAAACTTAATAATTTTGCTACATTAGCAAATTTAATAAGAACAAAAATTGGTAACTATAAATTAGATGATGCACTAGAAATAAAGGATTTAAATGATTTATTACATTAATGGTTATGATGACAATATTAATTTGTCAACAGATAATCTAGTTATTGGTTTTTTTGATGGTTTACATAATGGACATGCAAAATTATTTAAAAATTTAAATGGTAACACAACTGTATTAACTTTTAATTTTCTTAAGAAAAATCAAAAACCAATTTATAGTCTAGAAGAGCGAGTTAAAGAAATAAGTGAAATATACCAGTTAGATAATATTATTATTCTAGATTTACAAAAAATTAATATGAATGCAATTGCATTTATTGAAAATTTTTTGAAAAAATGAAATTTTAGCCAAATTATTGTTGGGGAAGATTTTAAATTTGGTAATGATCAACAAGATGTAAATTTCTTAAACAAATTTTTTAATGTTAACATCATCGCTCGCAATGATAATGTATCAACAACTAATATTAAAAAAATGATTGAACAAGATGATATTGAATCAGCCAACCAATGTTTGTTGCAACCTTATTACTACACATCAACAGTCGTTGACGGGCAAATGTTAGGAAGAAAATTAGGTTTTAGAACAGCTAATTTTATTTACAACACAACCAAGATTACACCCAGTGATGGAGTTTACATCACAAAAGCAGAATTGAATAATATTAATTATCAAGCAGTGACTTTTATTGGTGTGCCTAAAACTATTGCAGGAATTACAAGCAAACAATTTGAAACTCATCTAATTGATTATGATGGACCAGAATTTTATGGTCAAGAATTAAAAGTAATTTTTTATAAAAAAATTGATAATGTTAAAAAATACCCAAGTTTAAATGCATTAGTATTAGGTATTAAACAACAAATCCTAGAAGCAAAATCATATTTTAAAGATAATAAAAATAATTTTCTCCCTAAAAAGCCACAATAATATTACAATATAATAGTATAAATATGAAATGTTAGCTATTTTAAAATTCAAAGCTATGATTACCAAATTAAGTATATTTGTTTAAGGAGATAAGGATAAATTATGAAAAAATCAGCTAAAAAAATGACATTAGCTATATTAGCTGCAACATCAGGTATTTTAGTTGTTTCAACAGCTGCTGGTGTTGCTGGTTGAGCTTTGACACAAAATAGTCAAAATAGGTTAGCAAACATTACATCTAGCTTGAATGGAAGTTTTAATGTTACTAATCACTCACAAAATGTAACTGTGAAGCAAGGTGAAGCGGCAACATTATTTGTTAACACAACCGGTTCAACAAGTAACTTACTTTACAATTGATATGTTGATAAAGGCGATGGTCAAGGTTACTCAACTGTTCAAGGTGGGATATCGAACAAATATTTACTTGATGAAGGTCAAACAAGAAATATTTCTCAATTAACACATTGAACTTATAAATGTGAAATCAAGGATAGATTTACAATTGACACACTAACGGTGAATGATATTCATGTTACTATTCAACCAAAGAGTGAAACTTTTGTTACTGTGACTCAACAACCTCAAGCAACACTAAGTTTAGAATCTGGTGCAACCACAACTTTATCAACTAATGCAATAAGTTCAGATAGAAATCAAGTTGTTTATCAATGATTTGTTGATAATGGTGATAGTAAAGGTTTCCAAGCAATTTCAGGTGCAACATCATCAAACTATACAATTCCAGTATCTGAAACTACTGTTAGTCAACAAACAGTAAAAAAATATTTATGTAGATATGCCAGTTCAGCAAGTCCAAGTAAATTCTTGAAGGAAAGTGAAGTTTCAACTATTACTATCACACCAAAGACAGTTGTTGAACCAAACAATCCAACTTTAAGTAGTTCATCAGTTAAGATTATTGCCCAATCAACATTAAATCCAACTGTAAACACAAATGGATCAACAAGTTTATCTATTAGTACGCAGTATTCAGGTTCTGATTACTTAGTTTATGATTGATATGTTAAAAAACCAAACACTGACTTTGTTTTAGTTCAAGGCGGAATTTTTAATAGTCTATTAATTTCAAATGATGACATTAAAAATATTAAAACTCAAACACAATGAGAAATTTATTGTAATGTTTATCCAAAAAAAGATGTTTCTCAAGCTGTTCATAGTCAAAAGTTCACTTTGACTATTAATCCTGTTAAAGAAGATTTATCTATTAGTGATTTAAAAATTAGTAATTCAATCATTAAACCAGGTGAAACATCAACATTGTCAGTTGTTGCAAAGTCAAACTTTGGCACAAGTGGTTTAAAATACCAATGATTAGTTGATAAGAATAATTCTGGAAAATTTACAACAATTTCAGGTGCAACACAATCAACATATACAGTTTCTGCTGATGAAACTAAAGTTGCTGAAGGTCAAGAATGAATTTATTGTGTTCAAGTTACAGGTTCACAAGGTGAATATGTTTTGCAAAGTGGTAATTTAAATTTATCTATTAGCCGTAATAATGGCATAATTTCAGCTCCAGAAGTAGAAGCTAAAAAAGTTAACATTACTAGTCAATCAACAAGTGTAACTGTTGAAACAAATAATTCAACTAGATTGTTTGTTAATGCTGAAAGCACAGACAAAACTCAAGACTTAATTTATGATTGATATGTAAGTAAAGATAGTCAAAAAACTTGAGAAAAAGTTCAAGGCGGAACATCTAACACATATGAAATTGGTAATGTGCAAATTAGAGATATTACTAAAGAAACAACTTGAAATTTCTATGTTAATGTTTATCCAAGAAAAGATGCAGCAAGCGCAGTTCATAGTAAGTTAATTACTTTAACAATCAAACCACAATCTGAAACAATTAGTATTGTGAGCTTGACATCAACTAAAAAAGAATTAACTGCAGGTGTAGATACTGCTGAATTATCAGTTACTGTAAATCACAATTTAGTTGGTTCTAACAAAGTTAAATATCAATGAATGGTTTCAAAAGATGGTTATCATTGAACTGATATTCAAGGAGCAACAAATCCTACATACACAATTAAAACATCTGATACAACTGGTGTAACAACTAATGTAGCATGACAGTATGCTGTAATGGTGTCAGGTACAAAAACTGCAGTTCAAAGTGACAACTTAAGTATTAATATTAAACCAAAAACTAGTGGCAGTAGCGAAAATCCATCTGGTGCAGTAAGTGTTATTGGAACATCTGCGTATCCAACGGCAATTGTAAATTCTAATTTCCAACCAATAACTGAATATCATAATGCAAGTTATTCAGTTACAACTAATGATTCATCTGCAACTTATCAATGATACTACACAACAAATGGAGCTAACTCTGGCGGTGTAAAAATTGATGGTGCAACAAGTAATGAACTAAAACCATCTTCTGAATTATTGAAAACGGCATATGAATTAAAAACCCAACAAGGTAAGACAATGTATTTCTATTGCAATGTTTATAAAGATGGTAAATTAGCAGCAATTGGTTCAAATATTCAATTCTATTTATCTGTAAACAAAATCTAATTAGATTGAGCAATTGATGTAGTTTAAAAAAAGATAATCGGTAAAGATTATCTTTTTTATTTCAATTAAGTAATTTATTAGTTTCATAACTTATTTATTAATGAGGTTAATAAATATGTTTGATAGTTTTAAAGGTAAAGTAGCATACAAGTATGCTAATAGTATTTTTTTAGAGAATGAACATCATTTAAAAGAAATTTATGTTGATGAAATAAATAATTATGAACTTAATCAAGAATATAAGTTATATATCTTTATTTATATTTCAATGGGAAATAAAAGTATTGAAAACCGAATTAATTTTGGTTTCGATAATTTAGATAATGCTATGGGTTTTTATAACCTTATTAATATTGATGGAATTGGAATAAAAACTGCATTAAAAATTATTAAAAATGGCTATAAGGAGTTGTTGTCTTTAATTCAAGAAAATAATCCATATGAAATTAGTCAAAAATATGGACTATCCAATAATATCACCAATGCAATTATTGATTTTTATCGCAAAAAAGATTTGCAAAATTATAGCAATGAAGAAATAAAACGAATTAATGCAGCCATCAGTAATTTACAACAATTAGGATATAGTAAGCAAATTAGTACAAAGGTAGTTTGGGGTCGGAAAGAAGAAATATTAAAAAATAAATTTTCTAATATTTTTTGTTTATTAATTGAGGATATCAAAAATGAAAGAATTAATAGTTAGACCTAAATTATTAACTGAATTTATTGGTAAACCAAACATTAAGGAATCATTAAGTGTTTATATCCGATCTTCTCAGCAACAAAATAAACAATTAGATCACATTTTAATGTACGGTAGTGCCGGAGTTGGTAAAACAACATTAGCTAGTATTGTTGCTAATGAATTAAATAGTCGCATTCACCATGTACAGGGTCCGACCATTCAGTTGGTGAGTGATGTTTTAGATCTAATTTCAATGTTGAGTGAAGGTGACATTATTTTTATTGATGAAGCACATAAAATTAATTTAAAGTGTCTGGAAATGTTTTACTCAATTTTAGAAGATTTTGTTATTGATGTAAAAATTGGTAAAGAATTTAATAGTCAATACTCACGTTTAAAAGTGCCCAAATTTACAATGGTATGTGCAACTACAAACATTGGTCAATTACCGGGTCCTTTTATCGATCGGTTTGGAATAAAGTTTTTTATTGATCTATATGATGAAAATGAAATTGAAGAAATTATTAGTTTGTTATGCTACAAGAATAATTTACATTTAGATAAAAATGAAATTAAACAAATTGCAAGTTATAGCAAAGGAACACCAAGAATAGCAATTAATTTAGTTAATCGTTATTATGATTACAAATTAATTAATCCCCAACATAATTCAAATGAAATTTTTACAGCTATTGGTGTTTATCCAAAAGGATTAACAGATGTTGATGTATCGTATTTAAAAATATTAAATAAAACATCACATCATGCAATTGGAATTAAATCTATTTCTCAACAATTATTTTTAGATATCAAAACAATTGAAAATGTTGTTGAACCATATTTATTAAGAATTGGTTTAATTGTTAAAAAAACTAATGGTCGTATTATTACTAATGAAGGTAATAATTACTTAAATACGCTGTAACTTGCTAATTCCTAGTGATAAGTATTTGATTTCAACTTGTTCATCTCAAATTTCAATGAATAAATTCTTTGCTAAATTAAACAAATTTTTATGATCAATATTATCAGTGAGTGTTTTGGATTTAGAAATGGTTTTCTGATTATTAGTTTTAATAATTAAAGTTAAACATTTACCAAAGAGAAAATTTTTTTTCAATTCGATTGTTAATTTTTTAACAACTTTTTCTAGTTCATAAAAAATTCTTTCTAAATCAGCTTCTGCTTTTAGAAGTGTATTAGCTTTTGAAAGCATTTTTACAGTTTGTTTATTACTAACTACATCATCATTAATGTTGCCATTAATAATGTCAATAATTTTGAGATATTGATTATGAAAAAGTAATTTTAATTTGTCTTGATTGGCATGATTTTTGAATTCTAAAATTGTATGAATTCCTAATTCATATAGAATAGGAATTTTTTTGTTACCTATCCCATGAAAATTTTCAATTGGTAAATTTCAAAATTTTTCCTTAATTTCAGATTTATACAATGTATAAATACCTAATGGTTTTTTAAAATTGCTTGCAATTTTAGCAAAATACTTACTATCGGAAATTCCAATAGAAACTGGTAAATTTAATTTATTTAGAAATAAATTTTGCATTTGAGTTGCTAAGACTATGGGATTATTGTGATATTTATCTACAATTTCACTTACATCAACATAACATTCATCAATCGAAGCAATTTCAATCTTAGTTGTATATTTTGTTCTAATTAAATCCATAAAATGTTGTGATATTTTTTCATATAAATGCATTTTAGGTTTAATAAAAATAATGTGCGGACATAATTTTTTTGCCTTTGATGCATTCATAGCTGCAGTAACCCCATACTTACGTGCTACATAATTACATGTACACAAAACAGCTTTAGAATTATTATTGCAAATACCAATTGGTTTGGTTTTAAGTATAGGATTATATATCTCTTCTACTGATGCAAAAAATGCATTGATATCAACGTGAAAAATTACTTTTTGCATTGAAAATATCCTATAAACTCTTGGTTTTCACCTTTTTTACCTAAAATAGGTGAATTGATAATATGTTTTAGTTCGAAGTTATTTTGAATTGCATATTCTTTAACTTTGTCAATTGCTAATTGGTGATGTTTAGGATTCTTAATTATTCCTTTGGTTTGACTAATAATTTTTTGGTCTAATTCAAATTGTGGCTTAATTAAAAACACCATAATTAACTCATCATTTTGTAAATTTTTTAAACTTGTAAATACATGTTTTAAACTTATAAAACTGACATCACAAACAATGATGTTAATTACATCATTAAATTTAATATTGGGTAAATCTTTTAAATTTACTTGTTCTAAATTTATTACTTTAGGATTAAATTTTAATTTTTCAGCAAGTTGGTTAGTGCCAACATCTAATGCATACACTAGCTTTGCCCCTGCTTGTAAACAACAATCTGTAAATCCACCTGTTGATGCTCCAATATCTAAAATAACTTTATCATTCACATCAATCTTAAATTCTTTTAGTGCAGTGGCTAATTTTATTCCCGCACGTGAAACATACTTTAATGGTTCAACTTCTAAACTATCAGTAGTTTTTATTAAATAATTACTTTTATTAATAACTTGTTGATTTATTTTTACTAATCCAAAATCAATCATTTGTTGTGCTTGACTTCTTGTTTGACAGTAATTATTTTCCAATAAATATAAATCAATTCTTTGTTTGCTTTGCATAGTTATTTAAATATAATTATTACTAAAGATATTAATATATTTTAATAAAGGTTTTTGATGTCTAAAAAAGTAAAGAATAAGAATTCTAGCCAAGGTCAATCACTTTTTGCATCTCAAGTTCAGTCTGATTTAAAACAAAAATTAAATACAGATAAAAGAAAAGATGTTGATTTAAATCTTAGTGACAAAAGTCATGATGATAATCAACCAAAGAAATTGAGTTTTAAACAAAAATGACAAAATCAAGTTGTTGATCAAGATGTAATTAAAGAAGCAAAAGATTATAAGCAAATTCTTCAACGTTGTATTGGTGGAAGTCTATTAGGTAGTAATTCAATTGTATATGGTTCATCAACAAGTTTATATGCTTGTCATCATTCATCATTTGAAAATATTGTTAATCGTTGTTGTGATTTATTCACTCCAAAAAGTTTTCTAGATTTTTGTTGGAAGTTATTGTGACTACTACCTATGTTAATAACATTTTTAGTTGTATGCATTGTTTTGTATGCAATTGATGCAGCTTTATTTAATGCAGGATATGAATTAATTCTAATTTTTTGTTTTATTGGTATTAATATTGTGGGAATTGGTTTACTGCTCTTTTTGCCAAAATATCGTCCAAATAATTTAATTAATAAAAGAAGTTTTAAAGATGACCAAAGTAAACTATGAAGCTTAATTATTGTTATCTTTGTTGCACTATTGCTTATTGGTTTAGCATTTATTCCTAGATTTGCTTGAAATCAAGGTTATCCATTAGGCCATATTAATTATTCACAATACGTTGATATTGTGGGTGTAAATAATGTAAATATTACTAATAACATTGGTCCTGATGCAACAATTGAAACATCTTATGCTTTACAAATTTTAGCGGGTGGTTTCTTATGTGGATTAACAATGTTTATTCCAGGACTAAGTGGTAGCTATATGTTATCAATTGTTGGTGCAAATTCATATTTGAATACAGCTACACGTTATGCATTTGCAGGATATAGTCCTGATCCTAGCATTGCAATTAGTAGTAACTGAGCATGGACAACCATTGTTATTAGTTTTATTGGTTTAATTTGTGGATTTATTGCTTCTTGTTTCATTGCAAGATATTTAATTAACAAACGTGATAATTTGTTTAAAAATATTAGTTTTGTAGCTGCATGTTCACTCTTTATTAGTATTTTTATTGCTTTATCATCATATGATTATGATGCAATGCAAAATAACTTTGTGTTGTTAGCTATTTGCATTGTTGCATTGTTTGTAATTACAATTGGTGGCGCTTTAGGAATGTGATGGTATGGTCACAAACATTCTTTAAGTTTAAGTTGAATGTGAACTGAATAACTTAAATTATGCGAACAATCTTAGGAAATATTATTCAAGCCAATAAAATCTTTAAAATGATTACTAATAATGACAAAATTGCTGTTGGCGTTAGTGGTGGAAAAGATTCAATGGCTTTGTTGTATGCTTTGTCTTTATATAGAAAAAGATTACAAGAAGATTTGGGATGAAACATAGAGATAATAGGAATTCATTTAAAAATGAATCTTTGTGCAATTGATTATGATCCTATTGTTGAATTTTGAAATAAGCAAGGTGTGCAATTTATTATTGAACCAACTAAAATGGGTGAAATATTAAAGGCAAACATGAAAAAAGATAAAATTCAATGCTCATTATGTTCCAAAATGAAAAAAGCAATTTTAATTGAGTGTGCAAAAAAATACAATTGTAATAAAGTGGCAATGGGACATCATGCTGATGATGCAATTGAAACATTATTTATGAACATGATTAATGAAGGTCGAATTGCTACCTTTAAACCTATTATGTATCTAGATAGATCTAATATTACTTTTATTAGACCATTAATATTAGCTCGAGAAAAAGATATTAAAAAATCTACTAGCAAAATGAATATTCCAGTAGTTCCTTGTGGTTGCCCAATGGAAGGTTTCACACAACGAGATAGTATGAAACATTTTTTAAAGCAACAAATTTATGACAATCCTAAAACCGAGGCTGCATATAATAATTTTTTTATTAGTTTGTTAAATGGAAAAGGATTTGATTTGTGGTTTAAAAATTTAGACAATCAGATCCAAGATGAAGACTTAAGAGTATTAAGTCATAATGATGGAAAATTGGTGTAAAGATTACTAATTTAAAAAAAGTTTTTAATATAATTATTCTTTGTTGAAATATCTAAAATTTAAGGAAATTAAACATGAACTATCATAAATTGATGACAGTTGACAAGTTAAAAGTAAGAAATAAAGTTGTTTTTTTACGTTTAGATTTAAATGTCCCAGTAGATAAAACAAAAATTACTTCATTCAAAAGAATTAATGCAACATTACCAACAATTCAATACTTATTAGAACAAGATGCAAAAATTGTTATTCTTTCACACTTTGGGCGTCCTAAAACTAAAGATGATTTAAAATCAGGTAAATTTAGTCTTCGGATTGTTGCTAAAGCGTTAGGTGAAAAAGTTAAACAATTTAATCCACATAAATTCACTTTTATTGCTGAAAATAAAGGAATGAAAGTTGAAGAACAAATTAAAACAATGCAACCAAAAGATATCATTGTTTTAGAAAACACTCGTTTTAATGATGTTGACCCAAGTAGTGGTGAACTAATTAATTTAGAATCAGGTTGTGACGTACAACTTGCAAAATATTGAGCAAATCTATGTGATGTTTTTGTGAATGATGCTTTTGGTGCTGCACATAGAAAGCATGCATCAACATATGGAATTGGTAAATACAACAGAAAAAATGCTATTGGTTTTTTAATGAAAGAAGAACTAAAAACATTATCATCAGTTGTTAAAACTGCACAAAAGCCATTTGTTGTAATCTTTGGTGGTGCAAAGATTAGTGATAAATTAAAAGCAGTTAATGCAGTTATTCAAAAAGCTGATAAAGTTATCATTTCTGGCGGAATGGCATATACATTTGTTGCAGCCCAAGGTTTTGATGTGGGAAAATCAATGGTTGAAGAATCAATGATTCCAACTGCTAAAGAATTAATGAAAAATTACAAAGATAAAATTTGTGTTTCTTGTGATTTCATGTGTTCACCAAGTTTTAGTGATACTAAACCAGTTTATAAAACTCAAGAACAAGGTTTAGGAAAATACATGGGTCTAGATATTGGCAAAAAATCTATCGTTGAATTTAAAAAAGTTATTGCTAATGCTAACACTGTATTGTGAAATGGTCCAATGGGTGTAACTGAATTCAAAAATTATGCTACAGGAACAAATGAAATTTGTGAAGCAATTGCTAAACGTACTAAAACAGGTGCTTTCACTGTTATTGGTGGTGGTGACTCAGCAGCAGCTGCAGAAAAATTAAAAAAAGAATCATCATTCTCATTTATTTCAACTGGTGGTGGTGCATCACTAAAATTAATTGAAGGTTCAGAATTAGAAGGAATTGCTTCAATTAAAACAAGATTTTTTGTTTAAGGTAAGTTTATGACACCTCACAATAGTGCAAAATATGGTGAAATTGCTAAAATTGTCTTAATGCCAGGTGATCCATTGAGAGCAAAATGGATTGCTGAAAATTTTCTAACTAATCCAACCTTAGTTAATGAAGTTAGAGGCATGTATTGTTATACTGGGCAATACAAAGATATGACTATATCCATTATGGCCCATGGAATGGGAATCCCTTCAATTGGGATTTATAGTTATGAATTGTTCAAATTTTATGATGTTGACACTATCATTCGAATTGGTTCAACAGGTAGTTATTCTAATGAATTACTTGTTAATGATGTTGTTTTGGTCAGCGAAGCTTATAGTGAATCAACATATGCTGATCTTTTAAACATTGAAACAAATTCTCATGTTTTGCAACCAACAAAAGAAGTGAATGAAACTATTTTAGGTGTGGCTAAACAAGAAGGAATAAACTTAAAGTTTGGTCGGTGTCATAGTTCTGATGTTTTTTATCGCCATGTATCACTTCAAGAGTTAGTTAATCAAACAAAAGCAATTTGTGTAGAAATGGAAGCATTTGCATTGTTTGCTAATGCAAAATTGTTAAATAAACAGGCTGCAACAATTTTAACTTGTAGTGATTCATTAGTAACTGGTGAATCATTAGATGCAAATTCTAGACAAACAACATTTAAAAAAATGGTATTATTAGCATTGAATAGTGCATATGAGTTAAGAGGACAAAAATAATGAGTGATACAACAAAAAAACCAATGACAAGAAATGAAATTATTAGCAAAATAGCTATTAAAGCAGATGTTGATAAAACCACTGTTAAAAACATTATTACTTTGTACGAAAACGTTTTGTTATTAAATTTGACAGAAAATTTAGAAACTACGGTTGGCCCAATTGGTAAAATTAAAATTAAACAAACAAAAGAAAGAACTGGAATCAATCCAAGTTCAGGTCAAAAAGTAATTATTCCAGCTAAAATTGCCCCAAAGTTCTCTTTTAGTAAAGGTGTTAAAGAACACATTAATAAGAATGTAAAATTGTAAACATTTATTTTTTGTGTTTGATGAATTTTATAAAATCTAATCGACCAGGGTAAATTAAGTCAAGATGATGACAATTATCTTGAAATCATATTTCCTTGATTCGATTAGATTTTTTCTTTGATAAAATCTTTTTTTCAAAAATTTCATAATCAATTAAATAAAAATGTTGATTACTTTGAAAATAAATAATTAAGTAAGCTAAACCTTTAAAATCTTTAATTTGTTTCAAAAATTGAATTTGGTGTTCTAAAATGTTACTTTTGTCAAAAAAGATTTCTTTAGTTTGCTTTGCTTCAATAGCTACAAATCTTCCTTCATAAATTCCATAATAATCCACATCACATTTATCAGTAAGTATTCCCACTACTTCTTTATGTGTTACTTTGGTAATTTTAATTGGAACAGTTTGCTTTCTTATTAATGCAATTTTGTGCATTTCATAATACTCAATACTATTATTTAGCACTGACTCTAAATACATTCCTTTATTTTTAGTTATCTTCATACTAATAAATAATGTAAAAAAATCTTTTTTTCTAACTTTAAACTAATATTAATAGTTAAAATTAAAAGGTATTTAATTTTGAAGGAAATAATAATGGCAACAATTTTTCAAGCAAAAGAATTAAGACCAGGGCACACATTTTTATATAAAGGTAATATTTATCAAGTAATTGAAAATTCTTTTAACAAAACTGCAATGCGTGAAGGCATTGTAAAGTGTAAAGTTAAAAATTTAAGAACAGGTTCAATTACAACTGAAGTTTTAACTGGTGAAAAATTAGAGCAGGCTCCAATTGATACTAGTAAAATGGTGTTTAGCTACGATGATGGTGCAAATTTTGTGTTTATGAATAATGACACATTTGAACAAATCGAAATTCCTAAAGAAAGACTAGAATGAGAAAAGAATTTTATTACTGATGGCACTGAAGTAACCATTATGCGTTATGGTAATGAAATTTTAGGTGCATCTTTACCTGATCAAGTAGCAATTGAAATTCAAGAAGCTGAAGAAGCTGTTCAAGGTAATACTGTACAAAATGTTACAAAGAAAGCTTGACTAGTAACAGGATGAGAAATTTTAGTTCCTCAGTTTATCAAAACTGGTGAAACAGTTTTGATAAGAACCAGTGATGGTCAATATGTGGGTAGAGCAAAATAATTTAACTATTTAAATGCATTATGATGAGATTAATTAGTACAAATAACTATGGGAATGTTTATATTTCTGATGAAGAGATTCTTGCTTTAGTTAGAAAATATTTGCAATCATTTTTAAGTTTTGAAATTGAATTTTCTAGTTTAAATGTAATTGAAACTAGTGATTTTTTTCCTGTTGTACAAGTTATTATTAATGCTAAATCACCATTAGATTTTCTTTTAGAAAAACTAGACTTAATTGCAGAAACTACTGAAATTTTTCTAAAGAGCAATCTAGGATTAAGAATTGCAGGTATTCAAGTTGGAGTTGAATATGGACAATAGCAATACATTAACACAATGAGAAAAACGAGTTATTGTCTTTAAGTATATTTATAGCCAATTAATGAAAGAAGAACCAGTTGCAGTTGCAAAACAAAAATTTTTTGAAACATTGGGAGCAACTGATGCAGATTGAATGAAAGTTTTAGAATATTTTTTAGAACATAAGACTACTATCATCAATAGTCTCTCACAAAATTTAGCATCATCTTGAACATTTGAACGGCTAAATGTTGTGGATCAAGCAATATTAATTGAAGCATATAGTGAGTACCAAGTTTTAAAAAATGATAAATCAATTGTAATTGATCAAGCAGTTATTACTTCTAAAAAATATTCTGACTCTAATAGTTATGAATACATCAATGCTATTTTAGATAAAGTTTTGTAAATAAAATGAGACATTTTTTTATAAAAACATCTAAACACAACCAATTTTATTTTTTTGATGATGACTTACATCATCTAAAACATGTTTTAAAAGTAAAACTTGGTGAAAAAATAGTTTGTGTTTATGAAGATAAGAAATATTTATGTAAAATTTGCCAATTAAATCCTGTTGGTGCAACTATTGTTACACCTATTGAAATTGATAATGAATTTAAGACAATCGAATTAAATTTGTTTCAAGCAATTATTAAACCTAAACATTTTGAATGAATTGTTGCCAAATCATCAGAATTGCAATTAAACAATTTTTATCCCACAATATTTAGTAGAAGTCAACATCATATTATTCCAAAACTGGATCGCATGAACAATATTGCTTATGGTGCAGCTAAGCAATCAGGAAGATCAAAACTTTGTAAATTTTTTGAACCTACTGATTTTAATACATTACTTAATAATATTTCTAATTTAGATTGAGTCATTGTACCTTATGAGGATAAACAAGGTGAAATTTTAGGTGATTGTTTGCAAACTATTAACTTCAATCACCAACAATTAACTAAAATAGGAGTAGTTGTTGGTCCTGAAGGTGGCTTTAGTGAAGAAGAAATTATAAAATTAAAATCCTTACCTCATACTAGAATTGTTAGTTTGTCTAAAACAATTTTAAGAAGTGAAACTGCAGCATTATATTGTTTGGCAGTTATTATTGATAATTTATTAACTAAGAAGGTTCATTAAATGCACATTAAAAACATTACCAAAGATTTTAAATTTATGTCATATTTTAATGTATTAATGATTTTTTTAGCATCATGTGTTTTACTAGTGCCAATGTTTCTTTATGTTGATGCATATAACCATGCAGATGGTAAATTTTTAGTTGCCGGAATTAATAAACAAGCTAATTTAGGTAGCGCTATTCCCATTCTAGTTATTGTTTTAGGTCTAATTATTTTGTTTGGTTGATTGTGACTTAGAGATTTAAAAATTAAAACCAATAATAATTTAAGTCTTGTTAACTTTAAATGAGTTTTAATTACAATTGGTGTAAATTTATTGAGTTTACTTTTATTTACTATTGCATTCTTTTGCCTTTGGTTGATTCCTATTAATGGTGCAGATGATGAAATTAATCAACTAAACTACACTAGATTGCTTGCATATATTATTACTTATGCTAGTTTGCTTGTTTTTTGTTTACTAGTAAGCATACTATGCTTAACTTGAACTAATTTAAGAATTTCATATAGTTTAACAAAGAGTAAATAGTTTTGGTGATGAAAAAGTATTGTTTCAATGATTTAAAAACATTTAGCATCATGACTCTTGGCTGCAAAGTTAATAGTTATGAATCAAATATCATTCAAAATGATTTGTTATCATATGGCTTAATTAAAGTGCCATTTGGTGAACCAAGTGATATCACTATTATTAACACATGTAGTGTAACAAACACTGCTGATGCAAAATCTAGAAATATGATTAATCGGGTTAATAAAACTAACCCTGACAGCATTGTATTAGTTTGTGGTTGTTATAGTCAAGTTGCTAGTAATGATTTAAAAAAAGATTTTGGTATTGATATTTTAATTGGTAATAAATATAAAAATAATATTATTGAACTAATTAATGAATATTTTAATAACCATAAACAAGTTATTAAAATTGATAATTTATTACTAGAAAAAGAATTTGAAAACAATCAAGTTGAAGTTTATAAAGATAAAACTAGAGCCTTTGTAAAAATTCAAGATGGTTGCAATTACATGTGCAGTTATTGCATTATTCCTTTTACAAGGGGAAGACAAAGAAGTAAAAATTTTACCTTTTTAATTAATGAAATAACAACTTTAGTTAGTAATGGTTATAAAGAAATTGTTTTAACAGGAGTAAATACTGCTGGATATAATTATGAAACTAAAAATTTTTATGATTTATTATTAGCCATTAATAATTTAATTGGAGATTTTAGAGTGCGAATTTCATCACTAGAACCATTTCAAATTAATGATGACATTATTAAATTAATTACTACAAATCCTTATCGATTTGCACCTCATTGACATATTTGCTTGCAATCTGGCAGCAATTCAGTTTTACAAGCAATGAATCGTAAATATACTACAAATGAATTTTTAACATTGATTCAAAAAATTTATAGTTTAAACCCACAAACAGCTATTTCTACCGATTATATTTGTGGATTTCCAACTGAAACTGACTTTGATCACCAGGATTCAATTGAATTTGTAAAACAAGTTGGTTTTTTAAAACTTCATGTTTTTCCTTATTCACAACGCAAATTTACTCCTGCTGCAAAATTGCACCAAGTTCATGATGCAAATAAAACTACAAGAGTAAATGAAATGTTAAAAATTAGTGAACAACTGACAAATCAATTTATCAAAAAGTTTATTGATAAAGATGTTTGAGTATTATTTGAAAAATATGAACATCAAGTTAATAGTGGTTATAGTGGACAATATTTTATTGTTAATGTTCAAAGTAATGTTGATTATAGTAATCAGTTAAAAAAGGTGAAGGTTAAAAAGGTTATTTTTGATCAAGTGTTTGGCGAAATAATTGAGTAATTTCAGCCATTCTTTGAGAAATTTAAAAATTTTTTAAAAAAAATATTAATTTTTTATTTTTATGTTATATTTAATCATGTGTTTATTTTTAGATATTGAAAATAACTACTAAAAATTGACACAGTTTGTTCTTTGAAAACTTAATAGAATCCGTCAATTTTGAGAGTTTGATCCTGGCTCAGGATTAACGCTGGCGGCATGCCTAATACATGCAAATCGAACGAAGTACTTGTACTTAGTGGTGAACGGGTGAGTAACACGTATCCAATCTACCCTTTGGTTGGGGATAACTGGTCGAAAGACTAGCTAATACCGAATACCAATACTAATATCGCATGAGAAAGTATTGAAAGATCCGTTTGGATCGCCTTTGGATGAGGGTGCGGCATATCAGATAGTTGGTGAGGTAACGGCCCACCAAGTCAATGACGTGTAGCTGTGCTGAGAGGTAGAACAGCCACAATGGGACTGAGACACGGCCCATACTCCTACGGGAGGCAGCAGTAGGGAATTTTTCACAATGGGCGAAAGCCTGATGGAGCAATGCCGCGTGAATGATGAAGGTCTTAAAGATTGTAAAATTCTTTTATTTGGGAAGAATGGTTTCAAGAGGAAATGCTTGGAATTTGACTGTACCATTTGAATAAGTATCGGCTAACTATGTGCCAGCAGCCGCGGTAATACATAGGATGCAAGCGTTATCCGGATTTACTGGGCGTAAAACGAGCGCAGGCGGATTAGCAAGTTTGGTATGAAAGACTTTTGCTTAACGAAAGTTTGTATCAAAAACTGTTAATCTAGAGTGTAGTAGGGAGTTCTGGAATTCCATGTGGAGCGGTGGAATGCGTAGATATATGGAAGAACACCAGTGGCGAAGGCGAGAACTTAGACTATCACTGACGCTTAGGCTCGAAAGTGTGGGGAGCAAATAGGATTAGATACCCTAGTAGTCCACACCGTAAACGATGGTTATTAAATGTCGGCATGATTTGTGTCGGTGTTGAAGCTAACGCATTAAATAACCTGCCTGGGTAGTACATTCGCAAGAATGAAACTCAAACGGAATTGACGGGGACCCGCACAAGTGGTGGAGCATGTTGCTTAATTTGACGATACACGTAAAACCTTACCTAGGTTTGACATCTCCTGCAAAGTGATAGAAATATCATGGAGGTTAACAGGATGACAGGTGGTGCATGGTTGTCGTCAGCTCGTGTCGTGAGATGTTGGGTTAAGTCCCGCAACGAGCGCAACCCCTGTCGCTAGTTATTTTATCTAGCGAGACTGCTACCGCAAGGTAGAGGAAGGTGGGGATGACGTCAAATCATCATGCCCCTTATATCTAGGGCCGCAAACGTGCTACAATGGGCAGTACAAACTGTTGCCAAGTCGTAAGATGGAGCTAATCAGAAAAAGCTGTTCTCAGTTCGGATTGAGGGCTGAAATTCGCCCTCATGAAGTCGGAATCACTAGTAATCGCGAATCAGACATGTCGCGGTGAATACGTTCTCGGGTCTTGTACACACCGCCCGTCAAACTATGGGAGCTGATAATATCTAAAAACGTTATGTTAACCGCAAGGAGGCAGATGTCTAGGATAGGATTGGTAACTGGAGTTAAGTCGTAACAAGGTATCCCTACGAGAACGTGGGGATGGATCACCTCCTTTCTTCGGAGTATAATTCATACTTTAAAGAACACAAAATAGTGTACTTTTACAGAAAACAAATCCATAGGTCATTATTTTCGCGCTTTGATCTATGGTCGGATTCTATTAAGTTTTGAGAGTGCAAACTCTCCTATTAGGTTCCCTAATAGAGATAGTTCTTTGAAAACTAAATATTATCATCAATCTTTCCGGTTGATTTTGGTTTATATCAAAATCAGCCAATCTTAACTTTTAAGGTTAAATATATACGAGGATTTATTAATAAGTTATTAAGAGCTTATGGTGGATGCCTTGGGACATGAAGGCGATGAAGGACGTGCTAATCTGCGATATGCTACGGGGAGCTGATAAGAGGCTGTAATCCGTAGATCTCCGAATGAGGAAACTCTATGTAAAGGAATTTACATAATCATTAACTGAATTCATAGGTTATTGAAGCAATACCTAGTGAAGTGAAACATCTCAGTAACTAGAGGAAAAGAAAACGAATGTGATTCCCTCAGTAGCGGCGAGCGAAATGGGAACAGGCCAAACCGCAGCAATGCGGGGTTGTAGGACTACAATGTGGACTTAGAAATAATAGTAGAATTGGTTGGGAAGCCAAACCATAGAATGTGATAGTCATGTATACGAAATTATTTTTATACCTAGTAGGATCCTGAGTACGGCGAGACACGTGGAATCTTGTCGGAATCTACCCAGACCATTGGGTAAGCCTAAATACTAACATGTCACCGATAGCGCATAGTACCGTGAGGGAACGGTGAAAAGAACCCAGAGATGGGAGTGAAATAGAATCTGAAACCATAAGCTTACAAGGTGTTAGAGCACATTAATGTGTGATAGCGTGCCTTTTGAAGTATGAGCCTGCGAGTTATTGTTTGATGCGAGGTTAAGCAGTGGATGTGGAGCCGTAGGGAAACCGAGTCTGAATAGGGCGATTTAGTATTAGACAATAGACGCGAAACGGGATGATCTAGCCATGGGCAGGTTGAAGGTGAAGTAACATTCATTGGAGGACCGAACCCACTTTCGTTGAAACGACAGGGGATGACCTGTGGCTAGCGGTGAAATTCCAATCGAATTCCGTGATAGCTCGTTCTCGCCGAAATATTTTTAGGAATAGCGTTGGATTATGAACTAGTGGAGGTAAAGCGCTGAATCTATGATGGCGCCACCTCGGTGTACTGAATAGAATTAAACTCTGAATGCCATTAGTTTTACTCCAGCAGTCAGACAGTGGGGGATAAGCTTCATTGTCGCGAGGGAAACAGCCCAGATCGTTAAATAAGGTCCCTAATATACGCTAAGTGGAAAACGATGTTGAGTTTCATAAACAGCAAGGATGTTGGCTTAGAAGCAGCCACCGTTTAAAGAGTGCGTAACAGCTCACTTGTCGAGAGACTCTGCGCGGAAGATGTAACGGGGCTAAGCGTATAACCGAATTTACGGATTTATGTGTAAACATAAGTGGTAGGCGAGCGTTGTATTTGGGGCGAAGGTAGAGTGTGAACACTATTGGACTAAATACAAGTGAGAATGCAGGCGTGAGTAACGAATGAAAGTGAGAATCTTTCAAGCCGATTGACTAAGGTTTCCTGGGCCAGGTTCGTCCGCCCAGGGTAAGTCGGTTCCTAAGGTCAGGCTGAAAAGCGTAGCCGATGGAAAACAGGTTAATATTCCTGTACCAATCATAAAAATGATGGAATGACGGAGAAGGTTAATGAGGGCCGGTTATTGGATTCCGGTTTAAGTAGTGAGTTGGAAATGTAGGCAAATCCGCATTTCAACGCAACAAGCTATGAATACGATCGAACGTTTCGACAAGTAGAGAAGTCTCAAACATCATGCTTCCAAGAAAAGTTTCTAGTGTTAATTTTATGATTGACCGTACCGAGAACGAACACACGTGGTCAGGTATAAATGTACCAAGGCTAGCGAGTTAACTACAGTTAAGGAACTCTGCAAATTGACTCCGTAAGTTAGCAATAAGGAGTGCTCATAGCAATATGAGCCGCAGTGAATAGCGAGGGGGGACTGTTTAACAAAAACACAGCTCTATGCTAAGTCGCAAGACGATGTATATGGGGTGACACCTGCCCAATGCTGTAAGGTTAAAGAAGAGGGTTAGCAGCAATGTGAAGCTCTTGACTGAAGCCCCAGTGAATGGCGGCCGTAACTATAACGGTCCTAAGGTAGCGAAATTCCTTGTCGGGTAAATTCCGTCCCGCTTGAATGGTGTAACCATCTCTTGACTGTCTCAACTGTAGACTCGGTGAAATCCTGGTGAGGGTGAAGACGCCCTCTTGGCGTGATTGGACGGAAAGACCCCATGAAGCTTTACTGTAGCTTAATATTGAAGCGTTTAATTGTTTGTAGAGCATAGGTAGGAGACTTTGAAGCTTATTCGCTAGGATAAGTGGAGTCAACGGTGGAATACTACCCTTGCAATTGGATTCTTCTAACTTGTAGCCATGAACCTGGTTAGAGGACAGTGTTAGGTGGGCAGTTTGACTGGGGCGGTCGCCTCCCAAAAGGTAACGGAGGCGCGCAACGGTACCCTCAGCACGGTTGGAAATCGTGTTAAGAGTGTAATGGTATAAGGGTGCTTGACTGTGAGACTTACAAGTCGAACAGGTAGGAAACTAGGTCATAGTGATCCGGTGGTTCAGAATGGAATGGCCATCGCTCAACGGATAAAAGCTACTCTGGGGATAACAGGCTGATAGTGCCCAAGAGTTCATATCGACGGCACTGTTTGGCACCTCGATGTCGACTCATCTCATCCTGGAGCTGGAGCAGGTTCCAAGGGTTCGGCTGTTCGCCGATTAAAGAGATACGTGAGTTGGGTTCAAACCGTCGTGAGACAGGTTGGTCCCTATCTGTCATGCCCGTAGGAAGATTGAGAAGCTTTGTTCTTAGTACGAGAGGACCGGAATGAGAACACCTCTTGTGATCCTGTTGTAGCGCCAGCTGCACTGCAGGGTAGCAACGTGTTTAATGGATAAACGCTGAAAGCATCTAAGCGTGAAACCAGCTTCAAGATTAATCTTCCCTCCCTTAAGTGGGGTAAGAATCGTTAAAGACTATGACGTTGATAGGTCAGATGTGTAAGTGTTGTGAAGCATTTAGCTAACTGATACTAATAATTCGAGGACTTAGATAAATTCATATATTTTGATTGATGTCAAATGATTTAAATAATATTTAGTTTTCAAAGAACTATCAAAGATTGTGTGGTGACGATACCGACATGGAAATACCTGTTCCCATCCCGAACACAGAAGTCAAGCATGTCAGGGCCGAAGGTAGCAGCAATGTGAGAATAGGACATTGCCACGCAAAAAGATATTAACTCCAACACTAGAAATTATTCTTAGTGTTGGAGTTTTTAATTAAAAAATTAAATGAAAAATATGAATAATTTGTTCTATTTTTTAATAAATTTTTTTGAAAAAATAGATAATTAAAATGTATTTTAATTTAATAGAATTAACTCTATGAGTTTAAATTTATCTGAACAACAGTTTGAAATAGAATTTTGTAAAAAATTAGAGCAACTTGGTTGAATTAAAAATGAGCAAATTTCAAATAATTTTCTTATAATCGAAGAAATATTTAAATCTAAATTATTTGAAATAAATAAGAATATTTTTGATCACTATAAAATTAAAAACAATTCAGATTCATTTTCAGTTATTTATGATGAGATAATATATTCATTAAAGAATATTAATAATAATAAAGATGGATTAAAGCATTTAATTAGAGGAATAAATGTTTCAATCAAATTAGAAATTAATGGTAAATTAATCGATATTATTGAGCAATTCAAATTAATCTATGAGTACTCTCAATTTGAAAAAAACTCATATTCATACATTAATCAACAACCATTTTTTTCTAATAATAACAAACTAAATAAGATGATTCCGGACATTATTTTGTTTTTGAATGGTCTTCCAATTAGTGTTATTGAATTAAAAGCTCCAGAATCAAAACAAGAACTAGAAGATGCATATCGACAATTACGAAATTATTTAAATTGCAATAATTTTTTAAATAATTTTAATTTATTTTGTGTTGTTTCAAATTTTTCATGCACAAAATATGGTTCAATTGATGCAAATTTTAATCAACATTGATTTATATGGAAAGATTTATGCAAAAAACAAAATATTGAGTTTGAAGAACAACAACTTTTTACTAGTTATGTTGGAATGTATCATAAAAAAATTTTTACAAACATTTTATTTAACTATTGTCATTTTGAAAATAACAATAAAATAATTCCAAAATACTATCAATTTTTTGCAACCGAATTAACAGTAAACAAATTATATAAAATTATTAATTCTTCATCTGAGTTTTCTTCTAATGATAATTTTAAACTTGGTTATTTGTACCACACTCAAGGTTCTGGTAAATCAATAACAATGCTATTCATTGCCAAACGAATACCTCAAATAACAATGAGAAATTGAAAAATAGTATTTGTTACTGATCGAAGCGAATTAGATAAACAACTTTATAAAAGGCTTGAAGATTCAAAAGAATATTTTGGTTTTTCTCCAACACATATAAATAGTCGACTGGAATTAAGACTTAAAATAAAAGAAGATGATAATCCTGATATTTTTACAACAACTATTCAAAAATTTTGTAGTGATACAGGCCAAATAAGCAATAAAAGAAATATTATTGTCATTGCTGATGAAGCACATCGTTCACACAATGAAACTGAAATTAGAGAAATTGGTAAATTGAATGATGACAATTCAATATACATAGAAGAACTAGAAAGTTTTGCTATTTATTTGAATAGTGCATTCCCTAATGCTTTTAAATTTGGTTTAACAGGTACACCATTAATTGAAGGAAAATTTAAAACTAGTGATATTTTTGGTTCTGAGATTCATCGTTATGATATGGTTCAGGCCGAAAAAGACAATGCTATAGTTCAATTAAATTATGAATTAAGAAAAATAGAATTAAAGCTTAATGAGCAGGAATTAAGGGAATTAGATAATTACATTAATGATTTTTTCACTAATTCTAATGAATCTAAAACAATCGAAAATAGTAAGCGAAAATTGATTGAAAAGAAATTAAGTAAAATTGAAAATATCATTAATAATGATGAATTAATTACCAAAATGGTAAAAGATTTTTGGATCCACTACGAAATTAGAAAAACAGTTTTAAATGGTAAAGCTATGTTTGTGGCATTAAATAGAGAAATTGCTCATAAAATTTATTTAAAGCTTAAAGAATTAAATCCTGAATATGCAGATAAAATCATTTTTATTGTAACTGGTGATATAAAAAAAGATTCACCAGAATTGCAAAAAGATATTCCAAGTAAAGAAGAAACCAATAACTATGCAATAGAGTTTAAAAAAGCAAATTCTAAATATAAGATTGCAGTTGTTGTTGACAAATGATTAACAGGGTTTGATGTTCCAGATTTAGACACACTATATCTTTGTAAAATTATTAAAAAACATAATTTATTACAAACAATAGCAAGGGTTAATCGCACATATGAAAATAAAGAATTAAATTTAGTTAAGCAACACGGATTAATTATTGATTATTTAGGAATTTCTAATTATATAAAAGACGCTTTGAAAATTTATACAAACATAAATGGTATTGATAATTGTTTTATTGATATTAATCAAAGCATAAAAATTGTTTCTGAACTTGTTGATCAATTAGAGAAATGAATTTTTAATAAAAGTGAAATTTATCGAAATTCTTTTAATCTTAATAATAAAGAATCATTGTTAGAAGAAATGGTTTCACAGGTTTTATCTTTAGACAAAGATAAACAAGATAAATTTTTTAAAATTACAAAGGAATTATTAAAGCATTTTGATATTTGCAAACAAAAGTTATCATTTGTTATTAAAAGAAAAGCGCAAGTTATTTGCTTGACTAGAAATATTATTAGAAAAAATAAAGTAGAGAGTAATATTGAACTAAGTCAAATAATTGAGGAAGCAAAAAATAAATTAGCTAAATGCGCGGAAGTTGGTGACGTAAAGCTTGTTTCGATTACAGACGTTCCTGTTATGAACTTATCTAATTTACAACAAATAATTGAAGAAGAAAATAAAAAATATCATGAAACCAAAAAAATCAATCCAATAATAATTGATGAAATTAGAAAGAAAATAAATGAAAGATTAAAAAAATTACATGAAACAAATTCTATTGCTTCACTAAATCTAACTGATAAACTTCAAAGAATTTTTGATAAATATAATTCAGAACATAATTTTGAAAAAATTTTAAAATCAATTTTAGAATTTATGAAAGATTTACATGAATCTGAGCAAGATTCAGTAGATATTCCTGAAAATATAAGAGCATTTTATATGATTTTTAAAGATCAAAAATTGCCACAAAAAGAATTTAATAGTGTAAGACTTCGTGAAATGTCAAATGAAATTTACAACATAATTAATAAAAATTATTCAAAAAATTGGAATAATAATCCTAAAATTAAGCAAAGAATTAAAGCTGAAATTTCAAAAACACTAAAAAAATATAATTATCCACCAGAAAATGAAATATTAACAAAAGAAAATCTTTTTAAAAAAGTAGAAGAATATATGATAAAGAAATAACAATATACATTGTCATGAATAGGAATCATAATGAGTTTTATTGAAAATAAAAGTGTAAATAAATTAGAAGAATTAGAAAGTAGGTTATGAGAATGTGCAAATCATTTGCGAGGAGCTTTATCTGCTGAAGATTACATGCATACTATTTTAGGTATTATTATTTTAAAGTATATTAATGATACATATGAACATGCAAAAAATGAACTATTAAATGAAGGCTTTAGTTTGGAAGAAATTAATAATCCCCATGACACATCTCTATTAAATGATAAACATTCAATAATTATTCCTGGTAAAGAATCAACTTGACAAAATATTATTAGTCACATAACTACTAATGACATAGGTAATTCTATTAATAATGCAATTAGAGAATTAGAGTGCAATTATCCATATCTAACAGGCGCATTTCCAACTAGATATCATGAATTAGATAATATTAATTTATCTAATGTTGTTAAAGTTTTTAATTCAATTGATATAAAAGAATATAGAGCCGATTTATTAGGAAATGTTTATGAATATTTTCTAGGAAAATTTTTCTTAGATAGAGGGCAAAAAGGTGGTGAATTTTATACACCAAGATCAATTGTAGAATTGATAACAAGAATTCTAGATATTAAAGAAGATTCTAAAATTTATGACCCTGCTTGTGGAACAGGAGGAATGTTGATTGGTGCCAAGCGATGATTGGAGACTACAAATCAAAATGTAGATACTATTACTTGTTATGGTCAAGAAAAAATTCAAACTACAAGAAAATTAGCAATTCTTAATTTTATTCTTAATTATTTGTATGTCACTGATCATAATGAGACGCATTTTTTAGGAAAAAGAGCTGCAGACACTTTTAGTGATGATCAACATGGATCAGAAACATTTGATTATGTGTTGGCAAATCCTCCATTTAATTTAAAAAATTGATTTAATGAATCTTTGAAGGATGATCCTAGATGAAAATATGGAATTCCGCCTACTTGTAATGCAAATTATGCATGGATTCAACACATTATTTATAAATTGAAACCTTCAGGTAAAGCCGGTGTAGTTTTAGCTCGTGGTTCATTAACATCATCAACATCAAGTGAATTAGAAATTAGAAAAAAAATATTGAAGTCCAATAAAATTTCTTGCATTATTGATTTACCTAACAAATTATTTTATACTACACAAATTCCGGCATGCTTATGATTTTTTGACAATGATAAAACTAATGATAAAGTTCTATTTATTGATGCACAATCATTAGGAACACCAATAAATAATAGTAAAAAAAATAATGAAATTAATCAAGATAGTATTTTAAAAATTGTTAATTCTTACAAAGAATTTATAAAAAATGATAGCATAGATATTCCTGGATTTGCCAAATCTGTTTCATTAAGTGAAATTGAGCATCAAGAATATTCATTATTACCAGGTAGATACATTAGTGAATTACAGAATGAAAAAAAAGATCATGAATTAATTAAACAAGAATTAAAACATGACATAGATGAATTAACAAAATTAATGAAAGAATCTAGTGAATTAGAACAAGAGTTATTGGAAGCTATTAAAAAAATTAATTTAAACTAAATATTTAAATATCAAATTATTTATTATTCTATCTAAATTTAAGTTTATTGTTTTCCATTTTATTTCTATTTCATAGATTTTTTCTAGTACATTTTTATATTTTTCAAAATCTATTATTACTAATTGGTTTTTTGCTTTACTTGCATGCAATATTGTTGTACCTGTTGAAAATTTAGAAATTACTTTTTGATTGTATTTATTTAATAGTGAAAAATATAATTCATAGTTTTTATATTTGTAAGAAATCAATTTATATCCATAACCATTGATACCAAATAAGAAATTATTTACAAGACCAGGTGTACCATCAAGTGAAATGACTACATCCCCATAATTTACATTGATTAAATTTTTGTTAATTAAATCAACATATTTATTTGGTTTGTTATTTATTGCAGATACATTTATGAATGTAATACCATTACTTGAGAATTTAATTTTTTTAAAGTTCACACCCTTTTCAAATTTTATTTCGTTATTTATCATTAATTCATAGTTAAATTTATTATTAATAATTTTTGAATATAAATTTTTTAATTGCTCTAATTTAGTTAATATATTTTTTTTAATTTTTTCAAATGGTTCAATAATGTTAATTAATATTCATCAATTATTTTTAAAACTTTCAAAATCATCAATTTTAACTAATGATTTATACTTAATAAATAATTCTTCTTTTTGTTCAATAATGTTAATTATCTGTTGTTGAACATAAATAACTGGTAAAAATATTGATGGACTAAGGAAATTATTTTTTCTCAAACTTTTTACGGTTGAACCACTAGCATTTTTATATAAAATATTTGAATTTTTTAATCATCAATAATATAAATACTTATTTTTTAACAAATCGGTATTTTTACTTTTTATTATATAAACCCTTTGATGAACAGCAACTTTCCCTGTCGAATATTGAGGAACAAAAATACCCTCACCAGGTACCACAATTGCATCATAATCAATTGTTCATTTATCACATTTTAATTTTTGTGTACTTCTTACATAAAAATCATATTTACCAAATGGATTCTCATTCTCTTTATTTAAGTTTCCAGTTGTTACATCACACAATTCACCAAGTTTCCTAATTTCCATTATTAAACCTTAAAGATACAATAATATGGATTTTAACATAGTAAATTATTTGTATTTATAAGTTAATTTTCTAGGAAAACATAATGAAATATTCAACATATTTAAAAAATAAAAATTTATCAAAAATAACAATAAATATTTATTTAAAAAATTACGAAAAATGGTTATCTTTCTTAAAAGGTAATAAGCCTACTAAACGATTATTTGTTTGTTTTTTAAATAAAAATAAACATTTATCAGCAAATTCAATTAGATTATTATATTCATCAGTGTTGTCAAGTTTAAAATTTGAAAGAAGATGAAAACTTTTAAATGAATTCAAAGATATTAAATTACCAAATCTAGTTCAATACAATAAAACAATAATTAATTTGGATGAATACGAAAATATAAAAAATAAAATTGAAATCAATAATTGATATGATAAGCGAAATTGATTAATATTTTCATTTCTGTTTTTAACAGGAATTAGGGGATCAGAATTAAATCAAATTAGAAAAAATAAAATTGTCAATAATTGTATTGAAATTGTTGGAAAAAGCAATAAAGAAAGAATAATTTTCATTCCTAAATCTATTTTAAAATTATTAAAGGATTGAAAATTAAACAAAATTAATATTTCTAAATCTAAATCCCCTTTAACTCATAAACAATTAAATTTAATTATTGCTAAAATTGGAATGATATATTTTAATAAAAAAATATCATCACATTCATTGAGAAGAAGTTACGCAACTAATTTATTAAGAAAAAATATTGATATTAAAACAATTAGTAAATTAATGGGTCATAGTAATATTAATACAACATCACGATATATTCAATTAACTAATGATGAAATATTATCTAAAATAGAGTCAATATTTAGATAATTTTTTATTCCTAATTTCTAATAATGGAAATTAGGAAACTTGGTGAATTGTGTGAAATAATTATTGGTAAAACACCTAGAACAAATATAGAAGAATATTGAAACAAAAATGATGTACCATTTATTGATGGTTCATTGCGAAAAAAATGTAGATATATTTCTAACTTTGCAATTAAAAATAATAAACAGATAGTAGCTAACAAATCTGATATATTGATGTCAATATTAGGTAATTTTGATTTTATATATGTAGATGAGTTTATAGCTTTTAATCAGCAAGTATGTCTTATTAAAAATAATTCAAATGAAAAAATATTTTCTAAATACTTATACTTTTTTCTGAAAAAAAGTATAAAAAAGTTTGAAACTATTTCGATCGGAACAACTGTAAAACATTTAAATAAAACGATAATTCAAAATTTTGATGTTTTATTTCCTAAAATAAATATTCAACAACAGATAATTAACATTATTGAACAAAAAGAAGAATTATTTATTAAGTATAAATCATTAGTTAAAATTGATGATTTTGAAAGTTTTAAAAATAATTGATGAATATTAATTAACATTATTGAACCATTTGAGAATAAATTGAATAATTTAATGAAAAGAAAAGATAATCTAAAAAAATTATTAGTAAATTTTTACTATAAATTTTCATCAAACAGAAAATTATTGTTTAAAAATTTAATTAAATTTAACATTACAAAATATAAAAATCAGAGAAATTATGTAGATACTAGCAATATAGGATATTGTGAATTTATTAGTAGTGATCCAATTATTAAATTAAAATCAAGAGCAAATTTATCTACTATAAAAGAAAGTTTTATATTTTCTAAATTAGATGGTGAAAACAAAATTTTTCCTATTTGAAATTCCTATTTTGTTAACAATTTTGTCTATTCAACAGGTTTTTACAATGTTTCAGTTAATGATAAAAATTTATCATGATTTGTGTTAGGTTATTTACTATCAGATGATTTTAAAGAACAAAAGCATAAGGCATCTTCTGGTAGTGTTATGATGGGAATAAATAATGAAAGTTTTAGTTCAATAAAAATTAGTGAAAGTACATCATTAAAAAATTTCAATTTTATGATCAAATTATTCAATTTAATTGAATTACAAGTAATTTATATTAAAAAAATTATTCAAAATCTTATTAATTTATATTTAAATTACAACTAAAAAATAATATGTTTATTGGTAATGAAAATTACTTTCTCATATGTGAACTATAATACAAAAAAAAGAGAAACAATGAATTAAATTTTATTGTGATATAAAAAAATATTGAAAAGAATTAGATAATACTTATTCCTTATCTTTCAATAAAATGAAATTGGTGTTATAACTTTTGATCAAACTATAAAAAAACAATATTTTGAATCACAAAATACAAATTATTATTACCTATTGTGCATAAATAAAGCAACAGCAATTAGCAATCTTATTTCAATAAAAGATAATTTACAATTATATAAATCCATAGTTATATATTTACTGAGCAATTTTTTATACAATACATGTGCTTGATATAATCCTCATTCTTTGTTGTTGCATTGTTCATTATCTTTTGGCATTGAACCATTTCTTTCACCGTTTAAATAATTCAATTTTTCTATTTCATAACCAAAAACATCATCAATCCCTTTATTTAGTTGAAAATAACAATTAGATATTTTTTGTTCAATTTCATTAATTTCATATTCATAATTTTCATCAAAGTTTTCAATCATATTAACAATATCATTTCTTAAATAACTAATCACATAATTAAAATATTTTTGGATGTTTTCATTATTTTTTTTATAGATGATTTTATCTTCATTAAAAAAATCATATCAACTTTTGAAAATTTTAAGATCATTTATGCTTAAGTATTTTTCTTCCAAATCTTTAATAAGATATTCTAAAAATTCACTATCATTATTTGATCAAATGTATTTTTTCTCTTTTTCTTTTTCATAAAATTTACTTAGTTTATTTTTGAATCATCCAGTTATTTGTTCGAGATAATTGTAATAACTAGATATATATATTTTTAAATCAGAAAGTTTAATTCCAAGAAGTGCCGATTTTGCTTTTGAATCTTTTTGCAATAAATGAATATCTATTAAGATATCATAATTTTTTTTGTTTTTAAAATTAAATATTACATTTGAAAGACTTTCAACTTTTATAGAGTATAGAGCTTGTTTTCTTACATATTTAATAAAATTATTTTCTGCCTTTTTTACCTTAGGATGTCTAGTTGTATTAAGTGGATGCGTACAACAAAGACTTCTTATATACTCAAAAAAATTATCATCATTTTTTAATGAATTCTCCATTTCATCATTGAATTTATTATTTGGAATTACCAAATTTTCTATCCAAAATTTTTTTCAATCTTCATAAAATAATTCTTTATTTTCAACTTTTTTTATTTCAAAATCTTTATCAATTTCTTTAATTTCTTCTTCTAATTTTTCTATAGATTCTCTTAGAATTGCTGAATGCAAAATAAAATTATAGAAATCAATTTCATTATCAACTTTTTTATTTAAAACACTAATATTTATTTCAGTTTGTGATAGAAAAGAACAGACAAATAAAAATAACGCTTCTTCTTTATAAACTATAGAATTAATTGGTTCGGAATTAAAAAACTTATAAAATTGTTTCCATAGTTTTGTTTCTAAAAAATCTTTTTTATCATTCATAATGATTCATTATATTAATAATCTTAAATAAAATAAAAAATGAAAATCGATCTTTATTTATTAAAGAAAATAAAATCATATTCATTGATAAATTAATAGTGATAACAACAAAAAAATCATCATGAAAAAAGAATGCTTTATTTTTGATTTTTCATTAAATCGGGCATTGAAACAAATTTCTGATTATAGTATTAATTTAGATCCAGAAGTTAATGATCCAAAAAAACAAATTGAAAAACTTATTCAATTTTTACCTGTCTTAGCTTATCAAGGTGCTAATATGGATGAAATTGATGCTGATAAAATTTTAGATTTTTCAATTTCTAGTACAACTTCAACACTATTAGCAAAACATTGAAAAAGCAATGTGTTGATAAATATTGATGATGTTACATTAACAAAATTATTAAATAACACTAAAGCGATTGAAGCAATTAGTAAGATTGAAGAATTCAGAACTATAAAAAATGATATTGAAACAATTATCAGTAAATCACAAGAAATTAGAGATATTAAAAAAGAAGCTAGTGATAAAAATTTATCTGATTTAGAGAAAAAAGAATTAAAAGAAAAACAAAAAGAATATAGATCATTAAGAGAGACATACCGAGCAAAGTTAATTAAATTAATTACCAGAATTCCTGTTTTTATGTATCTCACCGATTATCGCGAACAATGTTTAAAAGATGTGATTCTAAAACTAGAACCAAAGTTATTTAAAAAAGTAACTGGTATTGAAATTAGTGATTTTGAATTACTAGTATCATTAGAATTATTTAATAATTCTATGATGAATGAAGCAATTTGAATGTTTAGACGCTATGAAGATAAAAGTTTAGAATACACAGGTATTAATAAACAAAATAATAATAGCGTTGGTGGTTGAGATAAAGTTAAAACTAATGATGATAAATAATCGTTAGTTATTTTCAAATTTTAACTTTTTTATTTTCACAACAATATTCTCATCTATTATTAATAACAATAAAAGATTATTACCAATAATTTTTAACATCATGAATATGAATTAGTTGAGAAAGAATATTACATATGGACAATGAACTAGATAAACAACAAAAAATAGAAAACAAATCTGTTTTTGAGCAAATGTTTTTAAATAATTTAATAAAAATTATTAAATCCCAATCTTGTTTAAAAGGTAGCCAACAAATAAGCAAAGTTATTTCAAAGATTAACAACGATTTATTTCTAAGTAAAATTTCAATTGATTGAGAAAAATATTTGTCAATATTTTTTCATTATCTTGATCAAATGAAAAATTTATTAATAGAAAATATTGAGATTGTAAAAGATCAAATTAATAATATAAATAGTCAAAAGCGACTTGGATTTAATTTATATCAAATAGAAGCTAATTTAACTAATTCAAAACTGTTACTCAAAGAATTAGAAGATGATTATCTATCTAAATTAGAGTCACTGAATGATTTTAATTACCAAACATATGGATACAAATTAGATCCTTTGGCCTCAGAATTCATGATTTGTCTTGATTCATGTGGCAACTATAATAAATTTTCAGAAAACAACAAAAAAATTTCTACATATTTTTTAAAAATTTCTGATTCTATTTGAACCCCTTATTTAACATTTTGTAAAGATGAAATAGATAAACTATTCAATGACAAAAATATTAATTTTTACAAAGGTATATTTTATATCTATGTAAATAGAGACGCCTTAAATAAAGGCTTTAACGAATCAATCTCATCTATAGCTGCACTGTTTATTAGACAGGCAATCGAAGACTCATCTTTAGATGAAAGCAAAAAATTTAGTAAAAATGCAAAAAATATAAAACTAGAAAAAATTAAATTAGTATTAGAAAAAATTCATACAGATAAACTAGAATTAAAATCTAAAGGTATAGATGTAGATCCACATTATAATTCATTAAAAAATGCCTTAAAAAATGTTTATGATGGTAGTCAAAATGAAATTGAGCTAAGCATAGTGATGATGATCAACATTATGCTTAATAGCTATATCCATAAAGATGCAAATAGTTTTTATAACATAATAAAATTAGGTTTTCGTTTAGAATGAATTTTAAATGATATAGATGATGCTAATTATGTGTTAATTAGATATGTATTAGTTTTATTTATTAAGTCAGTTTATAAGAAAAATAATAATTATTATGAAAAGATAATTAGCCCACTTTTGGATTTAAGTGTTTTTAAAGAAATAAATGAATGTAATAATGAATCAAAAGATTTATTTAAAGAGATAGCAAATAAAGATGAAATCAATTTAGATCAAGATGAAGATATAGAAATTTTATTAAACAAAACTATTGATTTATATTATGGACCATCAAATGGTTTTAGATCATTAGATGCAATATTGACAAAATATGAAGATGAGGTTTCAAAAATTGAGGAATACATGAACTCACATAATGCTCATGAAATAATAATTAAATTTTTAAATTGTTGCATTGTTGTACAACGATTGTTATCTACACCATTCTTATTTGTTTTATATGCATTACTTTTAGATAACAAAATAACAAAAGAAGAAATGCATAAAGCATTAAATTACACATTATTTGTAATATAAAGTATCTTTAATAAGAATTTAAAAATCATAATATTGGTTTTTAAGCATTAATTAAATACACTTAAATAAAACTTGATATTTTAAAAAGTTATTGATTTACACAAGATTTTATATTTGTGTTTTTAGAATTAACATATTTACAATTATTAAGCAAATGATTACTAATAAATTTATTTTTAAATAATATGAAAACAATTACAAATACAGTTGAACATATTTTTATTTAATTATCAAAAGATAAGAATTAATATTAAAAAACTCTATCTATTTCTAGATAGAGAAAAACTTAGTTTATTTTTTAAACTCATTGATTTTTTTAGATTTGTCCAGCATTTCTTGTCGTTTTCTAGGTTTGGATAGCAATTCTTCTGCTATTGCATTTATAAGTTCAAAAAGCAATTCAACTTCTTGTTTAGATTCATCTTCATATATTATTAGTGATGAATGAGCAGCATCATTTCCAATCAACTTACATGTCTCACATAATTGAATTATTTCATGACCAAGTTCATTTTGAACATTTTTTTCCTTTAATATTGTACCTAGAAGTGATTGGCTATGTTTTTCTTGGAATTTGTCCCGTAAAATTCTTTCAATTACACATCTTAATAATGCACCAGCAGCTTTGGGTGACTTATCAAAAATATCTTTTGCTTCATTGAATAATTGTTTTTGTTCATTAGTCAAATCTTCATTTGGTTCTATGTCTATTAACGATATATCAGGATATATAATTTTTTCTTCAGTTTCATAATCATCTAAATTTCTTGAATCTTTTTCTTTAATTCTTGGTTTATATTTTGTAATTATTTCTCAGTAACATCTATTACCACATTTTGAACATATCCTAGTAACAACAAGTAAATTAGAAATTGATTGATCATATAAAGCATCATATGTTTTTTGAATAGTATTTTTTATAAGTGGTTTTTTTCCATCAACTACAATAGAATCTTTATTTTGTCAAATATATTCATTTTGATAATCAAAAAGATCATGGTTATGTGATGACCACACTTTCATGCTTGTACTTATTTCAAAAGATATAGATTCATGTAAACAAAAATTATTGCATTTACAACACGTGAATTCTAATGTATTATATTTAGGCTTTACATAGTCATTTTTCATAATAATATCTACTTATTAAATAATTTTGCAAATTATTTAATAGAATGTTAAATAGATAAGAGAAATTTATGAGTTATTCAAGAAAAAAATTAAAGGAAATATGAAAAAAAGCACCAGAATGTGATTGTGGTTACAATGATTGTCACCCAAATAGTCATAGATTATGTTGCTATTGTAAAGAAATAATATTATTTGGAGCATATTGACAACAAAAAACTAGTATTTATTCTTGAGATGTAGATCATATTAAACCAATATCAAAAGGTGGCTCTAATGATATTTCTAATTTAATACCTTGTTGCATAGAATGTAATAGAGAAAAAGGTAATAAATAATTACTTTATGAACATTTATATTAAGTAGTTGATACATTTTGATTCAAGTAACATTAGCATAATTATTTTTTATATCAGTTATCAACTGATCTATTTCTAATTAAAATAGAATTAGGTTTTGTTGCATCAAATATTCTAAATTTTGTTTTTCTAACATCATTATTTCCAACAGAAAATATATCTTGTGGAATACTAATGGATTCGAATTTAATTTATAAATTAATTCATCTAGACCGAAACTTTCTTTTTTATATTAAATGAATATGTTTTTAATGCCTTTTTCCATTTATTGTGTTAAAAAGACCCAATTTTATAGGAATAAATACCTCTTGAAAGTTATCAAATAATGAATATGTTTGATAGTTAAATATATCATTGCATATTGGTGTGATTTTGAGTGTTCTAAACCAATAAATTTTAGACAAATTAAAGGCTTTGGGACAATAAGTAATATTCAAAATGAGCAATCAAATTAAAACCTATTACATGAACATTTCAAAACCATTCAAATGCAATGAAACAATTAGCTTAATTTACCCCCTTATAGAACCCACCTTAGATTAGAGATTATATTTTCTCAGGGTGCCCATTGGCCATAATGAACAAGCTGAGTAATTTAAGTTACCATAGTCCCAAGTGAAAATTAAGGATCTAAATGATACCTTGGCCCAGTATTGGCTAAAAAAATTAAAGATACGATGAATCGACTAGATTTGAATGAACAACAATTTTTGAAAAAAGCTTTACAAGTATTTTTCAAGAACAATAAAAATTATGAGTTGCATATAAAAAAATATATTCTTGCTAATTAAGATTGTAATAAATAAAAAAACTAGCCCTAGGAAAAGCTAGTTTTTTTAAATCAGTTCTATGGGCAAATTAGATTATTTACCTTATAATGTTAATATAAGTGTTATAAGGATTATTAGGATTAGTACAATGATAATGAACTTGTGTTCATTACTCATGATACTTCTCCTTTTTTTATCACTCATTTTACATGAGTGATAAGAGCTCTAATCCGCACCATAGAACCAAGCACTTAATCATTTGAATTAAATGATGTTTCCTTAATTAAATGTTTCTTAACAATATATAGTAGCTAGAGTTGAATCCTGGTCTATCAATTGTTAGGTTTTTGGAACCTTTCCATGAAGCTACGGTTCAATCTTTACCTCCTTTATAAATAAGAATGGTAAGCAATTTAGGATTGCTAAAACATTGCATTTCAACGTAGTTTTGCTAATGTGGAAAAGCTAAAACGTGACAGTTCTTAAGACTGTAATTAATAAATAAAATGACTAGCTCTTTTAAAGAGCTAGTCATTTTAATAAGTTCTATGGCGCAAGTTAGGCTAATTTATACTATAATAAATATAGAATAATTAGCAGGATCAATATTAAAATAAGGTATATTACCTTGTTCATATATTGGTCCTTTTTCTTTGTTTATGAAGACACAAACAAAGAAATTCATCTAACTTTACACCACAGAACCACCCACTTAATAATTTGCATCTTGTTGATGCTCCTTAATTAAATGTTACTTAACAATATATAGCAGCTAGAATTCAATCTTGGTCTATCAATTGTTAAGGTTTTTGAACCTTTCCATGAAGCTACGGTTCAATTTTTGCCTCCTTTAATAAATAAGAATGGCTAATTAATATTAATTTCTAAAATTTATAAACTAATTTTTATTTACCAATTTTTTTCTAACCATTTTTTATATGCTTGTTTAAATTTACCGAAATCAGAATTAAACTGTTGTTTAAAATAGGTCAAAATTTTTATATTTTGAATTTCACTCATATCAATTTGCATTTGTAACTCATGTCAAGAATTAATTTGTCCTAATAAATTAGATTCTTTTATTCAATTAGCTCAAAGTGCATAAGCTAAATTAATAATAGAATTGTTTTCAATTAATTTATCAATCATTTTGCTAATGTCTTCACTATTTTGATAATCAGCAATTAAACTGGAATTATCCAAGTAAAGCATTACAATAGCTTGTTCAATTTCACTTAATTGTTTAAATTTTTCACTCATAATTATTCCTTCTCTTTACTAATAACTAATTAGAAATTAGAAATAATTACTTAGATAAAAAAGTGTAATTTTTAAATAATTTCACTTGTTGAATTGTGTTTAAGATAACAACTTGTGAAAGGATAAACCATGCAAGATCATGAAATATTAGCTGCTTTATTTAAACAGCAAGACCCAATCTTTATTGATTTATTATTTAATAAACACTTTGATATGCTTATTAATTTAGGAAATTACATTAAAGAAAAAAACTTATCTACTATTCCCTATGAAAAACAAGACCTCCAACATTTGATTATTAAATCCATTTATCAAATGCACTTAATTGAACCAGATAATATTAAAAATTATGGTTATTTAAAACTTTTAAGACGGATTTTTGTGCAACAACTAATTAATGTACACCGCAAATATTCCGCTAACAAAGAAAAAGTTTTATCTGTTGCTTATCCAGGTTTAATAGTTGATTATAAATATCAAGATAATTTTTTAACAGCATCATATTCTAGGAAATATGATGTTAATAAACTCTATAGTGTCATAATTAGAAAAATGCACAAAAATATTGATCGTCAAATTTTTAATTTGTATCTAAATAATGTTAAACCACAACAAATTGCCAAACTAGTTAATAAACCAATTAAGAAAGTTTATAACACAATTTTTTTAATTAAAAATCACTACCAAAAATCTCTTCAATATTAGTCTTGTTATTAATCTTTTCTAATTTATAATTAAGAATAACATTATTCAGTATTAAAAAATCTTAACTATAGTTTAGAGGAGATAATTTAGTGTCAAACATTAGTTTTTTACCGCTGGGCGGACAAGACGAGCGCAACAAAAATAGTTATGTACTAAAAATAAATGATGATACATTGGTATTTGATTGTGGTGTTAAGGTACCAATTAATAGTTTATATGGTGTAAATATGATTGCACCTGATTATTCACCATTAACAGAAGAGAAAACCAATAATAAGGTAAAGGGCATTTTCATTGGTTATCCTTCTTTTTATAACCATGCTAGTTTAATTTTATTGCTACAAAAAATTGGGTTTGATACACCAATATATTGTACTGAGGTAGGGAAAATCATTATTGAAACCTATCTCGAAAAAAAACATTGAGGATTTTATAAAAATCATACTTTTAATTTTAAAGTTGTGCAACCACTAAAGAGTTTTCATGTTGGTAAAACTGAGATTGTACCATTTAGTATTTGTGATTCAATTCCTGGTTCTGTGGGATGAATAGTTAAGACTAGTGATGGTGCAATTGTTTTTATAGATGAGTTTATGGTTAGTAACGATCGTTCTAAGATTTTTACTAGCCAGTTATCTAAAATTGATTATTTAACGCGCCACAACATTTTAGGGCTAATTCCATGTTTAGGTAATGCTGGTAAAAATAAATCATTTACTACACCTAACCATAAAAATACTGCTTTTTACCAATCTGTGATCAAAAAAGCAAAAGGTAGAGTATTGATTGGTTGTAATGATAGCGATGCTTATACGATTATTAATTTAGCTAAAATAGCTAAAGATAATAATCGACCTTTTAGCATTTATAGTAATACATTCATGAATGTTTTTTCTAATATTGTTAAGCACAAATTAATTAATATTAAAGGTTTAAATTGTGTGCAAATTTCAGAAATTAATGATCGGGACAATGCTGTTGTAGTGATTGCGGCAACACATGAACAATTATTTAAAAAATTAATGTTAATTGCTGATAATCAAATTCAATCAATTGAACCTAAGAGTAGTGACACATTTATTTTAGGAACTCAATTAGTCCCTGGCTATGAAGGTCATGCCGCACAATTATTAGATAAATTAAGTAAATTAGATATCGAGTCATTTGTATTACCAAAAACAATTATGCCAATGAGTGCATCAGATGAGGATCATAAATATTTATTGGATAAATTAAATCCAAAGTATGTTTTCCCGATTCAAGGTTTATATAAATCTGTAATTAAATTTCAAGAAGCTGTTAGTCAAACTAGAGTTAAATTAGAGCAAGTGCATTTTATTGATAATGGTGAAGAAGTCACTATTATCAATGGAGAATTACAAAAAAGAAAAGCTCATTTTAAATTAACTGAGAAATATATTGGAAATAATGGTAATGATGACACGAGTGCTAGTATTTTATTTGAACGTCAAAAATTAAGTGAAGCCGGTGTTGTTACAGTGACTTTGTTTGTGGATAAAGCTAGTCAACAATTTGTTGACAAGATAAATTATGAAACTTATGGAATTGTTAGTAAATTAACTAGTAATCAAGAAACGATTCAAAACATTATGAAGGATTTTAAATTGCAAATCCCAAATTTAACTGTTATTGATCATAAAAATAATAAAATTAATCACAAGGAAACCAAAATTTTCTTCAAAAAACTTTTGATGAAATTATTTGAAAAGAAGTTTGATAAACGTCCTGTTGTGTTAGCAAGTATTGTGGAAGTTGAATAAAAGCTATGAAAGAAAAGATTGAAAATACTAATCATCAAAAAAACGAAGTTATAAATTTGCCAACATTTTGACATTCTAAATCAGGTAAACTAGTTAAAATTTTGTTACAAGTTATTTTGTTGATTTTTTTAACAATGTCATTAGCTCGTGTTCCTTATGTAGGTGCTTTCTTTGATGCAACAATCTTTTCTATTTTGTTTGGTTACACAAAGTATTTTGCTTATTTGTTAATTTATATTTTGGTTATTCTATCTTGAATCCCAAGATGAAAAGTTAAATTATTTACTACCAAAAATATTTTAATTACAGGTGCAATTTGGTTAATGGTGTCAATCATTATTTCGAGTATTGGTGTACTAGTTGACTACAATGTCTTTGCGGGAAATGGTTTAACTTTTAAACAATATTTCATTCGCAATTTACAACCTGGTGAAACTGGTAAATTAGGTTACTTTGATTTTTGACTACAAAATGATTGAGCTAATGTAAGTAAAAGTGCATGATTTTATTTGAATCCTCAAAGTTATGGTGGAATTTTATCCTTTGTCCTAGTTGTTTTATTTGAATCAGTAGCACCATTAATATTGGCAATTTTAATGATTGGTGGTATTGTTACAGTCATTGTTTGACAAGTTAGAAAAACTTACTATCAATCTTCTAATGATAATGATTGAATTAAAAAACAACAACATCTATATGAAACAAAAAAACACTTTGAAGCATCACAATATTTAAAAAGGGTTATGACTCAAAGTCATAAATTACCAATTGGTGATATAAAAGATTTATCTGATGATTCAATGGACTTTTTAGTTGATTTAACTACTAGTTGTGAACAGTTTATAACTAAGTTTAATAGGTTTTTGACTAGTCTTAATTTAGACTTTAGTTTAGTTAATAAAGAAATCATGTTTAAATCGTTCACATGTGCCTATAAACTAAGTGGTAAACGAAGTAAAAAGATTTTTGAAGAACATATAGATGAATTTAATTCTGAATTTTTTGGTTTGGATATTAATCATTACTTTGACCACAATAATAATTTAGTTATTAGTCAAAAATTAGACCTAAAATCAATTGTTTCAATGCAATCGATGTTGGCAACAATTGGTAGTAAAAATTCATATTGTTTAGGAATTGGTCAGTTAAGTGACAGACAAAATATTTACATTAATGGATTGTTAGAACCAAATCTTAAAGTTTTTGGTTCTAAAGGTAGTGGCCATAGTATGTTTGTATCAAATTTGATTTTATCAATTGCTAGTTTGAATTCATTAGAAAAGTTAAGCATTGATATTATTGATACATCAAATAAAACTTTAAAAAATCTAAATCATCTTAGCCAAGTTAGTAGTTATAGTTCACAACATGAAGAAACAATAACAACAATTGATCAAACAATTGAATTAATTAAAACTCGTCTTAATTTATTAGAAAACTATCAATGCAAAGACATTTATAGTTACTACAATAAAATTAATAAAAACGAAATTCTTAAAACTCACTTGCTAGTTATTAATGGTCTAGAAGATTTAATGGTTTGAGATGAAAATGTTTATTCTGAAAAAATTCAATACATTTTAGAAAATGCATTTAAAGTAGGAATTATAAATGTGATATCTAGTGGTGTAGTTAATCATAATACCTTAAAATTTAATAAATACTATGACAACGTTGTGGTATTCAAATTACCAACTGAAAATGATTCATGAGATATTTTAGATGCACCTGATGCATATTACTTATGAGGTTCAGGTAATGGAATCATTAGAAATCATCATCAACAATATCATTTCCAAACTGTCTTTGTTAATAAAGAAGAAACTACTTATTTAATAAACACTATTAATGATAATTTAGATAGCAAAAAGGAAGTATAAGATGTCAAATTGCATTTTTTGTAAGATTGTAAATAAAGATATTTCATCTCGTGTAGTAGCAGAAAATGAACATGCAATTGCATTTTTAGATGCATTTCCTACAAGTTATGGCCACTGTTTAATAATTCCAAAACAACATTATGCTAACTTGGTTGAATGTGATAGTAAAACATTACATGATGTTATTGATTTAACTAAAGTGGTTGCAAATAAATTATTAAACTTAGATATTGGCATAAAAGGTTTTAACTATTTGTCTAACCACAATGAAATTGCAGGTCAAGTAGTGATGCATTTTCATGTGCATATTATTCCTAAGTATAATGAATTAGAAGGTTTTAGTTTTAGTGCTAAACAACAATTAAAAAATGATTCTATTTTAGAAACTAAAATTGAATCATTAATAATTAATAAGTAAATTTATTATTTAGATGATTTGTTAATAGTTGTTTCAAATGCTGTAATTAAATCACCTAAATTTTTTATTTGACTTAATGTGGCATCATCAATTTGCACACCTAACTCAGTTTCGACTTTAAAAATTAAATTAAGAAGTGCTAATGAATCAATTCCTAAATCTTTTAGAGTTAGATCAGTCTTATTAAAATCAATTTTTAAATTATTTTTTTGAGCTACACTCTTAATTGTAGCTTTAACATCTTTACTCATTTTAAACTCGCTTTAAAGTGACATTGATATTATCATAATATTTTTTTTCTAAATTCAATGAACTATTATTTGCTTTAATTCCTCATTTAATTTGTAATTTAACACTTTGATTATTACTACTTAATTGATAATAAATATTGATTGTTAATGTGTTTTTAGTTAAATCAATATTCATACTATTAGTAATATATTTTTTGAATAATATGTAGATATTATTTTTAATTTTGACTGGATTAAATGTTAACTGTCTATCATTATTAAAATATGATTGATAATCTGTTGTAAGTTTAATGAAATCATATTTACTAAATACACCACTTAGATTATGTCTACTTTGGATTGTAGAACCTGAAAATGATGGACCAGAAGATGAGCTAGGTGGAGTAGTTGTTGAACTATCAGAACTACTACTAGGTGGATTGCTAGTTGAACCACTAGAATTGGAATTAGGTGGCGGTGTAGTAGCTTCATTTTTGTTTGGTGGATTAGTTATTGTATCATTGCTTGATCCAGAGTTATTAGGAGTAGAAGGTTGCTGTACTACATCATCTTTCTTTGGTGGTGTAGTAGTTTCGCTAGAACCATCTTGATTTTCATTGTCATTAGATGGTAATTTATCATTATTATTTTCATTACCTGGACCTGTTATGATTCCTTCTTCATGATTTTTATCATCATCTACTGTAGGAGGAGTAATTGCTTCATTATTACTACCACTATTACCTATATTTGTATCATTGTCAGAAATTATTGGTTGTTGTGTTGAATTGTTGTTTTGGTGTTTGCTATCAAAATATAATTTGCTAGCTAAAATTAATCCTGATGAAACAACAAGTGTCCCTGCTAATGATCATAATCCTATCTTGACTCACTTACGCATACACTACCTCCAATCATTGTCCAGTAGTTTGAGTAAAATTGGTAACTTCAATTTCAATATTAGTGTTACTATCACTATAAAAATCATTATTGAAAGCAAAATTGAAGTTATCTAGGTATTGTTTACTATTTTTAACTAATTTAACATTGATATTACCTTGCATTGGAATAGGAAAATAAACACCTGATACACCTTGATCACTTTGATACAATGTTTGTGTATCAAAGTTATAAAGTGTTTTTACTCCTAACATTAAGATATTTTTAACTTGAATGTTATTTGCTTGGTTAGTTAAATCTAACTGTAATGTTTTAGTTACATTATTAACTAAGTAATTAATTGAAATACTAACTTCATCAAAATTCTTTGCAAATGATGGTTCATTAACGTTAGAATGATATATTTCATTGATAGATTCAAATTTTAAATTACTAAAATCTGTTGTTGGGGTAAACCAAAAATCAGGATAAATAGACATTGGTTTGATTGCTCAATTATAAAAATCTTTTGGTAACTGTTGGATGGTTAAATAATCATTTTTATAACTATTACTAATATAATATTCACTTAATTTACTAATTGGGAAATAGTTATTAAAATTAATGTTTTCTTCCCAATTAATTTTTAATAAGTCTTGATAAAACTTATTAAAATTGCTTGGTAAATTAGAATTATTAGCAACTTCTTGGTTAACATCTAAACTAATTTTTAAATAAAGTTCTTCTAAAAAATGTTGCCCTTTAAAGTTTGTAGTTTCATCAAGATTAATTAAGAAACTAGCATTATATTTTTTAGAGACAATGTTGTCTCTAATCATTTTTAAAGTAATGTTACTAAATTTACCAAGATTACTGTCTATTTTTAGTAAAAAAAGATTTTCTGGTAGTTCAAAAGTACCATCTAATCATAAATTGAAATTGATTTGTAATGTATTTTTATATTGATTAAAACTAATAATTGATTCATCTGGTTGCGGATTTAATTTCACATAAAAACCAGATTGTGATATATCATCAAATGTCTTAACACAAATATACTTATTATTTGTTGCCATAAAAAACCTCCATTAAATAACTAAGGAGGATTTTTTATATTTACTTAATCTAATATGCTTTAGCAAAAATTACAATTTGATTTGTATCTTGCCCTGTAAAAAAACATTTTTTTGTAACAGGACTAGGTTCTAACAAGATACATCTTGCTGTTGCTCCAGTTAATTCTTTAATTTTTTGTTCATCATCTGCAGAGCCATTAAAATAACACTTTGCTCATTGCTTATTATTAATAACAGTTTTTAATTCATCAAAATTATTAATCATAACAATGTTGTTATCTAAGTTTTGTTTGGCTTTGTTAAATAAATTGCTTTTATATTCTTTAACTGCGATTTCAATTGAGGTATTTAATTCATCAATTTTAGTAGTGTGCTTTATTCCATCATCACGTCTAATAAATGTGAAAGTTTGATTTTGCAAATCTTGTGGTCCAACAACAATATTAATTGGTGTACCTTGAACTTCACTTTCAGCTAATAAGTAACCTACCCCTTTATCATTATCAATTATTTCACAACGATAATTTTTTATAAGTTGTTCATAGATTCATTTAGCATAGTCATAAACTTGAGGATTTTTGTTTGTAAATAAACAAATAATTTTAATTTGACATTCCGCAATGTTAAATGGTAAAACTAATCCATTATCATCACCATGTACCATAATAATTGCCCCAATAATTCTAGTTGTCATTCCATGTGATGTGGTATGAACATATTGCAACTGATTATTGGTGTCTTGAAATTTAATGTCATAAGGGATTGCAAAATTTTGTCCAAAAACATGACTTGTTGCACTTTGTAATGCTTGACCATCTTGCATCATCGATTCAATAGTGTAACTCATAGTTGCACCAGCAAACCTTTCATTTACAGTTTTAGCACCTTTAATAACTGGTATACATAGTTCATTTTCACAAAAATCAGCATATAAATCTAAAAATTGTCTTGCAAATGCATCAGCATCTTGGTGTCTAGCGAATGCACAATGTGTTTCATGTCAATGAAACTCAGTATTTCTTAGAAATGGCCGTGTATTTTTTTCTGCTCTTAATACACTAGTTCATTGATTAGTTAACAAAGGAAGATCTTTGTAACTCTTAATTTTATTTTTGAAATATTTACAAAACCAAATTTCAGATGTTGGTCTAATTACTAATAAATCATCTAATTTTTTATCACCTATTTTTGTTACTGTAAATAATTCAGGCGCAAAACCCTCAACATGTTCTTTTTCTTTTTCGAATTCAGACATAGGAATTAATAATGGCATGTATAAGTTATTAATTCCCATTGCTTTGAATTTAACATCTAAATCATTTCTAATTCTTTCCCAAATTCTTCACCCATTAGGCTCAAATATTGTAAATCCTTTCATGTCAGTGTATTGCACCAAATTTGCTTCATTAATTACAGATGTATATCAATCTGCAAAATTTTCTTTTCTTGAAATTATTCTATTGTTTGCCATTTCTTATCTATCCATATCTAGTTTAATTAATTGGTTTAGTTCCACTGCATATTCCATTGGTAGTTCATTACTAAAATCATTCAAAAATCCAATCACAATCAAATTTTCAGCCTTTTCTTTAGTAAAACCCTTAGACATTAGGTAAAACAATTGCTCATTAGATATTTTACTAATAACCGCTTCATGTGTGATGCTAGAAGAATCATTTTCTAAGATTTCTGTTGGAAATGCATCTGATGATGATTCTTCATTCAAAAGTAATGTATCACATTCCACAAAACTAATAGCATTAGTTGCTTGTGGTCCGATTTTTACTAAACCTCGATAAACATTATGTCCATTACTAAAAGAAACCCCTTTAGAAATGATTTTGGATTTAGTGTTTTTACCAACATGAATCATCTTGGCTCCAGCATCTTGAATAATATTTTTACCTGCTACTGCCACTGAAATACATTCGCTTGCTGAATTATCACCAAATAAAATTGTTCCTGGGTATTTCATGTTAATTTGTGAACCTAAATTACCATCAATTCATGACATTTTGCCATTTTCATAACAAATTGCCCGTTTAGTTACTAAATTTAAAACATTATCACTTCAATTTTGAATTGTTGTATAACGACAAGTTGCATTTTTATGTACAAACACCTCGACAACTGCAGCATGCAAATTATTTTTATCATAGATTGGTGCAGTGCATCCTTCAATATAGTGAACTGATGCCCCTTCATCTACAATGATTAATGTCCGTTCAAATTGTCCAGCGCTCTTTGAATTGATTCGAAAGTAAGACTGTAACGGTTTTTCAATTTGGACATTCTTAGGTACATAAATAAATGTTCCACCTGATCATACTGCTGTATTTAGTGCTGCATATTTATTATCAGTTGGTGGTACTAACTTACCAAAATATTTTTTAAATAAATCTGGATATTTTTTAGCTGCAGTGTTTGGATCAGTAAAGATGACTTGTTTTTCTTCTAGTTCTTTTAATAAAGAATGGTACACCATTTCTGAATCATATTGAGTCGCTACACCATTTAAAAATTTTGCTTCACTTTCAGGAATTTTTAATTTTTGAAATGTGCTACGAATTTTTTTAGGAACTTCATTTCAATCATTAACCATTTTTTCACTTGGTTTAACATAATACGTATATTCATTAAAATTAATGAAATTTAAATCTGGTCCTCAGGTTGGATTTTTTTTATTAATGAAAACGTCATAAGCATCAAGTCTAGATTTAATTAATCAATCATCTTCTTGTTTTAAATCTGAAATAGTCTTAATGACTTCTTCATTTAAACCTTTGTTTAGTTTAATGACATTGATATCGCCATCATTAAAACTATGTTCATATTTTTGATTATTGAATTTCATTATTATTAATTTCTTTAATGCAATTATAGATTGCATTAATTCCTATTTTGGCACATTTAATTCGATTACTTTGTTCATTAATTTTATAAAAAGCAATGAGTTCATCTAATAATTCTTCATCATATATTTGACCATTAACCATATTTAAATAGTTATCAAGAATTATTAATGATTCATTAAATGTTTTATTAGTTAATAATTTTGCCATGATATCAGTTGAGCTTGTTGAAATTGCGCATCCAATTCCACTGAATAAAATATCTTCAATTGTTTTACCATTATGTTTTATATAAACTGTAATGTCATCAATACATGTTGCTGATTTATTTTGTAATTTAACATAATCACTTGGTGCCTCATTAACCTTTTTGTGTGGGTGATCATAATGGTCAATAATGATACTTCTCAATAATGTCGGATCTTTAGATCAACTCATTTAATTCATCCCCCTTTTTATAGTTTTTTAGTACTTCATATAAGTAATCAATATCTTCTTTTGTATTGTATACATACAATGAAGCTCTAATTAAAGCTTTGGTGCCAATTAAATTACAATACAATTTTGCACATGATAATCCTGAGCGAACAATGATCCCCTTGCTACCTAGGTAACTAGCTAAATCTTGACAAAACACTCCATCATAATTGAATGCAATTGTTGTTGAATGGCTTGCTTCATTGTAAATAATAATATTTTCTATTGTTCTTAATTTACTTAGTGCATATTGTGATAACTCTTTCTCATATGCTTCAATTTGGTCATAACCAATTTCATTAAAAAATTTAACTGCACTACTTCATCCTAGAATTCCTGCAACATTTTGTGTACCACCTTCATACTTATGAATGTTGTTTAATGGTTCAAATTCTTGCTCTTCAATCTTTAAATTCATTCCACCACCATATCTAAGTGGATTGATTTGATTTTGCAAACTTTTCTTAATATAAACTAATCCAATTCCAGTTGGCCCAAAAATCTTATGTCCTGAACATACTAAAAAATCACAACTACTCTTTTTAACATTTACTTCATGATGTTGGATTGATTGAGTTGCATCAACAACAGTTATCACTTGAGGATATTTTTGTTTGATAAGTTGACAAACATTTTCATCATTAAAATATTGACCTGTTAAATTATGGCCTGACGAAAATGCAACAACTTTTGTTTTTGAATTAATGCTATCAACTAACTCTTGAGGTGTTAATTCATGATATTTTTCACCAGCATACTTAATTTTTATACCAATTTCATCTACCAAATTCATTCATGGCAAGAGATTGGAAGCATGCTCACCATAAGTTAACAAAACCTCATCATCTTTTTTTAATATTGACTTTAATCCATTGGCAACAAGATTTAATCCTTCAGTTGCTCCTGAGTTGAAAGCAATTTCATCATTATCAGCATGAATAAAACTAGCAATAGTTTCACGGGCTTTTTCAATTTCATTGTAAACATTACTTGTAAATAATGAATCAGTGTTGTGTGGATTAGTACACTCACAACTATAATAATGAACAATTCTATCAATTACAACTTGAGGTTTCAATGTTGTTGCTGCTGAATCCATATAAACATAATGAGGATTATTTTTAAATCAAGGAAACTGTTTCTTGATATCTTTAATTTGCATATTAGTTAATCCTTTCATGTATTTTTTGCAAGCATAATGTTTTTTGTGATTCATCTAATTCTTTCAACATTTCAACTAGATAAGCATGAATAAGAATTTGCTTTGTTTCTTTTAGTGGAATTTTTTTACTCATTAAATAAAATATTTCTGCTTTATCTAATGTGCCGATATTTAAGCTATGTTTTGCATAAACATTTAATGCATTAATTTGTAAGTTGGGTTCACCAATGATTTTTGCATCAGGTGACAATAAAATGCCTGTAATCGTTTGATTAGTGTGATTGTTTTTTGTTGTTGTCCCAACATTTAAATTAGATACCAGTTTAGTTTTAGATTTATTCATTCCATAACAGAGCATTTTAACTTTGCAATTATTATTATCTTTTGCAACATTAACATTACTTTCAATATTAATGTCATTACTATTTATATTGACTACAACAATTTTTAATTCTAAAAACGAATTATCTAAAACATCAACATTTAGCTTTACTTGTAAATCTTTTTCAGCCAAAACTAAGTATGTAAATGTTTTATTGTCATTACTATCTAATGTAATATTTTGTTCAAAATGGTCTTGAATAATTTGTAGCTTACTTGATGCCACCACAATTGTAACCTTTATTTGTTTGTTTTAAAAATTCATCTTCATTAATATTTAGTAATTCAATTCCATTTTGAGTAGCATATGCTTGATAACCAATTTGGTTAATATATTTTGCTAATTCATAATTACCAGTTGCTACAATTTCACCATTCATAATCACTACAACTTTGTTTGGTTGTAGTGATTTATGAAGATTGTCATTGTGTGAAATGTACATAATTGCTTTATTTAATGATTTTTGTCCCAATAATACGTCATTGATACAATTAACAGCATCAACATCTAAGCCTGAATCAATTTCATCTAACAAAATATACTTTGGGTCTAGAATCTGCATTTGTAAAATTTCATTTTTCTTTCTTTCTCCACCAGAAAAATTTTCATTAATGTTTCTGTTTAGTAATTCAGAATTCATATTTAGGTTTTTCATTTTTTGGTTAAGAAGTTTGTAAAGTTGTATGATACTAATTTTTTCATCATTATGACTAGCTTCATTTCTTAATAGTTCCAACATTCCTAATCCTGGAATTTCTACCGGATTTTGCATTGCTAAATACACTCCTAGTTGCGCAATTTTGTCTGTTGAAAATAAGTTAACTAATGTATCATCAATCAAAATGTTACCATTACTAATTTTTGTATCATAATGGTGCATAATCCCCTTTAGTAATGTACTTTTCCCATGACCATTGGGACCTAAAATTGCAACTACATCTCCTGGTTCTACTTCTAAATTGATGTTTTTTAAGATTGTTCTACTATTAATTTCAATATTTACATCTATTAGTTTTAAACTCATTATTGACAACTGACCCCTTTATTTAAACAATTGAAAATGTTATAAAATATATAATATTTGCAATTAATAATTTATAATTTTACAATCAAAAATCCCCTACTTTAAGGAGAAAATAAGTGAAAACTATTAAAAATAAAAAAACCTTAAAAATTACAATATTTTCAGCTTTTTTTATTGCTACTTCAGTTACTGCAGCATCAGTTAGTTTAGCATCTTGTAGTAGCAAAAGTAATGTTAAAATTCCATCTGCAAATGCTGGATCATTTTCAAGTTTAAATTCTAACATTTTACCAACAGTAGCAGGCGTTTTATCTTCATCATCTGGTCAAGATTCACTTTTTACCTCTTACATCAACAAACTATTAATTAATTGATTTAAAGTTGTGAATGATTCATCGATTGAAGTAAGCTACAAACAATGAGCTGAAAATGCAGAAAAAGCATACAATGATGAATACAAAAATTACAAAAATAATAGGGGCGCAAATTGAGAACAATTGTTTCAACAAAATGTGTTAGATCCAGTTGGTGGAACAAAACAAGCATACATTGATAGAAACATTGCTAGTAATGTTAAATCAAGTTTGGTGGATTATTTATTTGGTAGTAATGCTAAAGAATATTTGGGTTATACATCTAATTCAGGAAGTAACAAAGTTGTTACCCCAGTTAAAGATATTAATTTAATTGGCTTGAAAGACATTGACAATAGTTATGTCAATGCAACAACTGCAGGAACAAAAAACAATTTTAGTTTTACAGGTGAAGCTATAGCTGAAAATGAACGTAAAACTATTGATTGGGGTTATGGAGATTTCATGGAATACTTAATGGATAGTTGGATTAAAAACACTCTTCCATTACCATTAAGCATGTCGTTATGAAAAAATGGCACTAGTGAAACTAAAATTAGAAATTTATTTTCTAGTTATTTCACGCAAAATGAAACCCCAACAGGATTTACTGAAGGCTCATATGCTTTCCAATATTTTGAAGGTATTGATAATGACAATGCTCAAAAGTTAACAACAACTGAAAAATTTAGATTGCTAATGACTGCTTTATCTAAAGGTAGTTATGTTGGTAGCACAACAGGATTAATAAAGTTGAATACCGAATATACTGAAGACTCATCAACAAGTTTGATTGTTCCAGCAAGTAAGTTATTTGATGGAACATATGTTACACCATTTAGTGCCGCTGCTTGATATAAATTTTCTAATGATGTTTTTGGTATAAAAGATGATAATGTTTACACTGCAACATCAATTGATGAAACATCAATTATGAAGAATTTTTTAAGTTACAAATCTACAATTGCTAATCCAACTGCAGATGATCAATCTACAACTAATGTAGGTGTATTTAAATTCCCATATGCAACAACTTGAAATAATCCTAACACTCAAACTGATAGTTCAGTTTTTCAAGGTGAATATAAAAATGCAGATGGAATTAGAGATGTCATCAATATTGGTGATAAGGCGACACTAAAATCTACATCAACTACTACCCAAGATGCAAATAATTCATCACAATTAGGTAATTTCATTTTAGTTAGAAACACATTTGGTGTGCATTTAATTAGTATTGATAGATTAGCAAAATTAAAAGAGGCAGCTAACAGCAGTTCAACTAGTGGTACAAGTCAAGATTTCAATACCAAATTCAATAAAGTATGTAATGAATTAAGAAATACATTTATGTATTACTATGCATTAGATACAGTGCAAGGCACAACAACATACAACGTTAAAGAATCATTGAAAACATATTTAAATGACAATTTTGAGCAAGTTATTTTAGGATATGTTGAAAAATTGATTGATGATACAGCTAATCAACAAGATAATTTATTTGGTGCAAAAGTTACTGCCAATTTAGCATCTGTTTCTGGTGGAATTGACTACAATACTAATTTTGGTTTTAAAGAGTCTGATGATAAAAACTATAAAGACTACTATGATGTTTTATCTGAATTGAAAAAACCATCAACTGGCAGTGATTCTAATAAATTGAGAGATTTGATTGATAATGCTAAAAATCTAAAGATTGCTAAGCAAGCTAATGATTTTAATCAAACTCTTAAAAGCGCAATTTATTCTAACCAAAGTGCCTATAACAATAATGCTTCAGCAACAGCATGAATAAATAATGGTATTGCTGGTGTGTTACCATTTAAGCGTGATAATCAATCAGGTGATTTCACATCACTACAGCAATTAGTTAATAGTATTGTTACCAATACTGCACCATCAACAAGTACGACTACTCCATCAAGTAAGAAAGTTTATCGTAACACAAGAGTAAACAACGCTAGTTTAGCAGTAAATTTTACTGATAATGGTAGCACAACTGCTAGTGATACCAAAACATATCTAACTAAAACAAAAAATGAGTACCAAAAAGCAATAGTTGGTTATGTTAATTCAGTTGATTTAGTAGTTGATCCTAAGGTAGCAACCACAGGAACATCAACTTACATCTACACTAATGATGATTATATTAACAAAGCACTTTTAGCAACTGGCTCTGATGGAACACTTAATTCAATTGTATATAACTCGTATATGCAAAAATATTTGTATCCTAGTGGTACAACTAAAAACACATTAACAGATAGTGCTACAGGTTCAAATGGTTGGATTGCAACTCAAATCCAAAATGCTATCAAATCAACTTATTATGTAAATAATTTTGTTGGTATTAATAATTTGTATTCTCAAGGTGATTGAACAACTCAAGAAACATTTCTCCAAAAGGCTGAAAGCTATTGAAATTCAAACTGAAATGAATCTGAGTTCAAGTTTAAAATGAATATCAATGATGGTGATTTTGGATTTAATGTTTATAATAAACCATCTGATACAGAAAATTATTTCAAATTCTTGATTACTATCAAGTATTTGTTGTCATGAAGTGATGGTAAAAATACTGATGGGACACTAAAGGGTTTTGAATTCACAAAATTGTATGAAATTTTAGACAATGCTACTAAAACAACAAATAGTAATAGTGGTAAAGCGATGGTTGCATGACAAACAATGTCATCCATTGTTGCTAATCCAAATTTTGGGGTTTCAAGTGCAAAAAGTATGAGTGAAATTCAAACTCAAATGCAAAGTGATACTAAATTTGAAGCATTACCAATTTACTTAACGAACTCAAATTCATATAGTTGGTTAGGTCAAACTAACCCCTACTCATTAACTACTAGTTCTAATGGTAGTGGATCCACAAAAGCAGATGGTACATCTTCATCAACATTAACAAAATCAAGCATAGTTTATACAACTTCTTCTGATTACTGATACACTGCACCAATGATGACAACATCAAATGGAGCATCTAGCAATTCAGGTACAAATAACACCGGTTTCTTAGGATTCCAATTAGAAAGTAATGGCGAGACGGGAGTAGATAATAAATTGCCAAGTTTGGCATTTGATAATTCTACTTACTCTAATGCAATTGCTAATTCAGGTAGTAATGATGTTAAGTATAGAGGAATGCTATACTCATATGAAAGTCGTAATAAAATTGTTGAGTATGTTAAGAACTTATCTACCCCTAGTTTGTTAACAAGTTTTTATGATAACAATCTAAAAGATTCAGGCTTGCCAATTACAGAAGCTGCTAAAAAGAACTTGAATGATTTAATTAATGATGAAACCAACACTGGTACTAACCGGGTTGAAACAATTCAAAATGCCATTATTGGTATTTTGAATGATAGTAATCAAATTCCAGATGTGGCATTTCAAAAAATGACTGCAATGCCATTATGAAATTCAGAGAACAATGTTCAATCCACATTATTTGCATCATCAGATGCAACTGGTGCTTTAAAAAATGAATATATTATTACCCAATTTAATAATCAAGATGTACAAAATTTAATTTCTAAAGATAGTAATGGTAAGGTTACTCTACAAACAGGCAACATTGGTTTCTTAGGATTAAATTCAACAACTTTCTTCAATGCAGTCATTATGCTAGCTAATGCATCATCAAGATTACAAAGTCAAGCAATGGATGCAATGATGAGAGATATGGGAAAAATTAATGTCTATGATATCAGATTGGTCAATATGCTAGATCGTAGTTGAATTGCCAACTATGATGATTGACAAAAAGTTAGACAGCTATAGATCTCTAGATGTGAATGATTGAGACTTTTTTGATAGTATAAAGAGATTTATATTTAATTAATTTGATAGAATAATTAACTAATGTTTTATAATTTTTATAAATATTTTTTGGTATGAAGTTTTAAGGACTCTTAATTTAAAGATGAAAAATAAATTAACAATGAAAAGGATTATTAAACTATCTGCATTAGTAGGTGGAAGTATTTTAGTAAGTGGCGCACTAGGTGCAACACTGTCTTCATGTGTTATTACAATTCAACGTCCTAATGGGAATGGTCAACCTAATAAATCTGCAGTAGACATCAATTGGAATTCCAAAGATTTAGATTCTCAAATTATTCAAGATAAAAATGGATTAGTTTATGCTGATCAGGATATGACAACTTTGATTGCAGTCAATCCAAAAAAATTTAAATCTACATCATTTTCTATCCCTAGAACAATCAAGAAAATTACTGGTTACAATGAAATTACTTATGTTAATGGATTAAAAACAAAAACATACCGTGGTGCATTTGAGGGTATTACAGCTTTACAATCAATTACTACCATGGCGCCAATGGGTTTGCAAGAAATTAGTGAGAGTGCATTTAAAGGATGTATTAATCTAAGTAGTGTAACATTACCAGCAAGTACAACTAAGATTGGTGACTCGGCTTTTCAAAATTGTGCAAAGCTATCAAATATTAATCTTGAAAGTGTGCAAACAATTGGTGCTAATGCATTTAATGGTGCTTTTGCAAGTGCAACATCAACATATAGCACAAATTCTAATTCATCAATAGTGCGTGAACTTTCTGTTCCGAGAGCAACTACAGGTGTTAGTTTAGATTTATCAAGTGTTAGAACAATTGGAAATGATGCATTCAAAGGTTGTACACAATTAGTTAGTGTTGATTTATCGAAAAATAATAGTCAGCTTACAATGTTGGGTTCAGGTGCATTTTTAAATTGTTCAAAATTAAATAATCTTGATTTATCTCATACTGCAATTGTTCAAATTCCATACCAGGGGTTTTCAGGTTGTACTACATTAACAAGTTTTACTTGACCATCTAATCCAACTAGTATTGGTTCTGATGCATTTAGTAATTCAGGATTAACAACAATAACTATTCCAAGTTCAGTTAGAGAGATTGGCACCAATGCTTTTAATGGTAGTAAATTGCAATCAATCACTTTTAATTCTACAAATTCATTAACTTCAATTGGTAATGGGTTTATTAATGGTACAAGCATCACCACCCTCGACCTTTCCAACATCAACTATCTAACAACGCTAAGTAATGGTTTAGTAAGTGGTAATACTACTTTGACAACTGTAAAACTTCCTAATAATATTGAAACCATTGGTCAAAATGCTTTCCAAGGCTGTACGGAATTAAATAGTGTCAACCTTAATGAAAGAACTAGCCTAACCACAATCCAAGCTAATGCTTTTAGTGGGTGTACGAAGTTGGCAAATATCACTTTAGGTTCAGGAATTCAAACTTTAGAAAGTGGTGTATTTAGTAATAGTGGTTTGAATACAATTAATATGCAAAACACTAAATTAACTACTCTATCACAAGGAGTATTAAGTAGTAATGTAAACTTAACTAATGTGACATTGCCAAGCGGCCTAACCACAATCCAAGCCAATGCTTTTAGTGGGTGTGTATCTTTAACGAGTTTATCTTTACCAAACAGTGTTAATTCATTAGGTGAATCATTTATTAATGGCACTAATATATCAACTTTAAATTTAAGTAATAATTCGGCTTTAACAACAATTAGTAATTCTGCTTTTAAAAATAATACCACCTTAACTAGCGTAACATTACCAAATAACTTGCAAAGTATTGGAACAAGTGCCTTTGAAGGGGCAAGT
>JBNMHK010000003.1:0-99539 GCA_050872725.1 Ureaplasma sp.
GATTCAACACTATCTGGATCACAACTTCTGAAGTAATACAACTTATTATTGTTGTCTTTCCAAACTTCTTCACATTCTTCTTCACCACATAATTGGCATTCATCATTAGCACCAATGAAATATAGTTCTGTTATTTTGTTTATGTTTTGCATAAATTACCTTTCTAAAGATTCATAACAACGTTAGCTAAATCATCAAGGCATTGTTTATTGTCCTCACAATTAGCTTATGCAAAACACTTAAATCAGTTCCCACAGTGTCAATTATCAACTCAACAAGTAAAAATAATAACAATGATTCTTAAATTTAGAATTATGAACAACAAAAAAGTCATCCTTAGATGACTATTCAAAAACTATGTTGCATAATTAATTATTTAGTAAATTGGTAATTATTAATTAGTACGAATAATATTTTGAAATCAATAAGTACTATTTTATGGTCATATTTTTTAAATTATTTTCAATTTTAATCACAGAGCTAGACATTCTATTTAATTTTTCTATAAAACTAAATTTTAAATTTTTATGATCAATTTTATTGTTTATATCTAATTTTCCATTTGTCCTAATTGATCTAGTATGACAATTATGAAAAGTGTGATTGTCATTTTTTGATTTATGGTTAATATCTAATCCAACTATATGTTTTTCATATTTTAAACAATAGTCTACAAAATAATTTTTAAACTTTAAATTTTTATAAATTTCAAAATTTTCAATAGATTTATTAAAAATTTTGTTAAAAACTACATTAGCTGATCTTATTTTTTTAAAAATAATTGCTTTATTTTTTTTGGATATTTTTCTATCTTTTTTGATTTTTTCAATAATTGCATCAATATTATAATTGTTATTTTTTAATTTGTATAAATGCAAAAGTTTATTACCTAAATAATTACTTGATATTCCCAATAAATGGTCTAGTGCAGACACATCAAGTTTCACGTTAATTCTATATTCAATATTATTTTCTAAAAAAATAATTAGAACACTTTCATATTCTAAAAAGACATCAATTATATTAATTATTTTTTCTGTACTAGAATCAATATTATCCATCACTTTTAACCATTATTACATAAAAAAAATCTCTTTTTGTACAGTTAGGAAGAGATTTTAAATGACTAAATTGCAATGTGATTACATTTTTATACCGCCAACCACTGGTCAATCTGTACATTGAGAATATAAATTCCGGTGTAATTCAATTATACATAATAATTAATAATTGTATAGACCCGCCAATGTTATAACTACTAAAATAAAAATCTATTTTTAATCTTTAGAAAGATATTTTTACATTTAAAAAAATGTAATTGTATTTCTATAAGAATATAGACAATAAAAGTAGTTAATAGAATGATGAATAAAACATTTAACTCTAATAATTAATTTTTTGCAAGTGCAAGATAAATTAACTCAACTTTAATAAATAAGGCTGATTTTATTTATTAAAGTTTGTAACATTTAGGATTTTGAAATTAATTTAATTAAATTATTTGTCTTAAACGCTGTTTGGTAGTTGGTGCTGTTACTTGGGTGTTTTGACTTGTAGATGTTGACTGTCCCGGTGATTGAGATTTCACCGGATGTTGAGTTTTTTTCATACTTCCACTCAACCCCATTGTGCTTCTTAGTGGCGGATTTGGTAGTTTCACTTAGAGCCGTGCCTGTTGAAGAATCCTCCTCCTGAGCTTCTAGAACTTGAGAGCCGCCATTACTCCACCCGGTGTTTACATTACTTCCTGTCAAATCCTCATTAATCCAGCTGTTGCCACTACTACTCCACACCGCCAAATTACTTGGCTTAGCATTTGTTGTACCATCTTGAGTTTTTTCTCCTGAAGTACCATTCTCCTCCCACTTACTAAACATATTCATGATGCTAGCGACTTGGGATCAGGTGGTTATCTAACTGAACTAGTTTTATTAACAGTAATTTTAATTTGAACTGCTTTTGGTTTAGTGTTGTCACTGCTATCATAACCAAAGAAAGTTTGGTACTGAGTTGTATTGCTGCCACTTGTAAACTTACTTCTGTAAATATTAGCAGTCCCTGTGATGACTACTTGGGAGTTAGAAGAAGAAGAATCTTTTTTTCAAGCTACACCATTGTGGGATTTGGTTTGGTCTTCGCTTGGTGCTGATCAATTTCCGTTTACATTATCAGCTGTTAAGTCAGGTTGGATGACATTATTTGAAGTTGTTTCTGTGGCTTTAGTAGCTTCTGAATTAACTTTTCATTCTGCTAAGTTAGTGACTTGGCTATCATTAGCATAATTCGCAAACATATTCAAAATGTTGCCAATTTTTTCTAGGTCAGAGTCTTGGATAGAAGCATCACTTGCCGTTGTCGCGAAACCACCGGTGAACTCAATCATTTTTAGATTAGTATTGCATCTATAGTATATTAAGAACTTAATTGGTAGTTAAAATTGGTATAAAAATTGTGTTAATACTGACAATTATTTAAAAAAATATTAATTATTGTTAATTTTTATTCAAATTTAAGCTAAATTATCTTACAATTACAACCAAGAGCAATTTATATTTTAGAATTAATAGGATTTTGATACATACCCATCATTATCCTATTATTTTTTTTATTAATAATAAATACCAAAATTAATCTCAATTAATTACTTTAATTTTTTCGATGTTATTTATCAAAGAAAATCAGACTAATTTATCCAATAAATTATTCAAATTATTGATTAAATATATAAATAAGTAATGTTGTATTAATGGAGTAAAAGATTATGCTATATGATGGAAAAACTAGTATTTCTACTACACCTCATAATCCTAATGTGAACAATAATTTACCAATTGTTACGTGTAGTAAATCGGCTAAGATAATTTGAATTATATTAATTGTTTTGACCTTGGGTTTGCTTTATTTAAAAAATATAATAGCAATGAATAGATTTAAAGAAATGCAAATCAAAATTAATGAATCCGCATCTAATATCGATGTTCAATTACAAAAACGTTATGATACATTAACTAAATTAGTTTCATCTGTTAAAGGTCATACAAATTTTAATAAAGATGTCTTTACAACAATATCTGCATACCGTTCTGGTATGTCATTAAATGAAAAATCTGAAGCATTAAGTAAGATTAATTCTGCTTTAACAATGGCATTTGAAAATTATCCTAATTTAGGTGCTGATGAATCCATTCGTACCCTAAATACTGAATCAATCATGATTGAAAAAGAAATTGCTGCTACACGTCGTTTATACAACTCACTTGTTAGTCAGTTCAATAGTGAAATTTATCAATGACCAAATAATGTTATTCTTGATGGTAAAAATTATAGTGGTGTACCACTTTTTGTTGCTGATGAAACAAAACGTCAAGATGTAAAAATAGAATTTTAGTTTATGAATAATGATTTTGAATTAAATAAATCATTTTGGCAAACAAATTTAGTTCCAAAAATAAATGATTTAAATAATAATTTTGTTAATGAATTACAAAATAATTCAAGTTATATTAGTTATTTTCAAGCTCAAAATGATTATTATGACTCATTAAAAAAATATGAGATTGAACACAATTCAATTTTATATTTTTTTGTGTGTTTAGGATTATTTTTTTCATTAATTTTAATCATTCCTTTTTATTGAAATTGAAAGATGTTTAAAAAGCTAAAAGATAACAAAGATCATCTTTTAAAAATAATTGATGAACAATCAAAGGAATGTAGAACTAAAACAATTGAATTTGCAAAAAATATTAATTTAACAGATTATATAAATGGTATTAAAAATTTAATTAGTTTAAAAAGGATGGGACCAATAACATCTGAGTTAGTTAATGAAATAAAACAATGATCATTATTTAACTTAAATTTTAATGAAGAAATTAATCCTCATGGTACATCATGATGTGTTTGAGATAACAATAAAATAGTAATTGAACAAAGTCAACAGTCTTGTATTTGAACAACAAGAACATATAGTGGTTCAATTACTGTGCCGCACACTATTTGAACATCTGAAGGACCAAAAACAAGTTATGAAACAATTACTAGATACTATTCACATCCATATGTTGAAATTGAAAATAAAAACATTCAACATTTTGCTTTTATGAAATCATGTGAAGATTTGGAATTCCAATATTTAGGTAAAAAAGTAATTAAATTACATTTATCACATAAGAAGGCTAAATTAGAAAATGATGAATTTGATTCAAATTTTAAATGAAATTACAATAATGGAGCACAGTTTAGAATGATTTTTACTCCACATAAACAAGAAATATTTATGAATGAATATCATTTAAATAATAATCATGTTTCTAATTCTGATGCATTGTATAAAACATCATCTTTCTTGTACAATAATTTCAATTTGTGCGAACAAAATCATGAAGTGTTATTAACATTAGATTTAAATAAAATCATTGATAATTTTTCTAATGACCCTAATTTAGACTTTAAGTGATTGACAAATTCAATTCATAAATGCATTAATTCATATGTTTATAAATTATTTGAATCAACAAAGCATTTATGAACTACACCAATAATGTATTCTGAAAATCATAAAAATATTATTAATAAAGCTATTAGCAAAAACTATTGTGACTACTATCCATATTACATTTTGAATAATGTTATTAAGTCACCAATTATTAAAAAGGACACAAATTGTTTTAATTTTTTATTATCAAATGAAACTTGTCTACAAAATTCTAATTTCACAATTTACAACTCAAAATTTCAAGGCACATCATATTCTTATACTAAAAAAATTAAAACAATTAGTGGTGTACCAATTGAATATATTGATTGTGTTCCTAATAAAAAAATATTTAATTTTTACTTTATACCAATTAAATACACATTTATCAATGAAAATATAAAAGTTCAAAATCAAATCATTGAATTAAAAAAATCTAGTGGATTAGAAATTTATATTGACAATAATTTTATTGTTATAATACCCAATAAAAACATTTCATTAGAAAAGATAAATGAATTTTTTAACGAAATTTACAAATGCATTTTAGATAAAAAATAAATTTAACTAAATTGGATAATTTTCATTCCGATATTTTAAGAAATCATTAATTTTTGTTGTTTTAGACAAATTGATCATTTCATAACATGTTTCAAATTCTTTTAACTTCAAATAATATTCTGTTGTTTGAAACGATTTAGCAAATCTAATTGTTCAATCTTCATTAAATGTAAAGTGATGTTTATCAAATAAAATGTGGTGATTTGCACATAGTGTAATTCCATTATCAACATTGTATTTTTCAATTGCATCAATACAATCATTAGATGATTTGATACGAGCAACTTGTAATAAATCAGGTTGTTGTTCACAACAAATTAAACACTTTTTATCTCTATCTTTCACTTTTTTGATAAAAGTGTGTTGGTATTGATGTTCATCAATATTCATAAGTGTGTATTTTTGTTCAACTTGTTTATAAATTTGATTTTCAATAACTTTGTCCAAATCATCAAATTTGATGTCATCAAATCATGTATATGTTGGCACACATTTTTTAAATGTTTTATATGCAGAATTTAAAATTAAATTTTTACATGTTTCTAACTGTTGTCAATCAGCTTTTAAATTGATTGTAATAGTGAATTCTTTTTTATTAACTTGCCAGAAATTATTTGTAGATTTTATTTTAATGGCCGGCATATCAAAAATATTTTTTAATAATAATTTTGATAATTTGTCATTAAATCCAAGACTAATATTCAAATCTTGTTTAGATTTTTGTTGACTAAGTTTTTCAAATAAATTGACATCACTTGTTAAAAGATTGTAATATGTTTTGAGAATATCAGGATTATTAATATTGATTGGATAATTAAAAATTTTATTGGTTGGTAAATTTATAAAAATTGCGATTATTAGTGCTGGCTTGTATGGATAAAAATAGCCATCTTTTAATGGAGAATTTTTATTTATAGATTTAAGAAAATCATCAATGGTTTGTTTATAAAACATTAATATAAATATACCAAAATTATTTAATAAGCACAAGTTAATAAGCACACATAAAAAAATCTATTCACATGATGTGAATAGATTAATATTAATAATTTTAAAATGGCGCACCTAAAGAGATTCGAACTCCCGACCGTACGCTTAGAAGGCGTATGCTCTATCCTACTGAGCTATAGGTGCAATTCACAATAAATATTATATATAAATAAAAAGTAGAAATACTACTTTTTAGAAAGATTAGATTGTAATCAATTATACAATTCTATAAAACATAAATTAATATCCTTATAAGCTAAGTCCCGATAATAATTAATATTCTTTCCAAATACATCATCATTTGTTCTATTTGCTTCTAGTTTATCTGCTAAATATAAAACTTTATCCAACAATGTTGGTTCATTATGAAAAAAGTCAAATGGTTTAGTGTGTCTTGCAATTGTGTTCAAAATATTTTGATTATTGAATCAATATTTTTGTCTTAATTCATATGCACCAACATAACCATGCAAAACTTTTACATGTTCATATTGATTAATTCCTAAAATATTTTTTGCAATTTCTTCTTGCTTTGAATAATCCATTTCTTTAGCAATATCATGGTAAATTCCACATGTGTAAGCTAAATGAATTAACTCTTTATTGTAATGACTCATTAAATCACTAGCCATATAAGCCACTCTTAATGAGTGTTGAAACCGATGTTCACTCATTAAAGGTTTAATCCGATCAATGGCATATAATCCATAATCATTGATATAGTTCAAAACTTTTTCATCTAATAAGTAAGGTAAAGGTTGTTTTCTAATTTGTGAACTACTAATAGGAAATTTTAAACCAGAAATAATGATTGGATTATAGTTTATATTTGTATTCAGTACTTCATTACTACCTCTATTAGCAACAATAATTTTTACTAATTTTAAGATATCTTCATATTGATGTCATAAATGTAAATTTTTATACTGGTCTTCTCCCATTAGTCAATAAAACTCAGTATTTGGATACAACCTAACAAAATGCTTTATTGTATTAATACTAAATGAAGGTTCATTTGATTTTAATTCAAAATCACTTACTTCGAGATCGCTTTCATTTGCTAATGCAATTTTAGTCATAATTAGACGATGCTTACTTGAAATTGGTGGATTTTCTATTTTTAATGGATTTACATTATTGACTAGGACAATTGTTTTAGTAGGATTAATTAGATTTTGTGCTTGCTTCAAAATTTCATAATGTCCATTATGAAAAGGATCAAATGTACCACCGAACAACAAGATTTTAGATGATTGCATATTTATTTAAATTCACTCCTACATTCTTTCCAATTTTTATTGTAATTAGTTTAATACCTTTATTTAAGCTTATTAATCCTAATCCTTCAATGCTTATATTATGTTTTTTATTTGGATCTAGCTTAAATTCATGGTTGATAAATTCAATATTTCCTTGATCTAAATAACCCACTTCAGTGTTATTTCCTTGAGTTTGAACCAAATTTTTATCAGCATTAGCTGTTTTCATTCTCTTAATTTTGATTTCACTACCGAAATAAAATGTGAATGTAGTTTTTATACCATCAAGATAACTTAAATATCCTAATCCTTCAAACATTAATGTTTGATTAGGAAGAATAAAAAAATTTATTGGTTTATGATTTTTTCAATTAGATATTTTTTTAATATTACCATCAGAAAGATAGTTGGTAATATTAGTAGGAGATAAAAATCCTGGTGTATCAATAATTTCATTTTTATCAATCTTAATTTTTTTGAGATTGATTGTAGTATTAACATATGGGCTAATTGTTAATTCTGGTTGTAATTTATTAACTTTAAATATTCCATTAATTAAACTTGATTTACCAACATTAGTTTGACCAACAAAAATTGCTTTTAATTTTTGTTTATTAACCATTGAAATTTTTTGATAAAGACGTTTCAAACTAGAATTATTATTTTTAGAAGTATATAAAATTTTTGGATTATCAAATCCATAATCCTCTATTGTTTTAGTAATAAATTCATTTGTCAATTTTGCATTATATTTTTTAGGTAAACAATCCATTTTGTTTACAACAAAACATAAATTTTGTTGAAAGGGTAATAAATCTAAAAAAATGGATTTATCTAAATTTAGAACATCTAAAATATGAAAAATGTATAAACCTTTAGAAAAATCTAATTGATTGTAATTGTTTTCAATAGTAGTAAGTGACAAATTAGAATTGTCTAATTTTTGGTAGTAAATTAAATTAAAACATCTTTGACAATATTTAGTTTTATTTACATCATATTTTTTTACATAACCTAATTGTGAAGGATCATCATTTAAAATTGCTCCACAACCTAAACATTTCACATTATAAGATTTCATAAGTTTCTTTATTCTCAATGTCTTTTTTACTTGCTAATAAATTTTTATTTTGTAAATAACTATAAATGTTATTTTCAATAAAATTTAAAAATCAATTACTTCTAGGTGTTGAATCGACTAGTGGTAAGGTTAGAATGGATTTAGCTTGAAAACGATTACTAATTCAGATGTCTGTCACTACTTGATCACCAATGAATAGAATATCACTACTACTCATATTATATTTTTCAATAATTTTTTTTGTTTTATGTAAAAATGGTTTTTTAGCATTATAAATAAAGTCATCAGGTTGAAGTTTTTGACAAAATTCAGTTACTCTTTTTTTAGTGTTGTTAGAAACTACAACAAATAATATATTTTGTTTTTTAATAGCATTCATAAAATTTATTGCCATACTTGTTGGCGTTTTAGTGAAATGAGGTACTAGTGTGTTATCTAAATCACAAATTACCATCCTAAATCCCTGGTTTCATAAATTATCAACATTAATTTCACTAATATTGTTAACAAATAAACTAGGTCGGAAATAATTTAAAATTGCTAATTTACTCAATTTCATAACTTAATTGTTCATCCTTAACATTATCGCCACTAGATTTTGGTAAAATTGTGGCCTTATTTAAGTCTTCAAATAAATTGTGACTATTACTATAACTAAAATAAGCATCTGTGATTATTTTGTCACTTTTATAATTATTAACACTAACACTATTCATTGTGTTATCACTATACATCAAGTTAATAAATGACAAATTATTACCTCAAATACAATTTATTATTTTTTCTTGTTTGTCAATATCAACTATATTTTTACCAACAGCAACTCGTGAACTAACATTAAAATCAATTAACTTTACATTTTTAATTACTTTATTTGTTACAACATAACAATTTAGTAACAATGTCTTTGACACCATTGTACCAACAAGGTGCTCTTGCGGCTTAAGCTTCATTGATTTAACACCACCAGCATTTTTTGTTAACAGAGGAATTTCTGCACTACTGAAACTATAACCTCTAGATTGATTGTTTATTAACGTTACAAAATATAAACTTGAAATTGAAATTAAACTAACAAAATTAATGTGATCATCTAGTTTTAATTTGAAACATAAACTTTGTTTAATTTGTTTTGTATTAAAGGCTTCTGATAAAACTATTTTTTTAATCAATCCATGTTTAGTGGTGATAATTAAACCATCATTGTCATTAATATCATCAATAACATTAGCAAAAATGATTTTATCATTTGCTGTTAAGTTCATATAACTATTGATGTGTTCACCAATGTCTTTTCATTTATAAGATTTAATTTTATGAATTGGTAACATTAATGTTTTGCCTAATTGACTAATGATTAATAAATTTTGATTAGTTTTGCAAAGTTTAGAAAAAAAGACAAAATCATTAGTGTTGTGACCTAAGTCACTATAAAAGTTTGCTTCATACATTTTTTTGCTAACAGTTTTTAAATATCCATCTCGAGATAAATATAAATAAACATCTTGCACATCCAAAATTTCAGCATCATTAATTTCTAATTTTTGAATCTCTGAAACAATTGTTGTTTTTCTTGGGATGTAGTATGTTTGTTTATAATTATGCAAAAGTTTTTTTAAAGAATCTTTTTGTAATAATTCAGAATTAATTAATGCTTCTAATTCATTAATCATTTGTTTAAGTGCTTGTGATTCTTGGATTAAATCTGTAATATTAGTTTTTGACAACCGATATAATCTTAAAACAACAATTGCTTCAGCTTGATTGTCTGTAAAATTAAATTTACTAATTAAATTTTCTTTTGCATTTTCTTTGGAATCACTTGCTCTGATAATTTTTATTACTTCATCAATGTTATTGATAGCTAAAATTAGCCCATTTACAATTTCATATCTTTTTTGACATTTTTTTAGATCAAAAATAGCAGTCTTTTTTTGAATATCTAAAGCATGTATTATGTAATATTTTAATGCACTAACAAGATCTAATAAAACAGGCTTGCGATCAACAATTGCAACAAAATTAACTGCATAATTAATTTGTAGATGTGTGTTTTTTAATAAGTAATTTTTAATGATTTCCAAGTTTTTATCTTTTTTAATATCAATAACAATGTTGATACCATTTTTATCTGATTCGTCTCTAACTTCAATTAATCCACTAATTTTTTCCTCATATAAAATGTCATTAAGCTCCTTAATAATTTGTGATTTGTTAGTATCATAAGGAATTTCATTAATAGTGATTTGGTTAATTTTTTTATCATCATAATTAAAATTAATTTTTGATGAAATTAAAAATTTACCTTTTCCAGAACTATAAAAATCATCAATACCTTGTTGACCTTCAATTATTCCGCCTGTAGGAAAATCAGGGCCCGGTATTAATTTTTGAATTTGTTTAACTGCTAAGTCAGGGTTATCAATTAATGCACTGGCAGCATCAAAAATTTCACATGGATTAAATGGTGGAATATTAGTAGCATATCCAGCGGCGATTCCAACTGCTCCATTAATTAATAAATTTGGAATCATGGCTGGTAAAATTGTAGGTTCTTTTTCTGAATCATCAAAGTTATACGTAAAATCAACAGTGTCACTTTTGATTTTTTCTAACATTAATTGACTGACTTGTGACAATCGACATTCAGTGTACCGCATTGCAGCAGCAGGGTCACCATCAATTGAACCATTATTACCATGCATATCTAGCAGTGGTAAATTATTTTTCCATGATTGGGACATTCTTACCATTGCTTCATAAATTGATGAGTCCCCATGTGGGTGATACTTACCAATCACTTCACCAACAGTTCGAGCCGATTTTTTATATGCTTTATCAAATGTTAATCCTAGTTCATTCATTGCATATAAAATCCGACGTTGAACAGGTTTTAAACCATCTCTAATGTCTGGTAATGCTCTATCTTGGATAACATATTTGGCATAACGACCAAAACATTCACCAATAATTGAATCTAATGCTTGCTTAATTACGTTTTTATTCATTATTTTTTACTCATCATACTCAAAATTAACATTTTCATCAATTCATTTCTTTCTAGCAGTAGGATCTTCACCCATTAGTGTATCAACTTGTAGATCGGCAGCAATTAAATCAGTAATGGAAATTTTCATAAGTTTTCTTTTTTCTGGATCCATTGTGGTTTCTCACAACTGTTCTGGATTCATTTCTCCTAACCCTTTATAACGTTGAACTTCATAATTCTTATAATCTGCTTTTAGATTTGCTAATTCATTTTCATCTCAAGCATATTTGAATTCTTTAGGATTAGATTTTTTTCAGATTTTATATAGTGGTGGTTGGGCTAAGTAAATGTGGCCATGCTCAATTAATGGACGCATAAAACGATAAAACATTGTTAGTAATAATGCTTGTATATGTGAACCATCAACATCAGCATCTGTCATAATGATCACTTTATGGTATTTAAGTCTATCTAAACTAAAATTTTTATCAATTCCCGTTCCTAAACATGTAATGATAGTACCAATTTCTTCATTTTTTAATACATCACTAAGTTTTGCTTTTTCAACATTGACTACTTTACCTTTTAATGGTAAAATCGCTTGAAATTTTTTATTTCTTCCAAGTTTAGCTGATCCGCCTGCTGAATCGCCCTCAACTAAGAATAATTCATTTAATTCAGGTGTTTTTGATTGAGCTGGTGTTAATTTAGAACTTAAAATTTTCTCAGCTTGTTTACCTCTAGTTTTTCTTAAACTTTCTCTAGTTTTTTTGGCTGCAATTCTTGCATTTCTTGCAGCAATAATTTGTTTTATCAAGTTGAAACTTGTAGTTTTATTTTGGTCTAATCATTTACTAACAGCATCATCAACTACTTTTTTTGTAATTTCATATGCACTTGGTGTAAATAATTTATTTTTTGTCTGTCCCTCATAAGTAATAATATTTTCAGGTACCTGTACAGAAATGATTGCAACAATCCCTTCAATTATGTCATCACTATCTAAATTTTTTTCTTTCTCTTTTAATAATTTTCATTTTTGTGCATAATTATTGATCGCACTAACTAATCCACTTTTAAAACCATTAACATGCGATCCACCTTCAATTGTTTTTACACTATTAGCAAATGAAATAATCATATCATTAATTTCATCAGTATATTGAAACGCAATATTCACAGGAATATTTTGAGTTTTATCACTGAAATAAATCACAGGAGAAGTAGTAACCTTATTTTTAGTTAAATATTGCACAAAGTCACTAATCCCATTATTTGATATAAATTTTTGTTTAGTTTTATTTATTTCATCAATAAATTCAATCTCAAGTCCTTCAAACAAAAATGATGATTCTAATAATCTTTCTTTAATAGTGGTAGCATTGAATTTTAGCTCTTTAAAGATAAGTGGATCAGGATGAAATAAAACTTTGGTACCTTGTTTTTGTGTGTCGCCAACAATTTTTAAACTTTGAACAATTTTTCCGCCTGTCATGAATTTTGCTTCATGAATTTTTTTGTCACGATAAACTTGACAAATTAAAACATCACTTAACGCATTTACAACAGATGAACCCACTCCATGCAAACCACCTGCTGTTTTATATGCGCCATCATCAAATTTTCCACCAGCATGCAATACTGTAAAAACAGTTTCTACCGCTGACAATTTAGTGGTTTTATTGATATCTACAGGGATTCCTCTTCCATTATCTTCTACACTTAAAAAATTATTAGCATGCAATGTAACAATGATTTTGTTTGCATAACCTGCCATTACCTCATCAATTGCATTATCTAATAATTCTCAAACTAAATGGTGTAAACCTCTTGTATCTGTTGATCCAATATACATTCCAGGACGTTTTCTAACCGGCTCTAAACCTTCTAGAACTTTGATATTATTTGCATTATAATTCTGTTTCATGTATTTAATTGCTTGATAAAAATAGAATAAAATTATTTAATTATTATAAATTATGAATTATGCATTTGCTTTAGTAATTATGATTGTCTTTGGTGGACTAGTAGGATACCTATTTGGTTCTATTTTATTTGCTGTCCACATTGGTAAGTTATTTAAAAAACAAGATGTTAGAAATACTGGTTCAAATAACCCTGGTTTTACCAATTCCACTCGAGTTTATGGTAAAAAAATTGCTTTGATAGTGTTATTGTTGGATGTTTTAAAAACTATTATTCCAATCATGATTTTTTATTGCATTTACTACTTTGCATTAGAAAGTTATTGTACACCATTTATCACCAGTAGTTATAACCCAAGGATTTTTATTTATGTACCTGGAATTTTTGCAATTGTAGGCCATATTTTTCCGATTTTTCACAAATTTAAAGGCGGAAAAGGAGTAGCGAGCTATGGTGGATTTTGTTTATGTTTAAGTCCATTTATTGCTTTGATAGGCGTTTTAATCATTAGTATTTGTTTGTTAACAACTAAAAAAATGGCAATTGGTTCTATTGTTGCCGCCTTTTTTATTCCGTTTTTGATTCTAATTCCAGGAATTAATTATCTTTATTTGATGTATCCTAATATTGACATATGTGTTGATGTTGCACTTCATCAATTAGTTATTTTTGTTCCAGTATTTTGTTGTTGTTTTTTAATCTCAATATTAGTGATTTGACGTCACAAAAAAAACATTGTAAGTATAATTAATAAAAACTAAGTTTGGTTAGTAATAAAAATATTCCTAATATTTTGGATAGAATCTAAATTAGTTAACTATTTATCATTTAGGAATATTAATTATGTCAGAAAATAAAAATGATATAGCTCAAAGTAAAAGTGAGCAATTTGTTTTAAAACAAGCAAAATCAATTAAAAATTTTGGAATTATTTCTTTATCCATCCTGGGTGGAATTATCTTATTGATTATTATTTTTGCAATTGCAATGGTTGCTACAGTTCCAGTGGATCAAAATGCTAGTGCAAATTCATGAATTACAACTAGTGCAGTTTTAGGTATTCTTTTATTGATTTCAATTATTATTGGTTCAGTCTGCGACATTGCTTTCAATATTGTTGCTATCATTAAAATTGCAAGTACTGATTGAGGAAATCGTAATCTAAACAACAGTAAATTAATTTTTTGAATACTTTCACTAGTGTTTATGTTTTTGTTACCAATTGTTTCACCAATTTTATGAATTGTGTGAGGTAATAAAGTAAAAAATACAGTTGAATTTAAAACTAAATAATTAATTGTTTAGTTTACACTCAAATTAGTGTAGGTATGTAATTTTACATACATTGTTATTTATTAGAGTTTTTGAAAATCTTTAATTAAATATATAAATTGCAGTTAATCATAATTTGCAATCTTTAATTGCATGACATAATTTAAATTCATAAAATTGTAAGTTTTGACTTAAATAAAAATACATTTGTTGATTATTTAAATTACTAATTTTCTAGATTTGATAAAAACTAATTAATTCTTTCATATTCTTCAACTATAAATTGTTCGTGATTACTAGTTTTAACCAACTGAAATTCATTTAAGTCTATATCTATAAATAAGTCACAATTGTAATTGTCTTTTAATTTACTAATAATAAGTTTTTTACTATATGGTAATAATTGATGATAAATACTTTTACCACCAATTACATATATTATTTCAGAACTATTTATGTATTTATTAATAAATTCATTTAAGTCACTAACTCAAATGATTTGATCATTTGAAATTGCATCATAACTTACAACATAATTAATTCGATTAATGAGTGGTTTTTTAAGTGTAAAAAATGTTTTTTTACCCATCAACACTTTGTGATGCAATGTTGTTTGTTTAAAATGTTGCATTTCTTCAGGAATTTTTCATGGTAATTGCTCATTTTTTGCAATTCCATGTTGATTATCTTCACATCAAATACACACAAACATTACACTGCTACCTTTGCTTTTAAAATACCATGATGTTTATAGTTTTTAATTTCAATATCATTGAATTTAAATTTTAATAAATCTTTAATTTTTGGATTTAGGATTACCTGGCAAAGTTTTTTTGGATGCCTTTTAATTTGTTTTTTAACTTGCTCCAGATGATTAACATAAATATGGGCAACACCAATGGTGTGAATGAATTCTTTTGGTTTAAGATTACAAACTTGCGCAACCATTAATGTCAATAGACTATATGAAGCTATATTGAATGGAACGCCCAAAAATAAGTCAGCACTACGTTGGTATAGTTGACATGATAATTCATTTTTATCATTAACATAAAATTGAAAAAAAGCATGACATGGCGGCAACAACATTTTGTTGTTTTCACTAGGATTTCAAGCACTAACAATTAACCTTCGACTATATCTATTATTTTTTAAATCATGAATTAGATTTTTGATTTGGTCAACACCATTAAAATCTCTTCATTGTTTCCCATATACAGGTCCCAATTCACCTCATTGCTGTGCAAATTTATTGTCAGTTTTGATTTTATTTACAAACTCATCCATTGTTTCATTTTGGTAGAATTTTGACTTTTTATAATTTTCATATGGTCATTCATTTCAAATCTTGACATTATTATCCACTAAATATTTGATATTGGTACTACCTTGTAAAAATCATAATAATTCATGGATGATTGCATTGTATGCAACCTTTTTAGTAGTCAGTAAAGGAAACCCTTTAGTTAAATCATAACGAGTTTGGGTACCAAAATAAGAAATTGCATCAATACCAGTTCTGTTTGCATGCAATGACCCTTTTTTAAGCACTAATTTAAGTAATTTTTGATATTGTTTCACTTTTTAATTTTCCTTTTGATTTTTAATTAAATTTACTAAGTTAACAAAAATCATTGCAACGGTTAATTTGCCGACACCATTTGGTACAGGTGTAATAATTTTTGCTTGAGTTTTTACTTGATCAAAATCTACGTCACCAACTACTTTATTTTTTACAACACTAATTCCTGCATCAATAACAAAAGCATTTTTTTTAATCATTTGCTTTTTGAAAAAATTTGGTTTTCCAATTGCAGTAATTAAAACATCAGCTTGATTAGTAATTTGAGATAAATTTTTAGTTTTAGAGTGACAAATTGTAACAGTTGCATTCTGTGCTAATAACATAGAAATCAATGGTTTTCCTACAATTAAACTGCGGTTAACAATCACAACTCTTTTACCTGATAGTTGGTATTTTTTAGCAGCAATAATCTTCATGATGCCAGCTGAAGTGCATGGCTGTGGATAAAAACCTCTATAGTCTACAAAATTGCGGCTTGTAGCCAATGCAGATAAGCCATCTAAATCTTTATCTATACTAATGTGTTCAAAAATTTCATTTTGATTAAAGCCATTTGGTAATGGTAATTGCACTAAATAACCATGAATTTTATTATCACTATTAAGTTTTTTTAGATAAAGGATAAGTTCATCTTGAGTTTTAAGATGAGTAACAACATCAACATCAACTCCCAATTCACGAGCCTTTTTAACTTTGATGTTGACATATTTTTCACTAGCTAAGTCATTATTTAATCTAATGATAACAATCTTAGGATAAATATTTTTTTCTTGTTTTAAGTTTGCAATTTCATTCTTAATGCCAAATAAAATATCATCTGCAATCTTAATACAATTAACAACCATATTTATTCCTTTATAAATTAAAAAATTTTCTTTAGAGCGTTATCTATGCTATCTAAATTATAGATATACTCATAATCTCAAGTATCACTTAATTGATTTTTAATTGATCTCATTCCCTTCCCATCTGCAATCCAACAAAAAATAAATTTTGGTGAATAAATTTTAACTTTTTTATAAAGATCAAAATAAGAACGATGCGTTTCGCTAATTTTAGAACCTTGAGAATTATAAAAACTAGATTCTATTAGCAAACACTTCTGATTGTTTTCATTAAAAATAATGAAATCAAAAATTTTATTTTGAAAATTAGAATTATTTGTTTGAATAATCTTATTAATCTTAGTTTGCTCATAAATTTTAATGTGTTTAAATTCTAAATAATATTCTTTTATATGTTCTGAAATTGTGTTTTCAATTTTTTTGCCAACAATGTTTTTTCTTTTATTAACACTTAAACCAACTTCAACACCAATAAAATAATCTGAAAAATTACTAATTCTATTTTCTATAATCAACTTTGTTAGTCCAGATTTATTGAAAAAATCTAACAATTCATCAAAATTACTTATTTTGAATTCAGAATTTCTTATTGCTAATAAATTTGGTAAAGTTAGCAGTATTTCTTTATTACATTTATATAGTGATTGCAACTTATTATAAAAAACATCATAATCATTTGTAAATAGAGTGTTTAGCAAACCTAATTGTGATTTTAATTTATTGACTTTATTAAAAATTTCTTCAAAATTAACAAGTTCACTCAAATCTAAATTATTTGATCTAAGTGTTTTTAAAAAGTTATCTAAATTATTGTTCATAATTTCAAATTATTATCTCATTAGCACTTTTTTTACGTTTTGTTGCATCACAATTTATAGAACGATTGGTTTTAATGATTTTTTGATTGTATTTTTTATAACGTTTAATAATAAAATCTGTTGCATTATTAGTTAGTATTCATCTTATACCTTTTGCACTTAGATGATCCAATAAACAAGCTAATTCTTCTTGATTTTTTCTATTAAAACCTAAATTTGTATAGCTAGTAAATTCATTTTTATCAGTGTCATATGGTGGATCTAAAAAAACAAAATCATTTGGTTGAACATTCTCTAAAATATCCTTATATGATTTATTGAAAATTTTGATGTTGTTATTATTAAGTAATTTGTTTATTTTTGATAAATTATCAACATTGTATAAATTTATCTTTTCTTTTTTGCCAAATGGAACATTAAATTGATTATTTTTGTTTACTCTATACATCCCATTAAATCCAGCTTTATTTAGATATATAAATCTAGCAGCTTTAATTAGTTTGTCATTTGAATTTTCGTTTCTAATCTCATAATAGAACGTTTCATTGTGTTTCCTAGTAAATTCATCTAACAATGAAATTAATGAATCATATTTAGTTTTAATAACATCCATTGAATTTGTAATTTCAGAATTTAAATCATTAATAATTGCATCTTTTGGCTGTAAATAAAAAAATAATGCCCCGCCACCAAAAAACGGTTCAATATAATTGTTATAATGCTTTGGTACAAGACTAATTAGCTCATTAATCATTTGTCTCTTACCACCAACTCATTTAACATAAGGTGAAATTTGACTTAAATTATGCATATTGTAAAACATTATAATAATTTATTTTTAAATAAGAAATCAATTATTCTTTTGATATACTATTATATGTGTTGCAGATGTAATTCAATGGTAGAATGCAACCTTGCCAAGGTTGATACGCGAGTTCGATTCTCGTCATCTGCTCCATTTTAAAATCATTAACGTCCATTCTCATAGAGAATGGATTTTGTTTTATAATTGAATAGAAAATGAATAGATCAGTTGAAATATTTTTTTCTTTCTATGACGAAGAATTGGAAACTATTTTTGATCACAATAAGCGTTTTTTACTACAAATACCAGAACTTAGTGGTTGCAAACAAATTCTAGCTACCATTATTGAAAAGAATAGTAGTTTTGTAGAATTTGTTTACTTTTTAAATAGTGCAATAATTCTAAAGGATATTAATAAGTCGGATATTAAAGTTATTTTTAATTACTTTAAAAAGATTATTAACAAGACTTTTTTTGTAATAAAGAAATGAAGCTTTCATTTAAAAGAAAAAAATGAATTATTTAATAAGTTTTTTCAAATTAATGATGGTGTAATTACTATTAATTATGATCATTATGATTACCAACCAGAATGAAGAAATAAAACCATTTCTCTTTATCAAATTAATGATATTTTTCAATATTTTAACATGCAATTAGATAGTAATAATTTAATGACATTTTTGACTGATGAAAATCATAATTTACCTCAAGATATAGTTAGTAAATTGCAACGTATACTAAATTGAATTACCAATGATTTGAATGTTCATTTCAATGAATTTGATATATTTAATTGATATAAACAATATCCAATTAGTAAAAAAGACTTTAATATTATTTTTGGTTATTTTAAAGAAAACAACAAAATTAATATGTTAAATTTTGATGCATTATTTAGTTTTTTAAAGCACAATTCAATTCAACAAAATGATGCATTTAACAATTTAATTTATGACATTGAAAATGTATTTCCAAATGATTATGAAGCAATTATAGATTATGTTAATCAACATGCTCATAAATATATTTTCAAACAAAATGGTAGTTATGTTTTAGATGAAAAAGGTAAATTTACTTCTGTATTAATTAAAATTCTTGATAAAGAATATCCAAATAATTTTTATAACATTAAGAATGTCATAGAAAATCATCCAGAAATTAATTGAACAAGTCTAAAAATTAGTGATAGATCATACAATAATCTAATGCATAAAAATATTTTAATTGTTAACACTGATAAACATTTTTACTTGCATGATTATGATTTTTTTCTAAATGAAATTTTTCCAGAAATTTTAAATATAATTCTTAATTTACCACCAGGCTGATATTGTAGTGGATTTTTTATTGAGATGTTTTTCAATAAATTATCACCATATAATCTAAATGATCACCAAGTTTTACATAAGTTATTAAAATATATTTTTGAAATTGAGCTTAAAAATAAATATGGTGATCAAGTTGAATTTGAACGTCAACCAGGAATCGCAATTAATGTAACAGACATAAAACAATGAGTTTTCTCATTGTTTAAAACATATGGTTCACTAGATAAAGTGATTGATGTTTTAAGTAATGATTTTGGTTGAAATTATTCAGCTGGTGGGTTTAAAGCTAAAATTCTTATTTACTACAATGAATTTTTAGCATTACAAGATTCAAGTAATAATTTAGAGTCAGAAAAATTGAATTTATTAAAAACGTTTTTAAATGAAAGACGAATTATTTCTCATGATGAATTAAAAGCATTTTATGTTGATAATCAAATTGATCTAAAATACTACAATAAATACATTTTATGCAATGAACTTAAAATGTCATGATGTAACAAATATGTATGTTTAAGTCATATCAATTTAACTAATATTTTGGTTAATGATTTAAAAAATCTAACTCAATTTAATTCAAATGATATTTATGAAAAATATAAATCCACTTTAGATAAACAAAATATTGCAAATTTTCTTGCCAACTATAACAAAAAATTTAATTTCATTAAATATGGTGAAGGTAAATTTATTAATGGAAATGTATTCACTAATGAATTAGAACAAATTAAAGTTCTAATTAATAACTATTTAAATATTTATAAAGATAGTGAATATGTAATATTAAATCCATTATTTGATGAAATAAAATTACATAACTTTGGCGAATTAAATACTTTTTTAAGTTTGTATCTAATTAAAGATTTAATTAGACAAAATTATCAAAAAAAATTCTTTTATCTTGGTGATTATTTATTCCTAAATACAAAATTTGACAACATTAATGATTTTTTAAGTAGTTATCTTAGTGATAACAATTCAAGTTTATCATTTGATGAAGTGAGAAGCATTTTAATCAATGATTTAAGATTGAATTTTGATTATGAATTAGAAATCAGAACATTACTTTCTAATCTTAAAGCTAAATGATTTAGATACATACCTAGTGAAGATAAGTTGATTAGATTAAGATAATGTTTGAATTTTTACTTTGTTTATTAATTAGTAGTTTATTTATTTTTAATAGTTTTTTTTGTGGTCGATTGATTAAAAAATATCTTCCATTTATTAATAACTCACTCACATTTTGTGGTGGATTTTTTTTATGACTTACTTTAATTTTATTAGGTTTGTTTCCACTATTTTTAGTGACAAATATTAGTTATAGATTTGTAGGTTATTATTTATTAGCTTTACAAGTAATATTTATTATTTTTTATCTTTTAAACTGAAGGTATAGTCTAATGTTGTCAAAGATAGACTATAAGAAAATAACTTTTATTATTGTAATGACACTAATAATTATTGGTGTTTTATTTAGCTTTAAAGCTTATAACAATGAATTAAACAATCTTGGTGCACAATGAACATCCGGATTTTTTACTACTAGCAATATTTTTGGTAATATCAACCAATTATTTTTATTGATTTTTAAACAATCTGATGGCAAGATGCTACAGTATATGTGAATGTTTCCATATGCAATTTTGTTGGCAAATATAATTTATGCTGTTTATGAAAACAAGTTTATTTTTAATGTAAAAAGTTTTTTAATTTGTCTCATTGTTGTAATGATGATAACAACTTTAAGTTTGTGTTTAAACACAAATCCTAGTAATGGTGAGGCATGATTAATACCAAGTTTATTTTTAATGTTTTATTTACAAAAAATAAATCATCATACATTATCAACTCAAAAATATGATTATTGCTATTTGACAATAAATTTAGGATTATTTTTATTGGTTCCATTTTGTGTTATTTGTTTATTAGTAATTAATTTATATTTTTTATATGCAAACTATAAAGATAAAATCAATAATTTTATTCAAATTAATTTAATAAATATTTTAGCTACTACTTTTATATTAGGATTGTATTTTTTCTATTATCAAAACATTGTTGGTTATGTTGTTAGCTGTTTAACTATCATAATTTATTTATTGTATTTATTAGTTAAGAATTTAGAAATAAAAAGTTCACCATGAAATTTTTTAAAAAATATTAATTCCAAGCAATTAAAATGGTGGTTTTATGGCTTGTGTTCAATATTTTTTATATTAATTGTATTGATTACTCTAATCCCAAATGATTGACATTTTACTAGTAGCAGCTGAGTAATAACCCAATTTTTAAATCATGATTTGAACAATAACCCATCACTTTATTATTTAGTTAATATTTCGTACTGAACATTTAGTGTTTTATTATTTGTTTGAAGCATTTGGTTAATGATAAATAAAAAAATAAAAATTCAAAATGAAGAATTAATAGTTGGTAGTTATATAACTGTTTATAATCCATTAGCAACACAATTTTGAACTACTAAATTAATTAATGGTGCACAAACAATTGCACCAGTTATTAGCATTAATTTAAGTTTACAAATTGATTTATTGATCCAAAAGTTATTTAACACAAATTCTAAATATAATTGATTGTGGATATCATTAGCATCATCAATTAGTTTAGTAACTTGGTTAGGATTAACATTAGTTAATGTATTGGGGTAAATATGGAAGATTTAAAATTAATTGAACAAGAGATTACTGATTTAAAGACTAAATTAAACCAGTGGAATTATGAATATTATGTACTTAATCAACCATCAGTGAGTGATGCTTTCTATGATAAGTGTATGAATCGTCTTATTTTACTAGAAACTACTCATCCACAATTTAAAACTCCTGATTCACCAAGTATAAAAATTGGTGGTTATGTGTATGATAAATTCACTAAAGTTAGACATTTATCACCAATGATGTCATTAAGTAATGCTTTTACAGAACAAGATTTAAATAAGTTCAACCAAGATATTATTACATTACATCATGATGTAAATTATGTTGTTGAGCCAAAGATTGATGGATTAAGTATTGCATTAATTTATGAGCAAGGTCAATTAAAAAGAGCTGCTACACGAGGTGATGGTGTATTTGGTGAAGATGTAACCAATAATGTAAAAACAATTTCTAGCATTCCTTTATATTTGCCACCTGAATATCAACATTTAACTATTGATATTCGTGGTGAAGTTTACATGACTAAAGAAAATTTTCTAGCCTTGAATAAAAATTTGGAGGACAACCAAAAACCATTTGCTAACCCCAGAAATGCTGCTGCTGGTTCATTAAGAAATTTGGATTCTAGTATTACAAAAAAGCGTAACTTAGATGCCTTCTTTTATCATGTTCCTAATTGTGAACAATTTGGTTTAAAAACTCAATATGAATGTATAGAATGATTAAGAAAGCTAGGATTTCCTACTGCTCCTAATATTTATTTAGTTAATAATATTGATGAAATCCACAATAAAATTAGTGAGTTTACAGCATTACGTGATAATTTACCATTTGTAATTGATGGAATTGTTATCAAATTAAATCAAATTAGTTACTATGATGAAATTGGTTACACTTCTAAATTCCCAAAATGAGCTATTGCTTATAAGTTTCCTGCCGAAATTGGTTTAACTCAAATTAATAATATTGAAGCTGATGTTGGTAGAACTGGCAAAATTACTTACGTTGCAAATTTAAAACCCATTAAACTAGATGGAAGTTTAATTAGTCGAGTGACATTAAATAATGCAGAATATATTGCCCATAAAGATATTAGAGTTAATGATTGAGTTTATTTGTATAAAGCTGGTGATGTCATCCCGTACTTAGATTATGTTGATGTTTTAAAAAGAACATCTAATAGTGTGAATTTTAAACCAATCATTAAATGTCCAAGTTGTCAATCTGAATTAGTTAAGTTACCTGGCGAGGTTGATCAATATTGCTTAAATCACACACAATGTGAAGTACAAATAATTAAGGGTATTAGTTATTTTTGTGAACGTGATTGTATGAACATTCAGGGTGTAAGTACTAGTATTATCACTAAATTATATAAAATTGGTTTGCTTAAGAATATTGCTAGTTTATATACATTACATCTTCATCAAGATGTAATACTACAAGCAGATCTATTAATCAAAGAAAAGAGTTTGGCAAAAATTCTTAATGCAATTGAATTATCTAAACAAAATTCATTAGAAAAATTACTTTGCGCATTAGGAATTAAAAATTTAGGTGCAACAACTGCTAAAAAACTAGCAATAAAATTTAAAACACTTTTTAATTTACAACATGCTAATTTTAATGAACTAATTAACATTAATGATGTAGGTGAGGTTTTAGCTCAAAATATTATTGATTATTTTGCCGATTCTAATAATCAAATAATTATTAATGAACTAATTAACAATGGTGTTAATACAAGTTATTTTCAAGATTTATCAGGATTTGAAAATATTAAAATTGTTGATGAATATTTAAATAAACACTTTGTTATTACTGGGACATTTAGTATCGGACGTAACCAAATAAAAAGTATTTTAGAAAATGTTTATCATGCAAAAATCAGCAACACTATCACAAGTAAGGTTGATTACTTATTATGTGGTAATGATGCTGGTAGTAAATTAACTAAAGCTCAAGAATTAGGAATTAAAATAATTCAAAATGAATTTTGGAACCAAGAAGAGTAATTATTTTAAACTTCTTAAGTAATCTTGGAGTTCTTTAATAGTTATAAAAGTTAATTTGTGTTGCTGTGCAAACAACTTTAGTTGTTGTTGGTTCATCATTGTTCCATCATCAGCCATAATTTCACAACATACACCACAAGGATCACATCCTGCTAATTTAGCTAAATCAACAGTGGCTTCTGTATGACCATTACGTTCTAAAACTCCTCCATCTTTAGCGACTAATGGAAACATATGACCAGGTCTTCTAAAATCACTTGGTTTAGCATGAGGGTTAATGCATTCTTGGACAGTTTTAGAACGGTCAAATGCTGAAATTCCTGTTGTTGTATCAATGTGATCAATTGAAACTGTAAATGCTGTTGAATGATTATCTGTATTAGGATTAATCATTGGAGTTAAACCTAACTTGTCAGCTATTTCTTTGCTCATTGGATTACAAATTAATCCTTTGGCATATGTGGCAATGAAGTTAATATTTTTTGGTGTAGCACCAGCTGCCGTGCAAATTAAATCACCTTCATTTTCTCTGTCTTCATCATCTGCAACCAAAATTAATTTGCCTGCTTTTAGATCTTCAATAGCTTGTTTTATATTTTCAAAATTCATAATCATCTTCTCCTTGTTTAAAACACCTAAATAATTCTAACAAAGATTATTAATTAATAACTTTTACATCAAATATTTTTGACAATAACTTTTTAAATTCGGTTTCGTCATCAAGATATGATTTTGTATATGATTGTTTGTAAAAGATTTCACTACAATTATTCATGTTTATAATTTGTATTTCTGGTCCGTCATTGCTATCGTAATACAATAAATCAATATTGTCTAAAAACTCCACACTAACTTTTTTAATTAATTCAGGATTTAAACCATTTAAATTTTTTTTAATTTCATCAAAATAACTTGGATCAATTCAAGATGTTAAAGTATCAATTAATGTTAAAACATTGAATTTTTTATTAAACTGCGCCTTAAATTTGACTGCAATGTAATCAATTGGTTCTTGGTTATAAGGAATTTGAAATTTTTGAGCATGAGCAATTTTTAATAGTGGTCTATCTTTCAGCACCATTTGTTTTGTAAAGAATGATTGTTCAAAGTCAGGAGTTTTTAAAAGTGCTTCAATTAAATTTAATTCACAACATTTATAAATAAACAACAAATAAGAGAATGTATTATTTATAAATAATTCAATATCACTTGTTTGTGTATTAGAAAAAAATCTAATTAATTCTTGAATTAATTCCTTGTATTCATTTTCATCATCAACATCTTCTGAAAATATTTCTTCAATAAATTCCTTAGTTTTTTCTTTTAAACTATGGTATCTTAAATTACTAAAATCAAATGAAATACAGTGATAATTATTATCTGGTACAGCAATATCATTATTGATTGTTCCCATACCTTGATATTTAATAAAGTTATTGACTTTTAAAAAGTCTCAATCAAAATTTAGATTTTTTGCAATGAGATAAAAATTAATAATATTTTCATCATTTTGATCTTGAATAATAAAAAGATTTTTATTATTTTCCATAGTTATCTTTTCCCTAATGCTGTAAATTTTGCTTTTTCAAATTCATCTTCTTTTTGTTTAAATTCCATTAAAACTCTATCATAATTTAATTCATAACCCTTGTAATCTGCATGCAAAAAATTAATTATTTTTTCTGCAAATATTAGTTGTTTTTTAACTTCTTTATTACAAATTACTGCCATGTAGTTACTTCTAGATTTTCGATACCCAAATCACCGACATTTTTGTAGTAGTGTGTCATAGGTAAAGTCATTAATAATAATTAATTCACATAGCAAATTATCAAATGTTTTACCACGTGATAAAAATGAACCACCAATATATATGTTGTAGTTACTTAGATTAATTTTATTGTCATAAGTTTGGTTGTAAACAATACAATTAATTTGTAAGCGCATTTGGTTTTCAAAAAACAATGATACATCATTATAGTTTACTTCATGAAATTTAGATTCTGTTTCAATTATTTTTTTAATGTTTTTTTTAATTTCAAAAGTGCGTTCTCCAATATATCTCTTAACTATTTCTTTAATTTCATTTTGCTCATGATTCTTATAGTTAATATTAATTAAAAGGTCACTTTTATCATTATTAGCAATATTTTTATTTTGATGCATCATAAAAGTGCTAATAATTCAAATTGATAAACTTTCTAAAATTAAATGATTTTTATTGTCATTGGCATCTCTAATAAAAATAAAATCATTTAATTTATTAAAAAAATTAATGCCAGTGTAATCATTATTAGTTGGTAAGACAAAAATTTTAGGTTTCTTTTCTAAATGATTTTTAGTACTTAGAATATTAGCAAATGGTGTAGCTGTTAATTTTATTACCTTTGTTTCACTGCATGAATTCACAATATCTGCATAAATACCTTCATAAACCCTTGTGTACTCATATTCATCTTTGGCTGTGTTTATACCACAAAAATCACATTCATCATCAATAACAAGAGTTTTCTTAAACTTGTCTTGATGATTAATAATAAAGTTTTGAATATTTTTAATATTGTCAACTTGCTTTAGTGCCACAATAATTAATGATGTAAGCTTACTAACTTTATCAAGACTGTTGCTAGTAACAACATTGTAGTGTTCTTTTTCGAACCTTTCGTATGTTTGTTGGTTTAAATCATTAGTATTACCACTAAATACAATGACTAAATCATATGAGTATTTTTGTAGAGCTTTTTGGCAAATCTCAATTACATTTCTGGTTTTACCTGATTGCACTTGCCCAATTAAAATAATATTTTTTTGCGAATCCAATGTTTTCAAGACATCTTCTTGAAAACTATTTATGTCATCATAGTTGTAAGTTTTTAGAATATGGTCAGTTCTTTTAAATTCTGGTAGTTGGCGATTTAAAATTTTAATCATTTTAAATTGTTAATTTTTTTGGAAAAAATTTAAAATACTTTCAATATTCTTAGCAAAACTTTCATCATCATTTTTACCTAGATAAAAAATATCTAGGTAAATTATTAACTTTAATACATATGATAGTTCAGATTCTTTCTTAATTTTAGAAAAATATTTATTACCAGAATTATATTCATATTCATATAAATTATCATCTTCATTATGATTAACTAAATTGATTAACCAATTTTCATCTGGTTTGTCTAGAATTTTGATTTTAGTTTTTATTTTTTGCTCTAAATTATTTAAAAAGATAATTTCTTCAGTACTTAAAATATCATTTTCCTCATCATATGAAACCCCAGCATCCTTATTTTTAAATTTTATGGTTTCATCATTCTTATTAGTTGGTGATAATTCCCTAACAATACTTGTTAACTTAGCTCATTCTTTAAATTTTAAAGATAACATAGTATCAAAATAATTCTGATTAAAATTATCAAAAATAAGCTCCTTTTTATTTTTTTCTGGTTTGACAAGATTACAACGTTCATTACCAGGGATATCTTCTAATGCTAAGTCTATTCTTATTCATCTTCAATATCCATCAGCAAAACCAACATTATTGCCCCATGGCTTATACAAGCCACCTAATTTATCTTCTTTTTTTACCAAAACAGGGTGATGAATATATCTATTACTTTGGATAACTCCTAATCCTGATAAGTCTGCATTAGGTTTGCTTAAGACATAAACTTTAATTTTAGTTTTATACTCGGTACCATCTTCTTTATTAATATAAATGAAATCATCAAATTCTAAAGGTAAACCATTAATAAGTTTATTTTTAATATCATTAATTAATGCTTGGTTACCATTTATTGCATCCATGCTATTGTTAATTTTATTTTCTAATTCATCTTTACTTAACTTAGAAGAATCAATATTAAATTGATGAACGCCATCTCGATAAATATCTCACATTTCAATGGTTTTACTAAATTCATCCTTAGCATCATTGACATTGACATTTATTTCTAAATTTCCTGATGACAAATATTTACTATAACGATGTCCTAGGAAATAATCAATTTTTTTTAATTGATCCTCAGTGATTGTTCGGTTGTTTGGATAAACATTATTTATAACTATTTTTGTACCAGTTTTATAACTAATTTTATCTTGAGTTTTTGTTGTACTGATATCATGAACTACATCATCATTGCTCTCCTTTGTGCTTGCATGATAGTCACCATAAATTTCATCATAATTAGAGCATTTTGAATAAATAATTGCATCTTTACCAATTCAAAAAATTGCCGACTTCATTCCAATGCCATACTGATTTTTCTTTGAATTATCATAATCATAATTTTTCTTATTACCAATTAACATGGCAGCATCTAGTTCTTCAGGTGACATTCCACCAGCATTATCTGAGATGATATATCTTTTTAATTGACTATCAAAGTCAATATTAATTTCTAGTTTATAGTTAGGATTAGAATTTCAAATTTGTTGTTCACAACTACTAATACTATTATCAATAAATTCAGATAAACAAAATGATAATGTTAGTTGCTCATCTTTATATTTTCATAAATCTTGATATTTTAATTTGTGTTCTTTGGTGATTAATCTCATAATGTTTACTTCCTTGTTTGATCAACGATCATTTTTAATTTTTCATCTTCAATGTTTAAACCATAGTTTTTGTAAATTTGTTTAATTTCATCAAAACTATATTCTCAACTAACTTGTTTATTTTTAATTGGTTTATAACCTTTATAATTATTTCTATTTTCAATATCACAAATTACTTTACATAAGTTGTGTTCAAAATTGTCATACCAATTTTTGATTTGTTCATGGCGAATTCTATATAGCTTCATATACAATTCATCTTCTGGAATTTCTATATCCATATCAATTAAGACTTTATACATTCCATTAGCAATAACTTGAGCATAGTATAGTTGCTTGGACTCATCGTATAAAATTTGGAACCGGTTTTTAGTGTTTTTTTCTAAATGTGCTCCATAAGGACATGAGATACAACCTAATCGTTGGTATCTTAATTTACTAATACTTTTTTCTAAATTACTTGCCCTAGGTTTAAAGCCATACATTTTGTTAATTTTTATTTTATTTTTATAAATGTACTTCCAAATATCATTAGATTGAAACAATGATAATGGTCGGGACAAAATTTTGTTGCCTGACAAAATATTGCAACCATTATGAATTCATGACTTTCTTCTTAGTTGGCTTTCACTTGCCATTGTTCCCACAAAGCATGGTAATTTATTGTGTTTTAATCCACCTTTAACATAATCACAACATTTTTCACTATATAGATAATCATTAAAAATTAAAGTTTGTTTGAAATAATCACTAAATTCTAATAACATCTCTTTACTAATACCATTAGTGAAATTTTTCATTGAATTATCTAATAAAAATAATCTAGATTTTGCTAATTTAAATTTTGCTGTGTCAATTCCAAAAATTCAACTAGTTAAACCAGTTTTGGATTTAGTTTTTTTAATCCGGTTAAGTATGACTGAAATTTGTTTACTAAAAATTGGATAACCTTTAGTTTCAAGAATTTGATTTCATGGTAGTTTTGGTTTTGCTACCATCAAATCTAAAATATATTTATTTTCTTTTTGGTAATTTTTAATTGTATTTTTAATAAAAACTAATGTTTCTGGAAAAGTTATTTCATATGCATATGCTGGTTGTAAAAATATTTTAGATTTTATTTCCTTATGAACTATATTAATTAAATCTAAAAGCACAGTGGAGTCCTTACCACCTGAAAAACTAATTATTGCCTTGTAATCATTTGGCTTTAAATGTTTGTATTTAGGGTTATTTTTATATTCGTTGTAAGTAAAATCTAAAAATTCTTTAATCCGTTTTTTAGCTCATTCAATTTTATCTTCATATGGCATGAATTTTATTAATTCATCAATATGTAATTTTCTATTTTTAATTAAAAATTGATTGTTTAAATCATGAAGATTTTTATACTTAGTTCAATATATATATATATATATTAGGTACTAAGTTGACATTATTATAGTTATTAACAACACAATTAGTGTATAACCAAATGTTTGAATTTTTATCTAAGTAGTTCATGTTGAAAATTTACTATTATATTTTTATCAAAATTTAGATAAAAAAATATCAAAATTAATTGATATTTTTTTTGAATATACTATTTAAACACTTTTTATTTATTATTTAATATTTTATTTGATAATATTTTCACCAAATCTTTAGTCATCAATATATTCACATGATGCAACTCAAAGTCTAATGACATCTGCTCCATATATTTCAAATGTCTTTAATGGATCAACAATATTATCAATGATTTACTCATTTTTATACCATTTTCACTAAATGTAAAATGATGCTATAAAATTGATTGATTATTTTGGATTATCTTGTGATAAGTGATGAATTTTATCGTTAATGATTTATTGATTAATTTTTATTTAATAAATATAGACATCATTTTTTAAAAATAATCTGCAATATGTAGAAATTTAATTATTTTTGTTATATATTAATAAATATTTAGTTATTTTTACTATGTCTATTTTTCAACAACAAACTTTAATTACTAATGAATCTCGCACATTAAAAACAGAAGGTGTTTTAGATAAAGAAAATATTGAAATAGAGAGAGAGAGAGACGATTAGATTCATCTAATCGTGAAGATTTTTTATATCAAAAAAAATCAGGCAAAGTACTTAATGTTTTTGAAACATTTTCAGGAATTGGTGCACAAAAAAGAGCTCTCGAAATTTTAAAACTTAAATTTAAATATAAATATAAAATAGTTGCTACTAGTGATTGAGATATATTTGCAAATATATCCTATAACGCAATACACAATAAATTAAATAACCAAAAAGTAGATCGTGAAAAAGCGATTAAATTTTTATCAAAGTTTACACATTCACTTGATGGTCAAACCCCCATCACTTTAAAAAGATTAAATTTATTAAATGACAAGGTTATTAATGCTTTATATTGAAGCTACAAACAATGCAATAATTTAGGTTCTATTAAAGATGTAACAGGAGAAAAATTAATAAAATCAATTCAAAATCAAGAAATTGATCTAATTACATACTCCTTTCCATGCCAAGATTTATCGCTTGCTGGCGGATTTCATCATAGTTTAAAAGGGATGCACAGAGGTTCAAATAGTCGGAGTGGATTAATTTGAGAAATAGGACGAATTCTTAGTGAACTTAATAGTATTAACAAACTACCAAAATTTTTACTACTTGAAAATGTAAAAAATATTAATAGTAGTGAGCACAAAAAATATTACAACGAATGGGTTGATGAATTAAAAAAATTAGGGTATTCTACTAAAGAATTCATTTTAAATTCTAAAGAATATGGATTGCCACAAAATCGTGAGCGATTTTATGCCATATCAATTTTAAATTGTGAAAAAATAGATGAAATTGTTACCAAAGATAGAGTGCATAAAAGAATAATTGATGAAATTTCGTTACCTAACGCTTTACGTACTAATTATGAAAAAGAGTTGTATAGAAATGAGGCATTGAATTGTATTCCTAATAGGACAAAAAGTAGAAAAACTATTTATGAAAATAATAAAAATTTACTAGAAAGTAAATACTGTGGAACGATTACCAAACGACAAGACCGTCACCCAAATGCTGGAATAATCAGTGTAAAAAATACCGTTTTAGATGATGAAAACCGAAGATTAAATAATAAGGCTAATTTTAGGTATATAACCCCAAGGGAAGGATTTATCCTCATGGGATTTAATGAAGATGATTATGAAAAAATCATTAAACAAAATATAGATTATCCAAAAGAAAAACTATATAACCAAATAGGTAATTCAATAGCGGTCAATGTAATTATTGTATTAATGAAAATAATTCAGGAAGAAAGCAAGAAATAATTTATGAGCAAATTACTAGATAATAATTTTATTTTTTTAAATGAATATGAATTTGAATCAAAAGAAATGATTATTAATAAAATTTGAAATATATGTAAATACATTAAAAATTTTGATGATGATAAATACATCGTTTTTATTGAATTAAGAAGTACATTAGAACTTTTTTTAAAAGATGTATTATCTGATGATATACCTGACATTTCTGATCTCATATTAAATGACATTATAAAAACAATTAATAATCAATTTAGTAAATTGATTCGTTGAGACAATCTCGATTACATGCATACTATTAAAAATCTTGGTAATCGTTCAACTCATGATGCATCTTATTCAAAAGAATTTAAGAAAATACAAGCAATAAATTGTTTATATGGAATGAAAAAAATATTTCTATTCTTTTTGAATTTAAATAATGATAATAAAAGCCAAGATATTGAATTTGACGAAACAATTTATTATCAACAAGGTGATGATAATTTAGAAGACAACATTAAAAATGTATCATTTGAAAATTCAATACGTAATGACATTAAAATTGAACGTCAGAATCTTTTAAATTTAATACTAAATGATGTTGTTTTATCAATCCCAATTTTCCAGCGTAAATATGAATGAAATGAAGAAAATATTAAATATTTATTTAAAGATATTTATGAAAAAATTGACACTGATAAAAGTCACTTTTTTGGTTCAATTGTTGTTCATAAAAAGAGAGATTTAAATAAAAATGAAACAATTTATAGAATTATCGATGGTCAACAAAGAATAACAACTACACTAATAATAATTTCAGCAATAAAAGACATCATTGCTGAAAAAAACAAAGAAAATCAACCTGATGAAATATTAAAAAAAGTTTTTGATAAACAATTATCTAAATTTTTTAAAAAATTAAATGCAACTGGTAGTGATAAAGAAAATGGTAAATTAGAAGACGTCTTTAGTGGTAAATTAAAAAATAATCAAAATAATAGTAAAAGTAGTAGTAATTCAATCGTTTTAAAAAATTATAATTTTATAAAAAGTGAATTACTTAAAAAATATGGTGATGACATAAATAGTTATTATAAGTTTTGTTTCAAATATTTAGACCTTTTTCAATTATCATTAATATTCTTTGACGATGATAATATTAGCAACAAAAATGAAATGGAAATATTTGAAAATATTAATTCACGTGGCAAAAAATTAAGTTTACCTGCATTAATCAAAAACTACATTCTAAATATTTGTAATGATGAAATAATTGATGAGAATGAAAACAATATAATTATTTGCTACAACCGTGTTTTTGAAATTAATTCAAGTAATGATAAATTAATTGAAGATTTTTATAAATCATTATCTGAATATATTTTTGGTGAAGAAGTTAGCAATAGTGATGACAAAAAATTCCAAATAATACGTCAAACAATTTACAAATTTTTTGATGAAACTGATTCATTTAATGAACTAAATGAATTTAAAAGATATATTGACAAATTAGAAAAATATAAGGAAATTTATGAATGGATTACGGACAAAGATTTTCCATCAAAAAACCCACCAGACAACCTAGAACACATCATTAATAAAAGTGTTATTTGTACAATTGCCCCATTTGAAAGAAAGAAACGGGCTCTATTATTACCTTTATCATACCTACTATATGAATTAGATGAAAAAGGGTTAATCTCTAACATAGATAATAATGATAGAAGATTGATTCGAAAAATGTACTCTTGTATTTCAAAATTTATAATAGTGTCTTCTATAAATACAACTCAAGGTGATAGTGAAATTAAAAGATATATAATTAGTGAAATTAATAAAATTCGTGAAAAAATAATTGATGCTTCTTCAGTAAAACTAAAAGATTTATTATTAGATATTAAAGATGCTTTTAAAAATTTAAAAAATAGATGAAGTACTGAGCAATTCTATATAAAACTAAAATCAAATATCAATAATAACAGTATAGTTCTAGCGTTATTAAATCTTATTGAAATGCATATGAATAATTGTGAAGACACAAATAGTTTAACAATGACAAACAATAAAATGACATTAGAACATATTATGCCAATCGATCCAAAAGAATGATTTGAAAATGATTTAGAAATGCAACAAAAGCATAGTGAATATATTGATAAAATAGGTAATTTTATTATTTTAGATAAATCAATAAATTCAAAAATTAAAAATAAACCATTTATTAATAAATTAGAATGCTACAAAAAAAGTAACAACCAATTAATTAGAAATAATGATGATTCAATTGATATCTCTAGAAAATATGAATGATCATTTGATGATATTGATAGAAGAACAGAGGCATTGATTAAATATATTAAACAAAATATTATCAAGGAATAATTTTTACATATAAAAAATAACAAAAAATCATTCAAAATTGAAATTAGCTTTATTAATAATAAAAAAAGTAAATCTTTAATAATAGATTTACTTTTTTAAGTCAACTATTTAAACACTTTATTTGCCGATATTTTAGTTATTTATTACATCATTACAACGGTTGCAAAGTTCATCATTGCACATTTCATTATCGTTATAATGATTTCAGCAACGTTCACAACGTTTGTAATTTGTTGATGTAACTATTACATCATCAATTTGCGACTCATTTATAGCAACCTCTGCAACATTCAAATATGTTTTTAATGTTTTTAATTCAAAACCAGTGTTATTTTGTTTTAATGTTACAACTGCGGCATTAGATTTTTTAATCAATCCTGTTTTTCTTGCATTTTCTAATGCTGTGTATACATCATTTTTTAATTTAAAAAACAAGTTGAAACTATTTAATTGATCGTCATTTAAATATTTATTAGTTTCAATATTAAATCAGTCTTCTAAATGAACAGATGAATATTTTTTAAATGGTAAATATTGATAAGCTTCATCAGCGGTATGAGGGATAATTGGCGCTAATGCAGTCAATAATGATGACACTATTTTATAAATAGTAGTTTGAATTTGTTTTGTTCTTAAGCTAGATGTTCTACCACAATAAATTTCATCTTTGATTAAATCAAAATATCAGCTTGATAATTCAATAGTGAAATTATTTAATACTTTAACAATTTCACTAAACTTATAATTTTTATAACTATCATCAATTGTGATTAGAACATTGTTCAAACTATCTAAAATGTACTTATCTTCCAAACTAAAATTAGTTTGAATATCTTCAAGTTTAAAATTATTTAAAATACCTAGTGAATATTTCAATAAAGTATTTCTAATTTTTCGGTAAATTTCAGCTACTTGTTTGATAATATTTTCACCGAATCTTTGGTCATCAATATATTCACAAGATGCAACTCAAAGTCTAAAGACATCTGCACCATATATTTCAAACATTTTTAATGGATCAATTACATTACCAATTGACTTACTCATTTTTATACCATTTTCATCAAGTGTAAAGCCATGTTGCAAAATTGCTTTATATGGTGCATGATCATTTTGGATTGTACCTGTAATAAGTGAGGAATTGAATCATCCACGGTATTGGTCACTACCTTCTAAATAAATATCAGCTGGATAATTTAATCCTCAAACTTTAAACATTTGATGAGTTGAACCTGAATCAAACCATACATCCATAATGTCTATTTCTTTGTAAAAATTTTCACCAGTTGACAAGTATTTTGAGGTTAAAAATTTTTCCACAGGTCATTCAAATCAAACATCTGTACCATTTTCATCTAGTACATTTATGATGTTTTGAATTAGATCAACATCTAAAATTGGTTGTTTGTTTGCATCAAAAATAATTGGAATCGGAACACCTCAAATTCTTTGTCTACTAATACATCATTCAGCTCGATTTTTAATCATTTCAATCATTCGATCTGTGTTTTTCTGAAAAGGAGATTTAACATCATTTTTTAAAGTGTGAATAATTTTTTCACTTACTTTTTGTAAATTAATGAATCATTGTTCAGTAGCACGATAGATAACAGGTTTTTTTGTTCTTCAATCGCAAGCTACCCGGTGATTATATTGATAACTATGCAATAAGTGGCCACTAGCTTTTAATCTTTCAATAATTATATTATTTGCATCTAAGTAAAATACACCTTCTAATTCTTTATCGTTTATTGATGCATCATATTTACCAAAATCATCAATTGGTGCATAAATGTTAATATTATGTTTTTTACATGCTAAATAATCATCTAAACCAAATCCAGGTGCGTTATGAACTAAGCCTGTGCCATCTACATCACTTACATAATCAGCTAAAATAATTGGGCTTATTTGATTTATGAATGGATGTTTGTATTGTAAATTTTCTAATTCAATTGCATTGACATGTTTAATGATTTTAATTTCATTTTTATTTCAATTAACAGCTGCCAGAAAATTATCTAGTTGTTGATCTAAAACAACATAATTTTTATCTTGATAATTAAATACAACATAATTAAATTTTGGATTAATTGCAATTGCTAGATTTGCTGGAATTGTTCATGGTGTGGTTGTTCAAATTACAAAGTATGTATTTGCAGGCAAAACATTATTTTTAATGGCTTCAAAACCTAAATAAATAGCAGGGTCAGTTGCATCTTTATACTCAATTTCAGCTTCAGCAAGAGCTGATTGACTAGATCATGACCAGTAAACGGGTTTTTTATCACGAAAGACTAATTCTTTTTTGACCATAGTCAAAAATAATTCAAGTTGTTTAATTTCAAATTCATGATCTAATGTACGATAAATTTTTTCAAAATCACTTAACATTCCAATTCTTAAAAATTGTTTTTTTTGATTCTCAATTTGTTCAAGTGCATATTGACAACATTGTTGTCTTCTTTGTACTAAACTTTGTTCAACATTTAAACCATGTTTTTTTAACATTGCTAATTCAATAGGCAAACCATGTGTATCTCAACCAGGAATAAATGGGGCATAAAAACCTGCAAGATTTTTTTGTCTTACAATAATATCTTTCAATGTTTTGTTTAATGCATGACCAATATGGATATTTCCATTTGCATATGGTGGACCATCATGTAATAAAAAAGTTTGTTTACCATGATTCTTAGCTAAAACTTGTTGGTAAAGTTTATTATCTAGTCATTGTTTTTGAAGAATTGGTTCTTTTATTGGTAAATTAGCCCGCATTTCAAAACTTGTTTCAGGAAAATTTAATGTTTTTTTATAATCCATAAATTTGATTGTTTTAACCTCAATAATACATCATGTTTTTAATACAATAATAATTGTATAGGATACAATGAATTATTTAACTAACAGACAAATTAAAATTTTAAAGATTATTGTTGAAGAATACAACAAGCTGTTTGAACCAATTGGTAGCAAATATGTTGCTAGTTTGTTTGGTGATGAAATTAGTAGTCAAACAATTAGAAATGAGATGGCTCAACTTGAAAAAGATGGATATTTACTAAAAACTCATACTTCAAGTGGAAGAGTGCCATCTCAAAAGGCATTGGAATATTATTCAATAAATCTTATTGATACTTCAATTGATAAAAATATTCTAAACAAACTAGAAGCTTTATTTGTTGAAAGAGAAAATAATATTGATAATGTTATTAATGATTCATTGGCAATGTTATCTGAAATTACATCTTTACCATCATTAAGTAATTCCTACTATGTTGATGAAACATTAAGGGAAGTTAATTTAGTACAACTCAATGATGACAATGCATTATTGGTGGTAGTTACTAGTTTAGGTAATATTTATAAAAATTATGTTTTAATCAATACTCAATCTCGATTTGATGATGCAAAAGTATGCATTAGATTAATTAATGAACTTATTATTGGTACCCCTCTTATTGAAATTAAGGATAAAATTTTAGAAATCATTCCTAATATTCAAAAAGAAGTCAAAGAGTATGAGTATATAACTAAGGAAATAATTACAAAATTGTTTGATACCACAATTAAAAATTCCAATAAAACAAATGTTGTTGGTATTACATCATTGGCATTGTATCCAGAATTTAAAGACCCAAAAGTGTTATTCAATATTTTACAAATGGTAGAATCAGGAACAATTTGACAACAAATTAAACACAATCTTGATCAAAAAGATAATGTAAAAGTTGAATTTAAAAAAACTTTGACAAGTGATGATGTTGACAAAGTTATTGCAATTGCAAGCACTGAAATTCAATATGGTGATATTAAAAGACAAATTTCAGTAATTGGCCCATCTAGAATAGAGATTGGTAAAATTAAAGGAATTTTAAATTATTTAAAATCAAAACTAGAAATTATGTTAAAAAAATAACCTAAACATTAAATATTTAATTAATGTGTATAATATTTAATGTTTGGAAGTATACTCAAGTGGTCCAAGAGGGCACCCTGCTAAGGTGTTAGATCGGGTTTCCGATGCGAGAGTTCGAATCTCTCTGCTTCCGCCATTTTAAAATAATATTCCTTCTATAAAGAAGGAATTTTTTATTATTATTTAATATAAATATGACTAATATTTATCGCAAAATTTTTTATAGTATTGTGATGGGAGCATGTTTTTGTCTTTTTATCACATCAGTCTTGTTGGGAGTTTTATTAGATAATAAAATTCCATCAATTGTAGTTGCATTTCTAACTATTTACCTAATTAATGCTGGTCTTGCATTGTGAATTAGCACATCAAATGTAAGAATGGTTTATACAAAGTTGGCATGATTGCTATCATTTTTTGTTTTCCCAATCATTAGTACACTTATTTACTTCATTTGAGGAAGAATGCCTTACTATAAAAAAGGAATATCAAATTATAAAGATGAATATAAAAAATATTTAGATTTTTATGATTCTCCTTATAGCAATAAAGCAAATGTTGATACATTTGATTTAATTGCAAAATATGCATATTCAACTCGAAAAACAGATGTTTTTTATAATTGTGATATTGAAGTAATTCAAAACAATAATGATTTTTTTGAACAATGTCTTAAATTAATTGATTTAGCTAAAAAAACTATTTTAATGAATTATTACATTATTGACAAAGGCCAGTTTTTTAGTGCTGTAAAAGAAAAAATAATTAAAAAAGCAGAAGAAGGAATACAAATTTATTTACTCTTTGATCGTTATGGTTGTGCAGATAAGTTTACTCCAAGAATGGTTGCTGAATTAGCAAAATACAAAAACATTAATATTGCTAAATTTGAATCTGATCGTGATGTTTGAACTAGGAGCGCAAACAATTTTAGAAGTCATAAAAAAATGTTAGTTATTGATGATGAAATAGCATTGTATGGTGGAAGTAATTTAGCAGATGAATATATAGGAATTAAGCAAAATTCACCCAGCTGGAATGATCTAAATTTTATTATTAAAGGACAAATCATTAAGTCCTTTATGATTGATTTTTGTATTGATTGAGATTTTAGTGGGTTTTTACCTTATACATGAAAAATGGGTGATTATTTACATTGTCATAAATCTTTAAAACCACTATGTTGAATTAGATTTCATTTATTTCCTCATTGAATTAAACAGATTTATGAACCAGCAATTAAAACCCGTGTTAAAAATAAAAAATTAATTGATATTTTGTTAGATTTAAATTACTTTAAATCAGAAAAAAATGTTCAATTAAATAATGATAACAAGGCAATATTTTTTCAAACAGGACCACGTTACTATAACAATATTGTTTCTGATGTCTTAGTAACTGCAATTTTAAATGCTAAAAAAAGTGTAAAAATTATTTCACCATATTTACAACTTAATGATGCATTAGTTTCAGCATTAGTTTCAGCAAGTCATCGACAAATTGATATTAAAATTATTACTCCGGGTTGTTGTGATGATAAATGATTTTTATTGGAAATGAATAGATTAAATTATCCACAATTATTAGATGCACAAATAAATTTATATGAATACAAAGGTTTTATTCATTCTAAATTACTTATTATTGATGATGAATACATAGTAACAGGAACATATAATTTAGATTTCCGTTCTTTCAATAGTAATTTTGAATCGCTGTTTGTAATAAAAAATAATAATCTTGTTGATCAAACACTAAAATATTGAAATTCAACTCTAAAAAATACTAATGAATTTAGTAAATTTAAATATTTTGAAACAAGAAACTTTAAAAGTGTTTTTATCCAATCTGGACTACAAATTATTCAACCTTTGTTATAGTAAAATAATTAACAAAGTATAAAGAAACTAGGTTTTGGTAGTGATTAAAGTTAACTATTTTGTAAATGCAATTAGATCAATGGGTTTGCAAGCAATCATGAATGCAAAACAAGGTCATCCAGGAATGACTATTTCTGCAGCACCAATTAATTATGCTGTTTATGTAACTGGCATTAATATTGCAAGTGACAATCCAAATTGAATTAATAGAGATCGGTTTGTATTATCAGGTGGACATGGCTCAATGAGTTTATATCCAATTTTACATTTTTGTAGATTTATTAGCTTGGAACAAATTCAAAATTTTAGACAAAAATTGTCTGGATTACCAGGTCACCCTGAGAACATTAGTAGTCCATATATTGATGCATCAACTGGCCCTTTAGGCCAGGGTTTGGCCAATGGTGTTGGGATGGCGATTGCAGAAGCATATTTATCAAATCAATATTCTCAACTAGAAAATTTAATAAATCATAATACATTTGTTGTTGTAGGTGATGGTGATTTACAAGAAGGTATAAGTTATGAAGCAATGAGTTTAGCAGGAAAGTTACGACTGTCTAAACTTATTGTTTTACATGATTCAAACAATTGGCAATTAGAAACAAATGTTGATACAGTAAATAATGAAAATATTGCCAATCGTGTAAAAAGCATGAATTGAAATTATATTGCTTGTTCAAATGAGCCTAATGAAATTATCAAAGCGATAAAAAAAGCTAAAAAATCTACTTCAGGACCAACGTTTATTGAAGTAAAAACAATTATTGGCGAAGGGTTAAGCTTTGCTAATTCATTTAATGCTCATGGTGGAGCGATTAATGATAATGATATAAATGATTTTAATCAACATTTTGATTGTAATTTCAATAATTGAAACTTTAATTCTAATATTTACTATCACTTTTTTAAAAATGTTGTTCAAAAAGGAAATAATGCCTACAAAAAATGACAATTATTATTAGATGAATATAGTGGTAAATACCCTCATTTAGTGAAACAATTTTTACAACAAATTAATAATGAATTTATTGATATTAATAGTATTTTACATCCTGATAAATTACCACAAAATAAGGCTACTAGGTTAGTAGCGGGTTGAATAATGCAACAATTGGGTGAAAATAATGTTAAAGATGTTTTTGTTTTATCACCAGATGTTAGCAAATCAACAAACATTAGTATTAGTAAAAATTATTTTAATAATGATAAAAATTCAAACATGCTTATGACAGGAATTAGAGAATTTAGCATGATGGCTATTCAAAATGGGATGCAACTACATGGCGGACTAAGAACAGTAAGTAGTGTTTTTTTAGCATTTAGTGATTATCTAAAGGCAGCGCTTAGATTGGCAGCAATTAGTGAAATTAATCCAATTATAGTTTTTACACATGACACAATTGCAGTTGGTGCTGATGGACCGACACACCAACCAATTGAACAACTCGCAATGTTACGAACCATTCCTAACCATGTTGTTTACCGGCCTTGTGATGAAATTGAAACATATGCAGTATTCAATGAGGCTTTGAGTAAAAAACATAATTGTCCAATTAGTATCATTTTAAGTCGACAAAATCTTATTTCTAGTCAAAAAACAGATGCTAATAAGGCAATTGATTTAGGTGGATATCCAATTATTAATATGGATTTAGTTGAACCTGATTTAGTTTTATGTGCTGCAGGTTCAGAAGTTGAATTAGCTATTAAGGTTAAAGAATTATTGGAAAAAGAATTTAATTTAACATGTAAAGTTTTTTCTGTACCAAATTTAAATCTTTTCTTAACCCAATCTAGTTTAAAGCAATTATTACAAGCAAAACATGGCATTGTAAGCATTGAAGCTAGTGATGATCCAACTTGATTTAAATTAGCAACTATCAATTCTAAATACTGTAATATAAGTATTAATCAATTTGGTTATTCTTTAGATGGATCAGATAATTATGAATATTTAGGTTTTAATGATATTGCAATTACCCACAAAATTTTACATCACTTTAAAAATGACGATTTAATAGCTATAGAAAAAATCAACAATATGTTCAACATAAAACAAAGTGAATTGGAAAGAATTAAATAATAATGACTAAAAAAGAATTGGCGCAATATTTAGATGCTACTAATTTAAGTAGTATTGCAACTATTGAAGATATTGAAAATTTATGTACTAAAGCAATCGAGTATGGATTCAAAAGTGTTTGTGTTCATCCATATTATGTTGAATTAGCAAAAGAACTATTAGCTAATACACCAGTTTTAGTTTGTACTGTTATTGGATTTCCATTAGGCATGAACACACTTTACACTAAAGTTTACGAAACTCAAAATGCAATTGATGATGGCGCAGATGAAATTGATATGGTAATAAATGTTGCCGAACTTAAAAATAAAAATTTAGACTATTGCTTAGAAGAAATTAATAGTGTTAAATTAGCTTGTGGTGACAAAATCCTCAAAGTAATTATTGAAACTAGTCAATTAACTTTAGATGAAAAAGTTTTTGCTGCAAAATTGATTGGTAGTTCAAATGCTGACTATATTAAAACATCAACTGGATTTGTTGGTACTGGTGCACAATTAGAAGATATCAAATTATGAAAACCCATTTTAAAACCACTTAATAAGTATATTAAGGCATCAGGTGGAATTAGAGATTTAGCTAGTTGTTTAAAATTCATTAATATAGGAGCTGATCGAATTGGAACATCTAAAGCCCAAGAGATTATAGAAGATTATCAAGAATAATTTATGACTAACAAAATTTTTTTAAAACGTCAAAAAAAAATTAAGCATTTTTTTAAAAAATATCACCAAGATTTTTTAAAAACTATGTTTTTGAATCCTAGTTTACAAGCATATAAAAAAATTTTGTTTTATCCAATAACAAAAAGTATTTTGCAGTTAACTAATTTATTAATTTACCATTGTGATTATGATATTAAACATAATCCTAATTTTAATAGTCAATATACTCACATTCTTAAGGCTGTAACTTTAGTTGTTACAGCAATGATTGATAATAATCAAAATAATATTTTTAATCATGAATATGTTATTGAAATAAATCAAAATAAACCTCATCTTTATTGTGATGAAATAAATAGTTCATATTTAAATAAATTAGATGTTTCTAAAAATCAAATTTATTCATATTGTATTAATTTATACAATTTAATAAATTGCAAGGTTAAGTTTGACGATTTTTATAATTTAATTGTCAATATTTTATTGCTATTTCTTATTAAGGATAGTATGTATAACTATGTTAATTTTTTTAATATAAAAATTAAAACCCACAAAAGAGTATTTACTACTGAGAAAACCCTTACATATTTAGCAATATTTAAGCATGTCAGAATGCAATTGCAAAATCATTTTCCACTTATTTTTAATGATTTGATATTCATTATTAATTCACAATAATTTTGTATAATTTAAACAAACTTTACAAATTTATTAATTTATATGAGTCAATCTACTGCAGATATTATTAATCAAGCAGTTTTGAGAATGGCTAAAGTCTTTGATGATATTGATGCTAATAAATTCTTGGAATGTTTAATTAATAAAACAGATTATGATGCAATAGTAATGACGCAGCAAAAACAAGAGATTGATGAAATCATCAAAATTATGCTAGTTAATGCAAAAGATGCAGAAACTCGTAAGGAACAACGCAACTTTTTCTACCCTATCTTAACAATGATGATGAGTCCAGATGTTAAAGATAAATTTGCAAATGACCCTTTATTTAAAGGTTCAATTATTACTTTGGGACTAGTATTTTTAAATAATAACCATGAAGTTAATCATGGTTCACACGATTCTAGTCACCACGATTTTATTGCTTTAAATTTACAACAAACAATTTTGAAAATTATTAAGTAATTAATAAGAAGAAAAGAATACAAATACGTGAAACAAAAAATTATTAATTTAATTTTGATTATCCTAAGCACTATTGCAATTGTTAGTGCGATTACTGGTAGTGTATTAGGATGTAATTATGCTTTAATTTTGTTATTTATTCCTGCTGTTAGTCTTTTATATGTTGCAACAAAATTAAGTAAAAAAATTAAGTTTAATCACAAACATAAATAGATAATTTCCATATTTGTAAAGTTTGCCACCTGATGTGTAATCGGGTGGTTTTTTAAAGTAATTACTAGCGACTAATCATTATTATTTATTAAAGGAGGTAAAAATTTGAACCGTGGCTTCATGGAAAGGTTCAAAAAATCTTAACAATTGATAGACCAAGATTCAACTCTAGCTACTACATATTGTTAAGTAACATTTATTAAGGAGCATCAACAAGATGCAAATTATTAAGTGGGTGGTTCTATGGTGTACAGTTAGATTAATTTCTTTGTTTATGTAAACATAAACAAAGAAAAAGATTAGATATGAATAACAACTTAATACTTGTTATCATCATTCTAATCTTACTAATTATACTATATCTATTATAGTATAAATTAGTCTAACTTGCACCATAGAACTGATTAAAATGACTAAGTTCTTTTGAAAGAGCTTAGTCATTTTTGTTTATTAATTACAGTCTTAACAGCCAATGTATTTCAGTTTTTCTACGTTAGCAAAACTACAGCAAAGCCTTTGTTTTAGCAATCCTGAATCGTTTTCCATTCTTATTTATTAAATATTGAACTATAGCTCAATGGAAAGGTTCAAAAACCTTAACAATTGATAGACCAAGATTGAATTCTAGCTACTACATATTGTTAAGTAATTCATTTAATTTTAGGAAGTCATATGACTCAAATGATTAAATGGTTGGTTCTATGGTGTAGATTAGAGCTTTTATCACTTATTTAAAATGAGCGATAAAAAAAGGATAAGTAATATGAGTAATGAACACAAGTTCATTATCATTGTACTAATCCTAATAGCTATAATACTAACATTATAAGCTAAATTAATCTAATTTACACCATCTAACATAAAAAAACAAACTAATTTTTTCTCTGTCTAGAAATAGATAGAGTTTTTTTGTATGATGCAGAATTATTTAGATTACTATAATTTTTGACTGTTCATTATGAGTTTTAGTAGTAGTTGAAGTAAATTATTAAAGTTCTAGATAGTAATCATTCGCTACTCTACCTGGTCTCAATAACCTTACCACTTAGTTCTTCTTCAATTACACATTATTACTTGTACTTATAATTCATTTTGTAAATTAGTAACTATTGGCTATTCTGTATTTTCAAACATATTCATCAGCTTGGGATTAATTCAAGCATCACTATCATATTAGCAAAGCTAGTGACTGAGTAAGCGAATTACCCCTACAAATTTTCTAATCCTGAAACCTATTAAATTACTAATGATTGCTATTATTATAATAACTAACCACTGTTCTAGTTGTAAATTATGAGGTAATTGGTAACACAACATTATTAATTAATATCACCATATTGCAATAGTTATAGTTGTTTAATTAATCTAATATTAATTTTTTAAAGGTTAGCACTTAAATTTTTATCACTAATAGCTTTTTTAAGATATACAAAACAATTAACAATTGGAATAAATGACATAATTCTAATCTTTTTATATTCATTACCTAATTGCAATGCATAATACATTTGCTTAATGTATTTATAAAATAATAAGAACATTAAGATGAGTGAGATTGGTTGGCAAACAGATGCTATTATTCCCATGGCTACAACTTGATTATTTATTCCATTCAATGCCAAAAGATAGGCAGTCATTGCAAGATAAATTACCTGCAATATATTTCATAACCAAAAATACTTGTTATTTTCTTTGTATTTATTTAAACCATCATCAATTTTGTTTTGGTTTAAATATTTGATAACAATTATTAAATACCAAATGTTAAAGAATCACACTAAAGTGGATTTATTATTTGGTATATTTAATAATTTGGTATTCATTGTTATTGTGGCATCACAAAAGCCAATTAGTCAAATAATAAATGTCGGCAATAAAAAGAACAATGCTAACAAACCAAGCCCTAAAGCTAAACCAAGATATTGCAAATTACTTCCTGTTAACTTGGATTCAAAAAATATAATAATGAATGATATTGTTCCATATAGATACATTACAAATAAAATATTAATTCATCAAGAAAAATAATAATTTTTACGCATATTTACATACTACTTTCTAATTTCAACTATGGTAACGAATTGGTACTATTCCAAAAAGTAATACAATTTTAGCCCCAGAACCACTTTTAATTACATTGCTGATCGATTGAGATATCAATGTACAACTTGCTCCTAGTATTCTGCCAATTTTTAGCGCTATATCAACACCTACTACTCCTGTAGTAACATCTGATAATGCACCTAAATTAGATAAAGCATCAAAAACACGGACTCAATCCCTTGCTTCATTATTAGTTAAATATACAGTAGCTCAAAGAAACCTATATTTATATGAAAATCGATATGAATCTTTTTCAAAAACATTTAATATTTTATTAGAATAATTTATTAAATTTTCTTGATCTTTCAAATTTAAATCATTGAATTGATCAATAAATGATTGTTCATTATTTATAGCAGATAAATCTAAAATTTTGTTTACTTCATTATAAACACTTTCTCCATCAATGTTTAGATTATCTAAATAATCACTTACTTGTGATGTTGACATATTATTAATTGTTTTACTAGTGATTGTATTTGGGTCAGTAAACCCTAAATTAATTGACATATTTTGGCTAGCATATTCTAACGATAATTTATTATTGAATATAGAGTCTTGACTATTATTTACACATGATGTAATTAATGTAGCGGTAATAGATGTTGGAATAGTAAGTAGTAATAACCCCAATTTCATTTTTTTACTTTTCATATTTTTCTTCTTTATTCACAACAAAATAATTTAACTATCCATGATTATATATATATATATATATCAATACAAAGCAATAAATTTATTGCTTAGCAAAATTACAAGTTATAAAGAGACATAAAATATATTTTTTAAATCTAAATAATTGTTCAATTTGCAACTAAACTAGTGTGCTAATTATATTGATTTAATTAATTTTTCTATACTGCATTAATTGGTATTGCTATTACTTCTTATCTTTAAAAAACCATTAATAAAATTATTATCAAAATTGTAATTGTTTCAAACAAAGAAAATGTTATTTAGTATCTAAATTTTTGACGTTTATCTAAATACTCTTTCATTTTTTCTGTCAAAACATTTTTAGCAATAAAAATGTTTTCATAGTTAGAACCAAAACTCTTTTCCACATTTTCTTTTTCTTCATTGATGTAATTTAATTTTCCATCCCTAGAGAATCATACTAATCTTTTATCAAATAATTGATGGCAATTTTTATTCATTAGTAAACCGTTATTAAAATCCGATGCATCATTTATTAAAACATCAATTTTATCTTTTAATGTTGCATTGTTAAAGTCATCAGGATTAGCAACATTAGCACTTATTAATTTTTTTAAATCTTTAATAATGTATTCAACATCATAAATATGGCATGCATCCATATAACTGACGTCAGTATAATTTGTTAGTGAATTAGCAATATCAAAATATTGCTTTTTTGAGCAACTTCTGTCTAATGTTGCATTTACACGGTTATTAATAATATTTTTTCTTAATTTGGCACGTTCTATTTTAATTACATTGATAAAAGAATTAGTTTTTTCATGAATTGCTTTGTTATCCTTAATTTTTTTATCAAGAATAAAGAAAATATTTTTATTTGCTTCATCATTTGCACCACTATTACTAACTAATGTTTGATAAATACTATCAACCACATCTTCAAAATCATAGTTTTGAGCAATCTCTTTACATAGCTTGGTATAAGTTTGTTTTCCTGAACCAAATATGGCAGTTTTTTCACCTTTTAAATGCTTGATATATTCAATAGTTGTTTCTTTTCTAGTTCTAAAAGGTCTAAATTCTCTTAATTTAGGATGATCTTTTTTATTTACAAATTCAAAATTATTTATATATTCAAAATAATTGGTGTTATTTTGTTTGCCATATTCATCAATTAAGCAAAGAAACAATGAAAATCCTAAATTTTTAACAAATGCTATATGAGAAAACATTGCTTCAGAAATCATCTTTATAAATTTTTCTAGAATTTCATTTTCATCATATTTGATGAAATCATGAACTAACTCTGTTAATTCAATAGTTGCACCATCTTCAATCTTTATTGTTTCTTGTTCCGGCAAGATTCCTAAAGCAATTAAGATTTGTAAATATTGTCTGATTGTGCTTTCAGCTGCTGATTCATTTTTCTTTGTTGTTTGTGTTATATTAGCTGATTTGATATCATTTAATAACATTTGAAAACGATCTTTTCCAAGATTACTATCATCACACAAGTATACTTTTTTGATTGAAATAAAATTTTCTTTTTTTATTAAATTATTTTCTTTTATTTTCTTAATGAAAATTTTTAATGAATTATAAAAATTAGTACCAATTTCTCAACTCTTAGCTGGTCTAGAACCATTTTTATTATCAAGAAATTTTTCTAAAATACTATTAATCTTTTTATAAATGTCTCCCACTATTTCAACTCCAATTCTTTTGAAGATAGAATTTGTTCCAACATATCTTTGATTAACAAACTTGGAATTGAACTTCTTTTTGCATATGAACCATATGCCATGTGGTCATTATTGCCAATAATGCGATCATTTTTAAGATTTAATTTAATTTTCGATTTAAAAATAGTCGGTTTTAGTGAAAAATTTTTATCATAGGCTGAATAATAAGTTAGGTTTTCATAGCCATGAAAATCTCAATGGTATTTTTGAAATTTTCATGTCAAAGAAGTTTGGGGATTTTCAATTACCCAAACATTTGGATTAAATTGTATAATAATTGCTATTGTTGCACCAATAGTTGATTCACCAATTATTCGTGATCTTTCTTTTTGTAAAAAATAACGTCTTTTTACAGGATGACAAGTTTTATTGTAGTTATTGTAAAACTTACTATTTTTTACAAATCAATTACCTTCTTCATCAATGGAATTAACCATTTTTCCATTACAATCAGCCCCCGATCAGGATTCACATGGTGGGCTAGCCAAAATTATATTAGGTTTTGGCAATTCATTTAATTGATTAAAAAGATCAAAATTATTTAGGGATAGATCTATTCTTTTATAGAAATATTTTTTGGACTTAGGGAATTTGACATCATTTATTCCAATTGAATAAACTTCAATGTTTTCAGATGAGAAATGTTCTTTGATAGCTTTTTTATATGATGATTGTGCATCATCATATAATGCTCAAACTACGACTCTCTCTCTCTCTCTCTCTTGTTATTAATTACTTTATTAAAATTAGTATCCATGATGTTTCTTTATCCTTATTGATTTTAATAAAACAGAATAAATTTCAGAAAAAAGTTATTTTATTATTGTGACGCAAAGTGAAATTGTTTAGCAATAAATCCTAAATTTCAAATAAACCAATTTGACTAGTTTCATTTAAATCATCAATGATTTTTAGTTTAGTCATTAATTGAATATGTTGTTTGGAAACTTTTGTCCGATTAATAAAATCTTCTTTGCTAGCAAAGTTGTGGTCATTTCTTGCATTAATGATTGAACTAGCAACTGAATCACCTAAACCATCTAAGACTTTAAAGGGGCAAATTAAGGCATTGCTTTTATAATCAATTAAGAAATTTGTTGCATCTGATTCATTAATATTAATCATTTTGAAACTAAAACCACGAGAAATCATTTCAATTGCAACTTCATAAATTGGTAATAAATCCTTTTCTTTAGTGGTAACATCACGATTTTGTTTAATTAAATCATTAATGCGCTCATAATCTTCTTTGATACTTTCAATACCTTCACACATTTTTTGTACATCAAAAACTGTTGTCCGAATTGAAAAGTATGATGCATAATATTCTAGTGGATAATTTAGCTTATATCAAGCAAATTTTCAAGCATGCATAACATATGCAGTGGCATGTGCCTTAGGGAACATATACTTAATTTTGTTACATGAATCAATGTACCATTTTGGTACATGATTTTTTTCTAATATTTCAATATCAGTCGGCTTGATTTGTTTACCTTTTCTTACATCCTCCATTACATTAAATGCAGTTTTAGCATCTACACCATGATTTATTAAATAGGACATAATATCATCCCGACAAGCAATAATTTGATTTAAATGTAAACCTGTTTTAATTAATTCTTTAGCATTATCAACTCAAACATCAGTACCATGCGATAGTCCTGAAATTCTAATTAAATCAGCAAAGCTTATTGGTTTGGTGTCAATTAACATTTCGCGAACAAACTTAGTACCAAATTCAGGGATGGAGATGGCTCCAGTTTTTTCTGGGATCATAATAGAAGTATCAAGATTTAATTCATTGATAGAACTAAATAGACTTAATGTCTTTAAATCATAATGAGGAATGTCTTTTTCATCAATCCCTGTCAAATCTTTTAACATTCTTAATACTGTTGGATTATCATGACCTAGAATATCAAATTTTAATAAATTATCATGAATGTGTTCAAATGCAAAATGTGTTGTAAACCAGTCTTGGGTTTTATCATCAGCCGGATAATTATATGGTGTGAAATCAAAAATACTCATGTCATCTGGCACAACAATAATCCCTCCTGGGTGTTGCCCAGTCGTTCTTTTTACATCAACACATTTCACAGCATATTCTTCTATTTCAGCCGGATTCATTTCTTTATTGATTTCTTGAAAATAATTTTTAGTGTTAGCAAAAGATGTCTTTTCAGCAATTGTACTTATTGTACCTGCCCGATAAGTATATTTATCACCAAACATTTTCTTAATAAAATTGTGAGCTTTATTTTGGTAAATACCCGAAAAATTCAAATCAATATCAGGTACTTTATCACCATAAAAACCTAAGAAAACTTCAAATAAAATGTTATGCCCATCGCCCTGCATCATTTTTTGACAATTGGGACATTGTTTTGGTTCTAAATCATAACCATCTTCAATATTTTCTGGCACATCGAAATCACTATAGCAACAATTGTTACATAAATAGTGTGGTGGTAAAGGATTTACATCTGTAATATCTAAAAATGTTGCAACTAATGATGAACCGACTGAACCTCTTGAGCCAACTACATAGCCATCATCAATTGATTCTTGTACTAACAAATGTGAAATCCAATATACAACAGCATAACCATGATTAATAATTGAATCCAATTCCTTAGTGATTCTTTGTTCAACAATTTCAGGTAATTTTTCTCCATATCTTTTATGGGCATTACTATAAACTGTTGTTTTTACCTTTTCATCAACACCAACAATTTTTGGCGGATACAATTTTTTTTGAATAGGTGTAATATCAGATTCAATTAAACTAATGATATCTTGACCATTTTTAATAACAATAGCTTCAACTAATTCATCATTGTTTAAAAAATGTCATTCTTCTAACATTTGATTTGTATTTCTTAAATAACAAATTGGGCCTGTTCTAAACTTAAAAAACCGATGTGGTTTTTTGTTTAGTGTTGGCATTGTGACATATAAATCATGAAATTTTTTATCTGTTTCATCAAGGTAGTATGCATTAGAAACAGCAACAACCTTCTTATTTAATTTTGCACATAAATCAATAATTCTAACAACAGATTGTTCATATTGTTCTTTAGTAATATTTTCATTACTAATTTCATGATAATAACCTAAACTAGAACACAAGCTAATAAAGTCATATTTAGAAATACATTCTTCTAATTCTAAATCACTACCATCAATTGCCAGATTAATAACATCACTTTCAATCGCCAGATTAGTAGTGATTAAATTATCTCTAAACATTAAAATATCATCTCATGTAATAGTTGGGCGGTTAAAAAAACCAATTGAATGAGATTTAGAAACTAATTCATAGATATTTTTTATGCCTTGTTGGTTTTTTGCATAAACAACAACAAAGTCACCTCTTGTTGATTGTCTTAATCTATCAGTTTGAATTTTTGGATTAATTTCAGCAATTGTTTTGCATTCTCACTGACTCAATATTTGTAAAAATTGCATCCAAACTTCAGCAAGTAATTGTGCATCATAATCAGCTCTATGAGCCTCGTCTGCATTATAATTCAAATGCAATTTTTTAGCAAGCATTTCTAGATTATGAGCTTTATACTCATTAATTGCTCTACTTATTACCATACTATCAATTAGACAATTTTTTAATGGTGAAAAACCATATTGAATTAATTTAATATTTATAAAATTGAAATCAAAATTAATACCATTATGTGCAACCAAAACTCTATTACCAATAAAATTAACAATTTTTTCTAATCCGCTTTTTTGGTCAATAGCATTTTCTAAATCAGTTTCATAAATATTTGTAAGATTAGAAATTTTTGTACTTAGTTGGCAATTAGGTTTAATAAAAAATTGTTCTTTAGCAATAATTTGATTATTTTTAACTATAACAGCGCCAAATTCAATGATGTCATCAAATATTGGATGTAACCCAGTAGTTTCCAAATCAAATACAACATATTCACAACTATTTAAACTAGTATTTATCGGATTTAAAACTGCAGGGATAATTGCAGGTAATTTTTCTAGTTCAACCCCATAAATGGGAGTGATGCCAGAATTATTAAATGTTTTTGCAATATCGGGATAATTTTGGACATTGTAACGATCTGTAATAGCAAAATGTGTATGTTTTAATGAGATTAATTTTTCTTTTAATCCATTTAAATCAATTATTCCATCATAGCTTGACATTTTAGTATGTAAACATAACTCAATTCGATGATTAGATAAACCATCTTCATTATTAATTTTTGGTTTATCTAATAATTCAAACTTTTTTAATTTACCAAATAAATATTCATGCCCATCAAAATTATTGCTAACATCAATATCAATCATCATCTTGACATAATCACCAATTTTTAATTTAGGTCCATCACTAGTTTTAATGTATTCTTTAACCAACAAAGCTGATGTTTCATCAGCAAGATAATATGAAACTAATGACATATTATTTTTTAGTTTTCTAATTCTAATATTAAAAATTTTTCCACTTATAATCTTGTTTTTATCATTAAAACCTAATTCATTTATACTTGTAATTGGGTCAGTCATTCTTATGGGATACTTATAATTTTTTTGTTTTTTTTCATCAATTTTATTTTGTAAATTTTCATTATAGTTATTAATAGTTGTTTGATCATTAACAAGAATCTTTTTTTGATAATTATTAATTTCTTCATCTAATGTCAATTTAATATCATTGATTTTAATGAATGTTTGATTATTTAAATAATCTATTAATTGAACTTTAACATTTTCTCATTCATGACATTGAAAATCACTATGATATTTTAAATGTAAAACATTTGGTTCAAATTCAACAGTTGTTAATGGTCAAATTTTTAATAAGTTAGGTGAAGATTTTAAAAAATTATTAATGTATAAATCAAATGTTGATTTATCCAAATTAGTTAACTCAAGTTCACAATTTAATAAAATTTTGTGATTAGTTTTATTTGAATAATGAATTTTTTGTAAGGTTGCCAATGTTAAACCATGTTTTAAAACTAGTTTAATGATCAATTTATCTTCATGGTGGGAGAAATTGTATTCACTTAATGCATTTAAAATTTCTTGAATTTGTTCCAAATTCAAGAAATCTAATACTTTTAAAACGTCACTTATTTTTTTCATAACTTACTACTTATAATTGGCTCTTAAATCTAATAAAATTGCTTCTCTTAAATTATAAATGTCATTCCAACTGCTAACTTTATAATGTTGATATTTATTGATATAGTTATCAATAATATCTGTAATGTTTAAAAAACTAATTTTATTATTCTTAAATAATTCAATTACATAATCATCAACAACAGTGATAATTGTACCAATTGCATAATTATTACTATTAATTAAATCATTTGCTCATTTTAAAGGGATGAATTTTTCTGGTGAAATTTGTTCAAAGTAAAGATTTAAATTTGACAAATTTAAGTCACTAATAATTTGTTTTGATGAAATTGAATAATCATTTAAAGCTAAACTGATTGGTAATTTCATATCAGGATAAGACATATAGCTAATGATGGCACCATTATTAGTTTTAATTAATCCATGCACAATTGATGTTGGATGATATAAAGCTACTACATTTTTAATTTTAAAAAAATGGTATGCCTCAATAATTTCAAAGCACTTATTAACTAATGTAGCAGAATCAATACTAATTTTATATCCCATCTTTCATGTTGGATGTGTAATCGCCTGATTAAAACTAATGCCAGTTAATTCATTTCTTTTTAAATTATAAAATGGTCCACCACTGGCGGTTAAATACAATGTATTTAAATCATTAATTCCATATTTTTGGACTAATTCATATAGTGCAGAATGTTCACTATCAATTGGTAATATTTTTGAACAATCAATTAAATGTCCTGCAGCTACCAATGATTCTTTATTTGCTAAAGCTAATTTATAATTGTTTTCAATGCAATATTGTGTGATTGCTAATCCGCCAAATCCTGTGATGCTATTCACAACTAAATCAGGTTGTGTTTGTTGAATTATTCTTTGTCATTCATCATTGGGATTTTTATGACAAAACATTATTGCTTGTGGGAATTGTGTCTTAATTTCATTAGCTAGGGATTCATTATTTAAATATGTAAAAGCACAAAGCTGTAAATTACTATCTTGTTTTATTATATTAATCGTTTGTAAACCGATACTGCCTGTTGCTCCAAAAATCATAATTTTTTTCATATATTATTACCAGATTGCAGCACCAATTGGAGTAAAAAATACAACAGTATTAGCAAATAAAGCTAAAAAGAAACTCAAAATAAAATAACTACTAATCACTACAGAATGAGAATCAATTCGGTCTAAGACCCCACCATGCCCAGGGATTAGTGTACCATAATCTTTAATGTGATATTTTCTTTTAAATCAACTAAATGTTAAATCACCAAAAACACTAAGTAGTGATAGTCCGGTAGTGATAAAAAACATTGAAATTCATCATTTGAATGTATTGGTAGAAAATTCTTCTTGTACAACACCATTAACAATATGTTTAAATTGTACTCCCATGATTTGTTCAAGTACATTTGGATCATGTTGAATATATGAAAACCCAAATAAAATCAACATTGAAACCAAAATAGTAACAACTTGTCCAACTGCAAAACCTTCCCAAGTTTTCTTGGGGCTAATTTTTTTTGCCATTTGATGTTTTCCAAATAGCAGGCCACCAAAATAAGAAAATGAATCACAGCCAAAAACAATTAACATTAATCATAATAATGATAATCATCCTCTTGTAAATAAGAAAAAATAAGTTCCTAAGTAGAAACCACTTATAACTCCAACTAATAAGTTTAAGATGAATCAATTTTTAAAAGTTAAATGATGATAAACAACTAGCAAGATAGTGTTTATTATGACAGTAAGTAAAATCGCTGAAGCTAATGCAATGGCAAAAATATTGGTTACAGTATTAAATTGAGTAATTGTTTCACCTAAAATAATACTATTACCTAAATAATCGTAGTACTTCAAAAAATAAATTAATGTTGGTGTGTAAATTAAAGCAACGCTTGCAAAAGTAATTAATATTTGACTTAAATGATTAAATTTAAAAAAAATATTATTTATTTCTCTACATCCAATGTAAATCATTGGTAATAAATAAATTAATAATATTCAAGCACAAATTTGTCGACCTAATAGTGAATTAATTGGTGATCAATTATTAACATTGTCAGCTAAGATTCCTAGTAAAAACAAAACAATAAAAAACACTGCAATGTAAACTGAAGATAGTAATCTTTGTTTCATTGTGTTTTTAGCACCACTAGATAATTCATTAACTTTAATATTTTTCATTAATATTTCCATATCTACGGTTACGATTATTAAATTCTTCTAAGTCTAACAATAAACTATTTTTATCATAGTCTGGTCAATATTTTGAATTAAAAATTAATTCACTATAACTTAATTCTCACAACATAAAATTACTTAGTCTTTGTTCACCACTAGTTCTAATTAATAAATCAATAGGACCAAGCTGAAAAGGATCCAAACACTCAGTGATAGTTTGCTTATTTATGCTAATTTTTTTAGCTATCATATCATTGATTGTTGCAACAATTTTTTGTTGACTACCATAGTTAAACATAATTTGTAAATTCATTGTTGAACAATTCTGAGTTTTTTGCATCAATTGTCGAATTTGAAAAATCAATTTAGGATTCAATCCATCACTAAATCCATTTCAAATTAACCTTACATCATTATTTAACAATCATTTTAATAATTTTGGATTATTAATTTCATTATTTAGTAAACTAATTAAATATGCTACTTCCTGTTTTGGTCGATTTCAATTTTCAGTTGAGAAAGCATAAAAACTAACAGTCTTTATTTTTAATTCATAACATGACTGAATGATATTTTTCATTGCTTTTAAACCAGCATAATGGCCTTGTGTGCGCAATAAACCACGTTGTCTCGCTCAGCGTCCATTACCATCCATAATAAAAGCTAAATGATTAATTTTAACCATGAGCAAACTTAAATAGTCATGATCTCTTTATCACGATTCTCCAAATCAATATCAATTTTTTTATTTATTTCTTTGGTTAAATTATCCAATTGAGTTTGAAAATATTTTTTGTCATCTTCAACAACATCAACATCTTTCTTAAAATCATCTTGTAGTTGTTGACGAACTTTTCTAATACCAATTTTTGCTTCCTCAGCAATTGCTTTTGTCTTTTTTAAACATTCTTTTCTTGTTTCTTCAGTTGGAGCAGGGAATACAAGTCTAATAACATCACTATCCATTTGCGGATTAATTCCAATGTTTGCAGCATGAATTGCAGCACCAATATTTTTTATTAATGAACGATCATAAGGTTTGATAACTAAAATTCTAGGTTCTGGAACACTAATATTTGCAATAGCATTGATTTTAGTTTTATCATCATATGCTTCCACTAGAATATCATCTAAAATAGTCGGATTAGCACGACCAACACGAATGCGACTTAATTCACTATGCATTCATTCCAAAACTGGTTGAGCATTTTGATTAAATTCATTTTCGTATTTTTTTCAATCAATCATAACTAATTTACTCCTTCATCAATAATTGTTGCCTTAATTTCTTTATTCATCACTCTAATTAAACTATTTTCTTCATTAATATTAAAAACTAATAAACTGATATTATTGTCTCAACACAATGTCAATGCTGATTGATCAATAACATCCAATGACTTGCTTATAATTTCATCATAAGTTAAGTGCTCAAATCGCTTGGCATCACTATTTTTTAATGGATCTTTATCATACACTCCATCAACACCATTTTTACCCATCAAAATTATTTTTGATTGTGTCTCCGCAGCTCTTAAAGCAGCTCCTGTATCAGTTGTAAAAAATGGCAATCCAACTCCACCAACAAAAATACAAACATTGTTGTTGTTTAATGCATCATTGACACATCTAGATGTATATTCATCAATAATCTTATCAATTTTCAATGCACTAAAAAGCTTCACATTTATCTTGTGATTATTAAAGACATTTTTAAGAATTAATCCGTTAATCATTGTTGATAGCATTCCCATGGCGTCTGCATCATTACGATCTAAATTTAATGATTGTGCTAAATTACCACGAAAAATATTACCGCCACCAATTACTAAAGATATTTGGTATTTTTGTGAAAGAACATCAATTTGATAGGCAAGATTAGAGATTTTTTTAACATCAAAAATTTCATTGTTTGATTTTAATGATGCTCCAGAAATCTTAATGAGAATTCGTTCTTTCATTTTGCTACCTATTATTTAAAAATTTGATTATTTCGCTTGATTCATTTGCTCTGCAACTTCTGTTGCAAAATCACTTTCTTTCTTTTGAATTCCTTCACCCAACACAAAATTAACCATTTGGTTTGCTTTAGCATCTTTACTACTTAAGTATTGTTCGATTGTAATGCTTGGGTCTTTTACATATGGTTGTGATACTAAACATACTTCTTTTAAAAGTTTATTTATTCTACCGTCAACAATTTTTGATAAAAATTCAACTGGCTTGTTTGATTCTTGTTTTGTTTGTTCTAGAATGATTTCTTTTTCTTTGTTTAATCATTCTTGATCAACTTCTTGTTCAGTGACATATTTTGGATTCATTGCCGCTATGTGCATTGCAACATTATTAGCAACTTCATCATCCACATTACCATTTATTAAAACCGCTGTTGCAACACGATTATTCATGTGTGTATAAATACCTAATGTTTGGTTATCACTAGCAACTAAAACTTTTGCTCTTCTAAAAGAAATTTTTTCTCCGATTGTAGCAGTCAATCCTTGTGTAGCTTCAACAAAACTTTGACCATCAACCATCAATGATTCATAATTTTCTGTCTTTGGATTATTCAATACTACATCTAACATCTTGTTTGTTAAATCAATGAATTGATCATTTTTAGCTACAAAATCAGTTTGACAATTAACTTCAATTACTGCAGCTAATTTTTTATTAGAACTTAATTTAGCAACTGTTAAACCTTCTGCTGCAATTGCATCAGCTTTTTTTGCAGCCTTAATTGCACCATTTTTTCTCAATCATTCAATTGCTAATTCTAAATTATCTTGTGATTCAGCAAGTGCTTTAATGCAATCACTCATTCCTGCATTTGTTGCCGCTCTCAACTGTTTAATTAATTCAGCTTTGCTTGCCATTTGCAAAATTCTCCATTATGTAAGTTTGTCTTTATAAATTATATAAAATTTTATCTTTATAAATTATTATCCAAACACCAATTTTTAAAGGTTAATAAAACTAAATTATTTTTCAAAATAGTTGTTGGATATTTTTCAATTATTTTTTTTGTGCAATTGTCATCTCAATCATTGCCACAAACTACTATTTGTGGACTATGTAAACTAAAAATTTCACTATTAGTTTGAATTATGCCATTAATCAAACAATAATTTCCTAAACTAATACATAAATCAGTTTCAGTACCAGATTCATCATTAATTCGTTGAGATGTTTGCAAATTAAATTTATTTCTTAGTATAAAGTTACTATTACTAATTCCTAAGTTAATGCTAATTGAACAAATTTGGTTTTGTCTTTTTACAATGCTAACTAAGCACGAACCACTAGAAATTACAATTGCATCATCACAGTTAATTTTATTTAGGTAATAAATTAAAAATCATAAATCATTACCAATTTCATTCTGGTGAAATTTTTTAGAAATAATAAATTGTTCTTGATATTTTTTAATGTCAAAAATAAATAAATTATCATTCAAAAACTTTTTTAAAATTTCATTACATTTTAAATTGTTATTTAGTACATACAGTTGATGCTCTTTAAAATTAAATGATTTTAAAAAGTTATAAAATTCATTAACTAAAAAAATCTTCACTAAATCATTTTCGTCACAAATTTTAAAATTTGTGTTACCAATATCAATAAAAAACTTCATTTGTTAATTGTTATAAACAATGCCTTTTATTTTTGTCATTGAGATAATTGCATCTTTCAACCCTTGTACACCAAAACCAGAATTTTTAACACCTAAGAATGGGAAAATATCAGGTCCTCTAGATGATGAACGATTAATATTAACTGTACCACATTCTAGTTGTAAAGCAATTTCTTCAGCTAATGGAATGTTTTTTGTAAAAATTGATGCTTGTAAGCCATATTCAGATTCATTACACAACTTTACACATTGTTCAATATTTTCATATTCAATAATTGGTAAAACTGGACCAAATGGTTCTTCTCATGCTATTCGCATCTTTTCTGAAACATTATCTAGAACAATTGGATGAATTAAATTATTTTCTTTTTTAATGTCCGTTTTACTAATTGCACCTAAACTTATTGCATCATTAACTAATTCTATAATGTAATCAGCACTTCTCTGTGAAATTACTGGTGTAATGTTCGTATTATCACTTGGTAAGCCAACTGTTAATTTATTAACTTTATTTGTAATTAATTCAACTAATTGACTATGAATGTTCTTTGGAACAAATACTCTTTTAATTGCTGTACAACGCTGACCATTGTAACTAAGTGCACCTTTAACAATTTCATTAGCAGTTAATTCTAAATCACAATCATCCAAAACAATTGCTGGATCTTTTCCACCCATTTCTAAAACAAGAGGGATCTTATGAACCAATTTTGCAATATGATTACCAACATTAGCACTACCAGTAAATGAAATCATTGCTACATTGTGGTTAGTAACTAAAAGATCACCAATTTCTTTTCCATTACCAATTACGCAATTAACAACACCTTTTGGAAAATTGGCCTCATAAAATAATTCACTAATTTTTGCACCAACTAAACTACCCTGTGTTGCCGGTTTATAAACTACAGTGTTGCCAGCAATTAATGCAGGTGCTAATTTAGAAATTAGTAAATTTACTGGATAATTAAAAGGTGAAATAGCCAACACTACTCCAAGTGGTTCATAAATAAACTTACCAATCTTGCCTTTAATACCATGAATTTTTTCATCAATTGTTAATGGATTTTTTTGCATTTCTTCATAAATGTTAATTGTGTCAATGATATATTCAGCAGAACGTTCAATTTCCACCAAACTTTCTTTTTTGTTTTTAGCAATTTCACATGTCAAAATTTCTGCTAATTCATCTTTATTCTTGATTAATAAATCTTTAAACTTTAAAAGTAATGTTTTTCTTTGTTCATAATTAGTGTTTTTTCAAGAATTAAATGCAATGCTTGCACTATTCATTGCTTCATCAACAATCAGTTTAGGTTCAAATTCTGGTACATAACCAGCAATTGATAATGTTGTTGGGTTATTAATAGCAAGTTTATTATTACTTGTTATTAATTTCCCATTAACTAAAATTTTTAAATCCATCTACAATTCCCCTTTTTTTTCAAGATTTTGTTTAATTACTGGTGAAATGTAGATAATCCCTGAAACAATGCATAAAATTGTTGCTCAATACATTAACATATTTTGAATTAATCAGTAATATAAATTACCAACATTTCAAATAGGATTACCTAAAAATATTAAATAAATAATTCCTATCATTAAACATATTGTCTTTATTTTCCCATAAATATTTGCAGACACAACAACATTATTTTTTTTCATATTTAATCTAAAGCCATCAATAATGATATCTCTAACTAGAATTATGATGGGAATTCAAATTGGTAATAAATTTTGTTGAGGACTTGCTAAGCAAAACAATATAGCATTAACTAGTATTTTGTCTGCTAGTGGATCTCAGAATTTCCCAAATTCAGAAATTCATTGATATTTTCTTGCTAAATATCCGTCTAATGCATCAGATAAACTAGCAAGAATAAACAAAATTCCAGCAACTAAAGTAGTAATGTTGATATCAACAAATAAATTGTTACTTCAAAGATGAAAACTATATACAACTGAAGAATTTACTAATAGTAAGGTAATAATAATTGGAACAACAATAATCCTTAAACATGTTAAGTAGTTAGGAATTGATTGTTTTTTAAAGACAAATCATTTTTTCATTAAAAACTAATTGATCCATGTGTTCTTGGGAATGGAATCACATCTCTAATATTATTAACACCTGTTAAATACATAATCAATCTTTCAAAACCTAATCCAAAACCACTTGACATATAGTAGCCATATTTTCTTAAATTTAAATATCAATTTAGTGGTTCTAAATCCATTTTTAATTCTTTACAACGCTTTAACAATTTATCATAATCATCTTCCCGTTGAGAACCACCAACTAACTCACCAATTCCTGGTACAAGTAAATCACTAGCTGCAACAGTTATACCATCATCATTTTGTTTCATATAAAATGCTTTAATTTGTTTTGGATAGTTATACAAGAAAAGAGGACCATTTACTATTGTTTCACATAGATAACGTTCATGTTCACTACCTAAATCCATTCCAAAATAAATATTATTATCTTCAAATTTATGACCATTTTTAACAGCATCAGCTAAGATTTTTATTCCATCTTCATATGTCATTTTGTTGAATTCATTATTTAATAACATTGAAATTTTGTTTTCAATATTTGGATCAATTTCTCTTTTTAAAAACTCAATTTCATCTTGACAAGAATTTTTAAAATGATTAACAACAAATTTCAACATATCCTCTGTCATCATCATTAAATTTGTTAAATCAAAAAAAGCAATTTCTGGTTCTATCATCCAAAATTCTGCCGCGTGACGAGCAGTGTGTGATTTTTCAGCTCTAAAAGTTGGTCCAAATGTGTAAATATTTCTAAATGCTTGTGCATATGCTTCACCATGTAATTGGCCAGTTACTGTTAAATTTACTTTTTGACCAAAAAAATCTTCATTATCATTTGTTGTTAAGAAGAATGTTTCGCCGGCACCTTCACCATCATTAGAAGTAATTATTGGTGTGGCAACTCATAGATAATTATTTTGATGAAAGTATGTATGAATTGCATATGCTAGTTCAGAACGAATTTTCATTACAGCATTAAATAGTTGTGTTCTTGGTCTTAAATGAGCATTATCACGCAAAAACTCTAATCCTTGTTGTTTATTTTGTAATGGATAAGATTCATCAGTTTGCTTTAATAATTTAATGTTTGTTGCTTGCAACTCAAATGGTTGAGGCGCATCTGGTGTTAAAACAATTACCCCTGTTATCTCTAATGCTGCACCATTTCTAGCTGAACTAATCTCATCTGCATTAGTGATATTATCTTTTTTGTAAACAACTTGAATTCCTTTAAATGATGTGCCATCATTAAAGTTAATAAATCCAATCTTACCATTAAATCGATTTTGCTTACAAAATCCATACAAAGTTACAATCTGTTCACTAAATTTTTTAGGAGCATCATTAATTGTTTTAACAAATATCATCTTTAAATCCCTTCTTGTATATGTTGTTTTAATGTTTCAACTTTATCCAATTGTTCTCATTTTGCATTTTTTTGGTTACTGCCAAAATGACCATATACTGCTGTTGAACTATATATTGGTTTAAATAAATCTAAATCATGAATAAAATCGTTTACTTTGAACCTAAATGTTTTTTTAATAACACTTAAAAGTTGTTCATCAGAATATTGTGATGTATTAAAAGTATCAATATTAATTGCGATTGGCGATGGTAAACCAATACCAAACGATAATTGGATTTCACACTTTTTTGCTAGTCCTGCAGCAACAATATTTTTTGCAATATATCTAGCAAAGTATGCTGCACTTCTATCTACTTTTGATGGATCTTTACCACTGAATGCACCACCACCATGTCTAGCATAACCACCATATGTATCAACAATAATTTTTCTTCCTGTCAACCCTGTGTCTCCAATTGGACCACCGATCACAAATTTTCCACTTGGATTAATAATTTTCTTAAAATCTAAATTTAAATTATGTTTTTTGGCAATATCATCCATGATATTACTTACTAATTTACTTAAATCAACATGATTAAAATTGGCATCATGTTGAATTGATACCAACATTGTGTCAATTTTTGGATTATTAATTTCTGAATAATCAATTGTTACTTGTGATTTCATATCAGATTTGAGATTTTTAGAATTTTCAGATTGATTAACTCTCACATCATTTAATACTTTAACTAAATCATTAGCCAAAGTAATTGCTAATGGCATATAATCTTGTGTTTCTGTACAAGCATAACCAAAAACAATTCCTTGATCACCGGCATTGATTTCATTATTATTAACTACTGCTTGATTGATATCACTACTTTGTTTATTAATATTGCTTACAATTGTAAAATCAGATTCATTGTATCCTAATGGCTCAAGAATTTTCCAAGCAGTTTTTACTACATCTACATATGCGTGAGTAGTAATTTCACCACCAATAATAATTAGTCTATTAGATGCAAATACTTCACATGCCACTTTACTATTAGGATCTAATTCCAGACACTCATCCAAAATCGCATCTGATATTTGATCACAAATTTTATCTGGATGTCCAGGTCCTACTGATTCACTAGTAAATAATTTTTTGTTCATCATCATATGTTAATCTTATTCTATTTATTTTTTTTAGCAAATTCTTCTAAACGTTGATTAAATTTATCTAAGTTAAATTTAAACATTCCTAAAATGTAAGCAATTGTTTTTTCATGGATAATTGATTGTCTAGCATTTTCATAACCAGCTGGATCTTGTTTAAATGATCTAATCGGTTGATTAGTATTTTGATAGTATTCAATTAGGATTTTTTCTAGTTCATCATCACTAACTATAATATTATTTTCGCTTTGAATATCATTAAATATTAATTGTTGAATAATAATTTTATTTGCACCAATTTTAGCTAATTCTAAATTTTGTTCTTCTAATGGTAAATTATTTTTTGTTCATTCACTAGTAATCATTTTTTCATATTGAGCTTGTTCATCTTGATCAATTTCAAATTCATAAAATGTATGCAAATAATCCATTGCCTTAGAAAACAAAATGTCATGCATAATCATTTTATTAATTTGTTCTAAGCGATATTCTTCTGGTTTATTAGCAAAAATTGTGTTAATTCTTTGCCGATGATTTTCAATATTCTTTGGATCAATTTGAATATCATCAACTTCAATAACATAGTTATAATCAATTGGTTTACGATTTATAATCTTACTTTTCATTTTCAATTCCTTTATGTTCTAGTTCAATTAATTTGATTTTTAAGTCACTATTAGGTAATTGTTCATACAATTTCAAACGTTGTAAAGATTTATTATACAATTCCAATTTTTCTTCATAATATTTTAAATCTTCTAAAATATGTTTCATTGCATCTGATATTGCAGTTCTACTAACATTATTTTCACTAGCAATTTCTGCTAATGAAAGGTCATTAAAATAATATAACTTAAAATAGTTTTGTTGTTTTTTAGTTAGTAGTTTTCAATAATGATCAAAAAGAGCAATGAAATAAAACCTTGTTTCATAGTCCATAAACTAACCTACATTAATATCATCAAATGAATTTACTAATCCATCCACAAATTTTTCCAAATCAAAAATTCTTAAATCTTCAATCCCTTCACCTAAACCAATGAATTTTACAGGAATATTAAACATATCTTTAATTGCTAGAACGATTCCACCTTTAGATGTAGAATCCATTTTAGCTAAAACAATTCCTGATAATTTTGCAACTTCATTAAACATTTTAGCCTGTGCTAATCCTGATTGTCCAGTAGTGGCATCCAAAACCAGAAGAGATTCATGAGGGGCACTAGAATCAAATTTATGAATCACATCATAAATTTTTTTCAATTCATTCATTAGGTTAACTTTATTTTGTAATCTACCTGATGTATCACAAATGATTAAATCGTAATTTTCACTATATCCTTTTTGTAATCCATCATAAATAACAGCAGCTGTTTCTTGTTGCGATTTTTTAGGAGTTACAATATCCAAATTTAATCGTTCTGCTCAAATTTTTAATTGTTCAATTGCTCCTGCTCTAAATGTATCTCCTGCAACTAATAAAATTTTTTTATTTTGTTTGACAAAATAATTAGCAATTTTAGCAATTGATGTTGTTTTGCCGACGCCATTAGCACCAATTATTAAAATAACATTTGTTTTATTCGGTTCTAGATTTATGTTTGTTGTTAATGATGAATCTTGAATATAATAGGTCAACATTTTATCTAGCAAAACATCTTTTATCAATTCTTTTTTATTGATATTACGATAACTTATTTCATCTCTTACTGCATCAACAATTTTTAGTGTTGCACTATAACCAATGTCATACATAATAAGCATATCTTCTAGAGCTTCATAAAACTCTTCATTAACTTCTTGATGTTTCTTTATCAAATCCTTAATAGCAAGATTTAAGCCTGTTGATGATTTTCTTAAACCTTCATCAAATTTAACTTGCTCACTATCTTGAAAGACTCTTTTTTTAGCATTGATTTCAGAAATTTGGTCAGCAACTTTATCTTGTTCTTTTTTATTAAACTTATTAATTAATTTTTTAAAAAATCCCATAATTAACTATTTTTAACTTGGTCCTTATTTTTTATTGAGTTATAGTCAACTTTAATAACATTAGTTACACCCTTTACTTTCATCATTGTTCCATATAAAACATCACACATTTTCATTGTTCCAGTTCGGTGAGTAATAACTAAAAATTGACATTGATCACTAAATTCTTGAATTAACTTGGCAAACGTATTTACATTAGTTTGATCTAGTGCAGCTTCTGCTTCATCTAATAAAACTAATGGGAAGTGCGAAGATTTTAAAAGTGAAAACAATACTGCTAGTGCAATTAATGTTTTTTCACCACCTGAAAGTAAAACTAAGTTAGTGATTTTTTTACCTGGTGGTTGGGCAATAATATCAATTCCTGATTCTAAAATATTTTGTGGATCAACAATTTTAATTTCACAGTGACCACCGCCAAATAAGCTTTTAAATACACCAGGAATAATTTCATTAACTTTATTAATAACACTTAAAAAATCAGCTTTAGCTCGCTTATCTAAAGAAGTCAACAAGTTTGATAGATTAGTTACACTATTTTTTGCATCAGTTGTTTCTTTTTCTAAATTTGCTAATTCAGTTTCTTTTTGTTCTAGTGATTCTAAAGCTTGGAAATTAATATTTCCTAGTGCATTAATTTCTGCTTTTAATGTTGCAATAATTCGTCTAGCTTCAGCAATTGTTACATCTAATGGTTTGTTATATTCATCTATAACAGACTCTATAACAACACCATATGCATTTGCAATTCTTTCATCAGCATTTTTAATTTGATTATCTAAATTGTTGAATTTATTATTATGTTCAGCATGTATTTTGATTAAATTTGTTGATTGATTTTGACAATTATTGTATTCTGATGAATACTTAGCACTTTGATCAAAACTTAATTCTTTGATTTTTTCAGCTTCTTTTAATTCTTGTTCTAGTTTATTGAATTGATTATTTAACTCAATAATTTGTAAATCATATTCATTAATTTTTGCATTATTTGTTGATTCATCATCTGAAATTTCTAATGCTTCATAATCATTTTTGTAATTTGTTAATTTAATTTGACTATCTTTAATATTGTTATCAAGTTTATCAACAATTGAATCGTTAGATTGTTTTTTGATTAATCATTGATTAATTTCATAATCATTCTGAGTTTTATCAATTTGAAATTTTTCATATTCTTTTTTGATGCTATTAAATTCATCCTTAGATGTCAATAATTTTTGTTCAATATTGAATACTGCTTTATGACCTTGTTGACTTTGACCACCAGCTAATGCTCCACCTGCAAAAACTACATCACCATCTAATGAAATAAGTTTGTATGTTGAGCGAATCATTTTAGAAATTAAATTAGCATTTTCAATTGTATCTGTTATCCCAACATTACCTAGAATACTAGCGATAACATTTTTATATTTATCATCAACACTAACAAGATTGCTAGCAACATCAATGAAACCTGGTGCTTGATTCATGATTGTTAATGTTGCTGGTGAAATTTCTTTAGCTTTAATTGTGTTTAGTGGTAAAAATGTTGCTCTACCACAACGATTTTGTTTTAAATAATTAATTGCCTTAACTGCAATATCATCATTCTCTACAACTAAGTTGCTAATTGATTTACCAAGCGCTGTTTGAATTGCTACTTCATAGCGTTCTTTAACTTTAATAATATTTTGAATTGTTGAATGAATTCCACCAATTCTATCCTTAACCTTTAGTAATTCACTTACTCCACGTTCATGACTATTACTATTACTAAATTGTCTTTCTAATTCTTCATAGCGATATTTTTTACTACTATATTCATTTTGAATATCATTGATTTGAGCATTAAAATTTTCTCTTTTAATTTCTAATTGTTCTAAAACATTAGAAATTTCTTGAGCTTCTTTTTTTGCTTCTTCATATTTTTGTTGTCAAGAATTTAATTTTTCTTGTTCAGTATTTATTAAGATTTGGTATGATTCTTTTCTTTCTTGAATTGTCCCACTTGAAATTTTATTTTCCAAATTTGTCATGTAAGTGGCACGTTTAACATTGAGCTGTGAAATTTGTTCTTGTAAATCTGATTTTTGATTATTAAGTGTACGAACTTTATTATCAATGGCAATGTATTCTAATTCAAATTTGTCTTTTAACTCTTTTGCTTTATTAACATTAATTTCTAATTCATCAAGTTGTGTTTTTTCAATAGCTATTTTCTGTTCTAACTCAGCATATTCATCTTTTCAAGTTAAATAATCTTGAACAGTGACACTAATGTCATATTTCTTTAGTTGTTCAGTTTTTTCTTTATATTGTTGAGCTTTTTCAGCTTGACGATTTAATTCCTTTACATCTCTTCTTAGTGAAGATAAAGTTGTACTCAATCTTTCTAAGTTATCCATTGCTTTTTGCAAGTGGTTTTCAGTTTCATTTTTTTGCTTGATATATTTACCAATTCCTGCTGCAGATTCAAACATTTGTCTTCTATCTTCAGGTTTAGCTTCTGCAAATCAATTTACTGTTCCTTGTGAAATTATTCCTAATGAACCCTTGTCTAAACCAGCATCAATAAATGTAGTTTGAATATCTTTTAATAAACATGGTTCATCATTAATCATGTAAATGTTTTCACCACTTTTTTTAACTAATTTTCTAGATATTTTTACTTCATCAGCATCAAAGTGTAAAATTCTTGTTGAATTATCAAATGTCAATTCAACAAGAGCAAAATCAGCTTCTTTTAAGTCGTTAGATCCTGCAAAAATTAAGTTTGATTTTTCTTTGCCACGCAAACTTTTGATTGATTGTTCACCCATTGCTCATTTTAGTGCATCAACAATATTTGATTTACCTGAACCATTTGGACCAACAATTCCAATCATTGTACTATTGAAATTTAATGTTACAGGTCTAGCAAAAGATTTAAAACCTTCAGCATGGAATTTTTTTAAAAAAACCATTATTATTCCTAAATGTAAAATAATTTTAAAATTACTAAATTAATTATAAAAACTATTTTTCATTTCCTAATTTGTTTTTCAATTTACTAGCAATATCACCACTATGGTCACCAAATAAAATGGTGATCTTGTTTTCATTAATAAAGCTGCCTTTTGCACCCATTGATTTTATTTTATCTGGTTGAATGCAATAAGGGTCCTTTACATCAACTTTTAAATTACTAATTGTTGATTGAATATTAATAATATTTTCTTTTCCACCGAGAAATTTAATTAGCTGATTGACATCAAATTTATCAGCTTTTGAACTCACAATAATTTCATTTTTATTCTGACTTATTTTTTTTGCCATATTTTTTGCATAAAAATAACCGATTCCAAATGTACAAATATAAAATAATTTAGTTTTAGTTGCTTGTTTCATTTTCTCTCCTATAGAAGCTTATTTTTTATGTTTTCAATTCAAGTTTGCGGATGATTAAAGTTATAAATTTTTGCAACTGAATTTTTAACAACAAATTCTAAATGATTTGCATTGATACTTTCAGTTAATCCATCAATTTTCACATTTAAATTTGTTGATTCAAATTGCAAACTAATTTTATGGTTTTGTAATAGAACTAGCGGTTGATTTAAATTTTTAGTTTTGCTATTTCGAACTGGTAAAAACTCTTGATAAATAAATAAATTATTATCTAATAATAATGGTCCATATAAACTTCTATTCATTCCACTTGAACCATTTGTTGTAGAAATTAATATGCCTGTGCCAACAAATTGGTATCACGGATAACTATCTAATGAAACAAAATATTCAATTGGATTATTAATTGTTGAAATCATAAATTCATTTATCGCATGATATGAATTGTTATTCACTTTTAGTTCTAGATATTGATAATTATTGAAAGAGCTACCTTTTAATAATTCATCTAATGATAATTCATCTTGGCTTGAAAAAAAACCTAAACGTCCTTGGTTTAATAAAATAACTTTAACATTCTCATCTTTAAATGTTTTTAAAGCACTTAAAAATGTTCCATCGCCACCTAAAACAATAACTAACTCGTAGTTTTTATTGTCTATTTGCATCCAAGGATTTTTATTTAAAATATCAGAAATTTTTTCTTCTGGAATTTGATAACTAAAAAATGTGACTTTCATCATTTGCTAAAATCTAAAATATAATTTTTAACATCTATAATTTTAAATTACAGAAAATTAAATTTATATATTTTTGAGGCTAATGTGAAACGAATTGTGAGCGGTATTCAACCTACATCTGGATTAACTCTAGGGAATTATTTAGGTTCAATTAAACAATTTATTAAATTTCAAAATGATTATGAAATGTTTATTTTTGTTGCTGATTTGCATGCTTTAACAACCGGAACAATCAACCCTATTGATCTAGAAGCAAATTCCAAAAATCTTATCCGTTCATATTTAGCATGTGGTTTAGATATAGATAGAGTTAATCTCTTTTTGCAATCAAGCATTCAAGAGCACACTACTCTAGGATATTTGTTAATGTGCCAAACAACCTTAGGTGAATTGAACCGAATGACACAATTCAAGGATAAATCACAAAAATTTGCCAAAGAAAGTAATGGAACCCAAAAATTACCAACTGGATTACTAATATATCCAACCTTAATGGCAGCAGATATTTTGTTGTATTCACCAGACTATGTTCCTGTTGGTAGTGATCAAAAACAACATCTTGAATTAACAAGAAATCTTGCTGAGCGACTAAATAACAAATTTAAAGATAAAATTTTTAGTATTCCAGACATTTTAGTTAGTGATCATGGAGCAAAAATTATGGATTTAACAGATCCGAGTGTAAAGATGTCTAAGTCATCTTCATCTCACAAGGGAGTAATTTTTTTAAATGATCCCATTGATGTTTCTATTAGAAAAATTATGTCTGCTAAAACAGATTTATTTAACAAAGTAAATTATGATATCACTAACCAACCTGAAATAACTAATTTAATCAATATTTACTCATCATTAACTGAAAAATCACCAGAAGAAATCTGTAGATTGTATAGCAATAAGACATATAAGGATTTTAAAGAAGATTTAGCAAAACATTTAGAAGTATTTTTAATAGATTATCAGCAAAAATTTCATTCTTACAATGATAATCTAATAGATAATGTGTTTGAAAAAGGATATTTAAAAGTAAAACCAATTGCCAAACAGCAATTACACAGAATTTACCATAAACTAGGATTAATAACTTATGAAAGATAATCAAAAATATTTAATTGTTAGTGATTTAGATGGAACACTATTAAATAAAAAAAGTGAATTATCATCTGGAACTATTTCAACTGTTAAAAAAATCGTCAAAGATGGACACATATTTTGTATTGCAACAGGTCGGCCTTTGAGAGGGAGTATTGATATTTATCATCAATTAGGATTAAATTCTTTACTTATCAACCACAATGGTTCATATATTTCTAATCCATGTGATGATAAATTTAATCCCATTGAATTGTGCTTTAGTAAAGATTTAGCAATTAAAATTTTAAAAAATTCTAAAATTCAAGAAATTATTACAAATGCCTTTTTAGAAGTAAAAGGTTCAAATTACCAACTAAAAGAGTATTATGATGATTTGTTGTGAGAAATTTTATTGAAATATTATCACATGGACATCAAAGATGGTTCTTTAATTAATTTGAACAATAATCCTAATAATTTATCGTGTGATGTTTATGCAATACTTCTATATTTAAAAAGTGATGATACATCTTTATTTGATAAATTGATGTATCACATTAAAAATATTTCACCATATTTACAAGTTAGAATGATCAGAATTCCTGTGGTTGGAATGATGATTGAAATTAACACATTATTTGCAGATAAAGCAATGGGAGTTAATTATTTAGCTTCTTACTATGGCATACCAAAAGATAGAATTATTACTTTTGGTGATGGCGATAATGATATGCATATGTTAGCTGAAGTAAAGTATGGTTTTGCAATGAAAAATGGTAAAGATACTGCAAAAATGTCTGCTCGTCACATTACTAAGTACACTAATGATGAAGATGGAGTAGCATGAGATTTAAGATATTTTATGGACAATAAAGATTCTATTAGCTAGGTGAATTATCACATGAATAATTAGAGAAGAAATGAGTTAAGAATGAAAAAGTTACTAGATTTAAACATGTTTGTTAAACCAAAGGATATTAGAATTTTTTTAGGTAAATATAATGGTTTTCAACGTTATGACATTATCAAATATCCATTTGCAAAACAAATTGAAAACAATATGCGCCAAGCTTTTTGAACTCCTGAGGAAATTAGTTTAATTTCTGATCGGGAAAATTTTAAAGATTTACCTGATAGTATCAAAGAGGTTGTTGTTTCAAATTTATTATTTCAAACTTTAATGGATTCAGCACAAAACCGTGGATTAGATAGTATCATGGCTGAACTGGTAAGTTCTAGTGAATGAGAAGCAGCATTTAAAACTCAAGCATTTTTTGAATTAATTCATTCTTTATCTTATTCGCACATTATTAGAGAAGTTTTTAGTTCGGATGCAACCGAAATTTTTGATCGAATTTACAAAATTGATGAAATCAAACATCGGACTGATAAGGAAATTGAAATTTATAGTTTGATGAAAGAATATTTAAGTGGAGAACATGTAGATTGATCTGAAGAAATTGTCCGAAAGAATATTCTTAAATTATTGGTTCACATTTACTTTTTAGAAGGATTAAAATTTTATGTTTCTTTCATGGTAACTTATGTTGTTAATTACAACTATAATGATGCAATTGCAGGAATTACTAAAATTATTAAACTAATTAATTTTGATGAAGATATGCATGTTGCAGTTGTTGGCGGATTAATTAGAATTTTAATGAGTAATGAAGAAGAAGGTTTCACACAATATTTCAAATCTGATTGATTTAAAAATGAAGTTAATTTGATTGTTGATGGAATAGTTAATGATGAATTAAAATGAGCTGAATACTTATTAAGTTTTGGTCCAATTAAATCACTAACTATGGAAGTTTTCAATAAATTTATGAAATACTATGCAAACAATCGTTTAGAAAAAATCAACCTTCCACCATTGTATAAAAATATTGAAAAAGATGATATGGTTACATGATTTGACATGTATAAAGATATTAATAAAGATAATACTGCTCAACAAGAATCAACCGCATTAAATTACAATATTGGTAATATGTCTATCGATTATGATGATAATGATTTAAAACAAATGTTAAAAGAATTAATGAATAGAAAAGCATAATGTATGTCTACTAAAAATAAACTGCCACTTTCTTACATCAATGATGTTGTTGATGAAGATAAGAAAACAATTATCATTGATAATAAAAATAAAGAAATTGAAATTGATCCACAGAAGATTTTTGTTATTAAAAGAAAAGGTCATAAAGAACATTATGATCCTAATAAGATGCGCCGAGTTTGTTTGTGGGCATGTGATGGTAATGAAAGTTATGCCAATGCACTTTTGAGTGCAACAGAAATAAAACTATACAATGAAATTAAAATTTCTGAAGTTTATGATGAACTAATTAAATCAGCAGTAAATAAAATTAGTCGTTTATATCCAATTTATGAAAGAATTGCAGCAAAACTTTATATTCTAAAGTATTATCGTGAAACTTGAGACATTAAAAATGAACATCATTATGTTCATTTAAGAGATGTTATAAAAAAAGGTGTTGAACACAAAAGATATAATAAAGAAATTTTTAGCTCATATAGCAGTGAAGAATTAGAAATATTAAATGATGTAATCATTCCTAGTAATGATTATTTATTCACCTATAAAGCATTGATTTTTTTTACAAGAAAATATTGTTTAAACTACACTAAGAATAAAAAATTAGAATTACCACAACACACATACATGCGGATAGCAATGGCACTGTTTTATCAAGAAGATAAAACTCATCGTTTAGAGTATGTTAAGAGTTTTTATTATTATTTATCACAACATTTCTTTACAGTTTCTACTCCAATTAGTATGAATTCAGGAACTCCTAATATGCAATTATCAAGTTGTGTATTATCAAAAATGGATGATGATGCTAATAGCATTATGGACACTATCCATGATATTGCTATTTATTCAAAAAATAAAGGTGGTAATGCTATTGATATTTCTGAATTAAGAGCATCAGGATCATACATTTTAGGTAATAATGGATTTAGTAGTGGTCCTGTGCCATTTTTAAAAATTGTTGAAGCAACCATTAAAGCCTTTAATCAAGGTTCAGAACGCCCTGGCGTTTGTTGTGTGTATTACCAATGATGACACCAAAATTTTCCTGAATTGATTGTTTTAAAAAATAATAGTGGTACTGAAGAAAATCGTGCTAGACAATTAAAATATGCAGTAAAAATTAATGAATTGTTAATAGAAAGAGCACTAAATAATCAAGATGTAACACTTTTTAACCCTATCAAAGTACCTAAATTATTTGGAATTGTAGGTGATGAATTTGTTAAACAATATTTAGAATATGAACAAGATCCAAATGTGGGTGGCAAAAAAATTTCAGCTCGGAAAATTTTAGAAATGATTATGAAGGAAAGAGTTGAAACAGGTAACATTTATCTTTACCATGAGGAAAATGTTAATTTAACATCAATGTTGAATCGTTATATCAACTCTTCTAATTTATGTACTGAAATAACACTTCCTTCACGGGCATCAAAAATTAAGGAACAAACTTTAATTACAAATGATGCAAATGCAACCATTACAAAAACATATGAATCTGGTGAAATTTCTTTATGTAATCTAGCAAGTGTTAATTTAGAAAAGTGAGGACAAATAGATAATCAAGAACAACAAAAAGTTATTGATATTCTTGTTCGTGCCATGGATAATACAATTGATATTGCTAACTATCCTGTTAAGGAAGCAATGTACACAAATTTAAAATACCGTTATTTAGGAATTGGTGTTTTAAATTATGCTAATCATTTAGCTAATTTAAAAATTGTTATTGATAGCGATGATGCACTAGAAATGACTGCTAAAATTTTTGATGATTTAAGCTATCAAATTATTTATAGCTCATTAAAATTAGCTAAAGAGAAAGGTAAATTTAGTGGTTTTAATGAAACATTATGGGCTCAAGGACAATTACCAATTTTAAAAGCAAATAAAGCGGCTTTAGAATTGACTAAATACCAATCCGATTTAAATAAATGACATCAATTAGCTAATGAAATTCAAAAATATGGATTAAGAAATGCTCAGTTAATGGCTATTGCCCCAACAGCAACTTCAGGTAAGGCTATTAATGCTACAGAAAGTATCGAACCTATTCAAGATTTCTTATATAAAGAAGATGGTAAGGCAAATATTCTAACTTTAGTACCTAATATTTCTAAAAATAGTGCTTATTATAAAATCGCATTTGAATGTGATCAGTACCAACTAATTAGATTAGCAGCAATTAGACAATGTTATTTAGACCAAGCGCAATCAATTAATATTTATTTCAAAAAAGTCACTTCATTAACAGATTTTACGCTACATCACATTTATGGTTTTAAATTAGGAATTAAAACTTTCTATTATTGCAAAACACAAAAAGAAGTTGTAGATTATACTTGTGAAAGTTGTACATAATTGTGTATAATTATGCTTAATAGTTGTTAAAACAAACCAACTTACTGGTTTGTTTTTCTTTTTATAGGAGTAATTATTATGAATAATTCCATTAATGTTTTATTACTAAATGAAATTAAAAATATTGCTAAAGAAAAAAATATTGAACAAGAAAAGATTAAAGAATTTTTAGTAGAAGCTATCAAAAGAATTTTCAACAAAGTAACATATGAAGATAATATCAATGTTGCAATTGATTTAAATAGTGGCCAAATGGTTACAAATCTTGTATATGAAGTGGTTGCACCAGATTATCCAGAATTTGATGAAGCATTACATATTGCAATTAATGATCCTAGAATTAAAGAATTAAATTTACAAATTGGTGATAAGTACGAAGAACATTTTGACTTATCTAAAAAATTTAATCAACAACAAGTGCAACAAATCATGCAATATTTTAAACAAAGAATTACTGAAATCAGTAATCAAAGAGTTTATGAATCATGATTGCCAATGCAAAATGAAATAATTTTAGCTGAAATTGAAAAAGAAGATAAAAAAAGTAATTTTTACACAATTAATTTAGAAGATCAATATGACAAAATGGGTCAACATCTAGAACCAACATTAGGTTTTTTAGGTAACAAAGAATTAAATCAATATGAAGTGTTAGATGTTAGAAAAAAATACCCTTTTGTAGTGTTGGAAGTCAGAGAACAATCAAAATTTTGTCCGGTTATTCTATCACGTGCAAGCGAAAAATTAGTTGAACACTTTTTAACAATGGAAGTACCAGAAATTGATGATGGCACAATAAAAATTGTTAAATCAGCACGGCAAGCAGGAGTTAAAACTAAGGTTTTAGTTAGTTCTAAAACTTTACCAATTGAACCTGCTAGTGTATGTGTTGGTCCTAGAGGAGAAAGAGTTAAAAATGTTTCTAACCAATTGAATGGTGAAAAGATTGAAATTTTTAACTATTATGAAGATCCAATTGTTTTATTAAGTGAAATTGTTACTAAAACAGATTTAATTAAGTTAGGAATTAAAGAAGAAGATAAAACAGCTGTTTTAATTGTTGAAGAAGGCCAAATTTATAAAATTATTGGTAAAAAAGGATGTAATGTTAAGTTAGCATCAATTTTATCTGGTTATTCAATTAGCATTATTGGTCCAAAAGATGAAGAAGAATATGATGATTATGAATTCATTAGCATAAATTCAGAAGCATTTAGACAACGTAAAATTCAAGCTAAAAATCCAAGTAAAAACTCAATGAATACAGAAACAGTTTTACCTGTATTTGATGATGAAATCGAAGAAATGATTAATGAATTTGATGAAAATGAATTAAATGATGTTTTTAAAGATGAAGTAGAACAAATTCTTAATTTTGATAATGAAAAAGAAAAATTATAATTATCGGACTTGTTTAATTACTAATAAAAAATTTTTAAAAAGTAATTTAATTAGAATTTGTAAGATTGGTAATAAATTAGTTGTTGATAATCAACAAAAAATGTTAGGTCGAGGTTATTATTTAAGTCAAGAAATTTTAGTTGTTAGTCCTTTAATTATTAAAAAAAAGTTGGAACAAAAAACTAATCTTGTTATTGATAATAATTTAATAGATAATTTATTATGTTTAGCACAAGAACAAAGGAATCAGTAACATGGCAAAAAACAATAAAAAAGAGCAAAGACAAAGTATTGATATAAATAAACAAATCAAAACAGTTGATGTAGGTGTAAAAAATGGTGTATTTATTTTTACATCTCCTTTGTCAGTTGAAGAATTAGCTAAAAAACTAGAAAAACCTGCTAGTGAAATTATCAAATTTTTCTTTTTAAAAGGTGAGATTATTTCATTAAATAGCATTTTAAATGAAGAACAGATTGGTGAAATTTGCCTAGAATATGGTTATGATTTCCAAATTGAAAAAGAAGTTAGTGCTGAAAATGTTTTAGATAATATTATTTTTGATGATAATCCTGATGATTTACAGTTACGTCCTGCAATTGTAACAATTATGGGGCATGTTGATCATGGTAAAACAACATTGTTGGATGTAATTAGAGAATCTAGTATCACTGCAAATGAAGCTGGTGGTATAACACAACATATTGGTGCATATCAAGTTGAAAAAAACCATAAGAAAATCACTTTTATTGATACTCCTGGACATGAAGTATTCGCTGAGATGCGTGCAAGAGGTGCAAATATTACAGATATTGTAGTTCTTGTTGTAGCAGCTGATGATGGAATTAAATCTCAAACTCAGGAAGCAATTGACCATGCTAAAGCAGCTGGTGTTGAAATTATTGTCTTTATTAATAAAATGGATAAACCAGGGGCTAATTATGAAAAAGTAATGAGTCAATTATCAGAACAAGATATTGTTGCTGAAGAATGAGGTGGAAACCATATCTTCATTAAAGGATCAGCATTATTAAAAGAAGGAATAGATGAATTGCTAGAAGCAATTCAATTATTAGCTGATGTAAAACAATATAAAGCGAATCCTAATCGTTTCGCATATGGAACTGTAATCGAATCTAATTTAGATAAAGGTTATGGTCCTGTAGCAACTGTTTTAGTTCAAAATGGAACCATGAAAAAATCAGACTATATTGTTGCTGGTCAATCATATGGCAAAATTAGAATGATGTTTGATAGTAATGGACACGAAATTCAATTTGCTACACCTGCTACACCTGTAAAAATTGCTGGTTTAGAAAGTGTACCAATTGCTGGTGATAAATTTTTAATTTTAGATAATGAAAAGCAAGCTAGAGAATTAGCAAATAAAATTAAACAAAAAAATAGTCGTCTAGAATGAAATAACAAAAATAGTAGTTTAAGACAGCAAATTGAAGATGGCATTGTTAAAAATTTAAAAATTATTCTTAAAACTGATGTTCATGGTTCATTAGAAGCTATCAAATCAATGATTAGTAAAATTAATATTGAAAATGCCAATGTTGATATTGTGAGAAGTGCAATTGGTGGAATTACAGAAACAGATGTAAGACTAGCACAAACTTCACAGGCAATTATTATTGGTTTTAATATTCGCCCCACAAGATTAGTTAAAGATTTAAGTGAACAAGAAAAAATTGAAATCAAAACTTATGATGTTATTTATAAGTTAAAAGAAGATTTAGAAATCATGATGATGGGTAAATTAGATCCAATTATTACTGAGGAAGAAATTGGTGAAGCTAAAGTTCAAAAAATTTGAAAACATAGTGAAATTGGAACAATTTGTGGATGTATAGTTAATAGTGGAAAAATCAAACGTGGTGCAAAAGTTAGAGTAGTTAGAGATGGTGTAATTATTTATAATAGTGAAGTCAGTACATTACAACATGGTAAAAATCAAGCTAGCGAGATTCTTGCCGGCAACGAATGTGGCTTAACAATTAAAAATTTTAATGATGTAAAAGAAAATGATATTTTAGAAGCATATGTAATTGTGGAAAAATCTCATTTAGATAAGTAAAACTATGGTCAATAAAATTAAACTAGCACGTTATGAAGAAACAATCAAACAAGTTATTAATAATGCACTAAATTATGAAGTGAATAATAAAGTTGCTAAAAATGCTACTGTAACATATGTTAATTTAACTAATGATTTATCATTTGCAAAAATCTATATTGATTGCTTACATCGAGAAAATATTAGTAAAATTATTGATAACTTAAATTTAGTCAAGGGTTTTCTAAGAACTAAGGTGAGTCATGCATTAGATTTGTATAAAACACCCCAATTAGTCTTTTATCCAGATGAAACCATTGGTTATGTTAGTAAAATTGAACAATTGCTAGATAAAATTAATAAAAAGGATGAATAATGCTTGAGACATTAAAAAAAACAAAAGAAAAAATTGAATACAATCTAAGAATTCCTCAATACTATCGAAAAACTTGAATTGTTATCTTAGTTGTGACATTATTCTTATTATTTTTGTCTGGTGTAGGTTTAATTATTGTTAAAGCTCCAACTGATTCAAACCTAGTAAAAAATATTGCATCAAATCCTAATTGAAGCAATGCTGCTTGCATTGTAGATTATGTAGCATTTGGTATTATCGCCTTGCCATATCTATTTTTATCTGCATGCTGAATTGTGGGAATTGATAATATCACTAAATCAAAACACTTTCATATTTTTATTTGAATAGCATATGTCATGGCTGCAACATTAGCAATTATTGCTATCATCTTAGCATTTAGAGCTTATATTGTTATTTAATATATGCAAAATCATGAAGAATATTTTCTTGTCTATCAATAATTCTCTCTAGTCTACCAAGGTTGATAATAAAATTAATCAAATCCTTATTGTCTTTGTACAAATTATCATCATGAATATAAGCACATTTTCTAATTAATGTCTTAATTTCTTGGTGGTAGTTTTCAAAGTCATTTTTGAGGTTTTGCTGAATAATATTAGTATCTCTTTCAGATAATGAGTCTGCGATTTTTTTAGATAATTCAATTGTTAATTTGTGTGCATTTAAAAATTCTTTAAATAAATCAACATTGATTTGAATCTTGCTAAAGAATTTAGCAAGTTTTAATGTGCTTTCACACACATTTAGAAGATTTTTAATTGAATAAATAATTGCAATAATAAATCTTAAATGTGATGCTCGTGGTTCATTTTTTTGAATCAGTCAAATACAATTAGCTAGCAAATCACCTTGGGTGATTTCAGCTTTTTTAACTAAATCATTAATTATTTCTAATTGTTCTTCACTAATACTATGAAGTGATTCAACATCATCTTGTAAATATTCATATAATTTAGTATTTATTCCAATTACAAAACTATAGAACTCTCTGAACTCGATCATAATTTCATTTTCAGATTCTTTTAATAAGCCATAATTTATTGCCATATTTATCTACCCCATCTTACCTAAAATGTAACTGTTTGTAATCTTGTTTTTTGGTTTTGTAAAAATTTGTCTTGTTGTACCAAACTCAACTAAGTGACCTTTATAAAAAAATGCTGTTTCATCACTGACTCGTTGTGCTTGGGCCATAGAGTGAGTAACCAAAACAATAGAAAACTTACTTTTTAATTTAAAAATTAATTCTTCAATTTTTGAAGTTGCAATTGGATCTAATGCTGAAGTTGGTTCATCCATTAAAATCACATCTGGACTCATAGCAATTACTCTGGCAATGCACAATCTCTGCTGTTGCCCACCTGATAATTCAGTTCCTAATTTGTCAAGCTCATCTTTCACTTCATCATACAAAGCAGCATCTTGTAATGCTTGGATAACAATTTTGTCCAAAATTTCTTTATCTTTAATTCCGTGTGATCTTGGGCCATATGCCACATTATCATAGATACTCATACTAAAAGGTGATGGCTTCTGGAACACCATACCAACTTTAGTTCTTAGTTGTAGAATTGGCATTTTTTTGGAACGAATATTGATTCCATTATGGTAGATGTTACCATCAACAATTAAACCATCAATTTCATCATTCATACGGTTTAAATTTCTTAAGAATGTTGATTTTCCACAACCACTAGGACCAATTAATGCTGTTACTTTATTTTTTTTGAGATTAACATTAATATTAAAAAGTGCTTGCTTTTTACCATTTAAATATCACAAGTTAAAATTTTCAACCTCAAAAATATGATTAGGATCAAAATCATCTTTGATTTTATTTAATTCTTGCTTGCGATTTGAAATGTAATTTTTCAATGCAACTTTTTGGTCATGATCTAATTGAAAATATTTAATAATTCTTTTAAAGAAACTTAACTTTTTGATATCCAAATAAAGTTGGTTAATAGAACTAACTTTATCTTTTTCATCATTTAATTCATAAATTTTTTCAGTACTCATAAGAACTAAGCTATATTAATTTTATTATTTAAAAGTCAATAATTTGTTTGCATTTTGTTAATCATGTAGTCAGAAATGATTTTAGTTATTATAAATTCATCTTTATATATTCAAATATGGCCATCTTTTACATTTAAATTTTTTGCTTGATTAACTGATAGAAATAAAGTGTTTTTTTGAATTTGTGAACAATATTTTTCAATATTATCATTTGCTTTATTTTGTCTTCATAATGCTTTTTGAATTTCTCATCTTTGCTTTAGATTTTGCTTAATATTATTTCAATTAGGAATTAGTATATAACCAATTACAATGACAACCAAAATTAATAATAAGGCAATTAATGCTGATTCATACATGATATTTGTACTTTTAAAACTACTGCTACCATTTAGTTGAGCATAAATTCTTGTTGTCAATGTTTGACTTGGGTTCATTAATGCAATGCTAGATGCAGATGATAATCCAGCTGTTAAATATAACGGTGCAGTTTCAGCTAAAATTCGACCAATACTTAAAATTAATGAAGATAGAATGCCTTTATAAGCTTGTGGTAAAACTAAAGTTTTGATTGTATACCATTTACTATTCCCTAAAGCATAACTATTTTCTCTAATTTCATTTGGTACAGATTGTAATGCTTGTTGGTTCATTCTACTAAAGGTTGGTAAAATCACAATAACCATTGTTAGTGCACCTGCTAGCAATGAATTACCCATTGCACCTCCTAATGAAATATGCATTATCTCAATAAATAAAACTAAACCAAACATTCCAAAAATAATTGATGGTGTTGATCCAATTGAATCCATAAAAAATAAAATAACTTTTTTAGTTGTTTTATTTTTTGAATATTCATTTAATCAAATAGCAATGAATAGTGATATTGGCAAACTAATCACAATAACAACTAATATCAATAACAACGTATTAATTACTGCTTGTCCTGTTGTATCTTTTGAATACATAAAAACAGTAGATGTTGGTAATGTGCACGCATACAAACCTTTTATGATAATGTCAAATATGATTCATCCAATCATACCAAAAACAATGAAACTATCTAAATATTCCCAAAATTGTTTGTAGCAACTATAACAATTAGAAGATTTGTTCTTTATTGTATATTCTTGCATATATTTAGACATTTGATTTTTATAATTTTCTGTTGATAGATTAATATTTTGTTTATAGAAAACTTTACTAACAAAATGACTAATTTGATTAGGAATAATTAAAATTCATTCTCCAATGGTATCATTTACTTTTTTTCATCTTTTAAATTTATGGCTTTGTTTGTTACTAGTAGCAATCATAACGAAGCAGTTAAGTATCATAACAAAAATGAACATTGTTAATCCAAAAACAAATAGTAATCCTCTAAATGCGTCACCGCCATTTTCAGCAAACATCCCCTTAGAAATGACTGCACCTAATGGCCTTAATGATGATGTTAAGATACTTAAAAACCCTTGATTAAAAACATCACTATAATTTTCAGCTGATAGTATCATAGATACGGCCATTGTTTCACCAATTACTCTACCAGCTGCAATAATTACTGCTACTATAATTTGTTTTCTTGTTTGTTTTCTAAATACCTTATAAATTGAGCTTGTCTTACTATTTGCTAATGACATCGAGTTAATTACCAAACTATTATCTACACTTTCATATGCATTTAAAGTTAGTAATACAATGGTTGGAACAATCATTAATGACATCATAAAAATTGTAGTTAAAACAGTATTGGTCATTTCTAAATTGAAAACATTTTTAATTGCCAAACCAAGCGCTTTATATGCAAACAACCCAAACACAACACTTGGAATTGCTGCACTACTTTCAATAATAATTTTTAAAAATTTTTTAAGTTTATGATTTCTAATTCGAAAATAAACAAAAGTTGCAGTTTTTAATCCTAATGGTACTGCAATCAATAATGAGCCAATTGCCACAATAACTGTAACCGTAAAAGGTAATCATACTGACGCTTGATGTAAATTAGGATCAGAAGTCATAAATTGATTAGATAAGAAAATTGCTTTAAACCCATAGTTTGTAAAACCAGGTATACTTTTAATAATTATGAAAATAATTAATGCTAAAAATGAAATAACCAAAAATCAAATTGCTAAGGTTGCAACCAATTTAGCAATAGTATTCTTTCTAGTTTTTTGAGTAATTATTTTGTTATCTATATTCAATGTAACTACCTAATTATTGCTCCATAATATTCTTTTTGATTATCACGTTGTTGCTTTTGTAAATTATACAAATCATAATCTGACAATCAAAATGAATTTCAATTCATCAAATTTGTTTGACTTGCATTTAAAAAATCGAAATATGTTTTGTCAGGATTGTTTAATGAATAATCAACTAAATTATTAAATTGTGTTAAATCACTAGGATTAAACATTGTAGATATTTGGTTACTTGTTAAAGTTAGAAAACCCAAATCATTAAAAACTTTATTAATGATAGAGTTTTCAAATAACATGTTTGCTAAAATTCATTGAATAAATTCTTTTGATTCAGTTAAATTGCTAGCTTGTTTAGTTTTTAGTACTAAATTTAGTGGACGAAATCAATTGTATTCATTATTAATGGTATATTTACCATCTATCATTTGAATTAGTTCAATGTTTTTACTACTATATTTAGCAATTTTAAAACCATTTTTTTGAATTTCATCATAATTATTTTTAATAAATCCACTACTTAAATATGTAATTGGAATTGTGTTGTTGTTTGAATTGTATGATTTAATTGCTTCTCATGTTTCCAAACTAGTTTCATTTGTTTGAATTACTTCCCTACCATAATGACCATGATTTAGTACACTATAGATGGATTCAGAATTATTAGTTACTGGACTTAAATTAGAACTTTTAGCATCCACTGTATTTAAGTAAGCCATTTGACCTTTTTCACCTAAATAATTATCAGCTAAAAATGATTCAGCAGTTCCTGATTCATTTGCACCACCAGCTCTGGCGAAGGGAACTAAATATTTCGTAGAACTTAATTGAGAATCTAATTGGTTTAAATTAATTCTATTAAACCCACAAAATGCTAAATAAAACATAGCAATATTTTCTTCATTTATTGTTAAATCAAGACTATCATCATAATCCTTATAAATAATACCAATTGAATCTTTACCAATAGTGACAGTTTTAATTCCATCATTTTTCCAAATTAAATTAGTATTATCATCAGGTAATCCTACAATATCAACACTAGGCATTTTAGCAACTGCCCCTATGTTTTTTTTATTATCCAAAACACTACTAATCCCATATGCACTACCACCTGAATTAGTAGATATTTCAGCTGCAGAATAGTTTTTAGAAATTTCATCTAACAACGGTTGCATTGTCGATGAACCTGCTATAAAAATTCATTTAGGATTACTTCAATTAACTGAAAACCCTACAATAATGGCAACAATTGCAACTATTGACATAATAATGGAAAAAAGTTTTCATGAAAAGCGCCTTTTTCCTGTGGTTTGATTAGTATTCATAATTCTATTAGTGATATTATATTTATTTTTTAATCTTATTTACTTAAGTTTTTTGTATCATTAGGTAATTCATAGCGAGTATAAATTGGGGTTGCTGAATTTACAATTAAACCATTTAAACTACTAAAATTAAGACAATTTTCTAAACTAATGGTTGAAAAATCAATATTCATTTGTTCGGCCATACTTTTAGTTCCATCAATTAAAATTGGTGATAAGGCTAAAATAGTAGTTTGAATTACTAATCCTAAGTGAGTCAATAACGATTCTAATTCAGTAATCTTATTATCTTTGTATAATTCTCATGGTTTTAAGTCTTCAATGTATTTATTAGCAATTTTGATTAGTTCAATACATTGAATTATTAGTTCATCTAACTGATAGTTATTAATTAATGTTGGTAAATTTTGAATCAATGCATGAATTTTTTCTTCAATAATTACATCTTGTGAATTAATTGAATCTTTGTATTCAGGAATAGTACCATTGGTGTATTTTTTTAACATACCAATTGTTCGATTAACTAAATTCCCAACATTATTTGCTAAATCAGAATTAATAGTTTCTACAAAATTTTCATAACTAAAAATTCCATCTCGATAAATTGGTATTTCTTTAATTAAAAAATATCTAAATGCATCACGACTATAAGTATTAACTAATGCAATAGGATCAATAACATTACCAAGTGATTTTGACATCTTCCCTTCCTTAGTGATGATTCATCCATGGGCTAAGATTTGACTTGGTAAATTTAGATTTAATGACTTTAGAAAAATTGGTCAGTAAATACAATGAAATCTTGTAATTTCTTTAGACATTAAATGTAATTTTTCAGTTTCACTATCCAACCAAAACTTTTGATAATTACTATCATCATTTGATAAATAACCTAATCCAGACAAATAATTAAATAATGCATCCAATCAAACATAAATGACATGTTGATGATTTTCTAATATTGGTATTCCTCATGTAATTGATGTTCGAGAAATTGATAGATCAGTTAAATTATTAAGAAAATTGTTTTGTAATTCATTTATTCTATGATTTGGAACAACAAAATCAGGATGTGATTTTAAAAATTCTTGTAACCAATTAGCATATTTAGACATTTTAAAAAAATATGATTCCTCATTTTTTTCTACAATTTCATGTCCAACATTACAATACAATTTACCATCTTTTTCATGTATTTGACCAATTGTGTAATTTTCTTCACAAGAAACACAATAATAACCTTTTCATTGGTCTAAATAAATGTCATCATTTTTCATCATTTGACTAAAGATTTTTTGAACCATTGCAATATGTTTTGGGTTAGTCGTTCTGATAAAGCAATCATATTCAATCCCTAGTAAGTTAAATAATGATTGAAATTTTTTAGCATTTATATCAACAAACTCTTGATTAGATACATTACTATTTTTAGCTAAAGTTTCAATCTTTTGCCCATGTTCATCCATACCAGTTATAAAAAATGTTTCATAACCAATTAGTTTTTTATAACGATTTATAACGTCAGCTAAAATTGTCGTGTATGCATGACCAATATGAGGATTACCACTAGCATAATAAATTGGTGTACTAATAAAAAATTTCTTTGCCATCATTATCCTATTTATCTATTTTATTTTTTAATTCAATAATCTTTTTATATCAAAGTTTTGAATCTAAATTATATTCATTAAATAATATTAAACTAATATCTTTAGTTTTCATTCCTTGTCTTAGTAAACTAACAATTTTTTCATTAATTTCAAATTCATTAACCTTGTATTCTAATGGTTTTTTATCAATTACAATAACAAATTCACCCTTATAATCAAGTTCAATATTATCTATATTAGATAAATTAACATAGATGAACTCTTCATGTAATTTTGTTAATTCATGAGCTATACAAATATTTTGCGCACCTAAAACTTTAAACAAATCTTTTAAACATTCCTTTAATCTATGAACAGATTCGAGAATAATTCATGTTGTATTAATATCAACATACTTATGTAATTTTTTAGTTCGTTCAATTGATGTTTTACCCAAAAAACCTAAATATAAAAACTCTTGACTACTAAAACCACTACCAACTAATGCATGGATTAAACTGCATGGTCCATTTATAACTTCGATAGCAATATTACTCTTAATACATGCATTGACAAGTTTGTATCCTGGATCACTAATTGTAGGATAGCCTGCATCACTTAATAACATTACTTTATTGCCATTAGTAATTAAATCAATCATTTTTTGTGTTTGATTTAATTCGCTAAACATATCAAATTTGTAATACTGAAAATGTTTGTTTATATTTAATAACATTAATAATTTTTTAATTACTCTAGTGTCTTCACACAAGAGAATATCCATTTCATTTATTAATTCTAAAAATCTTTTACTGACTTCTTTTAGATTACCAATTGGAGTTGCTGCAATATAAAGTTTGTTTTGACTATCTCTAGTTTTCATATTTAAATCAAGACATCAAATCTTGTAGTGTAACTCCAATCATATTTAAACGTTTTCATAACTGCTTATTATTACAATAACTAATTTTGTAATGATTACACACTATTAAACGTTTTTGCTTAGTATTTAATTCCAAAAGATTATATTCAAACAATGATAAAGTTTGTTTTAATGTCTCAAATGTAACAGTATTAATTAAAGCCTTCTTAATCGCTTCATCTGTTGCCTCAGCTACTCCTATTTTATTATGTTTATTGTTAATAACATCTTGAACTTTAATAAAAGCTTGCTTTAAATTAGGTACTTTGTTGGTGATTATTTTTCTAATTTTTTCACCCGTGTAATCTGGATCTAAAAAGAGAATTACACCATTTTTTAAACTTGCTTGCTTAATCATAGAAATTGTTTGTTTATTACAATCAGAACCATTGGTTGTAATAATGTCTGCTTGAAATAAACTTAAAATCTTATCAGCATCTGTTTTCCCTTCAACAACAATTGTTTCTTTGATAATTGGTTTATTTATCATTTTTGATTAATTTGCGAATTTCAGATTTTAAATCACCACTGCCATCTTTAATAACAAAACTCATTGAACCATAGCCAATGTTTAGTAATTCAATAACTCTAGCAATTGGTGTAGCCACACTAACAACATTAATATTAGGTATTGTCAAATTTTGTTCAATTGTGTCAGTAACAAACACATAGTCAATAATTTTTTCATTAAATGCATTAATAAAATTTTCTTTAGCATTTCCATTGAACAAAGCATGAGTTGCTAAGATAGAAACAGTCTTAGCGCCTCTTGATTTTAATAATCTAGATGCAGCAATCATTGTTCCACCTGTATCAATCATGTCATCAAATAAAACGCAATGTTCATCTTTTACATTACCTAAAATATTACTTACTTCTACTTGATTTGGTGCAGGTCTTCTTTTATCAATTATTGCTAATGGTAAGTTAAACCATTGACTAATTTCTTTTGCTCTTTTAACGCCACCATAATCAGGTGATACAACTACAAAATTATTGATTTTACTTTTCTTAATGAAAGCATGGAGCAAAAATAATGATGCTCTTAATGAATCAAATGGAATATCAAAAAAACCTTGAGTTTGATCAGAATGAATATCAAAAGTCAAAATTCGTGTTGCACCTGCAATTTGTAGCATATTAGCAAGTAATTTAAATGTGATTGGTTCACGAGGATTTGTTTTACGATCTTGCCTAGAATAGCCCATGTATGGAATTACAACACTAATGCTTTTTGCAGATGAACGCTTTAATGCATCAATTGCTATCAACAACTCCATTAGATTTTCATTTACAGGATTACTGATTGATTGAACTAACGTGATATCATGGCCACGGACTGAAACTTGCGGACTTACTAATATTTCACCATCAGCAAATCTTTGTGTAAGAATTTCAGCATTTTCTAAATTTAAAATTTTGATAATTTTTTTTGTTAATTCTTTTGATGCACTTAAACCAAATACAATATTTTTTGTCATTTAATTAACCCATTCTGATGTATAACAACAATATATTTTATGCTAAAATCATTATGTCATTGCAACATTAAGTAGCGAACCGTGTCAGGATAGAAATATAGCAGCACTAAGCATAGCTTTTTGTGTGTGGTGACATTTTTTATTTAGATTTAAATTAATTTATAAGAAATATAGTATAATTCACTACTGTATAAAGAAAGTAGTTTTAATTAACTCACCATTAGTCCTTAAATGTGATAGTTGGTTATTATTTTAAATTCTAGTTAATCATAATTTAAAGTAGTACTAATTTTTGCATTGGTATTACTTTTTTCTTTATACATGACTATGTAAATGTTTTATTTGGAGAGCTATGAATCCCCAACAAATATTAAATAAAAAACCGACTACTCCTAAAAAAGATGTTACTTTAATTAATGAAAAAATTAAATTTCCTGTTTTAGAAGTAATTGATGAAAATGGAACACATTTAGGTGCAATTAAACGTGAAGAAGCTCTAAAACGTGCTCAATCTAAAGATTTAGATCTAGTAGTGATTGCTGTTCAAGATAAAAAGGTTATTGCCAAAATATTAGATTATGGTAAGTTTAAATTTGAACAAAAGCGTAAACAAAAAGAAAATAAGAAAAAACAGCAAGTTATTAATGTTAAAGAAGTCAAAGTTAAACCATTAATTGGCGATCATGATTTAAAAGTAAGGGCTGATAATGCTAAAAAATGATTAGCAAGTGGTGATAGAGTCAAATTTGTCATTGAAGCTCGGGGAAGAATGTCAATCAAACATGAATACATTCAACTAGTTTATGATAAGTTTATTAGCTTGTTAGGTGAAGATATTAAGATTGTTCAGGCAAATAAACAATTTAATAATTATCGTTATGAAACAATTATTGAAAAAGGTAAATAATCTAGAAAGGCAAATTATGAAAGTTAAGCAAAAAACTAAACGTGCTGCAGCAAAAAGATTTAGCATCACAAAAAATGGTGAAATTAAAAGAAAACATGCTTATCGTTCTCACTTAGCTCAAGGAAGAACTACTAAAGCAAAGCGTCATTTAAGAAAAGATGCAATTTTAAAACCAGCAGATAAACAACGTTATACACATTGTTTGTAGTTAGAAAGGATTTGTAATGAGAGTTAAAAGTGGTACAGTTACACGTAAACGTCATAAAGCAGTTTTAAAACAAGCTGAAGGTTCATGAGGAACACGTCATACTTCATATAGAATTGCAAGACAAACTATCATTAGAGCTGGTGAATATGCTTATCGTGATAGAAAAAATAAGAAACGTGATTTTAGAAGACTATGAATTGCTAGAATTAATGCAGCAGTAAGAGCAAATGGTTATAAATATAGTGATTTTATGCACCAATTACATGTTAGTAACATTACTATCAATAGAAAAATGTTATCTGAGCTAGCAATTAATAATCCTGATGATTTTAAAAAATTATGTGATCAGGTAATGGCTAATAAGAAATAGTAAAAATTAAAAAATAAACAAGAGAAAATCTTGTTTATTTTTATTAATAAGATAAGGATTTACAAAAATGACAATATTATTAATTAATGCAAGTTCAAATATTGATGGTTTTGATTATGGTAAATTAAATGATAGCTTACATAATGTTGCAAAACAAACTTTGATAAATTTGGGACATCATGTTTTAGAAACGGTTATTAAAAATGGGTATGATAAGCCCCAAGAAGAAACAAAGTTTTTATCAGCTGATGTTGTTATTTACCAATTTCCTATTTGATGATTTGGACAACCTTGGCCATTAAAAAAATACATTGATGAAGTTTTCTTCAGATCACAATTATATAACGGTAGTGGTCGAACACGCGAAAATCAAATGACAGAATTATATGGTACCGGTGGACAATTAAAAAATAAAAAATTCATGGTCAACACTACTCAAGCTGCACCAGAAAATGTATTTAATAATAAAAACACCTTTTTTAAAGGTGCTAGTATGGATGATTTATTGTTATCAGTTTACAAACAAAATGAATTTATAGGGATAAATGAACAACTACCAAGTTACCATGTTTATGATGTTTATTTTCAAGAAAATATCGATGAAATAATCAAAAAATACAAAGAACACCTAACTAAGATTTTTTCTTTGTAACGCTATTAGATGTTTGAGTTTTATTATCAGAATTACTTTCATCAGTAGTTGTTTTTTTTGTTTTTGCATCAAACATATCACTCATATTTTTGAATGATGACAACATTTCATCAAGTTGAGATGGATCGAAATTCTCTAACATTGCTTTAGAAAATTTTCCAAACAAATTTCCAGCTTGATTTTTAACATTAACATACTGTGACAATATTTCAGACACAAATTCTTCAAAAGTAGGCTCAACACCTAAATTTTTGACTTCTTGGTAAGCTTTTTGTAATTCCTCATAAATTTTATCTTCTATTTCAACAACAAATTTGCGACTCATATATTTTTCTACTCCCTTTAGTTATGAAAACTATTTTGTACTTCATAATTTTTATCAACTTTAGCTAGATAAGCTTGGTAAATTTGATCAATTTTATAACCTAATGCATAACCTAAATTAAATAAATCTTGGGTAAAAATGATGTAACTTGCAGGGTTGTGTTGATCTAAATTAGCAAATTGCTTTGTCAAATTTTGAAAACGAATCGTCAACTGTAATTTATTTTCTGGTTGGATTGTTTCATCAATCATAATGTGCGCAGTTGGTCAATCAAGCATCTCTGTTAATAAAAAACACAAAACATCTGCGAGTTCTTCTAAAATAGCTTCATCGCTACCACGAGTTTTTTTTGATCAATAATTGAAACATCTTGTTTCATTGCACAATTCCATTAACTCAACCAAAATACACAAATGTGATTGAACCTTGATTTCATTTGGGTCAATTTTTTGAGTCTGGCAAATCTTTTGGTTTAATTTTTCTTGAATTTCTAGCATTGGTTTTAGATTATATTGCATTGATAAAAACCTATTTTTTAAAATAATATAATTATTATAAATAACTTAAAAACTAAAACTAGGAAAAATGGTGAAAATGTTAAATTTTAGTTGCAAATTTACTAACAAATTTTGTTTGAAAGCTGTTGATTCAAATCATAAAATAAACGAATATGAAAATTATCAAGAACCATATACAATTTTTAATCCTAACTTTAATGAATATTACATTGTTTTAAATTCAAATGTTGATGGCAATGAATTATTTAGAACACTAATAAAATTTATTAGCTCACAAACTAAAAATAATTTTGATGTTGATTTGAATAGTTTTTTGGATGTTGTTAATGTTAAAGAACATGAAAAATTAATTGCTATTGTTGTTGATGCATTGGAATATGGAAGTGTAATTCCATGAACGATGAACAAAAAAACACTAGAAAATGGTGTGAATCATAATCTAGTGATTAGTGACAACTACAAAAACTTAGTTAATGAATACCTTGTTGTTTCTAAAGATAAGACATTTGTTCGTAAATTACAAGATATGCCCTCTAATTTTGTTAATCCATTTGGATTTGAAAAATTAATGACTGAACATCTATCAAAATTAGATAATGTTAAAATAAAAATTCTAAATTGTGATGAATTGAAACAAAATAATATGAATTTATTACTCGCAGTTGGTGCGGGTTGTAAAAAGTCTGAAGACCAATCTAGATTAATGATTGTTGAATACACACCAAACCCAAATGATAATTATAAGTTAGGATTTGTTGGTAAAGGTGTATGTTTTGATACTGGTGGTTTAAATATTAAAACAGGCAATTACATGCGTTGAATGAAATATGATATGTCAGGTGCGGCAATTGTTGGCAGTCTAATTCATAGTCTAGCAACAAACAAAATAAAAACTAATGTTGCAGTTGCAATGCCATTAGTTTTAAATTTAGCGGGTGAATCATCATACCGTCCTGATGATGTATTAGTTGCTCATAATGGAATGAGTGTAGAAATTGATAACACAGATGCTGAAGGTAGACTAATCATGGCAGATAGTTTATCTTATTTAGCACAAGAATTAAAAGTTAATGAATTATATGATGTTGCAACTTTAACAGGTGCAATGATTTATGCACTAGGTGATACATATACAGGTGTTTGAACAAATCAAAATGAACTATGAAACATAATTTCAACTGCAGCAGACAATGCTGGAGAACTAGTTTGACGTTTACCATTTCACCATGATTTCAAAGACTTACTTAAGTCAAAGTTCGCTGATATTGCTAACTCTGTAAGTAGCCCTAAGGGTGGGTCCAGCCGAGCTGCAATGTTTCTAAAAGAATTTACCCACAACTTACCATATGCACACTTTGATGTGGCTGGAACAGCGGATAAAGGTGATGTTGGTACTGGAATTATGTTACACACATTCTACAACATTGTTAAAAGTAAACAATCATAATAACTTATAACCTTTATTTCATAGTATGAACTGAACCTTTAATAACATACTTATTATAGATTTCTTCTAAAGAAGATGCACCATATCTAAAACTCACAATTTTAATGTTAGCTTTAATTAATTCCATCAATAGCTCATTGGAATTAATTTTTTTTGTGTGATGAAGAATAAAAACATTGGTATTTAGATTAAAACTATATTTGATGTTCTTTTCATCAAATATTTTTAAACAATCTTTAGTTTTATCAACTTTAAGAATAATTTCTTCATGATGATTTTTACGATACTCATCTAAACTACCAGTAAACACAATCTTGCCGCCATCTAAAATAGTTGCATGAGTTGCATACTTATCTACTTCATTTAAAATGTGGCTACTAATAAAAATTGATTTACCTTGATGTTGTAATTTTTTTAATGTTTCAAAAAAATCAATTCTCGCTCTTGGATCCAAATTAGCAGCTGGTTCATCCATAATTAAAATCTTTGGATTATGAATAAGTGCTTGCGCTAATAATATCTTCTTTTTTTGCCCACTACTAAAAGTGTTTGGTGATTTTTTAGCTAATTTTTGCATATTTAAATCAACCAAAATCTTTTCAACAGTTTTCTTTGCTTCATCCTTTTTTAATTCGCTTAAAAGTGCCATATTTAGCAAATAACTATATGTAGATGTGTTATCTGGAAATCTTGCAATTTCTGGAATATATCCCATTGTACGTTTAGCTTCTAAACTACTATTGATATAACCACTAAAATAAATCTCCCCTTCATATTTAGCATATGCTCCAACAATTGATTTAATTGTTGTTGTTTTTCCTGCACCATTACCTCCGATAAATGCATGAAACTCCCCATGACCAACTCTAAAATTTAATTCACTAATTGCTGGAAGCATATTCTTTTTATAACGTTTAGTTAAATTAATAACTGTCAAATAATCATCTTTGTATTTTTCACAAAATATTTGCGCTTTATTTACAAATGGTCAATTAATCCTCATAATATTTTTTATCAAATGTTCTACTAAAAATTGCTCTTAAGATAAGCTTGATTGTTGTAAATGCAACACCAATTGCTGAAATAAAAGAAAAAATTAAGAAAATTCAATACACTCATGTTACTGAACTAATCAAATTAACACTTAGTGGAAATGAGCTACTTTGTAGAAACTTGGTTACACCTTGCGATGTAATGAATAACGAATGTACACTTTTAACTCCTGGAATTGTAGTCAAACTATTAAAATGGTATGTGCCAATGAATGCGAAAACAACAAAAGCAATTAACGGAAAATTAATTGATGAAAAATAACCAATCATTTGATTTTTAGTACCAATTTTAAATTTAGCCCTTTTTGCACATAATTGAACAATTATACTAAATAAAATTGCCACACCAGCTAAACAAATTAGTAATATCCCTAATCATGACAATTGAGTAGTAATTTGATTATTAGAAATCTTTCAGACCCCAAAAATTGGTTGATCTATTCCTTCTGCATTAACTGTCATGTTTGGTCATATTGTTAATAATGCAGACACAACAAAACTACAAACAAGTAGTATTCAAGAAATAATTAATAAAATTCTTAAGAACACACTAAAAATCTTTGAACTAAATTTAGCCCTTCCCATACCTTCCTCCTTAATAGAAAAACACTTATATATTTTAACTTACTTAGCTTTATTTTTCTCTTTTCGTTTTTGTTCCTTTTGCTTCTTTTTTGCTATTCGACGTTGTTCAACCCTTAGCTGTCTCGCTAATTCTTTATCATCTTTTTCTTTGATTGGTTTAATTCATTCCATTTCTTTTTCGTAATCCATCAAACTATTGATGACAATTGTTCTTTGCATTGAACCTTTTGCAACTTTTTTATAGACTACCTCACACTCTAATGCTCTTGGTGAATCAACATTTAGAGTTTTAGTATCTCTAGTTGTAAATAAAACAACATATAATTCTTTAGGTTTTTTGCGTTTTTCAATTTTTTGAAGAGCTTTTTGAGCATTGTAACTTTCTGGATCTGTCTTTTTTAATGCCTTTAACTCTTTAGCTAATTGTTTTTGTTGTTTTGTTTTAACTCTAGGGTCTGGACGTTTAACAACGTATGAATCAATTACTTCTTTTCCAGTTTCACCCTTTTCTCTTAAAAAACGTTTGATTGTCAATCAAACTTCATCTTCTTCTTGTTTGTTTTTTAAGTGATTATTAGATTTAGTGTTTTTATCATTTTGACCTTTATTTTTTTTCTTGTAAATCATAAAAACTACCAATCCAATTGGTAAGATAATTAGGATCAAGAGTAATAAACTATTATTTCCCATGTGTCTTCTTTAATCTTTATATACAATTTAAATACCTAAATAATTTTAAAACATAAACTAAAAAATGCAGGTATTAATGACAAAAGTTATCTTTATGGGTACACCAGAAATTAGTGTAAAAGTTTTGGAAGCCATTTGTAGTTTTAATGATGTGCAATTACTAATGGTGATTACGCAACCAGATAAGCAAGTAGATAGAAAAAAGACAATTGTTTATAGTCCTATTAAAAAATATTGTCTTGATAATAATCTTAGATTAATTCAACCAATTAAAATTTCTGATGCATATGAAGAAATAAAAATTGTTAATCCTGACATTATTATTACATGTGCTTATGGTCAATTTATTCCTCAAAAAATTTTAGATCTACCTGAAATGGGTTGTTTTAATTTGCATGCATCATTGTTACCAAAATTAAGAGGTGGTGCGCCAATCCATTGAAGCATCATTAATGGTGAAACAACAACAGGTGTTACATTAATGAAAATGATTTTAAAAATGGATGCTGGTGACATTATTAGTCAAAAAGAATGCATAATTAATCAAAATGAAACTACCAAATCATTAACTATAAAACTAGCTGATTTAGCAGCTATATTATTAAGAGATAATTGAACAAATTTAGTCACGAAAAAATATAAAAGTATACCTCAAGACTCTCAAGATGCAACCTTTGGTTACAATATTTCAAAACAAGATATGATTGTTGATTTTAACAAACCTTGTCAACAAATAGATTGTTTAATTAGAGGGTTATATGATAAGCCAATTGCAATATGAAATTACCAAAATTTAGCAATCAAAATTCATGAAGCGTATCCAACAAAATTTATTTCACAATTAAAACCTGGAATAATTACAAATGTTGATAAAACTGGAATTTATGTAGCAACCAGTGATTTTGACTTACAAATTACTAAATTACAATTACCAAATAAAAAAGTTCTTACAGTTAAAGAAATAATTAATGGACATCATCCCTTTAAAATAGGATAGATTTCCTATTTATATATAGACTAAATTTGTAAAACATATAAAGAATAAAAATTCGCATCCCCACTTGTTCTAAACGCTGTTTGGTAGCTGGTTGAACCAGTTGGTGCTTTTGACTTGTACAGGTTAGCGGCTTTGCCCGTGATTGAGATTTCACCGTTATCATTTTTTTCATATTTTCACAAGATGTTGTTGTGCGTCTTAGTGGCGGTGTTGGTACTTTCACTTAGAGTCTTGTTTGAAGAGCCCTCCTCCTGAGCCAGGAGAACTTTAGAGCTCGGACTAGTGATGGTTCACCCTTCATTTACTTTGTTACTACTACTACTATCATTACTTCCTGTCAAATCCCCATTAATCCAGCTGTAGTTACCTACATCTGAACTTGCTGGCCATGCCATCAAGTTCGTTGGTGCTGAAACTGTTTCGCCATTTCTACTTCTTGAACTTGCTGTCCACTTACTAAACATATTCATGATGTTAGCGACTTGGGATCAATTGATGTTTTCGAAGCTAGTGGCTCTACCGCTGCTACTACTATTTCCAAACCCACTGAACTCAATACTTGTCAACGCACTATTATTCCCTAGCGGCGCAGTTGAGTAAGCGGCAGAGATAGTAGTGTTGCCACTTGGAGCTTGGCCTAACTGGAAGGCTCATAGGTCGTTTGTTCCACTACTTGGTGGATTAGTCCGATTCAGCTTCAACGTTTTTAAAGTGGAGTTGCCAAAGAAAACACCATTCTCCAAAGACACAGTCCCAGTACTCAAACTAGCAGCAACTTCGATTGTTTGATTAGCAATCCGCTTAAATTGTTCACCACTAAAGTTATTACCACTAGTTTTTAGTGTGGCAACAGTTGATGATAAAGAATCATCTGACCCATACTGAATCTTTCAATCTTGAGTTGATCCAGCTGGGGTACTGAAGTACGCCAAACTCACATTTGCATCCGCTGGCAACTTCACAGTTGTTAGGTTAGCTAGGTTGGTGAAGGCGTTTTGACCTAGGCCGGTTTGACTTGAGTTTCCATTATAATTCCCTTTCACCTGCGTCCCACTCAAATCAACTACCTTAAACCCAGTCCCCTGGAAGGCAGATTGTTGAATCGTTGTTAGACTACTACCAAACTTGGCAGTGCCGACAGTTTCAGTAGTTGCTTCACCTTCTCTGGCTACAGAGTCACTAGCTTCTGCCGGATTAGCTTGCGTTAATGTTTGCAACTTCGCATCCCCATAGAACGCACCTTGCCCAATCATTGTGACTGTACTTGGCAGTTTCACGGTTGTCAGTTCATTCATGCCTTGGAAGGCAGAGTTACTGATTGAAGTTAGTCCAGTTACCCCACTCAAATCCACAGTTGTGGCTCCTGTGCCCTGGAAGGCGTTGTTGCCAAGAGAGGTTAGTCCACTTGGCAACGTAATTGTGTTGTCAGCGCCAGTGACAGCTCTTTGGTTTTCTTCTGCTTGATCTGGTGTACTAACTTTAACAGTCTTCAACTTTGGACTGTTGTAGAACGCATAGCTTGGGATGGTTTGTAGCCCCGCTGGTAAAGTGACAGTGGTTAAGTTTGGCATGTTACTGAAGGTGCCGTGGGTACCATTACCAGTCGGACTTGGTCAACTGCCAGGTTGGTTTGCAGTTGTAACCCCTGTCACCCCGGTTTGACTTAGATCAACTTCTGTCAACCCACTGCCTTCAAACGCCCCTAGGACATTAGCATTCCCCGCGTTAATCGTTGTGACACTACTTGGAATACTAATTGACTTCAAGGCTGTCGTGTTGGCAAATGAACCAGCAGCAATGGTGGTTAAGCCGGTTGGTAAAGTCACACTACTTAAGCTAGTTGCATCTTGGAAGGCGTTGTTGTTTAGGCCTGTGGTAATCCCTGTTTGACTCAAATCAATACTCTCTAGCCCGGTGCCTTCAAAGGCATTGCCACCGATTGAAGTCAACGTACTGGCTAACTGGTTTGTCC
>JBNMHK010000004.1:0-55712 GCA_050872725.1 Ureaplasma sp.
CATTCTTAAACGCACTGTTACCAATGTAGCTAACGTTGTTTAAGTTGATGGCGTTAAGTTTGCTACAGTTTTCGAATGCTGAGGTCCCAATGTAGCTCACACTACTTGGTAAGCTGATGGTCGAAAGGTTACTACACCCTTTGAAGGCTTGGGCCCCAATTCTGGTCACGTTGTTAGCTGCAAACGTGACATTAGTTAATGAGGTCATGTTTTGGAAGGCGCCACGATTAGTACCGTTAGTAGCATTTGTTCCACTCGTCGGCGTCACATCCACATACCCCGTAATCGCCTTCACACTTGCTGGAATCACCACATTCGCGAAACCGCCGGTGAAGTCGCTGTTTTAGTAATTGTCAGTTGCTTAGCATTCTTATTTATAAAGGAGGTCAATAAAATTTGAACCGTAGCTTAATGAGAAGGTTCAAAAAAGCTTAACAATTGATAGACCAAGATCCAATTCCAGCTACTAGATATTGTTAAGTAACATTTAATTAAGGGACATCAATCCAGATGCAAATTATTAAATGGTTGGTTCTGTGTTGCTGAGTTAGATTAGTTTCTTTGTTTATGGAAACATAAACAAAGAAAGGGGGTCAACATGGATAAAGTAATATACCTTATTCTAATATTGACCCTCATAATAGTTCTATACACATTATAGACTAGATTAGTCTAACTTGCAACATAGAATTTAAAAAAATATCATTTTTTCTCTATCTAGAAATAGGTAGAGTTTTTTTTGTTGGTTGTAAGAGTAGTAGGGTTATTCTATAAACTAAGTTAATTATCTATGGTGTTATAGATATTAAATAAAATTAACATAACAATAGATATGAAACATTTATTATCATCCTAATAACTTTAATAATTGTTTTATCTCTAGTTTAACCTATATAGAAACAAAAATATTTTTTAAATTTAAATAACTAATTTTAATGATCAATAGTAATCATTATTTTTTAATTGAATTTGGTAAGATATTACTTCATTCTAAACTTTAAAATAATTAAACCTAAGATGCAAATGCACCTTAGGTATAACTATTATTTAATTAATGTAATCCTAGAAAGGTTTATTTCTAATTACATAAGTTGTAGCAACTTTGTTATGCGTATAATCATTTGGTAAATGTCTAGCTCGATTAGCAATCTTAACTGTATATCTGTATCTTCTTGCTAATCCTGTATTTTTATAGACAAATTTATTAATATTACTATAACTAGATGTTGTTCTAAGTGGCATATTAACTTCAGATCATCTACCTGAAATGTCATCCTTTTCTTCTAATGTTACTGTTAAAATTGGTGGTGATAGGTAATTGTCTAAATCATCTGGATTTATACTTTTATGTAAATGTAGTTTTTCTCTATATTTATCAAAAATACTTTCAAAATGATTCTGAGCCATCATGTTAGCAGTATAAGCAAACAACAAATATAAATTACCAATAAATGGTACAGTTGCTATCCCACCCTTAACAGGATATAGTTCAGGTCCTTCAATAAGGTTTACATATCCACCATTAAATAATGATGAAACTGAAATACTAACTTCTTGATTTTTTTCTAGAGTAAATTCTCTATTTTCAAAAACAATTTCTTGATACTGAAGATTATTTTTAATCTCTTTAGTTATTAAATTAGTAGTAGCAACTTGTGCCATTTTATAATCTAACAACCCTGCACCAGTTTCAACTTTTAATCCATTTGTGTTTCTTTTTCCTTGGAATTTATCATCGGATGATGCTGCCAGAACAGCCATGACTCCAACTGGGTTTTCATCCAACTTATCAAATTCCTTCATTAAAATTGCAATTGTACCTGAAACTAAGGGAGTAGCGAAACTCGTCCCCATTACAAATTTACCTTTGTAAAAATACGCTTCACCTGGTGCTACTAATAATGGTTTAGGTGCATCATTAGTAAGGTTGTATCTTGAATATTTTTCATAATCAGAGAATATTGATAATCTATTGCCTGTCTTGTTTGTAGAACCAACAACAATAATGTTAAGTGATAAATTATCAGCTCTAAAGAATGGTTTAAAATCTCTATGACTATTACCAGCAGCTTTAACAATTACTATGCCATACTTTCTAACAATGTAATCCATCTTATATGCTAAATCTGTATAAGTCATAAAGTCTGGATCAGAGGGGTGGTCTTTTGGTACACCTCAACTACAATTAATAATTTTTGCACCTTGTGCTACTATTCAATCTAGTGCATTGTGTGCATTTCAATGATCATCTTTATCATTACTAGAATAAAAACCACTACTAATGATTGTTGAAGTACTATCAACACCTTCTAGTGTTGAACAAGCAATTCTACCAACTAAATCAGCATGATTTTCTATTTTCCCACTTCCAGTATTCACAATAACTTTATTTGCTTGATAAACATCTTTATTATGGTAGTCAATTAAACCATTTTGTGCTTCTAAAATTCCTATTGGAATATCTTTATATGCAAATTCAATTTGTCCATTATTGAATTTATTAAAATATCCATTTAAATTCACTGCTAGAAATTGTCTAGCAAATGGTTTACGAGTTAAATCAGCTCCAACAAAACCATTGGCTAAAGCAACATCTAGTAAATTGCTACTATTAGATTCTAGATAATATTGTAATCCCTTACTTATTGAATCATTATTTATCAATGTTTTTAACTCGGTTACAATTTCTTCTGGTTTTTGTGAACCAAAAATAGGTGCTTGCTGACCATAACCACCAATGCTTGGAAGCGTTAAAGAAACTTCATTATTATCCTTTAGAAGGTTAATATAACGAATATTGTGAACATTTTGACCGGCTTTAGAAATTCCTTGCTTAATTGCATCACTTAATTTTTCAATTCATTTTGAACCATTTTTATGTAGATCTAAATTAATCAAAGCAAATAGTTTCATTAGTGAATCTTTATCTTCTAAACCTTTAATTGTCATGTCCAAACGATAAGTTTCTGGATTAAAACTTGAATGACTAACAGACAATGATGACAAAATACTTTCATAATGTTTTAAAGCCTTGTCGGTTTCTTCATCTAGTTTTTTTAGTGAACGTCTTTCTAAATTTTTAGGGTACTCAAATAAAATTTCACTTTTTGTGTTGTAGTTCAAATATGCATCAGCATTTGCATCTAAATTAATTAAAATTCCTGTTGATATGTCATGGACTTCATCAAATGGAATAGTAAAATCTGGAAATGGTTGTTGTACAACACTATGGCGGTTTTCTAATTCAAAGTTTTGATATAGATTAGCTAAACCACCAATACTTGCTTGATAAACATCATTTTTACCTTGATGTTCTCAATCAAAACTAATCAAGTTATAGTTTGAAATTTCACCTAGTTGTCTTGTTTTTAAACCATCTAAAATAATGTTTTGCAAATGCCCAATCCATAACTCTTTGTTATTTGGCTCTTGTGCTAAATAACTAAATAAAAGGTTAACACGGTCTTGTGTATCAAACACTGACAATTTAACAACTAATTTGTTGACATCACCAGTAACCTTTTTCATATCTTCAACATTAACACTTGATGGTGGAATGTCTTTGATTTCATTTAAAACATCAACATTTCTCAAAATTGCTTGTAATAAATGTTCATGAAACTTTAAGGCATACTGAATTGATGTTTTGACTTGGTTTAAAGTATTATCTTTGGTAAAAATAAAACTCGAATGTAAATACTCCTCTTGTTCATTTTTACTCTTCAAATCCTCTAATGAGCGAGGAGTAATTTGGATTGAACGATTTGGTGAATTTTCATTACGAGTTTCAGAATTAATATCAAAATTTACTCTTGCAATTGGTTTATGTTCATAGTTAATATTAATAACTTGGAAAATAATTAATGCTAATCTTTCCAATAATTTCTCTCAATTTGTACCTTTCTGGTACATATAAGCAAATAATTGCTCTATTTCATGTTCAGTAGAAAAGAAATTTAAATCTAATGTTAATGTCTTACTAAACTCATCATACTTATGAGTCTTAACAGTTAATCTATCAATTTTTTGTGTACTAATTGTTTTAATGTTTGTTGATTTTACTTCTGTTTTACTTTTAAACTGCTCAATTGCATTATCAACACTAAAACTTACAAACAATGGACGATCGCTTGGAACGTTATAAACATACACAGCAACAACATCGTCTATCACAGTTAACTCATTAATAATTTCCATTGATTCAGCTGGAAAACCTAACCAAACTTCATTACTAATCTTGCTAATGTCAGTAAATAACAAGTTCTTAAACTGACTCTTCATTTTGTCAACAAAGCTGTTGTTTTGTTCAACATGTACTTTAATCTTGTCTTCTCTTGACAACTTATCACTTGGTTCAGGGTAACCTAACAAAACCCTAACAACCATCTCATCTTTCATTGGTTTACCATTATGTGGAAGATGAAAAATATTATTTTGTGGCATTTTGAACACCAATTTATTATTCACTAATTGGTGTTCTTGACTAATTGAATTCATAATTGTTCCTTAATTATTATGAGGACAAAAATCTTAAAACAATCCCATTCCTTTCTTGGTTTGTTTTAGTAACCCCATAACAATTTTCATTATAAATGCAAAATTCCAGAAAAATTAATTATTAGTAATTTTTGTCATTCCATTCATGTATGGAATTAGTGCATCTGGCACTTGAATACTACCATCAGACTGCTGGTAATTTTCCACTACTGCTGCTCACAAACGATCAATTGCTAGACTGCTCCCATTCAAGGTGTGAACAAATACATTTTCATCTTTATTGTTTCTCATTCTAATGCATGCTCTTCTAGCTTGAAAATCCAGACAATTTGAGCAAGAAGAAATTTCTTTATATTCTTGATAACAAGGTAACCAAACTTCTAAATCAAATGTTTTTGCACTACTAAAACCTGTATCACCTGTAGATAATAATAATCTACGGTATGGTAAATTTAATTTTTCTAAAATTAATTCAGCTGTTCTTGTGATTTTTTCGTGTTCATCTCATGATTCATTCGGGTCACATAAAACAACTAATTCTGACTTGTAAAATTGGTGTAATCTCAATACACCTTTAGTGTCCTTTCCGGCACTACCCGCCTCACTTCTAAAACATGGCGTGTTTGCAGTATATCTCTTTGGTAGCTCTTGAACTATTTCATTACGATGTAAATTAACTAGTTGCACTTCGGCAGTTGGTGATAAATAAAACTGCATGTCTTCTGAATTTAAGCCATAAACATCTTCCTTAAATTTTGGTAGTTGACCAGTGGCGTATAAACTATCTTCTAGCAAAACTACAGGTGGTAACATTTCTTGATATCCATGACTAACGTTATGGTCCAAGGTAAACTGTTGCAATGCACGATATAGTCTTGCACCTTGCATTGTGTACAAAGCAAATCTCGAACCTGATAATTTTGTGGCACATTCTAAATCAATAAGTTTTAACTTATTACCTAATTCTCAATGTGGTAGAGGATTAAAGTCAAAACTTCTTGGTGTGCCTCAATATTTAACTGCTACATTACTAGTTTCGTCTTTACCAATTGGAACACTATCATCACATAAATTAGGCACTATTTGAAGTATGGATAATAATTCATTGTTGATATTTTTTTGCTGTATTTCTAAATCTAAAATTGTGTCATTTATAGATTTAACTTTTGATTGTAATAATTCAGCTTGTTCAACTTGTTTTTGTTGGAAACAAAAACCAATCTCTTTAGATAATTTATTTTTCTCAGCAAGCAAAGATTGAATTTGGGTTTTTAATTCACGATTTTTAATATCCAAATTGTAAGCAATATCTATTTTTTGCACATCAAAATTTCTTGCTTTCAATTTATCTTTAACCACTGTTAAATTATTTCTAATTAATTCAATGTTAAACATCTAACTAACCATTGCCCTTATCTTTAGATTTAGTATTTTGTTTTTTCTTCATAGATTGAACTTCTGGAGGTAATTTTAAATTTTTGTGAATGTAATCAATTTGTTCTTTAACAATTGTTTCTAAAACTAACAATGTTTCAACAATCAAATCAAGTTCTCTCTTGTGGTTTTTAATGATATCTTTGGCTTTTTTATATTCTGATTGAATCAATTTTTCAATTTCTAAATCTAATTCACGAGCTGTAGTTTCACTAAACATCTTAGATTGCAATGGAGAAACATTTCCTTCACTAGGTACAAATTGAGTCAAACCAATTTTACTCATACCAAGAGATAAAACCATCGCTTTAATAATTCTAGAAACTTTGTATAAATCATTAGCAGCACCTGTCGTAATTTGATTAGGACCATAAATTACTTCTTCAGCAGCACGACCACCTAATGTCATTCTTACTTGGTTCAATAAATCTTCTTTTGTTTGAATAGTTTTTTCTTGTTCTGCTGGTGTTTGCATTGTATATCCAGCCGCATCACCACGTGGAATAATTGTAATTTTTTGAACTACTTCAGTATTTTTACTATGTAATCCAACTAGCGCATGTCCTGCTTCATGGTAAGCAATTTGCTTCTTTTCAAAATCAGTAATTACCCGGCCATGTCTAGCTGGACCACCAATTACTCTATCAATTGCTTCATCAATATCAGCAGACTTAATGACAATCTTATTTTTTCTTACTGCCAAGATTGCAGCTTCATTTAATACATTCTCTAATTGCGCGCCACTAAAACCTGGAGTTCTTCTTGCAACATCCAAAAGATTAACTTCAGAAGAAATATTCTTATTTCTAGAATGAATTTTTAAAATTGCTTCCCTACCTTTAATGTCAGGTAATGTTACTTGAATTTGTCTATCAAATCTACCTGGTCTTAAAATTGCTTCATCTAGAACATCAAGACGGTTTGTTGCGGCAATAACAATCGCTCCTGCATCAGATGCAAAACCATCCATTTCTGCTAGTAATTGATTAATAGTCTGATCAGCAATGCCACTTCCACCCATAACATCATTTTTACCACGCTTAGATGCTACTGAATCAATTTCATCAATAAAAATTATTGATGGTTTATTTTTTCTAGCTTTAGCAAATAAATCTCTAACTCTTTTTGCACCAACACCAACTAGCATATCTTCAAATGCTGAACCTGATGTTGCAAAAAAATTACAATTTGCTTCACCTGCCACAGCCTTAGCAATCAATGTCTTACCAGTTCCTGGTGGACCATATAAAATTACACCTTTTGGTGCACGAGCCCCCATTGCAGCATATTTAGATGAATTTTGAATATAATCTACTAATTCTTTTAATTCATCCTTTACTTCATCAATTCCTGCTACATCACTAAACTTAACATTTGTCTTGGTGGATTTAACATTAGATTTACCAACACCAAAAATAGACTCTTGCCCACCCGACATCATCTTTTTGGCATATGACATATAAAGTACAAACATTAAAATAATTAAAATTGTAGGTAATAAACTAACAATTAAACCTAACCAATTAAATGAACTAGGAACCGTAGTTGCTACTCTTCTCAATCCCATTATTCCTTGAGCTAAACGTTGTTCGCCAGTTGTTTCAGATTCACCTGGTATGTAGATTAACTGTTGTTCGCTCTTACCAAAAGTGATTTGATATCTATTTGTTGAATTATTCTCATTATTTGATGTACCAATATTCTCAATAAAGGCATTTAAAACAATTGGTGTAGTATAACCATTTGCTTTTAATTTAACTTGGATTTGATTACTAGTAGTGCGATAATAAGCAGATAAAAATGATGTTGTTGAATCACTAACATCAACTGTATATTCTTTGTCACCATTATCTTTATCTGTAAAAGTTGCAATATTACCAGATACACTAAATGAAATATTATCACTTAATACAATTTCAGTTTGTCTTGTACAAGATACAACAATTGGTGCTACAATTGCTGCAATTATTCCTAAAGACAAAAATCAAATTAGAATTTTCTTTATAATTCTATTTCGCTTGCTTTTTTTATCATCCGAATTTACGTCTATGCTAGATTTGTCTTGTCTAGGTTGAGAAAGGTCATCACTTGTATTAGTAGATTTTGCATTACTAATATCATTTTGTTCAAATCACTTATAAGCTTTCTTTTTAATAAAATTGAATCTACTCATTATGAACCTTTCTTTTCTTCTGCTAATAAGTATTCTTTACTTAAACAACCTATATAATCAAAATTACGCATAATTTCTTTGTAATCTAGGCCAAAACCAACAATGAATTTGTTTGGTATTTCAAAACTTGCAAAATCTGCATGCAAATCTTCCTTGCGACATTCTTTTTTGTCAAGCAAAGTCACAATCTTAATTGAATTAGGTTGTCTAGACTTTAATTCTTTTACTACTAATGATAAAGTTCTAGCAGTATCAATAATGTCTTCTAAAATGATGACATCACGACCTTTAATATCAGTTTTTAAATCCAATGATAATTCTAATTGTTCCACTCTTTTAGTGCCACCCTTAAAAGAGCTTGCTGACATAAAATCAATTTCAAAATCAAACTTTAACATTGGTATTACGCTACCAATGAAAGGAATACAACCTTTCAAAATCCCAATAATTATTGGTGTCTTATCACTATATTCATAGTTCATTCATTTGGCAGCTCTTTTAATTCCACGATGAAGTTTTCTTCTATGAATTAAAACCTCACCAACTCTTGGATCAATTTTGTTGAATTTGTTTCAAATATTCATACCTAATGATTATAAGTTATTAATTACTAATTAGTAATCTAATTACACACTAATAAACAAACACAGTAACATTTAATTTTAGATACAGAATTTTGTTCAAAACGAGTAGCTTTAATATTTATGTTGCTTTGCATAAAATTACTTAAAAACTCTTTAATTTTAACTTTCTTATCTTTAAAATTAATTGCGTCACATACAATTGAAACATCAATATTACCAACTACATATCCGTGCTCATAGCACTTATTCAATGCAAATCTTAAAATATCTAGACTATCAATATTTTTATTATCAAGATTTGTATCACTAAATCATTCACCTAAATCACCAAGTCCAAGAGCACCTAAAATCGCTTCGCTGATTACATGCAAGATGATATCCCCATCAGAATTGGCAATAATTTGATACCCTACTTTAAAACTAACTCCACCCAATTTTTGTACCCAGTTAGAATTTGGTACCAAATTATGGTAATCAATACTATGGCCAACACAAAATCTTAATTTGTTTGTTAAAGACATAAAATACCTTTTTCATCACCTTCATAACTTAGATGATAAATTCATTTATTTCTACTAGTTAATATTTCAGATGATGGTGTACCTATAACAAAAATAATTTCTTCATTTTCCAATTGCTCTAATAATGAATTACTTAAATAAACTACTCTGTAATTAAGCTTATGATTTTGCAATAAATAAAATGTTAATCCTGCAATTAAACTAATGCAATTAGAACTAATAATAAAACATCTAAATTTATTATTCAACATTTGTTCTAATAGTTGAACTGATATTTTATATAAGTTAGAATAAAATTTTCCAACTACTAATTTATTATTCATAAATATTTATTAGTAACCTCGATAAAATAATTTGGCTAAATATTGAGCTGTATAAGAAAATTTATTACTACTCACAATTTGTTCAGGTGTACCAGTAACTAAAATGTTGCCACCACGGCTTCCACCATCAGGGCCTAAATCAATGATGTGATCACATACTTTAATTAAATCTAAATTGTGTTCAATTACAATTACAGTATCGCCATTATCAACAATCTTATTCAAAACTTCAATTAACTTAGCAACATCATGAACATGTAATCCTGTTGTTGGTTCATCTAACACAAATAATGTTTTCCCAGTTGCTTTCTTTTGTAAGTATTTAGCTAATTTAATCCGTTGAGCTTCACCACCCGATAATACATTAGAAGATGCACCTAATTGTAAATAACCTAATCCAACATTATTTAACAACAATAATTTATGGTGAATGCTAGGTATATTTTTAAAAAAATCCATTGCTTCTTCAATCGTCATCTGCAAAACATCATAAATTGATTTCCCTTTGAACTTAATACTCAAAGTTTCTTCATTGTATCTTTTACCATTACACTCTTCACATTTAATGTACACACTTGGTAAAAACTGCATATCAATTTTAATTAAACCATCACCTTGACATTTTTCACAACGGCCACCTTTAACATTAAAACTGAATCTACCTTTTAAATAGCCTTTTTCTTTTGCATCTATAACATTAGCAAAGACTTCTCTAATATCATCAAAAACACCAACATAAGTAGCAGGATTACTTCTTGGAGTTCTACCAATAGGATCTTGAGAAACGTCAACAATTTTGTCAATATGATTAGCACCAACAATATTTTTAAAGGGGGCATGATCTTGAAAAATATTGAAATTAGTTTTAATTAATCCATTAACTAAAGTATCCAAAATTAATGTTGATTTACCAGATCCTGAAACACCTGTAACTGCAATCATTTTCCCCAATGGTATTTCTAAATCAACATTTTTCAAGTTGTGACCTGTAGCACCTTTTAAAATTACTTTTTTACCATTTCCTGATCTTCTAGTTTTTGGAATTTCAATTCTCTTTGCACCACTTAAATATTGACCAGTCAAAGAATAAAGATTATTTTTTACATCCTGAACTGTACCATTGGCAATTAGTTCCCCACCATAATTACCAGCCCCTGGTCCAATGTCTATTAATCAATCAGCGGCATTCATTGTATCTTCATCATGTTCAACTACTAATAATGAATTGCCAAGATCACGCATCTTTAAAAGTGTTTGAATTAGTTTTTCATTATCTTTTTGGTGCAAACCAATTGATGGCTCATCTAAAACATAAAGAACACCTGTTAGATGTGAACCAATCTGAGTTGCCAATCTAATTCTTTGTGATTCACCACCAGATAAACTACTAGCATTTCTTGCTAGTGTTAAATAGTCTAAACCAACATTAACTAAAAATTCTAAACGATCAACAATTTCTTTCATCACTAGTTTAGCAATAATTTTTTGTTCTTCATTAAGTTCTAAATTTATTAAAAAATCCATTTCACTTTGAATATCTAATTCTGTCAAATCAATAATTGAATGATTATTTAATTTTACGCATAGTGCCGAATTGTTTAATCTTTGTCCTTTACACGTTTTACAAACTTTTTCTGTCATATATTTAGAATAAAAATCTCTAGCCATATCACTAGAAGTTTCTTCATGACGTCTTTTAACTAAATCTAAAACACCTTCAACATATTCAACTTGTTCATATTTTCTACCATTAGCTGATAGCATAGAAACACTGATAGGTTTATCACTACCATACAAGATATGATCTATATCTTGTTTAGATAAATTTTGAATTGGAGTTGTTATATCAATTTGATAATGCAATAAGAGATTATTGAATTTTTGTCAATCTAAATTAGTTGTATTAACTGTATTTTTAAAAAAATCAATTCCACCTTCTAAAATGCTAAGTTTGGGATCTGGAATCATTTTCTTTTCATCTGGTTCATAAACAACTCCAATACCCTTACAAGTATGACAAGCTCCTAATGGACTATTAAAAGAAAATAGTCTTGGTTCCAAATTAGGAATGCTAAATCCACATTGATCGCAAGCATAATTTTCATTAAATAACTTTTCTTGTCCATCATAATTAACTAATACAAAACCTTTGCTTATTTTTAAACAAGTTTCAACTGAATCATTAAGGCGTGAACGAGTTTGTTGATCTTTCCTTAAAATGACTCTATCTACAACAACTTCTATTACATGTTTTTTGTTTTTATCCAATTGAATATTGTCATCTAAATTGACCAATTCACCATCAACTCTAATTCTTAAAAAACCTTCTTTTTTTAATTTATTAATTAAATCTTGGTGACTACCTTTTTCATTGTTAACCAAAGGTGATAACAAAATAATCTTAGATTCATCATTTAAACTAGTTATGAAATCTACAATTTGCTTAATTGTTTGAGTTTTAATTGGACCATGTCCATTAATACAATAAGGTGTACCAATTCTAGCAAATAAAACTCTTAAATAATCATAAATTTCTGTTACTGTGCCAACAGTTGAACGAGGATTGTGCGAGGTTGATTTTTGGTCAATTGCAATACTTGGAGATAAACCTTCAATTGAATCTACATCAGGTTTTTCATTACCACCTAAAAATTGTCTAGCATAGCTAGACAATGATTCTAAGTAGCGGCGTTGACCTTCAGCATAAATTGTGTCAAATGCCAAACTAGATTTACCCGAGCCTGATAAACCTGTGATAACTACTAACTTATTCTTAGGAATATTAATATCAATATTTTTTAGATTGTTTTCTCGTGCTCCTCTAATAATAATTTCTTCATTGTTCATTGAATTATTAATCTCCTTCTTTACCTAAATTATCTAAAATTAATTTAGCTGTTTCTTCACTTTTAACCGAAGCAATTTCATCTTGAATTTCTTTTAATTTATTCAAAATTTTTTCATTAGTTATATTTAAATTCAAGTTATGGTCTATAGAATTAGTTAAGTTATTTAATTCATAAAAATATTGTTTTAATTTGGGTTCAACTTTTCCTATTTTACTTAGTAAATGATTTTGTAATTCAACAAAATCATTTTCAATTAGACTATTGGCTAAAAAATAACCCAACAATACTCCTATGCCAATTTTACTTAATTTCTTCATTGTCTAATTTTTCAGATTTATTTTTTGAATTTTTCTTATTTTTACTATTTAAAATGGTGTGTAATGTTTCAGCATTATTTTTAACTAAATTCTCTGTTGCTTCTAAATAATTTGAAATTTTGGCAATAGTAGAAATAGTGTCATTTAAACGTTCAGATTTATAAGTTAAATCTTCTACCAAATAATCAGTTTTTTTAGAAACTATTATAATTCTACGAAATGCTAAAATCATGTAAACAAATGCAACTATAGCAATGCAACATACAATAGCAATCAAAATAATTAGTCATGTAGGCATAAAAAATTAACCTCAATTTCTCTTAAGGTTAATTTTACTTATAAATTAGTTATTCATCCATAAACTAAGCAAAATTTAAAACAAAGGTATAACGATATGTTTCAATATAATCACTATTGGTTTGGAATTTGATTGTTAATTCATTATCATTACCGATGGAAACTTGTTTTGTAAAACCTGATATTTTTGTGGAATCATTTTTATCAACACAATCTCTTAATGGTTGAATGGTTTGTAAATCATCAACATATAGTTTTAATTTATTAAAAATATCAACTTCAGACATTGCCTGAATACTACTTAATGTTGCATCATTACCAAAGGCTTTATTAATTTCAGCTTTATCTAAATCAAAATTGGTCTTTAATTCCTTATTTAAATATGGAGATAAATTAACTGTGACTATGATACTTGTGAATGCACTAGAATTACTTAATAATGAAATTTGACCTTTATAATTTGGGTCTATATCATAGACAATAATGTATTGGTGTTGATTAGAATTTTCTGATTTAATTAGTACCTTAGCCTTAATTACATATAGATTCGGTGGGATAACAAACCCACTCCCATTGGTAGTTGAATTAAACACTAGTGTTCATGTTGAATCACTAACATCAGTGTAATTAGTGTTTTCTATTGTTGGTAAATTCACTTGGTCAAATGTATAAGTTGACTTGGTTGGTGGAATGAATATGTCACTTGTGTAAATAAATAAATTTTGTAAATTGACATTGTATTGTTTGCTACCATCTTTTATTACAAACAACAAATTCCCCCTAGTAGGATTGGTATTGGTATATACTGGTCTTGGTATGCTATCAATATAGGCTTTATCACTAAATTGAAACTCTGAATTTTGATCATTACTAATTAAATTAGCAATGCTGCTTAATAATTGGATAATTTTTTGCTTGTTGTTATTAGTAATGAAACTTATTCATGTTGTGATTGTGTGAGAATACAAATTGCTATCTTTAGTAGCGTCAATGTTATAAGTTAGAATCATAATATCATTTTGCTGTGTACAAGACGAAAGCAATGGAGTTGCAATAATAGTTGTTGGTAGTGACAAACTAATAATTATTTTTCAAAAATTTTTCATTTATTTCACCGCAATTTCTTGTGCTAAATTAATATGTTTTAATTTGTCATATACAAAAACAAATAAACCAAAGAAAATTGCACCTACTGCACCAAAACCAGCTACAAAAATTCATCAAGGTAGAACTGGCATTGCAATCACACTAAATGAGGCAAAGGAAATAGCTTCAATAATTTTGCTAATTGCAAATGCAATTGGAATAGATAGAATCGTACCTAAAACTAAAACTGCAATATATACAAACATAAAAGAGAATAAATTTTTAATGTCTGCGTATCCTAATATCTTCATCAATGAAATTAAACGAGATGACTCAAAGACAATTAGAATTGCTAATAATCCAATAATGATAATTAATGTTGGTAGCATTGCAACAATTGTAACAATTCCAATTTCTGTCAATACTTTGTCAAATGAGTTACCCATTTGACTTATAGCATATGGAGAATCTATATTTTGCATTTGTGCAACAATTGCTGACGAATTACCAAATAACTTTATAACTCGATTAATAACTTCAATTGCTTTCGATGAAGGATCATCATTTGTGAAGGAAAATTTTTGTTCATCAGTTAATGTTTTAGTTACAATCTCATTATTATTGTTTCTATCAACAAATAAATTTAGATTGGTTTTTTCATCAAGAGTTGTTCGATTATTACTAAATAGTCATTGAATTGCACCAGTACTATCTTCTGAAGCACTATCACCTCAATCACCTAAAATGGTAGATAACCCTGATGGTGAATAAAACCCGGCATAATTTTTTACCATTTGTAATGTTGTGTTAGTTGTATATACTCCATTAAATGGAATATATTCATTACCGGGTCTAACATTATTAATCCAATTTGAATTTGATAAACTGCTAGAATCTACAAACCCTAAAATTTGGTTAGCATATGCTTGTAATGTATACAAATCATCACCATAATTAGTATCTGTAATGCCTACAATTTGAAACATTGCAGCATATGAAGGATCTTCACCTATATTAATCAAATTAAAACGATCAAATGTATTTTCAGTATCAACAATAATTTTTTTACCAGTTGATAAATTGTATTTTTTTGCAACAACCTTATTAATAACTAAAGGATAAAGTTGATATGTTGTTGTGGTACCATCATCATTTTTCACTACTTCTGTAGAAATAGTAAACTGACTTAGCTTAGTTTTTAAATCATTACCATATGAATCATACAAATAAACTAATTTGGAATTAGGTTTAATACCATTTATTTTAATGTTTGCAGAAACCGTATTTTTACGTCTAAAACTACCTGTTAAGTATGTATATGTTTCATCATTTGGATTCACAGGTACTGCTGATGATGACATTTTGTAATTATAATCCGGAACAATTTGATCTAACTTGCCCTTATTAGGATTTTTGTCATAACAAAACATGTATCAAAATCTAAATAGTGGATTTTGATTATTAGTCATAAATTGTACTAATAATTGAGCAACTGGTGCTTTTATAGTATAAGATGGTGCACCATTAACTGCATAATCTTGATTAATAACTCAACTTGTCTTACCAGTAAGATTATTTACTTGAGGAATAAAAATTCATTTATTTTTATTAGTAGCATCATTATAATCTGGAACAATATCAGAACTATCTAATGTAAATGGTTGTCCAATAACATTAGGTAAGTACGTTTTGTAATTTATTGGTTTATTATTAAACTGACTATATTCTGAATCATCTATTCCTGGAATATTTACATAATTATCACTATCACCAGTGTTAGCAATTTCATTTTGTTCTTGCAATCATAAATAGAAATCAAAATTGGTTTGCACTAATAACTCAGTATTTTGTTCTGCTAAATACTGAATTGATTCAGGCATAATTTGTTTAGCAAATTCTCATGGATTCAACATTGCACCTAATGCATTAACTTCAACATCCAATAGTAACTTAGAAAATAATCTATTGTTCATAAATTGAATATTATGATTAATTTCGTTTGCTAAATTTGAATTTGTCATAAAAAGACTAGTGAAATATAAATTAGATGCATATGGATATGTTAATGCATTATTGTAGTCAATGCCTGTATAAAAATCGCCACTAGTGTTATTTGGAGAATTGTAATTATTTGCACCATTTGTATTATATGAGTTAAACATCCCTTGTTGCGATGTTCCCAACATGTTGTAATCAATTGCTGAATAGTAACCACCATTGATAGTCGGACTATACAAATCATAACCCATAAAATATTTTTTATTTTCACTAATGCTTGCCAATGATGTTTGAAACAAATTGTTTGTGCCAACAATAACTGCAGACAATGAAATAATATAAACAACTGAAAACAAAAGAATAATAAATCTACTAATATTACTCATCATAAATGTGATTCTAAAAGATCACAATGGTTTTAGTCTACTAGTTAACCCTTTTGTATATACAATTAATGGATTAATTTTAAATGTACTAGCTGAATTCATAATAGTTTGAGTATTATGTCTCAAGGTAATAAAAATAATTGCAACAATCAAGATATACAATAAGACAAATGTAGCAGCAACAATGACTAGTCATATTCACCAATGTAATGATGGATTATTGATGGTTAATGTTCAATAATTTCGAACAATATCCAAAGTAGGTGTTGCCAATAAGTAACCACAAAAGAAAGCAATGGTTCCAAAAATAATTGCAGGAAGCAATGCAAATGGGAAAAATGATAGTGCTAATTTTATTTTAGAAACTCCATTAGCCAAACCAACACCAAATGTCACTTTATTAATCTTTACTATTGAACGAATCAATAATGAAATGAATACTAAACCTAAAAATACAACAATTCCACCAATGATTCCACCAATAGTAGTAACAATATATTGCAAGTTATTTAAAAAATTAGCTCAAACATAAAACAAACGATTTGGTTGATTTGCATCTGATAACAAGTATGCAGTAACAACTTCATAATTATTTTCAGTTCATTTTTTCAAATCACTTAAAAGTTGAGGACGATTCAAGATAGTAGAGGATGGGGGGTATCTTACTGAATAGTAAACAATTGGTTCATAAGATGTGCCATCTAAAGCACGACTAAAACCTAAATTATTAACATATGCTACACCATTAGTTTTTGAATCAACTAATAATTGAGTGGCAGATTGTACAGGATATAACAAATTTGGTGCATCACCAACCCCAGCAATTAAATAAGTTAAGGAATTAATTGAAACTTTATATTTGCTATCCAAATTATTAAATCAAGTTAAAAAGTCAACTTGGTTTTCTGAAATACCTTTATCTTGATTAAAAACTTTGTAACCTTCATTAGGATTTATTGAACTCTCATTAGACAAATTAGATTTGTATGGCAAAGCCATTGCATCTCTAATTGTTCTTTTATCCAAAATACTTTTTGTATTTTTATTTGCATTAATATAACTTGAAGAAATAATAGAAAAATATGCAGATTTATCATTGTATTCCATTTGAAATGGAATATCACCACCAACACCAATTAAGGGAATAACTTGAGTTCCTAACATAGAATACCCATAGCCATTATACATAATTCTATTGATAGAGAACCTTTGATTCAATTGGTAAAAATATGAATTAGTATTATATGTAATTGCACCAACTGTTGGAGTTCCTATGAAGGGATAATAATTATTTTTATAATCATTTTCATCAGTAGGAATGACTGTTATCTTTTGTAAAATACTAATAATCTCTTTTGTTGTATTTTCTGGTAAATTTCACACTGAATTGTAAGCCATTGTTGCCAAAACTCATGGTTTATTTTTTATATAGTTATCATATTGAAATAAATTAACTGCACTATTAATATTTCAATCAGTTGGATTCATTCCAAGTGATCTTAATGACCAAAAAAATTCTGAACTACTCATCATTTCATTGTCTGCAGTATCATACACAGATATTGGTAATGTGTTATCAGTAATTAACTCATTAATTGGATTAGGATTACTAATATTTTTTTCATTTGCCAATGATAGTAAAAATGAATTGCCAGTAGTAATATCAGACAATGATAAATTTTTGGAAAAAATATACTCATAATTTTTAGATTTCAAATATTCTTGTAATTGAACATCTGCAGGTGTGTTGCCATTGTAAAGATTGCCACTTGTTGTTTCTTCAGAACCACTAGTACCATCACTACCACTATTATCAGAATTACTAACTGATTCTTTTAACTTGTTAGTAGGAATACTAACAGTTAAGTTAGCTAAATTGCCATTGTTAATGATTTTATTTTTAGATTGACTTAATAAAAAAGTAGAACTAAATATAGTAACAATTACAATGATACCAATAGATAATAAAATACCTAGTTGAAACATTAGAATTTTAGATTTTTTTAAAATTCTTAATGCATTCTTAGTTAGTAAACTAAATATATTGTTTCTCTTATTTTTCATTCTGAATAATTAAAAATATTAATTTAAGAATAAAAAATTATTATATTAAAAAAATCCTAGAAATTAACTAGGATTTTTCTAGAATTAATTATTAGAAATAATAACCTTTACACCTGGCCCCATTGTTGGTGAAACACTAATATTTTGGATATATTGTCCTTTAACTGTACTAGGTTTCTTAGATTTCAATAAGGCGATCAATGCTTCAATATTTTCTACAATTTTGTTTGGGTCAGTTGAAACCTTACCAACACACATATGTATGTTACCATAACTATCAGTTCTATATTCCAAACGCCCTTTTTTGAATTCACTAATTGTTTTAGCTAATTCAGTTGTTACTGTTCCAATTTTTGGATTAGGCATCAAACCTCTTGGACCTAATACTTTCCCTAATTTAGCTAAGTTAGGCATCATTTTAGGAGTTGTAATAATAAGATCAATTTGGTTTAACATTTTTTCAATATCTTGAATAATATCTGTACCACCATAGTAGTCAGCACCCAATTCTTTTGCTTGAGCAACTGTCATACTATCATCAATTACTAAAATTCTTGTTGTTTTGCCATTTCCATGAGGTAATGAAATTGAACCTCTTAATTGTTGTTCAACTTTCTTAGTGTCTAAATTTAGTTTTACTGCTACATCAATTGAACCATCAAACTTAGAAATTGAAGCTTTTTGTGCTAACACAACTGCTTCACTTAAAGGGTAATTTTTGTTTTTATCTACTAAAGTTTGAGCTTTTTGCATTTTTTTAGATAACTTAGTCATTATTACTTAACCCCTTTGTCTTTGTAAGGATTAACGCCTTCAATTTCAATACCCATTTGTTTAGCAGAACCAGCAATCATTCTTAACACTGCTTCTTCATTATAAGCATTAGTATCAGGTAATTTATATTTAGCTATTTCTAAAGCTTGAGCTCTAGTAATAGTTGCGATTTTTTGTTTTTTAGAATCTTTTGCTCCTGATTTAACTTTTGCTGCTTCTTTTAACAACATTGTTACAGGAGTTGTTTTAGTAACAAAATCAAATGATTTATCTTTGTATGCTGTAATAACAGTTGGAATTACTTTACCATTTCTATCTTTTGTTTCATCATTGAATTGTTTTGTAAATTCAGCCATATTAATTCCAACTGATGCCAAAGCTGGCCCTGGTTTAGCTTGTCCACCAATTAGATTCAATTTAGCAATTCTAGTAATTTCTTTTGTTTTTCCTTTAGGAGCCACACGCAATACCTATCGCTTTCTAATAAATTTAAGGATTCGCTACGTGGTGTAGTTAAATAGTGTTTAACATCGAGAGTAACTGCTCTACCACACATGCTAATAAAGTTTTTATTAATATAAGTTACTATATATTACAGTGAAAATTATAATATAAATTTATGCATAAATTGGACTTCCTAAGTAATCACAACTTAGTTTTTATCGATATTGAAGCAACAGATAGTAATTCTAAGCGTAAAATTATTCAGTTTAGTGGGGTTAGGATGAACTTAGATGGTACATCAGCTGAATTAAGTCTAATGATCAATCCTCAACAACCATTATCTAACCATATTGTTAATCTTTTGAAAATAGATGATTTTTATCTACAACAACAGCCATGTTTTAATGATGTAAAATCCAAGATCATTGATTTTATTTGTGATGCCATCATTGTTACATTTGGTGATTTTGATATCAAAATTATCAAAGAATATTTAGAAGATCTTGATTTAATTTTTTTTGATTTTCAACATTATTTAAAACAATTTTCTAAGAATAATGTGCCACTACTAGAAATGCACAAATTGGTTAGTGATTACACAATCAATAATTTACAACATGATGCGTTATATGATGCAATAATGTTGAAAGATTTGTTCTATGAGTTAATTAAATATGATGAAGAATATTTAAGACAATTATGTATGATTAGTCAGATCATGCCACGCAGTCTAATTGCTAGACATAAAATTTTTAGCAAAATAGATTTCAATCAAAATTTGTGAACTAATATCCCAAATGTTAACAATGCACCTATAATTGTTAACAAATTAGTTATTGGGAATTTCACAAAAAAAAATAAAAATGAAAAATCTACTATTCCTTACTTAATTAATTTAGAGTATGAATATTATGATGAAAACAAAAAACATCATAAAGTGAACTGAACCAATCATTATGATGTTGGACAATATACATATGATCTTTTTGTAGAACAAGCAAAAAAATGTTTGGAAAAATTTATGAACATCAGTATTAATAAACCTATTTTTTTTAATAATGGTAGCAAAGATAAGATTAGTAATTTGATAGAAATTATCTATGACACAACAAAAAAGTTGGCAACTCTAAACTTTATAAATCTAGGGTATCTAAATAAAAAATATAAAACAAATCAAGCCATCAAATATTTTTATGAAACATTAGATAAATTGCCAGTCAATATCCAAAATAAATTTAGTAATTTTTATAACAATAAAATCACTAAATTTTGGTATAAATAACTTTCATTTTCTTAACAATATGAGTTAAACTGCCCTTAGTAATTTGATTTTCTAAAGGTAGTTTTTGGTTCATTAGACTGCACATTGTTTGCATACTAGCTTTGTTATTATTAGCTCTGATATCACAATATATTTTTTCACGATGATTTAATGTTTGATAATAAACACTAGTTTGGATAATCTGACAAATTTTGGATTGTTCAATTGCGGCTTTAGCTGTTTTATTTAAATTGAAAACTTCTAAATTAACTAACCTTTGCAAATTATTAAACATATCACGTTCAATTCTATTGTCTTCTAAATAAAACATTGAGTTTTGAGCATTAAAAATTTTTAGAAGATCAGAAATTTCTGTTGATTTTTTGAAATAAATTACAAATTTATTATGGTGTTCTAGTAACTTAGGATGTAAATTAAATTTTTGTAAAGCTAAAATTATAATATCTTTGTATTCAGAACTAAGAGTTCTAAACTCTAAGTGATAAGTTCTAGACATTGGATTGTTTACACTACCGCCTGATAAAAAAGCCCCAATTAAAATATTTCTACATAAATCAAAATCATTAAAATTCAAGTTTTTTAAACTTAATTTATCAATTAAATCGTCAATGTTAGTACTAGAAAATTTTAATAAATAATTAGTACGATTATTTTTTAGTGTTTTCTTATTACTAATGGAAATTTGTAATTTATATTTATTGTTAACACTACAAAATTGTCTAAAAAACTTAACAATACTAACATATTGTGTTTTAAGCTCAATACAATCACTACTTATGTCATATTCACCAATATTTTTTAAACATGAAAAAACTATACTTTCAATATTAGTACAATCCTTTGCATTGGAACAAATTTCACTTTTTACTTGCTCACTAAAAGTTTGACTTTCATCTAATTTCATAAAGTATCTTTTATATAATCAACTGCACTTAATGCTGCAATTGTACCATCACTAATTGCAGTAGAAATTTGGCGAATTTTCTTGTTAACAATGTCGCCTGCAGCAAAAATTCCTGGATAACTAGTTTGCATTTGGTGATTTACATCAATAAAGTTTGATTCATTAGACAAAATTGACTTTTCATTAATAGTTGGTGACATTGGTAAAAAACCAATGAAAATGAAAGCTGCATTTACATTTAAATTGAATGTTTCATTTGTCAATTGATTTCTTAATGTTAAAGACGTAAGCTTATCACTGCCATTAAAACTTAATGTGTCTGTTTGGAAATAAATTTTTACATTACCTAAACTTTGTAGATGTTCAATTTCTTTAGCATCTGCCTTAAATTCTATCTTGTTAGAAATTACAGTTACATCACTTGCGATACTTGATAAAAAAATCGCTTCTTCTACAGCACTTCTTCCGCTACCAATAACTGCAACTGGTTGGTTCTTATAAATTGCACCATCACAAATTGCACAATAACTAATCCCTTTTTGATAAAGTTCATTTTCATTTGTACAACCAATCTTACGATTAACCATTCCCGTGGCAATAATAACTGCTTTAGTCTTGATGATTTTTTCATTTTTTAATTTAACAAATTTAAAATTACTATTTATGTCTGTTTGAACATCTACAACATCATTAAATATGAATTTTGCCCCTAAATTTTGGGTTTGTTCGAAAAATTTTAATGATAAATCAGGGCCTGATATTTCATTAAAACCAGGGTAGTTCTCAACACTTGCTGTTGTTATCACCTTACCACCAGGACTATTTTTATCAATCATTATTACATCAAGATTAGCACGACAAGCATAAATAGCTGCAGTTAAACCAGCGGGCCCACATCCCACAATTGTTAAATCCGTTTCATAATCAAAATTCATATCATGTGTTTCCTTCTAACGATTTGCAAAATATAATGTTCCACTTTCAAAACGAGTAAATTTGACATCACTTAAGTGAGGTTTATTACTACTTTTATCATGATTAAATAATCATAAAAAATATGATCAAATGAATTGGCAATTTTTGTATTTTCTATACTTTGGTAAAATTCATTGACAAGCAAAAAATAAAACTAAACCAATACCCAACAAAATTCCATTTAAAGCATATGTAGCAGCAAATCTAAATTGTGAACTTCTTAATGATTCAGTAATGAATCTTATAATCCCATAGTCAATAAAATATAAACTGGCAATTGTTCCTGCACGCATTTCATTTAATTCTGCTAGTACACCATAAATAATAATGAAGGTAATAATATTTAAAAATGATTCATAAAGAAACAATGGTTGAAAATAAGTTCCATTATTGTAAGTAATTCCGCCAATTACAACACTAGTTGTTGGTGTCATATGATTATACACACCTGGCATCATCACTTTCAGTCATTCCAATCCTCCATCAGTTACAGGAGCACCAAAAATTTCGCCATTAAAAAAATTTCCTCATCTCCCTATCGCTTGTCCAATTAATATTGTTGGCACAATTGCATCTGCATACAATCATATTGATGGTCTTTTAATGTAAACATTGCCATCTTCATATACCCGAACATGAAACTTAGGACGACTTAAAATGATAGGGAAATAAATCAAAGCAGTTATTACCCCAAACACCACTCCACCTTGAACAGCTAATCCTCCGTCTCGCAAATTAAAAAATTTGCTAATATCTTTAGCATCACCAATCATGTATGATCAAAGTCGTGCTCCCAAAATAATCATTGGTAATGCAAAAAATACGTAATAGAAACCAACCTCAAAACTAATTTTGTAACGCCTTGCAATTACAATCAAGTAAATACAAATGGCACTAAAATAACCAAGAATAGAGAAAATTGCATATCAATAAATTGATAATCCACCCACTGTGAAAGCAATTGGAAAGCTTGAATTAGCATCAAATAATGTGTTCATAAAATAATAATTATTTAATTTTAATAGTTAAACAAAAATTTTCTTTAATGAGAATAGTTTTTTCATCTAATCGATATTCTTTACCATTCATTCCTTGGGTAAAACTAATTATTCCGTGAATTTTATTTTGATTAGGACGATAAATTTGGTGAAAATTTAAAAATTCATAAATCAAATAATATTGCTCATTTTCATTAAATGTTTTAAACATTTTAATATTGAAGTTATTTAATTTTCATTTTTCAAAATAATCATTAACTTTAACTTGTAACTTACGGTGTTCATTGTTGTATTTTAAAGTTTTCTTCAGTAAACTATGAATTTGATCATTACTCATTGTACTAATGATTTTGCGGACACGATTTCTTTCATACTCATCACTTTCATTAGATGAGTCTAAAACATATTTAAGCCCTAAATCATCGCAATATCTTTGTAATGTTTTTTTACGATATTTCATTAATAATGGTCGATAAATAGTTAATTCGTTGTAACTTGATTTATCCTTAATTCCATAAAACAAATTTTTGGAATTTTTAGTAAATTCAATATAACTAGTCTCTAAAAAATCATCTAACTGATGTGCAACTAAAATTTTGTTGATATTATACTTTTTCGCAACTTTACAAAAAAAATCATATCTAATTTTACGTGCTTGATTTTGAAAATTATTTTCTGATTGATATTGTTGGTAAATTTCAGATGTAACATCTAAAACTTCCAATGGAATTTTATATTTATCACACAATTCTTGAACACATTCAACATCATCTTGACAATTAACACGTTTATTGTATTTAACTGTGCAAACAACTTTAATGTGCCGATGATACATGTTAAGTAGTGCAATCGAATCTGGTCCGCCACTAATTGCCGCAAGGTAAGGTTTTTTATTTAAAATTGACATTAATTATTGTTGTACTTATTCATTAAATCATCAATATTATAAATTGCAAATTCTTTAATAATTTCAAAAAATATTGGATAATGAGTGGTGATTTTTTCCAAATCAGTTGAACTGAATTTACTTAACACATAATCTTTAACTTCAATAGTTTTGTAAACTTTGTCATTTAAAATACCGATTTTCAAACGTTTGAAATTTTCTGTTTGCAAGTTCTTGATGATATTTTTTATTCCGTTATGTCCACCCGATGAACCATCTTTCTTAATTTTATATTTACCCAAGATTATTGACACATCATCATATATGACAAAAATATTATTAACACCAATATCATAGTAATCCATAAATCTTTTTACAAATTCACCTGATAAGTTCATAAATGTCATCGGTTTAGCTAGATAAATGAGTTTATTTTCCACAATAAACTGGGTAATTTTTCCGCCTAAACTACTATCTTTAAATTCTAGATTATTTTTTGCTACAAAAGCATCAAGAACCATATGGCCAACTTGATGTCTAGTATTGTTATATTGAACTCCAGGATTCCCTAAACCAATAATTAAATATTTTTCCACTTTTTTTCTTATTTTATTAACAATGTTTTATACCATAAAAAGTGTATAATATATTGGTAATTTTCAATATATTTTATAGTTTTCAACATATAAACAAATTACTAATAATAATTTAAATGAAAAGAGAAATTTAAATGAAACTTACTATACAAAAAGAAGAGCTATTAAAGATATTAAGATTTAGTGAAAAAATAGTTGAAAACAAAAACCCCAACAATCCTATTTTTAGTTGTATAAATTTAATCTTTAGCAAAAACAATGCTAAATGTGTTTGTACTAATGGAATAATTTCCGGTTGTTATGAAATTGATTTGGATAAAGTTGAAATCGATGAACCAGGAAAGATTTTAATTAAAAACAAAATTTTGTTAGACCTTGCTAGTAAATTGAAAGAAGATGAAATCCACTTAAACAAGGTAGAAAATTCTGTTTTAATTGTTAAAACAAATACATTTTCTAGTCAAATCAATATTTTAGATGATAGTGAATTTCCAAACTTAAATTTTAGTTATGATAATTTACCTTGTTTAACATTAAGCGAACAAGATATTAATGAAGTCTTTAAAAAAAATAGTGGATGCACATTTAATGATGTAAATCAAACTAAAACAATTAGTGGAATTTATTTTGATAAGACAATTGATTCAAACTATCTAACGACACTATCTACCGATAGTTTTAGATTAGCATATTTGAAATCTATAAACACAAATGATTTTAATGATTCATTTATTTTGAATAACACAACATTGATAACAATAAGTCAAATTTTTAAAGGTATAAATCAGGACATCAAGTTCTATGTTGATAAAATGAATCAAAAAGTTTATATTCAATGTGGAAAAATAATAATTGTTGACCGTTCAATTATCGGTGATTATCCAGTCGATATTTTTGTTAAAGCATTTAATATCAACAAAACAACCACAATCAAACTAGATAAACAGGAATTAATTAATGCGCTTGAATTAGGTAAGGTTGCCGTTAATTTAGAAAACAATCCAATCATCACATTTAATGTAGAAAATAACAAACTTGAACTAAATTCGTCATCATTTGAAATTGGATCAACTAAGACAGATGTACCAACGAGTGAAATCATAGGTAGTGACATCAAGATTGGGTTTAATATCACTTTTTTATTAACTTTACTGAGAAATATTGATTCTAAAACTGTTAATTTAATAATTGAAAGTAGTAGTAAACCAATGATTATTGTTGGTGATAATACAAATTTTAAAGAGTTAATTTTACCCGTGAGATTAGATAATTAGTTTAATGAATGAAATAAAGCATAAAAAAGTATTTAAGTACCATTGAACAAATTAAATTATTACAAGAACGTAATTTCAAAATAAAAGATGTTGGTAAGTTAAAGTATTATTTACAAAGGTATAATTATCAAGACTTTGTTAATGGTTATAATGATTTATTATTTTTGAATGAAAATAGAAAGTCAAATATCTATAAAAGTAATGCTTCTGAAGTTGAATTAATTTCTATTTTTAATTTTGATCGTGGAATTTCATCGATTATATTGAACAGTATTTTAGATTTTGAGAGGAGTCTTTCAAAACAAATTGTTAAAGTTATTTGTGAATTTATGATCGAAAATAATATAAATGGTGAAAATAAACATTATGGCCAAATTTTAAAAATTAGTAATGATGAATATTGAAAATTTTTAAAAAAGTAAAAATAGAAAATATTAATAAAGAATTAAAAGGACATATTCCAAATTGTGTTGAAAAACAAAACTGAAATAGTATAAAAGTTTTAGAAAAATATGATGATATAAAAGAGATACCTATATGAACATTGTCAATACATTGAAGTTTTGGAAATGTTAATAAGATATTAAAATATCTGAATAAATGTTTATTAAAAAATGTTTTAGACAATTTATTTGAATGTTTTGATTTAGACATATTCAATGAAATTATTAGTTTAATAAAGAAAATTAGAAACAGATGTTGCCACAACAATGTTGTTTACAATTTCACTTCTAAAATTTCTAAAAAATTTTATGAATCTAAAATCAATATAGATATTAAAAAAGAATTAAGAATTTTTGATATTGTTTTATTACTAGATTTTTTAAATAAAAAACTAAAAATAATAATCTTAAATTAGTCTTTAGTAAGAAAGTTAAGGATTATATAGAAAAAGAAGAATTTGATGATATAGGAATAAAATTATTAATGTATATGAATTATAGAAATTTGTAATTTATAAATGTTATAATTTAGTTGTAAAGGCGATGATACAGTGTGGCTCATGCATCAGTGTACTCTCGTTAATAGGTTTTTCCTATGCAAACCATGCGACGGCATGGTTTTTGTTTTTATTGTTGTTTATCCAAAATAACAGACATTAAATATTCAAACGTATCACTATACTAGTAAATTGTTTACTATGTTTATAGAATGGTCTATGCACTTTTAATGATAGAATTAATGTATTTAATATTTATATTAAATATACTTAAATGACGCAAAAAGAAATTGTGATTACCACTGAATTTATAACATTGGGAGCACTGCTTAAATATGTTGGTTTAATTCAACAAGGAAGTCAAGCTAGTGCTTTTTTAAGTGAAAATAAAGTTCTAGTAAATAATGAAATTGAAACTAGGCGTGGCAAAAAGATTTATCCTGGTTATAAATTAGAAATTAATCACCAAATGCTTTTAAATATTGTGAAGTAAGGTGTTCTATGAGTGATAAAAAAAATCAATATGATAGTAATAGTATTAAAGTTCTAAAAGGTTTGGAACCAGTAAGAACTCGTCCTGGAATGTATATTGGTTCAACAGGTCCAGAAGGATTGCATCACATGATTTGGGAAATTGTGGATAATTCCATTGATGAAGCAATGGCTGGATTTGCAACTAAAGTAAATTTAACTATCAAAGTAGATGGTTCAATTTTAGTTGAAGATGATGGTCGTGGAATTCCAGTGGATATTCATGAAGAAACTAAAAAATCAACAGTTGAAACTGTTTTAACTATTCTTCATGCTGGTGGTAAATTTGATAATGATTCATATAAAGTATCAGGTGGACTTCATGGTGTTGGTGCATCAGTAGTTAATGCTTTAAGTTTATGATTTAAAGTTTGGGTTTCTAAAAATCATGATGAACATTTCATTGAATTCAAAAATGGTGGAGATCCAATTTCAGAATTAACAATCATTGGTAAGAGTGAAAAAGCTAATGGGACAAAAATTCAATTCTATCCTGATTTCACAATTATGGAAGAAGGTCCATGAGATGAAGGAAAAATTATTAATCGTCTCAAAGAATTAGCCTATTTAAACAAAGGAATTAAGATTAGTTTTTTGTCTGAATTGACTAACACTCATCATGAATGATGTTTTGAAGGTGGACTTAAAGAATATGTCCATGAAATCAATGCTCAAAAAGAACCATTGTTTGATGAAATTATTTATGGGGACAAAACTGAATTGGTACCTGCTATTACTGGCAATGCTAGATCAGGTGCAACAAAAACAGATTATTCAATTAGATGTGAATTTGCTTTTCAATATAACAAAACCTACAACGCTTCTATTCATACTTTTTGTAACAACATTAATACAAGTGAAGGTGGAACTCATGAAGAAGGGTTTTCACTTGCATTGGTTAGACTAATTAATAATTATGCTGTTGAAAAAAAATGAATAAAAGATCCTAACAAGGAAAAAGTTAACAAAGAAGATATTATGGAAGGGTTAACAGCAATTATTTCTATTAAACACCCTAATCCGCAATATGAAGGACAAACTAAAAAGAAATTAGGTAATAGTGAGGTTCGTAAATTTGTTAATGGTGTAGTGAGTGATGTTTTTGAAAAATTCTTGTTAGAGAATCCTTTAATTGCTGAACAAATGATTAAGAAAATTTTAGCAGCAGCAGAAACTAGAAAACGTTCTCAAGAATTTAAGGAAGCTACAAGAAGAAAATCTCCATTTGAATCCAATTCTTTACCGGGTAAATTAGCTGATTGTTCATCACGTGATGCCAGTGTTACTGAATTATATTTAGTGGAAGGGGATTCAGCTGGTGGATCAGCTAAAACTGGTAGAGAAAGAGAGTTTCAAGCAATTTTACCTTTAAAGGGAAAAATTTTGAATGTTGAAAAATCAAACTCATCTAGAGTATTTGGAACAGCTGAAATTGTTGATATTATTACAGCCATAGGTTGTGGAACTATTAATGAATATAATCAAGAAAAACTGAGATATAACAAAGTTATTATTATGACAGATGCTGATGTTGATGGTGCCCACATTAGAACATTATTGTTAACTTTCTTTTTTAGATACATGAAAAATTTGATTATTGATGGCCATGTTTATATTGCGCAACCGCCATTGTATAAATTTACATCTGGTAAATCAATTAGATATGCATATAATGAAGAAGATTTAGAAAGATTCAAGCAAGAAATACCAAGTGGTAGATACAGTATTCAACGTTACAAAGGGTTAGGAGAAATGAATCCAGAACAGTTGTGAGAAACCACAATGGATCCTAAAAATAGAATTCTTTTACAAGTTTCTATTGATGATGCGATTAAAGCTGACCAAATATTTACTTTGTTAATGGGTGATGAAGTGCCTCCTCGTAAGCAATTCATTGAAGCGAATGCTGAATATGTTAAGAATATTGATGCTTAAGAAAGGAGAGTATTGTTATGAAAAAATCATCTAAAGGTCGTTTAAGCAGTGAAGAAATTCGTGAACAATTATCACATTCAACAGTTCATAATTTACCAATTACAAAAGAATTGGAAAAATCATTCATGGATTATGCGATGTCGGTGATTGTATCACGGGCACTACCAGATGTGAGGGATGGATTAAAACCTGTTCATCGTCGGATTTTATTTGCTGCATATGGATTATCAATGTTTAATGATAAGCCATACAAAAAATCTGCACGTTTAGTTGGTGAAGTAATTGGTAAGTATCACCCTCATGGTGATTTAGCTGTGTATGAAGCAATGGTTAGAATGGCTCAAAATTTTAGCATGAGATATATGCTAATTGATGGCCATGGTAACTTTGGTTCGATTGATGGTGATTCACCAGCTGCAATGCGTTATACAGAAGCAAGATTATCTAAAATTAGTGGTGATATGCTTGATAGTATCGACAAAGATACTGTTGATTTTGCTGATAATTATGATGGCTCAGAACAAGAACCTACAACATTACCTGCTTCATTTCCTAACTTATTAGTTAATGGAGCAAATGGTATTGCTGTTGGGATGACGACATTAATGCCAACTCATAATCTAATTGAAGTTTGTAATGCTATTAAAGCATACATTAATAATAATGAAATTACAGTCGATGAATTAATGCAACAACATATTAAAGGACCTGATTTTCCGACTCAAGCCCAAATTATTGGTACAAATGGAATTAAACAATATTTTGAAACAGGCCAAGGTAAATTTACCATTAGATCTAAACATGAAGTTGAAGAAATTAATAATGGTAAAACTAATTTAATTATTACAGAGATTCCTTATGCTGTCAATAAAAAGCGATTAATTGATCAAATTGTTGAATTAGTTAAAAGAGAAGAAATCAAGGATATTACTGACTTAAGGGATGAATCTAGTCGTGATGGTATTAGAATTGTTGTTGAATTAAAAAGAGATGTAATTCCAGAAATTATTTTTAACAAATTATGTCGTTCAACTAGTTTACAAGTAAATTTTTCAGTTAATAATTTAGCTTTAGTCAATGGTAAACCACAAATATTAAGCTTAAAAGATATGATTGCTTTATATTTGAGTCACCAACATAATGTGATCACTAGAAAAGCAAAATTTGAATTGGCAAAAGCTGAAGAAAAAGCTCATATCTTACAAGGTTTATTGAAAGCGATTGCTGATATTGATCTAACAATAAAAATCATCCGTAATTCTATGGATACTGAAGAATCAATTCAAAAATTAATGAATACTTTTGATATTGATGAAATCCAAAGTAAAGCTATTTTGGATATGCGTTTAAAAGCATTATCTAATTTAGAACACCAAAAATTACAAGATGATTTAAATAATTTATCTAAATTGATTGAAGAATTAAAAGTAATTATTAGTTCTGAAATTAGACGTAATGAAATTATTTGTGAAAAATTAGATTATTTTATTACTGCATATGGTGATGAAAGACAAACAGAAATTATTGAGGGTGCATCTAATATTGATGATGAAGATTTAATTCCTCAAGAAGATATTGTTATAACAATGTCTAACAATGGATGATTCAAAAGAGTACCAATTGATGTGTATAGAGTGCAAAATCGTGGTGGGACTGGTGTTTTAGCTGCTAAAACACATGAAGATGATGAAATTCAAAAAATTATTATTTCTAACACTCATGCTGATTTGTTATTCTTTAGTAATTTTGGTAAGGTTTATCGAATTAGAGGTCATGAAGTTCCAATTGGACAAAGACAATCTAAAGGTGTACCAGCCAACAATTTTTTAGATTTAGAAAAAAATGAAAAAATTGTTAACTTGATAACTATTAATGATTACAATGACAAATATTTATTGTTTGTAACTAAGCAAGGTTTTATTAAAAGAACCAAACTTAGTGAGTTTGTTTTAATTAGAAGTAATGGTAAACTTGCAGTTAACTTAAGAGAGAATGATGAATTATTTGCAATTCATGTTACAAGTGGTAATGATGAAATTTTCATTGGTTCTAATAAAGCTAACTTAGCTAGATTTGAGGAAAAAACTTTTAGACCTTTAGGTAGAACTGCTCAAGGTGTTATTGGTATTAAATTGAACAAAAATGAATATGTCATTGGTACTGGTGTTTCTTCTGAAGGTAATTATGTGTTATCAATTGGTGAAAAAGGTGTTGGTAAGTTAACTAATAAAGATGAATACCGTTTAACTAAACGGGGTGCAAAGGGTACAAGAACACTTAAGATAACAGATAAAACTGGCGATGTAGTAAGTGTAAAATTAGTTAATAAGGAAGATCAAGTTTTATTAATTGCTAACACTGGCAATTTAATTAGAATGCAAGTTAATCAAATTAGTGAAACTGGTCGTTCAACATCAGGTGTTAAATTGATAGATTTAGATAAAAAAGAAAAAGTTCAACATGTGGCAACATTTAAAATTGCAGATGCATTAGAGGAACAAGATGTTCAATAGTAATATTCCTTTAAAACAAGATGTGCAAAATGAAGTTTTAACGGTTATTAACAATTGGTTAAAGAATACTGATTTTAAAGGTAAAGTAGTATTTCGTAGTTGAATTGATGAACGTAGTGCAGTAATTAAATATGAAAATCAACCCTACACAATTAAATGTGATTTAGCAGTGTTTTTAAATATTGATGAAAAGATATATCGCATTTTTATTACATTTAAAATCAACAATTTTAAGTATGAGTTAAATGCTCAAAAAAAAGCATTACTTATCCAAAGAAAAAATGGTTTAGTGTCATATGATGATGACGGCAAGAAAGCATTTAAAATCACTAGAAAAGATAAGAATGCTATTGTTGTTTTCATTGCTAATGATATTTCTAGTGAACAAACTAATAGTTGGAAATCTCGTGTTTTATGTTGTTATGCAGATAACATCATATCAACAATTAAACACCAATTAACTGATATTAAGCAACAGAATAATGTTTTGAAAAAAACTAAAATTCAAAGTATTTTAAAAGAATAAGATTTTCAAAAAGTGTTATCATTTTATTATCAACTATTTATTGGGTGATAGTACCAATATGACAAATAAAATAAAAAATGATTCATATGTCTTGGAAGATAGTTTAAAAAAGCTAAGAATTCAAAGAACACAAACTTGAATGTTAGATCTTTTTAAGATGTCTCTTGGAGTAGTATTGATCATTTTTTTGTTTGTTGTTGCATTGTTTAATAATTCATATTATTTGAAAACACCAGTTGTCTTTCAATACTCATACATTATCCTACTTGGTATAGGAATGTGTTTGAGTGTTGGAACTTTTTTATACTTTATGGCTAAGAGAACAGTTGTTAGATTAAGCATTCAAGATGTTCAAATTAGTAAGTTAGAAAAAATTACCAACTACGTAAAGAGACAACAGAGTAATCAAGAAACAAAGTCATTCTCATTAAAGAGGGTTAGTTTGTCATTTTTGGAACAAATTGCAATTCTTGAACCCAATTGTTTACAACTTATTGAGGCACACAGCATTAAACAAGAGTTTAATAGTGATGTTGAATTGGTTTATTATTCTAATATAAGGCCTAAGTAGGGCAAAGATCATCTTATTCAAAAACTACTTCATAGTGTATAAATACCAAGACATATTATTTCATCTTTTTATGAACCTAACAATAGATGTGATTAGTGTTTGCAGTCCATTATTTGAGAAATTGGTTAATTCTGTTTATAAAAAGTTAAAAGAGCAAAAAAAGAAAATACTAATCACAAATACACATGAAGTAGTTTTTGAATATCAATGTTGATAAATTAATATTTTTGATGATTGGAGACGTATTATGAAAAAAGCACTAAAATTTCTACTAGCCACTAGTTCATTAGCATTATGTGCAGCCGGCATTTCACCTTTTATTGTTTCTTGTGCTAGTAGTAACTCTAAGAATGATTTCAACTATGATGCAAATAATCAACAATTAGAAATTAATAAGTCTAAGTTGATTTTTCCTGATGCAAACAATAATTTATTCACTGCATACAATGATTTACTAGAAACAACTAAAACCAAATCCAATGTTCAAATTAATGAAAAATTGACTTCTGTTTATTCACAATGATTAAAGTCTTTGGGAATGGAATTTGGTGAAATTGAATTTGATTTTGCTAATATTACTATTGATGGATTTTCAATATTAATTCCTACAACTATCAAAGATTTGAAAATTATTAATTCTAGTGATTCTAAAGACACTCCAACTATTAGTTGTGATAAAACTAAAATTAATTTTTCATCGATTAGCCTAAACAATATTAATGATTTAATTGATAACAATATTTATATTGCTCCTGCAACACAATTATTTCCTGGTTATAGCTTAGAAGATATTGAAAAATTACCTGAACAAAATTTGTTAGAAAAAATACCTTCATTACCAACTGGTACCACTATTTTTAAAGGGGGAGAAAACTTTCCATTACCAACTTATTCCATTATTAAAGCAAAAGATGGTGGTAGTTCACTAAGAGTTTTAATTTTTACTCCAAATAAAGCAGGTGGATTAGGTCAAATTTTGATTACACAATCTAATTTAGATATTGCACCAATTCAACCTAATCAAGAAATAAAAAATGCTTTAGGTGATGATGTCCAAAATAATTGACAAGAAGTTGTTAACAAGTACATGACACCAATTTCTGAGCAAGATTTGACAAGTATTAGTGGTACAAGTGGTACAAATGTTGTCACATCATATGAAGATGCACAGAATTCAAGTTTGGTAACTCAAAAAATTGCTAATTACATGCAAGATGTGGCAACTTTTAAGAGTAATTTAGAAAATGATTTGGATTTTTTTCTAAAAAATTACTTAACTTCTTTGTCTACAGCTTGAGATCTACCCGGATTGATTGCAAGTGGTGTTTTCACTGGTAATAATTTAACAATTGATGAAAATAATAAATTGCTAACTGGTAGTGTTGCAATAATGCTAAATAACTCTACCACAGGAACTAAGAAAATAGCATTACCAATTACAAATCAAGAAATTCTTGTCAATGGCAATTCTTTTCTTACAATTTTAATTGGATTTGATAAGTCTAGCTTATCACCATACTTAGTAACCCAAGATGCTGAAAAAAATACTGCATATTTAACAACTGCATTCGATAATGTTAGTTTAAATGTTTACCAAAATCAAATTGATAATTCATCTACAGAAATTGAAACCAGGGATGGATCTGGTGCTTTGGAGCCAATAGTTAGTACTAACTTTACTGAATCAGTTAATGTTTTTCCTTATTCATATGCTATGAAGACGTTAGTTACTAATGTTGGTTTTGGTAATAATTTAACCAATAGTACATCACTAATAAATGAATCATTAAAAAAATTAAAAGTTGATGATTTAAAAAATTTGCAACTAACTCAAATCAACAAAACTTATCAAAATGTTTTAGTAGGTGTTAAAGCTGCTCAAAATCTTTTATTAAAAATTGCAGAAAATCCAACTTTGTTTGATTTTTTGCAAGACATTAACCAAGATTTGTATGATGTTTTCTACTTAATTACTAATGATGCTGATTTATCTAGCATTGTTTCAGATTTATTTTCAACTAAAAAAGTATCTGAATATCTTTATACAAATTTAAGTAAGGTCACCTCTTTACTAAAAAAACTTGTTAATACATATCCACAGTTATCAACTGTTTTAAACATGTTAGAAACAATTGGTAATACTAACCAAACTCTAGCACAAATGCAGGAATGAGTTAAGAGTATTGAATCATTGTATCCAACACTTGAAAAATTGTTAGGTGATAATGTGCAATGAATAATGCCATTATTGAAAACAATTATGACTTCATTGAGTAAGGATGATCCAAGCATTGTTAGCTTGATTTTCAATAATGTTGATGATGTTTTTCAATTTTTATTATCAACTGACAATGCTAGTAATTTAGATGCTAATGTGGTAAAAATTGTTGGTATTTTTAATACATATCTAAGTTCATTAGCTGAATTTTCAGCTAAGCAAGTTGATGCTAGCAAAGATCCAAACAAATACAAAAATATTAAAGTTTTAGATGTCTTAGTTTATGAGTTAACAACTACTAATAAAGACTCTACATTATTGAAGAGTATTGCAACAGTATTACAAATTGTTCAACCTGATTCATCGATTGCATCAGTTTTAGAGAGTATTAATTCAATGATTGGTTCTAAAATTGTAGTTCCTAGTGAATTGAAGGACTATAGTGAAGCAAAATGGCAAAATCAACGAAAACTTCTAAGTTGAACATACAAGGTGGAGACTGCTACAATTAAAACAGTTTCTCTAACATCTCAATTACAAAAGATTATTAAATCATTGATTAATGTTACAGTTAATGATAAATCATCAGATTTATATACCGCATTATCAAGCAATGTTCAAACTACAACAGTTAAAAATGATTTTTCATATAATTCATCAAGTGCAACAGTAACGCAAAACTTAAGTCTAAAGATGAATTTTAAAGAAACTGTTAAATTTGATTTAATGCCATTATTGGTTTTATTAGACAATGTTACTGGTGAAGTTAGCTTGTCATCTACAACAACTGATGAAAAAGCAACAGCTTCAGAATTAACTGAAGTATCACCAGGAACAATAAAAGTGCCTACTTCTATTCTTTCATTAAATATTAATTTAGCTACCACATTACCAACAGATATTGTGATTATGCCTGATAATTATCTACAATTTAGTTATGTAGCAAATAATGCTAAAGTAAGACCAAATGTCAATACAAATACAAGAATGATAAATTGAGCTTATCAGTCAACAGAACAAATTGCAATTGCATATGAAAGTCAAGACAAAAATGATCCATTGTATAAAAATGGTGTTTTGGCAGCATCAAATACAAAATATACTACTACATCTACCACATCTAGTTACTATGGTTCAACATATAGTAACTCATCTAAAACTAAATTTTTAGGTGTAGTTACTCTATTGACAGTTTACCTAACAGACTTCATTAGTTTTAATGGTGGTTTAACAAATTATGTTACCACATCAACTAATCTAACTAATGGTACGGTTATTCCTAACTACAATAGTTCAATTTATTCAGAAGGTGCAACAGTCGAACAATTGAAATCAGACACAGACTTCACAACATATTTAGCTGATTTAATAAACAATTATGGTCAATGAACAGATGGTGCCTTATCTAAAAAACCTGAATTTAGTTTAAAAGATGGTAATGATTTAAACACTAAAATTAAAGAATATTTTAAATTTGGTAATGACTTTAGTACCAATAAATATGTTTCATATGAATATGGTTTTAATGCTAGCCATTACAAGTTAATGAGCGATAAGTATACATATACTTTTAACTTGATTTTTAGTACCCCAGTACTTTATAAATCTTATGGTTCAACTACAAGTTCTTTAGTAACTAATTTGACTTTCACAGTTACTTCTAGTAAAGCGCCAACACCAACAATGCCTGCCGCCCCTGCTGCTAATTCTAATAATTAAAAGTTAATCATTTAAATCATAATCAATAACACTAACATCTTCTGGGACAGTGATTTTGGTATTACCAGTTTCACCTTGTACTAGAAGATGTTTTAGTTTGGGTTGTTTTGATAATACTAAACTAAATTCATCATTGAAAATTTCGTTTGATGATTGAGTTTCACCAAATGCACTCATTAGTGCAGAAAATTTAAATCCTTGCGGAGTTTGTACTCTTTTAATATTATTACGTTCTAAATATTGAATTTGGTTGTTGTTAATATCTATAACACTATCAACAATATCAATAACTGGACAAACTGCATCATAACCATCATTTAATTTTGATTTAACTATTTCAATTAAATTTTGTGTTACATATGGCCGACATGCATCATGAATCAAAACATATTCATTTTTAGTGCAATATTGCAAGCCGATCCTAACTGTCTCATGTCTAGAAGTTGTGGCTACTCCAATAACTAGAATTTTATTTTGTAAGCAATATAAATTCTTATAAAAGTCATATTTGCTTTTATTGACAAGCAAAATGATTTTTTTGCATTCATTATCATCTAAAAAATTACTAACTGTATGATGAATTAAATATTGATTATTGATTTTAAATGTAAGTTTATCTTTTTTGAAACGAGATGATGAACCAGCTCCAGGTATTACAACTGCATATTGCACTATAAAATATCCACCTTCTTTTTTAATGCTTCTTTTTTTAAAATACTAGTTCATGCTCCAGGCAAAACCTCTGCTATATGTTCTTTATTTAAAATTATCATAATCAATTGTTCCACATTAATTTGAATATGTAAATAAGGTAGTTTATTTTCATTTGAAATTGCAAATTGCATTAAGTTAATAATAGAATCAGATTGTTGATGTAAATACAACAATTGCGCATTGTTTGTTTCATCATCATATTTTGAATGTTCACTTAGATATTTACTTTTATTATTTGCAATATTAGTTAATAACACAAATTGATATTCAACAACTTTTTGTTGAATATAATCATCTAGTTTTAATGTTTGACTAATTTTAGAAAAATTATTTAAAGATTTAGATTTGTAAACTTTTTTTAAAAATTCATCATTAATTTTTAATGATCTATCAATAGATGAATATTCATTAATTAGTTCATAAACAATACTTTTAATTAATTTATAAGTATCATCAATTAATTCATTAAAGTTATTTTTTTCTATTTCACTAATTTTAATTCTGATATCAATAACATTGTTATAGATGAATTGGACATTGTTAATTTGATTATCACGATGATATATTACATATTTAGTAATTAATCCTAAAACTACATATTTATGATTATTTAATTCAGTTCAAATTCTATTTAAATATTTGCAAGGGTACTTAATGATTTGAAAAACTTCCTTACATTCTTTGTTGTCAAAATTTATTACTCTTTCATTAAGATTACTTTGAAATTTACAAATTTTTGGTGTTTCAAGGTAAAAAAGATTAAATTTATTCATTAGTTCATTTAAGAACTTGTCATTAAATCAACTAATGAATCTTAACGTAGTAACAAGAGAATTACTAGATGTAGAACTACTAGTAAAATAGTTTTTTTTCATTAAACTTTATCTTTCATGTGTGGAAATAAAAGCACATCTCTAATTGTGTTTTTTTCTGTTAACAACATTACTAATCTATCCACACCAACACCAGTCCCACCTGTTGGAGGCAACCCATATTCTAATGCATTGATATAATCCATATCAATTTCATTAGCCTCTTCATTACCTAATTCTCTTTCTTTCAATTGTTCTTCAAATCTTTCTAATTGATCAATTGGATCATTTAATTCACTAAATGCATTTGAAAATTCTTTTTGCCCAATGAATAATTCAAATCTTCTTGTGAATCTAGGATCTTGGTAATTCTTTTTGGCAAATGGACTAATTTCAATTGGATGACCAAAAACAAAAGTAGGTTCAATTAATTTATCTTCACAATATGTTTCAAAAAATGCATTGATAACATGACCATATTTCATTTGATGTTTTTCTAAATGAATATTATGTTGTTTTGCTATTTGAACTGCTTCTTCATCTGATTTTACGTCATAGAAATTTATACCTGTAGTTTCATTGATCAAATCTACCATTTGAACTCTTTTGAAAGGCTTAGTTAAATCAATTGTAAAACCACGATAATTAACAACATCTTTGTGCACTTTTTTAGCACAAAATTTAATCATTCCTTCGATCATATCGGCCATATCATCAATGTTAGCATACGCTTCATATGTTTCTATTGATGTGAATTCGGGATTATGAGTGGCATCCATCCCTTCATTTCTAAAAATTCGACCAATTTCATAAACTTTTTCAAAACCACCAACAATACATTTTTTCAGTGGTAATTCGGTTGCAATTCTTAAATAGTATTCTCTATTTAGTGCATTATGATGAGTTATAAATGGTCTAGCAGCAGCTCCACCCAAAACAGGGTTTAAAACAGGTGTTTCAACTTCAAAATAACCTAATGAATCCATATATTCTCTGATCGCTTTAACAATAATACTTCTATTGATAAAAGTTTGCATTGATTCATCATTTACAATTAGATCAACATATCTATTACGAGCACGAATCTCTTCATCTACTAGTCCATGGTATTTCTCTGGCAAAACTTTCAATGATTTACTCACGATTTTTAAATCATTTACATCTAATGTAATTAGATCAGTATTAGTTTTCATTGGTGTACCAATGAATTCAACAATATCACCAATATCAATTTGTTTAAATTTACTAAAAATATTTGGTGCCAATACTTTTTTATTTAAATAGAATTGTGCTGTTCCACTAAAATCTTTTATCACACCAAAAGTTTGACGAATATTCATTACTCTTCCAACTAATGTTATTGGTTCTCATTTTTGGTTGTGCAATTCTTCCTTAGAATAATTGTTATATTCATCATTAAATTCATGCAATGTACACGTACGGTTAACTTTTTCACATGCAAAAGGATTTTGATTGTTTTTTTGTAATTCTAATAATGTTGCACGTCTATTTAATTCTTGTTCTGTAAATTTTCTATCCATAAATTTATGTGCTCCTTAATTAGTAATTATTTCAATGAATGTTTGTTTAAATGTACTTGGTTTAATAGTCTGATTAATTTGCAATGCTAATCCTAAAACTAAAACAACTATGTAAATTATATATAAAAATAATGGTAGTGCAAACCACAAGTTATTTACAATTACTTTGGTTGCAGTAAGGCTAACATCAACAGCAATAAATCCAATGATTGTACTCATAATTATTATCAAAAAATAAACAACAGGTCAGACTACAACTTTGTTAATTGAATCAATATGAATATTATTCAAAAAATCTAAGTATTCTTTTCTCTTTTTATTCATAATTTTTCACCATATTAAATTATTTATGTAGGTAATAAAATATAGTGAATAACTAATTATGTTTCAAATTACTACTTCCTGCTTAGCAAAATTGACTATTTGTTTTAGTTGCTGATTGTTGCCAGTATCACTAATTTTTGGAACATTCATAATTCAAATTGATAGTGCTACAAGAACCAAATTGATGACAAATAAACAAAATCATTCTCAATTTATTTGTTTGAAAAGATTAACATAAATAGAAAATTTATTTTTTATTAATTTATAACCAGGATTTAAATATTTTTCTGTACTAATGGTCATTAGTTTATTGAATGTTAAAAATTCTTTGGAATCTAAAAATATTAAATTTTCAAAATTAGTTTTACTATTAACAAAACAAATTATCATTTTGTTATATTTTTTACTAACATAATTTAAAAAAATACTTATTTCATCAACTTCAGATTGTGCAAAAATATTCTTTAATAAATTACAAATTATATACTCACTTGATTTCAAACATGATAGGCAGATTTTTAATTTTTCTTGTTCAATTTTTGTTAATTGTTTAATTTTTTTATTTATTAAATCATTAGAAAAATTAATTTTTTTTAATAGATCATTAATAAAATTTATTTCTAAATTGAAAAAACTAGCATAAATCTTAATTAGTTTATTAACTGTGAAATTATGATTAATGATGGTTGATTCATCACAATAACTTAATTTTTGGTAGCAAAAATTATTAAATTGTGAATTGGATAGATGGATTAAATCATAATCATCAATTATTCAACCACCGGATTCATAGTTTTGTTTATTTTTGGTGAAGTCAAATATATTTTGTAATCATTTTTCATTATCACAAGTTAGAAAGTATGGTTTCTTATCATTTAGCTTTAATGTTAATGCATAAGGTGTTTTTAGATTTGGTGCTTGTATTTTTATTGATTCAAAATAAAACATATTTGATATTTTATAATATCAAGATGAGTGAAATTAATAATGAATAAGGAATATGATGTAATTGTAATTGGTGCAGGTCATGCTGGTTTGGAGGCCGCATTTGCTGCTGCAAATAAGAATAAGAAAACTGCCATTATTACCTTAGATCTTAATGGTGTTGGCAAAATGCCATGTAATCCATCAATTGGTGGTCCAGCAAAGGGAACAGTAACAAGAGAAATTGATGCTTTAGGTGGAATGCAAGGGAAGGCGGCTGATAGTTGCCAAATTCAAATGAAAATGCTGGGAACTTCTAAAGGCGCAGGAGTTTGAGCATTGAGAGCACAAATTGATAAAATCGCATACCATAAATGATTTTTAGATGCAATTACTAACCAACAAAATTTAGATTTAATTGTTGGTGAAGTTTCTGAATTACTAGTAAATAATAATGTTATTAATGGTGTAAAAGTTGATAATGAATTTATAAAGGCTAAATCAGTTATTCTTACTTCTGGTACTTACTTGCAATCTTTAACATTTAAAGGTAAAGAAAAAATGTCTGAAGGTGCTGATGGTAGTAGTTATGCTAAGTATTTATCACAAAATTTAAAAGATTTAGGTTTTAGTTTAATCAGACTAAAAACTGGTACACCACCAAGAATTAAAAAAGACACAATTGATTATAGTGCAATGGAAATAGATTATGGAAGTGCGACACCATTACATTTTAGTTATGATTCATCATATTTAAAATGAGATAAAAATGACCAAGAGCCATGTTATTTATTTCATACAAACTCCATTACACATGAAATCATTAATAACAACTTACATAATTCGGCAATGTATTCAGGTGCAATAAATGGTGTTGGTCCACGTTATTGTCCATCAATTGAAGATAAGATTGTTAAATTCAATGAACGAGAAAGACACCAAATCTTTCTAGAACCTGAATCTAAAAATTTAGACACAATGTATTTAGGTGGTTTTTCTACCTCAATGTCCATAGATGTACAAGATAAAATGATTAGAAGCTTACCGGGATTAGCAGATTGCATAATTGCTAAGTATGGATATGCAATTGAATATGATGCCATTGATCCTACTCAATTGTATCCATCATTAATGACTAAAAAAATTAGAGGATTGTTTAGTGCTGGTCAAATAAACGGCACTAGTGGATATGAAGAAGCAGCTGGTCAAGGATTGATTGCTGGTATTAATGCAGCCAATTTTGTTGACAACAACCCTTTATTAATTATGGACAGACGGAATAGCTATATTGGTGTAATGATTGATGATATTGTTACAAAAGGTGTAACAGAACCATATCGTTTATTAACATCAAGAGCTGAACATCGTTTATTTCTTAGAAATGATAATGCTGATGAAAGATTGATGCGCATTGGTTATGAACAAGGTTTAATTAGTGATAAACAATTTGCTAAATTTCAAAATCAGCAGTTAATTATTAAGCAAATAATAGAATTTTTACAATCAACAACAATTGGTCAGGTAAAAGAATTAAAAACCAAAATTATTAAAAATAATGCCACATTGTATGACTATTTGAAACGTCCAGAAATTACTTTAAATGATTTGCTAAATTTTTTACCAATTCAAAATTTAGATTGTGAAACAATACAAAAAATTGAAATTAAGGTAAAGTTTGCAGGTTATATCAAAGCTCAGGAAGACAAATTACAACATTACTACAACATGAAAGAATATGATTTGACTCAAATCAATGATTTTAAAAATATTGCTAATTTATCATTAGAAGCAATTGATAAACTCAATAAAATTAAACCATTAACATTAAGTCAAGCTAGTAGAATTAGTGGTATCAATATTGAAGACATATTAAAAATTAAGTATCATCTTGATTTGCAATAAAATTATGAATCAAAAAGAATTTGAACAATATCTTTTAAGCGTATGTCCTTGAGTATCTCAAGACACTTTTGATAAGTTTATAACTTATAAGAAAACATTACAACATTATAATCAACAAATGAATCTTTCTAAACTTGTTGATGATGACAAAATTTATGATCAATATTTTTTAGCGTCATTATTGCCATTTACAAAGTTAGATTATTTCTATTCAGATATTAATTTATCTTTGTTAGATATTGGTACTGGTAGTGGCATTCCAGGTATTGTTTTAAAAATTATTTATCCTCATTTAAATGTCACACTAGTGGAGGCTAATTCAAAGAAATGTAAATTTTTAAAAATTATTTTAGATTTATTACACTTAGATGATGTCACATTAGTAAATCAAAGATGTGAGGAATATATAAAAAATCATCGAGAATCATTTGATTTAGTTACATCAAGAGCAGTTAGTAGTTTGAATAAAATTTTAGAATTATCAACATCTTTTGCTAAAGTTAATGGGCATATTATTGCTTTAAAATCACAAAACTATTTAATGGAACTTAGTGAATCACAAAATGCAATTCAAATTTTAGACTTATCTTTGGAAACAACTATTAACTATAATTTTGCTAATCATACACATGTGGTTCTAGATTTTCAAAAGAAACAAATTACAAATAAAACATACCCACGTAACTGACAAAAAATTGTGTCTAAACCACTTTAATTTAATTTCTTGATAATAGAACTTACTAGTTTACTAAATTCTTTATCACTAATTACTAAACCTTTAATTTTTTCTGCACCACTTAAAATGGTTGTATGGTCACGGTTACCTAAAAAACCACCAATATCTTTTAATTGCAATTTAGAATATTCGCGCATGATATACATCACAACATGTCTAGCTGTGGCAATGTTTTTTTTGCGACTATTTCCAACTAAATCTGCAACTTTAACATTGTAAATTTTTGCGACTGTTTCAATGATTTTAGAAGGGTGAGCAAATGTATTTTTTTTGTTGTAACCTATAACTTTATTATCTACTTCTAAGATATTTCTAATTTCATCTTTATCTAATAATCCAGTTTTTTGTTCAACAAAAAAGATTATTTTATTAATCAAACCAAGTAACTTTCTAATGTCACGATCACAAAAATCAATGATCAACATTGTTGCATCATCAGTTAAATAGATATTTTGACTACTCAATGCCCTACTAATGATTATTTTTAGACTATCATCATCTGGTTCTTCTATTCGACAACTAATTCCACTTGAGAATCTGGAAATCATTCTATCCTCAAATCCATTTAGTTCATGAGGGGCTCGATCAGAACTCATGATAACAATTTTTTTATTATTAGTTAAGTAGTTAAAAATTGTAAATAGAATTTCATTAGTTTTAGTTTTTTCTGACAAATATTGAATATCATCAATCACTAGAATGTCATAACTACAATATTTATTTTTTAATTTTTCAATCAAAGAACTATTGTTTTTTTCTTCAAAACAAGCAAACACTTCACGTATAAATGCTTGTGATTCAAGATAGCAAATAGTTTTATTAGGATGATTAGAATTCAATTCATTAATCATTGCAGTTAATAAATGTGTTTTGCCTAAACCGGTCTTACTATAGATGAAAATTGGATTAAAAATACTTGTAGATGTTTCACTCAATTGATTAGCCAATTTAAATGCATTTTTATTAAAGTTACCAACAACATATGTTTTGTATGTAATATTAGAATTAATGTTTTGATTCAAATTGCTTTCTTGTTTTGTGGTTAGTGACAAATATTCAGATTGTGAATTTGAATCAATAAATTGAATCTTAATTGTTTTATCAATAATAATAGATAAACAATTTTCTAGTTTATCTTTCTGATCTTCTAAAAGTGTTAAGTTATCACTTTTATTAGTACTAATAATTGCAATATCATTCAAAATATTGATAAGTTTAGTTGGCTGAATTACTTCATTAATGAATAATTTATTATCATTTTGCAATTGATACTTTGCAATTGTATCTTTTCAAATTTGTTCAAAATTTATGTTTTGCATACAAATGTCATTTTAAAACTTTATTATGCATAAATTAACAAATATTTATTTTCTAAAAATTAAAGATGGCAATTCTTTTTCTTGTTGTTGGGTTTAAATCATTAAATGAATATATATGGTAAGATTAATAGGTATATATTGTCTATAATATTATTTTGTAGATTGAGTAAATTAACTATATAAATTTAGGTAAATTTTATGAAAAGAACATTTCAACCCAACAAAAGAAAAAGATTAAAAGTTCATGGTTTTCTATCTAAAATGGATACTAAATCAGGACGCAATGTTTTAGCTAATAGACGTGCTAAAGGTCGTCATAAACTTACAGTTTCAGATGAAAGATAATTATTGTGAATAAAAATCATCGCTTGAATAAAAGTGAACAGATTTTAAACACAATTAAAAGCAATAATGTAGTTTACTCATCTACAGTTAACATGTTTTATAGAAAGAATGATCTTTCTAAGTGACAAATTGCTGTCATTGCTAGTAAGAAAAAGTTTAAAACAGCAGTTCAAAGAAACAAAATTAGAAGGCAATTAAAAGCAATTATTCGAGAGTTAAATGTTGAACTTGGTGATTATCAAATTGTTTTTATTGTCAAACAAGAGTGAATTAATAAAACTTATTTAGAAAATAGAACAATTGTTTATAAGTTATTAACTAAGTTATCTAAAGGAGCTGTTAAAGATGTCAAGTAATGATTCGATTAGACTTGTCTTACCAGGTTTTGCAAGTGCAGCAACTTCAGATACTCATCGTAAAACCACTAAGAAAATTTTGAAAATTAGTTTTAAAGTTTTAAAAATTTTAATTTACTTAGCATTTTTTGGTATTGGTTTGTATGGATGTTTTCAAACCTATACAGATTATTGAACAACATCTAGTACATTAGTTGGTCAAGGGATGGAAATTGGTTTTAGTCCTAATAGTGGTATTTTTGATCCATCCTATACCTTAATATATTCAGGTACAGGTGGGTATTTCCCAATGTCAACTGAGTTTACAATGGCATACGGACCGTTTTATGCAATATTTGTGTGACCATTTGCAATGATTTTGCTTTATTTTATGTATGCTACTAGAAGTTGGCCAGTGGGATTAAATGCTTTGGTAGGAATTTTTTTAATTCTTTTAATTATTAGATTAATTACTTTAGCAGTTTCTGCTCGCTCAATGTTGCAAGCTGAAAAGATGACTGAAGTGCAAGGTAAGATTGCTGAAATAAATGCTAAATATAAAGATGCGAAAGACATGCAATCTCGTCAGAAAAAGCAATTAGAAATTCAAGCAATTTATAAAAAGCACAACATTAGTCCATTTGCATCAATGGAACAAATTTTTATTACATTACCAATTTTCTTAATCATTTACCGGATTGTTTCAATTTTAAGACCTTTAAAATTTGCAATCATCTTTAATGCGTGAGATTTAACTAAATCACCAATCACAGAATTATTGAATAGTTTCACCACAACTGGTTGACCTTACCTTTTCTTTTTAATTTTAGTTATACCAGCACAATTCTTTTCCCAAATGATGCCAAGGTATTTAGCTAAGAAACGTTCCAGAGGAGCATCAACTGTAGGAGTAAAGAATAATGATGCAATGAAAAGAACTAACACCATTAATTTAGTAATGTCTATTTTCATGTCTGTTATTACGATTACTGTTGCATCTGGAATTGGTTTGTATTGGTTCTTTAGTGCACTATTTTCAATGGCACAATCAGCTATTATCCATAAGTTAATTATGGATAGAAAAGCTAAAGGAATAACTATTCAATCTAAGTTATCCAAGTTTGGTATTGATTAACATCTATGAGTGTTAAAGAAGTTAGTAATTTTTTAAAGGATAAAAAATTTTATGCCTCTAAAAAATTAGGTCAGAATTTTTTAATTAATCCTCAAATTAAACAAAGAATTGTAAATTCAGCTAATTTACAACCAAAAGATATTGTTCTTGAAATTGGGCCAGGAGTTGGTGCGATTACAAGTATTTTATTGACGCATAAGATTAAATTGATTGCAATTGAAGTAGATAAAAGATTAGCTGAACTACTAACAACAAAATTAAAAACTTACAATAATTTTACTTTGTATAATATTGATGCCTTAAAAGCTAATTGAGACAAGATTTTATCTGAATATACACAATCAAGCAATGTTAAATTAGTGGCTAATTTACCATATTCAATTTCATCATTACTAGTTTTAAAAATTATTAGAAGTCAATTGATTAATCAAGCTACAATTATGGTGCAAAAAGAAATGGCCGATAGAATGTGTGCCAAAGTAGGCACACATTCTTATAACATGTTCACGATTCTAGTTCAATTATTTTTAGATGTTCAAAAATTGTTTGACGTTGACCCTAGTAATTTTTCACCCAAACCTAAAGTGCAATCTTGTGTAATTCAATTAACTAAAAAACAACTATCATTGAATCTCTACAATATTGATGATTTAGAAGCAATTGATAATTTTTTACACTTAGCATTTAGTAATAAAAGAAAAACACTAGTTAATAATTTAATTGCTCAATATGATAAAAGTAAAATTTTAAATGTTCTACAACAAATGCAATTACCAAACATGGTAAGAGCAGAACAAATTAGTTCTTGTGATTTGATTAAAATCATGAAAGCATTAAATAATGATTAAAGCTTATAGCAAGATAAATGTAGGTTTAAACATTGATCCTCAAAGGTTTGATTTTACTGAGAAACATAAAATTGAATCTTTATTCGTCATCTACAGCAAACTATATGATGAATTAGAAATTTATCCTAATCAAAAACAAAAGGATAATGTTATATATTATGTTGATAATAAGCAAATCAATTATAGTGATTGTTTAGTTGTTAAAACATTAGATTATTTACGACAAAAACAATTGATTACAGCATGCTATGATGTGATTATTAAAAAAAATATTCCTGTTCAAAGCGGATTAGGTGGTGCTAGCAGTGATGCTGCTAGTGTTATTAAAACACTTTACAGTGATTATTTAAAATTAGATATGTTAGAGATTGCTTTGCAACTTGGTTCTGATATTCCATTTTTTTTATCAGGATATGATGCTGCAATTGTCAGAGAATTTGGTGAATCAATTGAGCCAATTGAACTAATGGATTCATCAATATTTGATGTTTGCCTAACAAATATACAATTTTCTACCAAACAAGTTTTTAAGATGTTTAATCGTTTAAATTCAATTAGAAATAGAAATGATTTTTATAAAATTATTAGTGAATTAAATAATCATAATAAACCAAACAATATTTACAATGATTTATTAGATGTTGCCAAACAAATATCACCAGAGTGAGGAAAAATTTATGAGCAAATTGCTGCTAATAGTTACATCACAATGTCAGGTAGTGGAGGTAGTATTGTAATGATTAATACTAATAAATTAACAAAAGTTAGAGCAAGGTATGCTCCTAGTCCAACAGGATATTTTCATATTGGTGGGGCGAGAACAGCAATTTTTAATTATCTTTTTGCTAAACATAATCAAGGTGATTTCATTGTTCGAATTGAAGATACAGATATTAATCGTAGTGTAGATAAAGGTGTTGAATCACAATTAGATAATTTAGAGTGATTGAATATTATTCCGGATGAATCTTTAAGAAATCCTAAAGAATTTGGCCCATATGTACAAACAGATAAATTGTCACGCTACCAACTTTTGGTGCAAAAATTATTGGATGAAGGTAAGGCATATTTTTGCTTTTGTGACGAAGAAAAATTAGAAAATGATCGCCAATTAGCATTATCTAATCATCAAACTCCACGTTATTCTAGAACTTGCCTTAATTATGATAAATCACAAGTTGATGAACTAATAGCAAGTGGTAAACCTAAAGTAGTTCGTTTAAAAATAGATGACAATAAAGAATACATTTGGAACGATTTAATTAGGGGACAGATAATTGTTCCAGGAACTGCAATGACTGATCCTGTGATTTTAAAATCTAATGGAATTCCCATGTACAATTTTGCAGTTGTAGTTGATGATTATGACATGTTAATTAGTCATGTATTAAGAGGTGAGGAACACATTTCAAATACACCATATCAAATTGCTATTAGAGATGCATTAAACTTCAATAATGGTATTCAATATGGGCATTTATCAGTTATTGTTGATGAAACTGGTAAAAAACTATCAAAACGTAACAAAGAAATGAAACAATTCATTGAAGACTATAAGATGATGGGGTTTTTACCAGGAGCAGTATTTAATTTTTTAGGACTATTATCTTGAAGTAGTCCTAATAATGAAGAAATATTAAATCAAGAACAATTTATCGAATTGTTTGATATTACTCGTTTATCCAAATCACCAACATTTTTTGATTACAAAAAGATGTTGTGAATTGGTAATGAGTATTTTAAAAAGATGGATGATGCATCATATATACAATTTGTTAAACCATTTGTGAAATTAGATTTATCAGATTTTTTATTAAGTAATTTTGGTACATTGGTTTTATTGTTTAAGAATCAAATTAGTTATGCAGATGAACTAAACAATTTGATTAGCGAACAATTTTTAGTAGAAAGTATGGAAATTAATTTTGAAGCTAAACAAATTTTAGATGCAAATCAAGATGTAATTGTTAGTTTGAAAAATGAATTATTAAAAATCCAAGATTGAAATATTGACAATATTAATTTAGCAATTAATAATGTAAAAAATTTAACTAACAAAAAGGGTAAAGATTTATTTATGCCTATTAGAATTGTATCTACAGGACTAATGCATGGTCCTGAAATTGCCAAAGTTTTATACTTTGTCCAAGCAAAGAGAATTTTAAATAATATTGATAAAATATTAAAGTAATTTTGTAAAAGGTGCTTTTATGTTAGACAAAGATTTAGTTGATTTAGGATATGAATATGCTGTTGATTTCTTTAAAAAATCCCAAAAAGAAAATCCAACATTAGATTTTAATAAAATTTGCAAAGGTGCAAAAAAACTAGGCAAGTTTTCAGATGAAGAATTTGATCAAATGCTTGGTTCATTCTATGCTGATTTATTACAAGATAATAGATTTGTATTTTTAGGTAATGACCAATGAACATTGAAAGATTTAATTCCAATTGAACAATATAGAAAAAATCAAAATTCTTTATACAACTATGATAGTAATGCACCATTTCAAGAAGTGTATGATGAAGATGCATTACCATCTGAAATGACTAGTGCTGATAATGAAGTTTATGAAGAAAATGAAAATGAAATTTCACGTGATAGTTTTGATGATGAAACTAATGAAATGAAATATGAATTCGATGATGAAGACAACATCAATGAAGAAGTAGATAATGATAAGGAATAATTTTTCATTAGTTAATGCTAAACAAATGTTGACTTTGGCTAATGAACAAAAATTTGCAATACCACACATTAACATTAACAATCTTGAATGAGTTCAGGCTGTGTTGACTGCTGCACAATTAGCTAAATCACCAGTTATTTTAGGTGTTTCTGAAGGTGCAGCTAAATATATGGGTAGTTATGACGTTATCGTTGCAATGGTAAAAACATTGCTCAATGATTTGCAGATTAGTGTACCAGTTTGTCTACACTTAGATCATGGTAGCTACGGAGCGTGTTTAGAGGCTATCGAAGCTGGCTTTACTTCTATTATGTATGATGGTTCTCATGAACAATTTGATCAAAACATAAGTAATACTAAAACATTAGTTCAATTGTGCGAACAACACAATTTATCGCTAGAAGTTGAGGTTGGTACAATCGGTGGTTATGAAGATGGTAATATAACCTCTGGTGAACTAGCTAATTTAGATGATTGCATTGAAATCAGTAAGTTAGATATTGATTTTTTAGCAGCTGGAATTGGTAATATTCATGGCATGTATCCACCAAATTGAAAAGGTTTGGATTTTGAATTATTAACTAATATTGTTAAAGCTACTAATAAAGCAATTGTTTTGCATGGTGGTAGCGGAATTAGTGATGAAATGATTAAGAAAGCAATTAGTTTAGGTGTTAGAAAAATTAATGTTAACACTGAGTGTCAAATTGCATTTAGTCAGGCAATTAAAGAGTATTTTATTAATAATGACATAATGATAAATCATCATTATGATCCAAGAAAATATTTAAAATTAGGTAAACAAGCAATTATAGATGTTTGCTTGAAAAAAATGGAATTATTTGGTAGTAGAAATAGAATTGTGAACTAAGTAGTATATGGGAATTTTTGCTGGTATAGTGGGATTACCTAATGTTGGTAAATCCACATTATTTAACACAATAACTAACTCACAAGCTTTGATGGCAAATTATCGGTTTGCAACAATTGAGCCTAATTTTGGTATTGTTAATTTGCCAGACCATAGATTAAATAAACTTCAAGATATTTATAGTTCTAAAGAAATTATTCCTGCCAGTTTTAAATTTGTGGACATTGCAGGATTGATTGCTGGCGCATCACAAGGTGAAGGTTTAGGTAATAAATTTTTGCAAAATATTAGAGATGTAGATGCTATTTGTCATGTAGTTCGTTGTTTTGAAGATAAAGATGTTAGTCATGAATATGATACAGTTGATCCTATTAGAGATGCACAAGTAATTAATTTAGAATTAGCAATTTCAGATTATGAAATTGTAAGTAAGAGGATTGATAAAATCAAGAAAAAAGCTGATTCAGGTGATAAGGAATCAATTCAAGAATTACTTGTTCTACAAAAATTAGCTAGTTTTTTACAAATGGGTAGATCAGGTAAGGAAGCTAGTTTAAATTCAGATGAATTAAAGTTAATTAAGTCACTAAATTTAATTACATTGAAGCCAGTGTTGTATGCAGCTAATATAAATGAATATGAAATTAGTAATCATAATGAAAATTATCATTATGTTAAATTTTTGGAATATGCTAGAGCACAAAATGCTCAAGTTGTTCCAATTAGTATTAAGATTGAGCATGAATTAAGTTTATTAGATGAAAATAGTAAGCAAGAATTTATGAAAGATTTAAATATTGAATATACTGGATTAGATAGAATTATTCAAGAGATATTTAAATTGTTAAATTTATCCACTTATTTTACTTGTGGTCCTCAAGAAATTCATGCTTGAGTATTTAATGATGGAATGAATGCACAAGAATGTGCAGGCATAATTCATACTGATTTTATGAAAGGTTTTATTAAAGCAGAAGTTATTAGTTACAATGACTTAATTGATGCCGGTAATGAAAATAAAGCTAAAGAACAAGGTAGAATGCGCTTAGAGGGTAAAAATTACCCAATGCAAGATGGTGATATTTGTCACTTTAAATTTAATGTAACAAAATAGTAGTTAACTAGAATTGGTGGTTGTGTTATGGGAAAAATTGTTTTTGATGGTTGAATTGAAGTTATTTGTGGACCAATGTTTTCTGGTAAAACAGAGGAATTAATCAAAAAATTAGATAAGGTTAAATATTCAAAAGAAAGATTTATTGTTTTTAAACCAGTAATTGATACTCGTTCCAAAAATGCAATTGTTTCTAGACACAATAAAATTGTTCCTGCCATTGAAGTTAAAAATTCAAATGAAATTTTGGATTATATGAATAATCATCAAGAACAAAACTACAAAGTTATTGCAATTGATGAAATTCAATTTATGGATAAAGATATTGTTAATATAGTTGCTAATTTAGCTAAGCAAGGTTATCATCTTATCTTAGCTGGGTTAGACAAGAATTTTAAAGCAGAACCATTTGGTAGCATGCCAGAATTGTTAGCAATTGCTGATAATGTTCAAAAGTTAATTGCTTTGTGTAATGTTTGTGGTTCACAAGCAACGTTTACATATCGAACATCTAGTAGTGATTCAGAAGTTTTGGTTGGTGATAGCGAAAATTATGAAGCTAGATGCTATGAACATTTTAGTTACAAACATAATGACTAACAAATTAAATATTAATAATTCATTTGTTTATAAATTATTAGGATTAAGAATAAACTGCTAAGCAACTTATCATTTATTTTTTAACTCCTTTAAATTACTTATAGTACCATAGACAATGTTAACCTAGCTTGATAGATTTTGTATTCTTACTAAAATATAATGACACATTACTCTTATAGCTAGTACAACCAACAAAAAAACTCTACCTATTCCTAGATAGAGAAAACATTAGTTTATCTTTAGGTTCTGTGTTGTAAGTTAGACAATTCTATCCTATAATATAAATAGGGTAATTAGGATTAGAATGATGACAACAAGTACCAAGTTGTTATTCATATCTAATCTTTTTTTTGCTTATGAAAACACAAACAAAGAACTTCCATCTAACTTAGTGCCACAGAGCCATTCTTTTATTTAATTAACATTATGGTTAATGTTTTTTAACTAAAAGTCTTGCTTAATTTTAGTAGCTATTAACCTTTTTCTATCACCAAGTAAATTTTTTTGAACCTTCTAAATTAACTATGGTTCAAATTTTATTGGCCTCTTCACCGGTGGTTTCGCGAATGTTGTTATTCCGGCCAGTGTCAAAGCGATTACGGGGTATGTGGATACTACAGCTACTAGTTCTCCTAAAAACCAAGGCGCCTTCCAAGGCATGACCTCATTAACTAACGTCACGTTTGCTGCTAACAACGTGACCAGAATTGGGGCCCAAGCCTTCAAAGGTTGTAGCAATCTTGCTACAATCAGCTTACCAAGTAGTGTGAGCTACATTGGGAACAATGCGTTCCAAGATTGTCACAAACTCAACGCCATCAACTTACAAAATGTGAGTTACATTGGCAACAATGCGTTTAAGAATGCATTCAGTGACATTCCGGCTAGTAGCGTGGAAGTGAATGCGGATAAAGTGAATTATGTGGGAACCAATGCGTTTGAAAGCACATCTGGTCTAAAAACGGTGAACTTCAGCCGCAATAGTGTGCTGCAAACTGTGTCGAACAGTGCATTCTTGAACAGTGGGATTACGAGTATTGACTTGAGTCAAGCGAAAAACTTGTTGAAGATCAATGACCAGGCGTTCAAGGGGTGTAGTAGCTTAGTGGAAGTGAAGGTGCCGAAGAGTTTGAAGGAGGTTGGCAATAATGTTTTTGGGCAGGCGAATGTATCAACTGGCCAAAGTAACGGCTACTGCACTTCTCTCCAAACCATCGACCTCTCATCTACCCAACTAACAACGTTGCCAAACAACCTTTTCCAAGGCTGTACAAGTCTAGCCAACGTCAAACTGCCAAGTACGTTGACAAGTATTGGGGATAGTGCCTTCCAGAATACCCCAAGCTTACAAACGATCAGTATTCCCGATAATGTGAGTAGTATTGGGAACAGCGCATTTGGGTCAGGAAATCCTGCTGAAGGCTCTGGCATTACGTCTTTAGACTTGAGCCACACGCAGGTAACGAGTATTCCGCAACAAGCATTTGAAGATGCAGAAAATCTAGAAACCGTGAAGTTGCCAGCTGGCTAACAAGCATTGGCAATCGAGCCTTCTATGCTTCAGGCCTACAAACCCTAGACTTGAGTAATACAGCGTTGACGACGATCAACCAGGGTGCCTTCGCGAATACAGCAAATTTAACAAGCTTGAAAGTGCCGGGGAGTTTGGCAACGATTAGTAGTGGGGACCAAGATGGAACGACTGCTGGTCAATCAATGCAAAGAACTTTTAGTGGCTCTGCCCTACCAACCCTAGACCTATCAAACACTAAAATCTCAACCATCAACAACTCCACGTTCAACGGGGCAGCGAGCTTAGCAACAGTGAAGTTGCCAAGTAGTGTGACTTCAATTGGTCAAAACGCCTTCAAAAACACCGCAGCCTTA
>JBNMHK010000005.1:0-30062 GCA_050872725.1 Ureaplasma sp.
ACTGTTGGACACAGTTTGCAGCACACTGTTGCGACTGAAGTTCACCGTTTTTAGACCAGATGTGCCACTGAAGGCTTCTTGGCCAACATAATTCACTTTATCCGCATTCACTTCCACGCTACTAGCCGGAATGTCACTGAAGGCAGACTTAAACGCATTGTTGCCAATGTAGCTAACGTTGTTTAAGTTGATGGCGTTAAGTTTGCTACAGCTTTCGAATGCTGAGGTCCCAATGTAGCTCACACTACTTGGTAAGCTGATGGTCGAAAGGTTACTACACCCTTTGAAGGCTTGGGCCCCAATTCTGGTCACGTTGTTAGCTGCAAACGTAACGTTGGTTAATGAGGTCATGCCTTGGAAGGCGCCTTGTTGTCTTCCGGTCGCAGAAGCAGTTGTGCCGCTCACTGGCGTTGTATTAACATACCCCGTAATCGCCTTCACACTTGCTGGAATGACAAATAAAAAACTACAACTGGAATAACCAATTGTAGTTTTTCTATTCTTATAACATAAAACTATTTAATAATTTCAGTTACACTACCAGCACCAACTGTTCTACCACCTTCACGGATTGAGAACTTAGTACCCTTTTCGATTGCAACTGGTGCAATTAGTTCAACAGTAATTTTAGTGTTATCACCTGGCATAATCATTTCAACACCTGCAGGTAATTGAATTGCACCTGTCACATCAGTCGTACGGAAATAGAATTGAGGACGGTAACCATTGAAGATTGGTGTGTGACGTCCACCTTCTTCTTTTTTCAACACATAAACTTCAGCTGTGAATTGAGTATGAGGTGTAATTGATCCTGGTTTACATAATACTTGACCACGTTGTACATCTTCTTTTTTAGTACCACGTAATAGAATACCAGCATTATCACCAGCTTGTGCATAATCAAGTTGTTTTCTAAACATTTCAATACCAGTAACAACTGTTTTTTGAGTTGGTTTTAAACCAACAATTTCAACTTCATCATTCAAGTTTAATTGTCCACGTTCAACTCTACCAGTAACAACTGTACCACGACCAGAAATTGTGAATACATCTTCAATTGCTAATAAGAATGGTTTATCAACTTCACGTTGAGGTTCAGGAATATAGCTATCAACTGCATCCATTAATTCATCAATTTTTGCTTCATATTCTGCAACACCATTTAATGCTTGTAAAGCAGAACCTCTAATAACTGGAGTATTATCACCATCAAATCCATATGAACTTAATAGATCTCTAACTTCCATTTCTACTAAATCTTGCATTTCAGGGTCTGACATCATGTCACATTTGTTTAAGAAAACAACCATTTTAGGAACACCAACTTGACGAGCTAGTAAAATGTGTTCACGAGTTTGTGCCATAGGACCATCTGTTGCTGCAATTACAAGGATAGCTCCATCCATTTGAGCTGCACCTGTAATCATATTCTTAACATAGTCAGCATGTCCAGGACAGTCTACATGGGCATAGTGACGCTTAGCTGTTTCATATTCAACGTGGGCAGTGTTAATTGTGATTCCACGTTCTTTTTCTTCTGGAGCACTATCAATAGATGCATAATCCATTGCTTTCGCTTGACCTTTTTTAGCTAAAACTGTACAGATAGCTGCAGTTAAAGTTGTCTTACCATGGTCAACGTGTCCAATAGTACCAATATTAACGTGTGGTTTACTACGTTCAAATTTTTCTTTAGACATTTCTAATTCTTCCTTTTAATAAAAACATAAATCTTTTAATTAACACTATTGTGAAATACACAAATAGTATTATAACAAATTATTTTTTAGCTCTATTGCTAACTACTTGTTCAGTAACGGATTTAGGGGCTTGTGCATAATGGCTAAATTGCATTACATATTGTCCTCTACCTTGTGTAAAGGAACGTAAATCTGTTGCATAACCAAACATTTCAGATAATGGAACTTTAGCTTTAATAGTTTGAGCAGTTCCTCTTTGTTCTGTTCCTTCAATCGAACCTCTACGACTTGATATATCACCCATTGTATCTCCAAAGTATTCATCAGGAACAGTTACATCAACAGACATAATAGGTTCTAGCAAGACGATGCCACATTTTTTTGCTGCATCTTTCAATGACATTGAAGCAGCAATTTTATATGCCATCCCTGATGAGTCGACATCATGGTAAGAGCCATCAAACAATGTAGCCTTGATATCAATAATTTGATATCCTGCTAATGGACCTGCTTGCATTGCATCTTTCAACCCATTTTCAACTTCTTTGATGTATTCTTTTGGGATTCTACCACCAACAACTGCATCAACAAATTCAAAACCTTTTTCATTGTTTGGTTCAAACTTAATCTTTACATGGCCATATTGTCCACGCCCACCAGATTGTTTGATGTATTTACCTTCTGATTCGCCTTCTTGAGTGAAAGTTTCACGATAACTTACTTGTGGTGCACCAACATTGACATTAACATTGAATTCACGTTTCAAACGATCAACAAGAATGTCTAAATGTAATTCACCCATCCCAGCAATGATTACTTGTCCAGTCTCTTCATCAGAATATGTTTTAAATGTTGGATCTTCCTCTGCTAATTTTGAAAGTGCAATACCCATCTTTTCTTGATCAGCTTTTGATTTAGGTTCAATTGCTAAAGAAATTACAGGTTCTGCAAATTGCATTTGTTCCAAAATAATGTTATTACCTTCAGCACAAATTGTGTCGCCTGTAGTTGTATCCTTTAAACCAATGACTGCACAAATATCACCTGCACCAATTTCATCAATTTCATTTCTAGCATTTGAGTTCATTTTTACCAAACGAGAAATTCTTTCTTTTTTACCCTTAGTAGTATTGATAACATATGAACCTTTTTGTAATGTACCAGAATAAATTCTGATATATGTTAATCTACCAATAAATGGATCAGTTGCAACTTTAAAAGCTAGAGCAGACAATGGAGCGTTATCATCAGCTATAACATTAATAATTTGACCATCTTCAGTTTCACCTTTAATTGGTGGAACATCAAGTGGTGATGGTAAAAATTCAACAATGGCATCCAATAATTTTTTAACACCCTTATTTTTAAAGGCTGTACCACATAAAACTGGATATAGTTCAGTAGAAATAACGCCTTTACGGATACATTTTTTAATTTCATCTTCGGTAATTGTTTCACCATTCAAATATTTTTCCATGATGCTTTCATCAAATTGAACAACATCATCCAACATTTTAGTTCTTCACAATTGTGCAGTTTCTTTTAAATTATCTGGAATTTCTTTAACTTGATAATTTTCTTCTTCTTTACCATCATAGTAGTAAGCTTTCATTTCAATCAAGTCAATGTTACCAATGAAATCAGCTTCAGCACCGATTGGATATTGAATTGGTGTAGCTTTAACACCTAAACGATTAATCATTGAATTAACAGAATATTCAAAATCTGCACCAGTTTTATCCATTTTGTTAATAAAAACAATTCTTGGTACATTATACTTTGTTGCTTGTCTTCAAACAGTTTCAGTTTGTGGTTCAACACCATTTTGTCCATCTAATACTGCAACTGCTCCATCTAAAACACGCAGTGAACGTTCTACTTCTACAGTGAAGTCCACATGCCCCGGTGTGTCAATAAGATTTAATTCATGATCTTTTCAACGAGCATATGTTGCTGCTGATGTAATTGTGATTCCACGTTCTTTTTCTTGAACCATTCAGTCCATTGTAGATTCACCATCATGTGTTTCACCGATTTTATGATTAACACCTGTATGGAATAAGATTCTTTCGCTAGTTGTTGTTTTACCAGCATCAATATGAGCCATAATTCCAAAATTACGATACTTTTCAATTGGAGATTGACGTTTCATTTAAAATCTATTCCTTTCTTATCAACGTAAGTGAGCAAATGCTTTGTTTGCCTCTGCCATTTTATGTGTATCTTCTTTTTTCTTAACTGCACCACCAACACCATTAGAAGCATCAATGATTTCATTAGCCAAACGCTCTTGCATTGTTTTTTCATTACGTAAACGAGAATATTGAGTTAATCATCTTAATCCCAAAGTTTGCTTTCTAGCTGGTGTAACTTCAGTTGGAACTTGAAAGTTTGAACCAGCTACACGTCTAACCTTTAACTCAAGAACAGGCATAATATTGTCTAATGCTTGATTAAAAACTTCAAGAGCAGGTCTACCAGTTTTATTTTCTACATCTTTAAATGCACCATACAAAATACTTTGTGCTAAACCTTTTTTACCATCTAGCATAATTGAATTGATTAGTTTTGTTACAAGTCTTGAGTTGTAGATAGGGTCAGCTAACACGACTCTTTTTTCAGGTTTTGCTTTTCTCATGTTATCTTCCTCCTATATTATTTAGCTGCTTCTTTTGGTTTTTTAGCACCATATTTAGAACGTTGTTGATGACGTTTATCAACACCTGTTGTATCAAGTGTTCCTCTAATTATGTGATATCTAACCCCTGGCAAGTCTTTAACTCTCCCACCACGAATCAACACTACAGAGTGTTCTTGAAGATTATGTCCTTCGCCTGGAATGTAAGCTAAAACTTCTTCATTATTTGTTAGACGAACTTTGGCATATTTTCTTAACGCAGAATTGGGCTTTTTCGGTGTCATTGTTCCAACCCGAGTACAAACACCTCTTTTAAAAGGTGAAGGATTTAAGTTTGTTTTTTTAGTTAATGAGTCATAAGTATTTAACAAAGCTGGAGACTTTGTTTTTTTAATCTTATCACTCCGACCATGTCTAATCAATTGTGCAATTGTAGGCATTTATTGGACCTTTCTTTAATAAAATTGATAATTTATTACAACTATTCCGTGTGTATCATAATAAAGTAAAAACACGCAACCTTTAGAATTATACATTAAACATTAATTATTCATCAAGATATTTATTTGTTTTAATTTTATAGGAGCTTTCTCTTATAAGTTCTAGATTGATAACATAATTTTTGGTTTCAGGATGTTGTTCAAATTTTTGTTTAATGAGATTAGCTAAGATAGGTACATTGTCATCTTTAATTAAGTTTGGTTTAACAATAACTTTAATTACAAATCCACTTTTTAAAACATAACAATTTTCCACTTCTTTAAAACTATAACATATATCTTCATATACTTTAGCTCGTCTAAAAAAGTCATCTTTACTATTTTTGCGTGCACCTGGTTTGCTAGCTGAACTGCGGTCAGCAATTTTGGTAATACTATCATATATGTTACTAATAATTAATTCATCATGATGAGTTTTAATTGCTTGAATAACTTCTAATGGTAAACCATATTGTTCTGCTAATTTTACACCTTGTTGAATATGGTCATTTTCAGTTTCATGATCAATGCTTTTACCTAAATCATGAAAAAATGCACACATCTTAGCTAGTTTGGCGTCTACTCTTAGTTCTTGTGCTAGTAATTCAGCAATATAAGCTGATTCAATGCTATGTTCTAAAATATTTTGCCCAAAACTATATCGATATTTTAATTTACCAATATAAGGATACAAACCTTGATTAATATTTTTGAACTTCAAAATTCTTTCAACAACATCTTTACCAATTTGAAAAAGTTGATTTTCAAATTGATTTTTGGCTTCTAAAAAATAATTTGTAATTTTATTAGGTTCAATATTTTTAGTATCTAATAACTTATTTAATACAAGATAAGCTAGTTCTCTTTTAATGTGATTGGCTGAACTTAGCGTTATGAATTCATCTTTATCACTGATAATTAATTCAACTCCACATGTCCGCTCAAATGTTTTTTTATTGCGACCATTTAAACCTATCAATCGACTTTTTATTTCAGCATTTTTACATGGCACCTTAATTATGAATTCATCACGAAAAAACTCATAATCCAACCGACTAAATGCATCTAATAGAATATATCTAGCATTTTCATTATGTTTTTGTTTTATTTCATCTAATTTAGTATTAAATTCACTAATAGTGGCATTTTCTGTTGTTGTCAAATATTCATTTAATCATTTGTTTTTAAGTTCATCAATAGAAACATTAGTTTTTGTTGACACAAGTTCTAAAATTGATTCTAAACTATATTTTTTATGCTTATGACGATTTTTTTTAATAAATTTAAACATTAAAATCTTTTTAAATAAAATGGAGAAATATTAATGTTATAGAGATAAATAGATACATAACATTATAAAGGGTAAATGAATTAAAATGAAAAATATTGAAAGATTAGTAAAAATATTAAAAGAAAAAGGATACCATTTAGTAACCGCTGAGTCAGCTACATGTGGGTTAATTGCAAATAAATTTGGAGATATTAGTGGTGTAAGCAAAGTTTACAATGGCGGCGTTGTAGTTTATGCTTCTGATGCTAAGCAAAAATTATTAAATATCGATTCTCAACTAATAAATAAATATGGAACGATTAGTCATGAAATTGCAAATGAAATGGTGATTAACATTACAAATATTTTAAATTGTGAATGTGGAATCAGTGTAACAGGAAATGCTGGACCAACTGCAATAGAAAATAAACCAGTAGGATTATTTTATATTGGATTAAAAGTTAATGAATTTATAGTTGTTAAAAAGATTCAATTAGATGTGATGCTATCACGTAATACGATGAGATCAAATATTGCAAATATTGCAATTCAAGAAATGTTAAATATTTTAGAAAATAATTAGTAAATTAGTTGCTTTTATCTTTATTTGTAGATGAGGTAAAAGTATGGAAAACAAAAATTTTAACAATTCAGATATGTTATCAAAACAGTATTGAAGTAATATTATTCCTTCAAAAATTTTAGAGTCACCAATTGAATTTATTAGTACAGGTAATTTGATCTTGGATCAACAAATTGGTGGTGGAGTGCCTAAGGCTAGAATTACAGAAATTTATGGAAATGAATCATGTGGTAAAACCACATTAACTTTGCAAATCGCAAAGGAATGTACAAATCAAGGTAAAAAAGTGCTTTACATTGACTTAGAGTATGCTTTAGACATCAATTATGTTAAAAGTATCGGTGTCAATATGGATAACTTTTATGTTGCGCATGCTAAAAGTGGCGAAATTGCTTTTGGAATTATTGAAGACGCTTTAACAAATCAATCATTTGAATTGATTGTTGTTGACTCAGTTGCAGCAATGGTACCTGAAGATGAAGTAGAAAACAAAATTGAAGAAGTCAACTCATTAGGTGCACATGCAAGATTAATGAGTCGTGGTATTAGAAAAATTCAAATGTCTCTATCTAATAGCAATACAAGTTTGATCTTTATTAACCAAGTTAGAGAAAAAATTGGTGTTGCCTTTGGTAATCCTGAAACCACTACAGGTGGTAAGGCTCTAAAATATTATTCATCTTTAAGAATGGAAATAAAAAAAGTTGAATTAATTAAAAATGGCCAAGATCGTGTTGGCATAAAATCTAAAATAACTATTGTTAAAAACAAGATTTCTAAACCATTTGGGACAGCATTTATTAATATTTATTTTGGCGAAGGATTTAATTACACTAGTGATGTTTTAGAATATGCTATTGAATCAGAAATTATTAAAAAATCTGGAAGTTGATTTTCATATGAAGGTGAGAACATTGCTCAAGGTATAAACCAGTTAAAAACATATGCCAGTGAAAATCATGAATGATTTAACACAATTAAAAACAAGTGTATAGATAAAATTGGTATTGTAGACAAAAACAATTAAGCATTTATATTTTTATTTGTTTCTTTTTTAGTTATTGAGTCACCTCAATAATTTAGTCCAATAAATGCAATTGTTATTGCAACAACAATTCCTAACAGTATCATATTTTGTGTTAGATAATTGTTCATATATTGATGTAATGGAATTAATTGGCCATCAACTTTATCGACAATAATTGTTTTCATTCATTTTGTAAATCAACTAGAACACATGATTCCAATTGAAAGGATTGATTGATAAATACCCATTTTAGTTACTATTTGATTTTCAATTGAAATCTTTAAAACAATTGCTAAAACTAAATTATACAAAATACCATATCCAAAACCATTCAATGAATGGATAACAAAATACCCTATTGGATTACTAATGAATGATGAGGCAATTAGATAAATAATTCAACTACCACTACCAATTAAAAAAACATAATTAGTGTTAATTTTTTTAATCAAAACTAAACCCATTAACACTCCTGCAGTTAATTGAAATAAACTAAATACTACAGATAAATATCCTTGATAAGTTGCAACAGATGTTTTATCACCATTAAAACTAATTTCTGCCAAGTTTTCTAAATGCTGAATACCCAATGAACCAGAATTACTAAACTTAATGAAAGCAATCAATGATCCAATTAGTGCTAAACCAATAAAAAACATATATTGTTGAATCCTATACTGTTTTTCATTGGAAGTGACATCAACTTTTTTTTGCAAATTTTGTAATGGAGTTTGCATGCGTTTTTCTTTGTAAAATAAAAGCATAATTAGTGAACCAACTAAGATCACTAAGGCAATTAATCACATATATCTTAGAATATATGGATTAGTTTTAGTGGTAGTAGTTGCCAATGTTTTCATTAAGGATTGAATTGGCGCAGTGATAAAGTTAGCTAACAATGGTGGTATCGATAAAACAGAAACAGTTAAAAATGCTTTTTTATTACTATATTGTTCTTTAAATAGTAGTTCATAAGTTCCTATACAACTAGCACCGATACCAATCCCAATTGCTGACAAAATATTTGTTGCAGTAGTTGGTGCAATAATAATTGGGATGAATAAAATAGTTTGTGCAACGACACTAAAATATAAAAATGCTTTCCGATACTTAAATAAATAACTAATCACATCAGCAAAAATTCTAATAAAAATTCCTACTAAACCATAGATCATGGTAACAATTGTCACTAATATAGCAGTATTGTCAATTGCACTTTGCATTGTTCCGCGATAATCACGAACAAGCATTGTTGGAATTCAATACAATGTGTACATTCAAAAAAGATATTTATAACCTTTTTCATCTAGTTTAATTTTATTAACTAAGAAAAATGATCCAAGACATAAAATTAAAAAAATAGCACTATTAACACTAATGCTAATAATTTGTGTTTGTGTTAAATTCATTAATTATTTCCTTTAAACTTTATTTAGTTTTGGAGTTGTTAGAGTGTATTTCAACACTAGATCTAGTAATTTTTAGATCCTTCAATGCTACCAGATCTGCTTCAAAATTATTAGGATTAACCTTGCTAATGGCATCAATAACATTAATTAATTCAACAAATTTCTCTTGTCAATTGTTATTTTTAGTTCTACTTAAAATTTCATTTAAAATAACCAAAATATAAAAAAATACATCTGGTGTTATTAATTTCTTATTATCAATAAATTGTTGAGTATAAATTGTGAACATATCATTGTTAGTTATTTCATAACACAACAAAAAACCTGCTATTGTTAGCATTCTTATATTTTTGCACAATTTAGTGTTGCTTGTAGGATAAATAAAAGTTTCATTTTTATTTATTGAAATTTCTAGATCATTCTTGAATTCAGTTAATATATTTTCGTACAAATCAAAATATTTATTTAATACATCTTGAATTGTTGCTTTTTTACTAGTAAATTTAAGAATTTTTAATAATTGATAGTTCATAAAATATTTACTAATCTATTTTATATGAAAGTATATTTTTTACATTACTAAAATGCATTGTTTTTACATATAAAAAATCCCTCAGAATAAACCGAGGGATTTTATGAATCAAAAAACTATTTCAATTCTACCTTTGCACCAGCTTCATCAAATTTTTTCTTTAATTCATTAGCTTCTTCTAACTTAACGCCTTCTTTTATGATGCTACCAGCTTTTTCAGACATTTGTTTAGCTTCCATTAAACCTAATCCTGTAATTTCACGGATTAATTTGATAACACCAACCTTATTTGCACCAGCATCAGCTAAAACAATATTAACTTCAGATGGAGCTTCATTAGCAACTGGACCAGCCGCAACTGCTACTGGAGCTGCAGCTGATACACCAAATTCAGTTTCAATTGCTTTTACTAAATCATTAATTTCAAGAATTGTCATTTCTTTTAATGATTCAATAATTTGTTCATTTGTTAATTTAGCCATAATTAAACCCTTAATATTAAATTATTCACTTTTTGTTTCACTAACTGCTTTAACAGCATACAAGAAACTACGAATTGGAGATTGTAAACAAGATAGAAACATTGAGTATAGTCCATCTCTACCTGGAATACTAGCAATTTGTTTCACCTTATTAATATCAGCAAAATTATTTTCTAGATATGCACCTTTAATTTTTACTACTTCAAAATCAGTGGCAACATCATTAACTGATTTGATTGGATTAATTTCATCTTCAAATGCCATTGCAATAGCATTTGGTCCAACAATCATTCCATCAAAGCCTTGAATATTAGCTAATTCAATAGCACGTTTAAGAATATTGTTTTTCAAAATTCTTAATTTTGAACCACTTTTATTTAAAGTAAATCTTAGGTCTGTGATGTTTTTCGCAGTTAAACCTGAATATTCAAACACAATGAATGATTTTGCTTGTTTTAATTCATTAGCAATGGTTTGAACAAAATCTTGTTTAGCTTGAATTGCTTTTAAGCTCATTTTACACCACCTTGATAAAATTCATGCAATATGCATTTAGTACAAGGTTAATTAATATATCCCTCGGTAACAAATTAAGGTCACTTTGACCAGTTACTGTCTTAGGCACATTGCAATGTATATTTTAACTTATCTTTTTGATTTATCAAAAGGTATTCCAATATTTTTAGGTGCAACATTGTATTTACTAAAGATAATCATAGCAACTAATGTAATTGCAAAAGGAATAATTTTTGCTACATCCCGATCCAGATTTGCAGAAATTGTTAATTGATCAAACAATCTTGTTAAGAATGCAAAAACAAAAGCAATAATAGACAAGAACGGAATTTTTCAAGAACCTGCAATTAGGATGGCAAGGGCTAAAAATCCATAACCATTAACATTACCAACAAATGTTCCACCTAGACTATACATATACATTCCACCAGCCAAACCAGCTAATAAACCTGAAATGCTAATTGCATATCATTGGTATTTCGTTACATTAATACCTTGGGCATCCACTGCATTAGGATTGTTACCAATTGCTCTTAATCTTAAACCAAATGGTGTATATTTCATCATGACAAACAGACCAACAATAGCGATGACTGTTACTATAAAAATAATAATTGTTGTTCAATAAATTTGACTATCAGGGCTTACTGCTCCAATTGACAAAAAACTTGATTGTAATTTAGTGTGCTTACCACCAGATAGCAGTGGCCCTAATGGTTCCGTTAAAAATGTGGCTAGTCCCAAAAACACCATATCAATTGCTGTCCCTGCAACTATTTGATCTGTTTTCAACCTTATGGTCAAAAAGCCAAAGAGTGAAGAAGCAATTAATGTAAATACCATTGCTAATAATAATGGTAAGACAAAGCCATAATCACCTGTGACTGGATAAATCAATTCACTAAAAATACAGAATGTTAAGGCCGCAAAAATCATTTGGCCATCAATACTAATATTTGCAATCCCTACTCTTTCACTAAAGTAACCACTCAATGTTGCTAGTGATAGAACAACTGCTAACAAAAGAGTTAAATTAAAAATGGCGTCAAATCTTAGCATTTTAATTTTCTCCTTGTCTGTATAAATCACTTAATCAAGATTGCATTTCTTGTTTTTCTTTTTCATTCAAATCTAAATTATTTAATTGTTTGCAATAATGTTCATATTTGCTATCTAATGAACCAAATAATTTAGCTCTTCATGAAAAATACTTATTTTGTTTTATTTCATTTGATTTTTTCCAATTTTCTAATTGTTCTTTATTCTTAGTAATCTTGTTTTCATTACTAGTAATTTTTAATTTTATTTTTTGTTCCCAATCATTTCATTGTGCAACTGTCTTTAAACATTTATTATCAAACTTTTGTAATTGTAACTGTAAATGGTCCTGATTACTTATTACCGATTCATCTTTTAACAACTGTTTAAATGCACTTATTGATCAATTCAAATTTGATGAATCACATTTTATGTATTTGTATCACTCAATAAATAAAAGCAGCTTTTCCTTAATTGATAAGAAGAAGAAATATTTTCTTATTATCTCTAATACTTCTCTGTATTTGACAATTTTTTTATTCAATAAATCAACGCTTGAATGTAATATGTCTACAGTCAATTGGTTATTTAATAAATTTTTGTATTCCAACAATTTTTCATTTAGATGAGGAATATCATTATTACACTCAATTGATTGGGTAATTGTATTACTCATAAATTGATTAATATGATTAGCTTTTTTAGAAAAATAAATTAAAAGCTCTTGTAACGATAATTTTGTTGGTAAATTTGCTAATTTATATGAGTGATTAATTTCTTTAACTAGAGATTGATGAAGAGTAATTAACTTATTAAAACAATGATCTTTTTTGTTAACTATTTTTTGTAATTTTTTATTAATTCTATTTTCATAGCGAATGAATTGTTGTTCTAGCACATTATTTTTTAAGTCGCTAGTGCGTTTAGCTTCTACTGATGGGTTAAAAGTATTAGTTACTTTTAAGACAAAAATTTGCTTTAAATATTGTGTCTTAATTGCTTGCTTATCATCAAGATATTGTTTGTATAAATTGTTTATTTCTTCTTGATTTTTAATTTCTGAAAGTTGCAAACGGTATTTGGAAATTAATATTTCCATTTCATTTTCATAATTTTTATATTGGGTGATTACTTGTGAACCATAAATAACTTTCTTAATTCATAATCAAGGATGATAGTTAATTAAAATCACAAACATTGCAGCACCCAAAATTATCAACCCCATAATTAACTGACTAAAGGCTGGCGAGATTTGTAAAAATACAGATGATGAAGTAAATAACCCCATAATAAATGCAACTGGTGCAATTGCTAATGGATTATTCATGGCAATTAAACCAATCGCAATTCCATTTAAACCTTGGGTAGGTAAGGCATCATATTCAAACGTTAAAGGAATACTTGGAGACTGACCAGCAGTGTATAACACCATTGCCATGACTCCAGCCAAGCCACCTGAAATTGCCATTGTGGAAATTTTGATTGCCCTAACATTGTATCCTGCAAATGCTGAAGCATCAGAATTGGCACCTACTGCAATCACTTTATGACCATACGTTGTATATTTGCAAATTGCAAATATGCCAAGAATTAAAACTATAAAAATAATTAATGTTGGGAGTCAACCACCAATATTTGGAGCAACTAATTGAAATTGACTAGGAATATCAATTGATTGAGAAAATACTTGATTAGGATCTGGATTGTAAAACTTATATACAATTAGTCTTACACTGAAAAGAATAATCCAGTTCAATAAAATGGCACTAACAACATCATTAACATTAAGATAAACTTTTAATAATGAGGTTATGGTTGCAATTATTGCACCAAAGGCAATTGCAATGATAAGCATTAAAATAGGACCTAGTCCAGTTGGCAACATTACTCCAGTGTCATTAATGGCTTTAGAAATAATTAACACCATTAGTCCTGAAAACATCATTTGACCAGGAATTCCAATGTTAAAAACGCCAGCTTTAAATGCAAATGAAAATGATAATCCGCCAATTCCTAAAATGGCAATATTTCATATTAATGTTTTGTAGTCAATAAACCCTTTTGTGAATAAATCTTTAAAGATTGCAAGTGGATCATTACCTAATGCAAAGACAATTAATAATGCGACAATGATGGCTAATGTAATACAAATCACAACAGATAATGTGTTTCTTGTTGCTGATTTACGTGATTTTGTATTTATGAATGAATCTTTTTGTAGCTGTAATCTAAACCCTAATTTTTGCATTATTCACCTTTCTTACCTGTCATTAGTTCACCAATTTTGGATTTGGTCATTGTTTTGCTAGAACCAATTTCTAAGAATGTCCCATTTTGCATTACTGCAATTGTGTCTGCTAAAGTTAGGATTTCATCCAATTCATATGAAATTAAGAGGATGGCCTTGCCTTCTTCTTTTTCTTTTAGGATTTGTCTGTGAATATAATTGATGGCTCCTAAATCCATACCCCGAGTTGGTTGGGTTAATATTAATACTTCGTGTTCTTTTTCCATTTCACGACCAATGATTAGTTTCTGTTGGTTACCACCAGATAACGACCTAGCCATTGTTGTCCCACGAGATGTGCCCCGGACATCATATTTTTTAATAATTTTTATGGCATTTTTACTAATTTGGTTGTGATTAATAAATCCAAAATTACTATATGGTTTATTATCAATTTGATCTAGGACAATATTTTTGTCAATCGGCATATCTAAAACTAAACCATATTTATGTCTGTCTTCTGGCACTGCTGATAGCCCTGATCTATTTCGTTTATTTGTTGTTGAACCTGATACATCAATATTATTGATAATAATTTTTGCTTTGCCACTTGATAAAATGCCGCTAAGCATTAGTGATAATTCACTTTGCCCATTACCTTCTACACCTGCAATAGCAAAAATTTCCCCAGCTCTAATTTGGAAGTTAATTAATTTACTATTATCAATAGTATGTTTATTAAAAAAATTTTTTAAAAATTCTTTCCATTTTTCACTTATTGTGAGTTCTTTATTATTAATAACTATTTTTCATGCATTAACTAATTTATCTCAAAATTTATTATTTGTTATATTTGATAATCATTGACTATGAACATCTAAGTTGTTAACTTCAAATTTTATTTTTTGTTTTTCCAAACTATGATGTTCATTGATAACAGGTGTAATTTTATGACCAACCATTAACTCAGCAATGCTGTCAATAGATTTACTAGCAATTTTGAATCTATCAATGTACTTACCTCTTCTAATTACTGTCCCTGTATTTGCAACTGACTTAATTTCAGAAAGTTTATGAGTAATAATAATTACTGTTTTCCCATTTTCTTGAAATTTCATGATCATTTTTAAAAATGATTCAATTTCATTTTGAGATAAAATTGCGGTTGGTTCATCAAAAATTAAAATATTAGCTTGGCGGTACAACAATTTTAGAATTTCAATTTTTTGTTGTTGCCCCACAGATAATTCTTTTACTTTTTTGTTTACATTTAACTTAAAATCATATTGATCAATTAGAGATTGTAATTTTTCTTTAATTTCTTTTTGTTTAATAATCTCTAATCTACCTACACCCTCTACACCAAGGATAACATTTTCTCATACTGTAAATTCATCTACCAACTTGAAATGCTGATGTACCATTCCTAACCCAGCATCGCTTGCATCCTTGGCAGATTCAAAATTAACTTGTTTGCCATTAATCTTAATGATTCCAGAATCTGGTGAATAAACACCGAATAACATGCTCATCAATGTAGATTTACCAGCACCATTTTCACCTATTATTGCATGAACTTCATTTTGTTCAACTATTAAGTTCATTTTGTCATTAGCAACAACCTTACCATTTAAAAATGTTTTGGTAATGTCAATCATTTCAACAGCTGGTGGTAGATGAGTTTTATTGTGCATTATGAATATCCTTTAACTAAAATTATGGGTTAGAAGCAATTTAATTAGTATTGGGTGGATCTGGTAATTTTACTTTTTGAGTTGCTCAATATGCTGATAAACCTCTATAACATGACTCTAAGAAGCTATGGTCAAAGAGGATATTTGATGGGGATTGATAAATTATTTTAATTAAGCTCTTATTTTTTTCATAATTCGGTTTAGTAAAATAACCGTGAAGATTGTCCATTGCTGATTTTCTTTTGTCAATTGTTGATCTATTTTTCTCAATTCATTTCCAAATTAAATTAACATTACCTGTCTCTCCGTCCTTGTTTTTTAGCATTGACTCATCATTCTTATATTGATTCGCATATCATTTATCAATATCTGATTTACTTCCAGTAATTGGTAGCATCTTAAACCCTGTATTTGCAATATCTGCATAACTAAGTGTTCCTCCGCCCTCAACCTTATATGCCTTATTTTCAGGTAAATTTAAATCATTAAATATTTTTAAATTACCCAATGCATTTGCTGCAACAATGTACTTTTCATCAATGCTTGCTGAATCATTAATATTAAGGTTGGGATCATATATTTTCATTGCATCAATAAAATAAGGTTTACCTGCATTACTAACACCTACACCATTATTTTTTGTTGTTCCAACTGAACTATAACCCAATCCACCTAAATCACTTCATTGCGGATTATTTTCATTAGTTGTCAAAATACTTGGATCATTAATTAATTGAGTAATTTTATCTGATATAACATCTAAATTTTTCACACTACTAAATTGAATAATTTTATTGTTTCCAATCTTTTGATTGTCATCTAAATTTGGCATTGGTAAATTAACTGTATCATCTTCTTCGATAGCAGAATCAACACCAATCACAATTGTTTTCTTATTCATTTGTTTAACAAGTCTTGCTGCCTGACTAATTTGTGGTCCAGCAATTGGGACTAAAACATTAACATTCTTTGTTAAAAATTCTGTAATTAATGTGTTTCCTGCAGAAACATCAAAACTATAAACAAAATTTTGTGTATCATAAGGACCCAAAAAAATTTGATTCAACTTTTTGAACCCTGTCTTTTTTGGAACAATTTCATTATTAAATCATTCAATACCTTGTTGCAAACCACCCATAAATGATGTTACTGATGAATATGGTGCTCCACCATATGTTGCTCAAGTTAGTTCATCATTTTGATTTGGTGAAAAATAATCTATATTTTCATTAAGGAATTGTCCAATGGCAACACCTGTAATAAATGATCCCAAGTCAGCTCTAAATTGAGCTGCTGCAACATTTGTTGATCAAATCGGTTGTTCTATTACTTCATTAAATTTATTATTAGAAAAAACAGGGAGACCATACTGACTATCTAGCAATATGTACCCTGTTTTTCCTAAATATTCATAAATTGGTTTATTATTGGATTCACTTATATTAAGTGCTTTTGTTAATGGTGTTGTATGAGAGTAACTTGCAAGATAAAGCAACTTAGAACCATTAACTGCAGCTGAAAAGTAAGATTGAATTAAGTCAGTTGTGCTTGTTGACATTGGACCAGAACCATATGATTGGTAACGATTTGAACTACTATTAATTGCATAACCTACACCAACAAGAGTTGCAACAGCTGCCACTCCTATAGTTGACAAAGCACCAATTAACAATTTCCTTCTAGTCATTCAAGCTTATCCAATAATTAAAACAATTTTTTAATTATTATACATAAATAAAGTATATTTACATTTCCAAAATTTAATTTATTTCTAAATTATCAGTTTTGTCATTAAAGGAAATTTCAATTTGATGATTTTTGATTAATTTATTAGTGATAATTAGTTCTGCTAATTTGTTTTCAATATTATTTTGGATTCATCTCTTTAATGGTCTTGCACCAAATTCATTGCTAAAGGCACGACTAGAAATTATTGATGCAATTTTTGTGTCAAATCTAACTAAATAATCTTCGTTTTTTAATCTAATACTTAGATCATTTAGTAGTTTGTTAGCAATATCTTTGACAACATCTTCATTTAATGGATTAAAAATAATTACTTCATCAATTCTATTTACCAATTCTGGCTTTAAATATACTAGTAATTCGCTCATTACTTTATCTTTTTTATCTTCTAATATTAGTTGAGAACCTATGTTAGATGTCATAATGATGATTGTATTTTTAAAATTAACATTGTGGCCTTGTGAATCTTTTAAACTTCCTTCATCTAAAATTTGTAGGAACAAGTTTAAAACATCACTATGTGCTTTTTCAATTTCATCAAACAACAAAACACTATATGGATTTCTTCTAACAGCTTCTGTTAATGCGCCAGCTTGGTCATAACCAATATACCCTGGTGGAGCACCAATTAATTTAGAAACTGAATGTTTTTCCATAAATTCAGACATATCAAATCTAATCATTGATTTTTCTGAATCAAACAAACTAAAAGCTAGTGCCTTAGCTAATTCAGTCTTTCCTACTCCAGTTGGACCTAAAAATAGGAATGAGCCAATTGGTTTATTTGGATCATTAATGCCCACTCTACCTCTCAATACTGCGTCAGACACTAATTTAACAGCATCATCTTGTCCCTTTACTCTTTGTTGTAATTCTTCATTTAAGTGTAAAAGTTTTTCTTTTTCAGATTCTAGAATTTTATTAATTGGAATTCCAGTTGCTTTTGCAATTACTTCACTAATTTCATTTTCTGTAACAGTATCTTTAATCATCCGATTAGATGATTCTTTTAATTTATCTTCTGCTTGTTGTTTTTGTTGTTCTAGAGTAGGTATTTCTGAATATAAAAGTTTTGATGCTTTTGCATATTCACCAATAGCTTGATATTGTTCAATCATTACTCTTGCATTGTCAATTTTAGTTTTCAATGCAATAACCTCATCTGCTTGTTGTTTTTCTTTAGTTCAAACAGCAGTTAATGATTCATCTTGTTTAGCCAATTTATCTAACTTATCATTAATTTCTTTTAATCTTTCTTGTGATTTTTCATCTTGATCTTTTTCTAAAGAAACTTTTTCTGTTTTTAAATTAATAATTTCTCTTTTAATATCATCAAGTTCTTGTGGCATAGAATGCATTTCTGTTTGCACCTTAGCACATGCTTCATCAACTAAATCAATTGCTTTATCAGGCAAAAAACGATCAGAAATATAACGTTCTGACAAATTAACAGCTGAAACTAATGCATTGTCGGTGATTTTAACACCATGAAAAACTTCTCATTTTTCTTTTAAACCACGCATAATTGTTAAAGCTTCAGTTTTAGTTGGTTCACTAACTAAAACTTTGGTCATTCTTCTTTCTAAAGCAGCATCACTTTCAATATATTGACGATACTCATTTAATGTTGTTGCGCCAATTAATTTTAATTCACCTCTAGCCATCATTGGTTTCAAAATGTTAGCAGCATCCATTGCACCACCAGTTTTACCCATTCCAACTAATTGATGAATTTCATCAATGAATAAAATGATTTGGGAATTTGAATTTTTTATTTCTTTAATAACTTGATTTAAACGTTCTTCAAATTGTCCTTGATAGCTTGCACCAGCAATTAATGAAGATAAATTAAGTTCCCAAATTTCTTTATCTAATAAGTTATCAGGGACATCACGATGCACAATTCTTTGTGCTAACCCTTCAACAATAGCAGTCTTACCAACACCAGGTTCACCTATTAAAACTGGATTATTTTTGGTTTTTCTTGACAAAATTTCAATCACTCGTCTAATTTCATCATCTCGACCAATAATTGGATCAATTTTGTTATTTTGTACTTCTTGATTAATATTTCTTCCATATGCTTCCAAAGGTTTGAAACCTTGTCCACCAGTTTGTTTAATATCCATAAATTAATACCTCTTTTCTTAAGACGGTATTATCATTATAAAACAATAATTAGCACTTAAATATGTAAAGTGCTAATTTATTTTTTGCCATAAGCTTCTAACTCCAAAATAATGTCACGATATTGTGCAGCTTGTTCATAATTTTTTTGTTTTGTTGCTTTTAGCATTTGCTTATGTAATTGTTTTAAAACATTTTCTTGTTCTGTTGTTTGTAATTTTTTAAAAGAATCAACGTCATGTTGCACAGTTTTTTTATTCTTTATATCAAATTGAATATCGTCATGGATTGGTTTAATAATTGTTTGGGGAATAATATTGTGTTCATAATTGTACTTTTCTTGAATTGCACGGCGACGATTAGTTTCATCAATTGCATAACGCATGGCACTTGTTATTTCATCGCCATACATAATTACTCTACCATTAGCATTTCTAGCAGCACGACCAATTATTTGAATTAATGATTTTTCACTTCTAAAAAATCCTGGTTTATCTGCATCAAAAATTGCGACTAAACTAACTTCTGGAACATCTAATCCTTCTCTTAACAAGTTAATACCAACAACAACATCATATAAACCTCTGCGCATATTATTGATAATTTTGGAACGTTCTAGTGTCTTTAATTCATTATGTAAATATGCACACTTAATATTTTTTTGTTGTAAAAAATGAGTTAATTCCTCAGCCATCCTAATTGTCATTACAGTTACAAATGTACGTTCATTTTTTTGTTTTTGAAGATGTAATTCACCCAATAAATTATCTAATTGATATTTTGTTGGTCTCACTTCAATTAATGGATCTAGTAGCCCCGTTGGTCTAACAATTTGTTCTACAACATTATGATAACTATAGTCCATTTCTCATTCATTAGGTGTTGCAGATACAAAAAGTGCTTTGTCAATTTTATTAAGAAACTCATTATATTCTAATGGTCTGTTGTCTAATGCACTAGGAAGTCTAAACCCATACTCCACTAATGTTTCCTTTCGAGATCTATCAGTATTGTACATTCCTCTAATTTGTGGTAGAGTGATATGACTTTCATCAATAATTAACAATCAATCATTTTGATTATTTAAGTAATCAAAAATAGTAAATGGTGTAGATCCTGGTGCTCTTAATTCTAAATGAGCTGAATAATTTTCAATGCCACTACAAAACCCAAATTCTTTGATTGCTTCTAAATCATATTGAGTTCTTTGTTGAATTCTTTGTGCTTCTAATAGTTTATTTTCCTTATTAAAAAATTGAATTCTTTCACTTAACTCTGATTCAATTCTTTGTAAAGATAAATCTAGTTTATCTTTATCTGCAATGTATTCATCTGCAGTTGTAATATTAAAGAAATTCAAACTTTCCAACTTTGTACCTGTAAGAGGATCAACTTTGGAAATACTTTCAATTTCGTCACCAAAAAAACTTACTCTCAAAATAAACTTATCTGTATATCCTAATGCAATTTCAATAACATCACCCTTTGATCTAAAGTTCTTAGGTGTTAAACTAATTTCATTTCTTTTGTAATTTAAATTAACTAAAGCTTGACGAAATTCTTTAATGCTAATATTCTGATTAACACTAATTGGTAAGACATACTTACCAAAGCTTTGAGGCGACACAGAAGCATAAATTGCTGCCACACTAGCTACCACGATAACATCTTCATGGTTATAGAGTGAAGTTAATGTTGATAATCTTAACATTTCAATTTCACTATTTATTTGTGATGATTTCTCGATATAAGAATCGGTCTTGGGTAAATAAGCCTCAGGTTGATAATAGTCAAAGTAAGACACAAAATACTCAACTTTATTATGAGGAAATAGTTCTTTTAGTTCCAAATAAATTTGAGCTGCCAATGTTTTATTATGCACCATTACTAACGTTTTTTTTTGCAATTGCTGAATTACATTAGCAAAAGTAAATGTTTTACCTGTTCCTGTAGCACCTAATAAAACTTGGTGTTTAATATTGCTTTCATAATTAGTAACCAATTTTTCAATTGCTTGAATTTGGTCGCCTTGTGGTTTGAATTCTGACACAAGTTGAAAATGATTTTTCATTTTTAATCTTTCTCAACATTATTACTCATTGTAAAATCACTTACCAATTCTGTTAATTGTTTTCAACTACTAATATTTGAGTTATCAGTAAAAACAAAATTTCACAACATTTGTTTTTCATTCTCATTAAATAAATAAATGTCATATTTGGCATTTTCTAAATTAATTTGGTCTGATGAACTTTCAGATGTATTAATATTATTAATTTCTACATTAACATAATCCTGATTATTACCTAAACCACGTTGTTTTAAGAAGGACACAATTTCAATCATTGATCGGTTAGCAATAATATGTTTTAATGTTTGAAACATTTTGTCAACCTCTTCAATATAAATATTAAGTGGTGATTTTTGCTCATATGCTCTTAAATTAACTGATTCTCTAACTTTGCTAATCAATTCCAAGTGTCTTGTTCAACCTTTATCAATATTTACCAAAATAACTCGTCTAGAGAAATCATTAAAAATTTCACTAGTTACATCAGCAATTTTTTGATCTAAAAAATCGTTAAAGATTGATTGGACTTTATTAATAATTTCTTTTTCATCCAAATCCAATAACATTTCACTAGTAATTTGATTTTCTTCAAATACATTATTATTTAATGATTCAACTAAAGGCTCAATGTCAAAAACATCATTATTAAATTCGTTTCTATGATTATTAACAATTTCACTAATTAAAGTTTTGCTCATTCTTTTAACTAAATTAGTTAAATCTTTTGACAATAAAACTTTATCTCTTTGTTTATAAATCAACTCTCTTTGAGCACTTAACACGGTGTCATAATCAATTAAATTTTTTCTTGTATCAAAATTAAGTGCTTCCACTCTTTTTTGAGTATTATTTAACAAACTTGAAAAAAATCTCAAATCCATGTATGTGTCAGCCATTTTATCATTAGCTTTTTCATACTTGTCTCCAGCAAATCTTCTAAATAATGAATCTTGTAGACTAATAAAAAATCTTGATTCACCTGGATCGCCTTGACGGCCAGCTCTACCTCTTAGTTGATTGTCAATTCTTCTAGATTCATTTCGTTCTGTTCCAATAACATACAAACCACCTAATTCTTTTACTTCATCAGTTATTTTTATATCTGTACCACGACCAGCCATGTATGTTGCAATTGTAACTTGGCCTTTTTGACCTGCATTTTTAATAATCTCTGCTTCTTGAGCATGATTCTTGGCATTTAAAAGTTGGTGAGGAATTCCCACACGATTTAATAATAAATGTAAAATTTCAGATTCTTCAACGGCGGCTGTACCAATCAAAATTGGTTGCCCCTTGTCATGTCGTTTGATGATTTCAGCAACAATAAATTTCCATTTGGTCTTTTTGTCACCAAAAATGTAATCAGATTGATCAATTCTCTGAATTGGTCTATTAGTAGGAATTTTGACCACAACCATATTATAAATATTCAATAGCTCTTCACTCTCAGTAGCAGCTGTACCTGATACACCAGCTAATCTACTATATAAACGAAATAGTGATTGGTAAGTAATAGTAGCAATAGTAATATTTTCTGGTTTAATGCTTAAATATTCTTTTGCTTGTAGTGCTTGTTGCAATCCAGCACTATAACTTCTACCTTCCATAATCCGGCCAGTAAATTGATCAACTAAAACAATTTCCTCTTCACCTTGAGCATTTGGTCTTACAATATATTCTTTTCCATTAGAAAACAAATAGACTGCTTTTAAAGCATTTAAAATTTTGTGTACTAAATCACTATTTTCTACATCATAAATATTATCTGTTCTAAAAAAATCTTCTGCTTTTTCACTACCAGAATCAGTTAAAGTAACAGAATATGATTCTTGATCAATTAAATAATCACCTTCTTGTAATGTTTTTACAAAACTGTCAACATGAATGTAATCCATGATGTCAGATGATGGAGATCCAGAAATAATTAATGGTGTTCTAGCTTCATCAATAAGTATTGAATCAGCTTCATCAACAATAGCAAAATTCAATGAACGTTGAACTTTGTCATTGTAATCCATCACCATGTTATCTCTTAAATAATCAAATCCTAATTCTGAATTTGAACAATATGTTACATCACAACTATAATTAACTCTTTTTTCATTGGCATTCATAGCCGCCTTTATATAACCAACTGTTAAACCTAATTGGTTCAAAACACCTGCAGAGAATTCAGCATCACGTTGTACCAAGTATTCATTGACAGAAACAATATGGACACCTTTTTTTGTTAATGCTGCAACATATGATGCTAAAACTAATGTTAAGGTTTTACCTTCACCAGTCATCATTTCAGCAAAGTCACCTAAATAAACAACAATTGCTCCAATTAATTGGACTTTGTATGCAAGCATGTTGTAAGTTTTATAGAATGCTTCTCTAATTACACACAATGCCTCAACCAAAATATCATCAAGAGTTGTTTTATTATTTACAACATCATCAATAAACCTTTGAGTTCTTGCCTTTAACTCATCCATTGATAAGTTTCTAAATTCATTTTCACGAAATAGAACTTTTTCTGCAATACTATCAGCTTTTTTTAAAATTCTTGATGCTGGATTAACACGATCAGTGAACGTAAAACGCATTATTCTTGTCCTCAAGGTAATTCATCAACTGATTTTGGATTTTCATTTCTAGAAATAGAAGAAACTGCACCATCTTTAAATTTAATAACTAGTGTCCCTAAACCTTCAAATATTGGGTTGTGAGTAACAATGATAACTGTAGTGCCGTACTTTTTGTTAATATCAACAAACTCTTTCATTACCAATTTAGACATTTCTTCATCAATTGCACCTGTTGGTTCATCACCAAAAAGAATAGTGGGGTTTTTAGCAAATGCTCTAGCAATCGACACCCTCTGTTGTTGTCCGCCTGACAACTGATGGGGAAATTTATTTTTATGCTCTAACATTCCAAATGATTCTAAAACTTCTTCTGGATTAATTTTTTTAGACTTATCAGTTTGTAAATCAGCACCAATTTCAACATTTTCTTTTACAGTCAAATTTGGAAGTAATCCATATTGTTGAAAAACATAACCAACATTAATTTGTCTAAATTTTGTTAGTTCACTATCCTTTAAATTTATTAAATTCTGACCACAAACATTTGTAACACCATTTGTAGCACGATCCAATCCTGAGATAATGTTCATCAAAGTGGTTTTACCAGATCCAGATGGCCCTAGAATAACTACAAAGTCACCTCTTTTGATGCTCAAATTCACACCTTTTAAAATTTGGGTCACAATGTAACCATTAGTATAATATTTAGTAACATTTTTTAATTCAATAATGTTGTATTTGCGTTTGAAAGCAATTGTTTTTTCACCTTTATGTGGCTGATTTAATTTATTGATTTCTCTAGCAAAACTCTTAAGTTCTTTTTTCTTTTCTCTTGTTAAATTTCTAAATTCTTTTTTTTGTTTAATTTTTAAATTTCTATCATTAATCTTATTTTCTAAAGATTGTTTTTTTGTAACAATAATTTCTTCATAAATAGCAGAAGATTTTTTTGTTTCACTAGTTTTAGTTTTCTTCTTATTTTCCATTTATAACAACCTATATTCATAAATTGAAATAATATCCCTATATTTTAGCATTTATATTTAATGCTTTAAAAGCATTTGATAACAATTGCTTGTTTAATGTGTCAAGATTTATTTGTAAAATTTCACTAATGAATTTGTTTGTATGTAACAAATATTGTGGATAATTTGTTTTACCTCTGAATGGAACTGGTGCCAAAAAAGGTGCATCAGTTTCAGTTAATAACAAATTTAAAGGTATGAATTTAATGGCTTCTCTTAAATAATTAGCATTTTTAAATGTAATTATTCCTGGAATAGAAATATAACAATTTAAGTCAATATATTTTTGAACTTCAGTTGCACTACCACTAAAGCAATGCACAATTCAAGTTAAATTAAGATGCAAATTTTGCTTAATAATTTCAATTGCATCATCATGTGCATCACGAATGTGCATCATGACTGGTAGTCCTAACTCATGAGCTACTAAAATTTGGGTTTGAAAAACTAACTTTTGTTGTTTTTTAACTTTTTCATCTTGACAATAGTAGTAATCTAAGCCACATTCACCAATACACAAAATTTTTTCAGGGGATTTATGATACAAATTAATCAAAAATTCTTTTATTTCAACCATATTTTGATGATTCATTGCATCTTCTGGATGAATACCAATTGAACAAAATAGATGATTATGTTGTTGAGCTTGTTTAACTGCTAATTGTGAACTATTCTTATCACAACCAACAATATTTATGCCCATTTCTAGTGATTTTAATTCGGCAACTATATTGGATAACTCTAAACTTAATGGTTCATAATTAGTATGTGTATGTGTATCAAAATATTTCATTATTATTTTCCTAAACAAAAGTTTTTAAACAATTCATCCAAAAAGTCATATTCATAATCTAAACCTAAAACTTTGTTTAGACTATCTAAACTACTATTGTAAGATTCAATTACTAAATCTAATGGAACACTGTTACTTAATTGATTAATTGATTGTTCCAGGTAGTGAATAGCTTGTTCTAGTAAGCTAATTTGTCTTTGTGATTGCAAAACATTCATATCTGAATTACTAAAATCTTCTACTTCAAATAATTTTTTAATTTTATGAATTAAATCATCAATTTCATTGTTTATTGCACTAATGACAACTTCATTTGAAGCTAAATCAATTTTGGATTTAGACAAATCTGATTTTGTATAAACAATAATATGTTTGTATTGCAAAATATCATTGTATTGTTGTTTTCAATTAGAATTCAATTCATTTAATGGTTGTAATAAAAGCACTAAATCTACTTCTTTTAGATATTCTTTTGCTTTGTTAATTCCTAATTGTTCAACTTCATCATTTGTTGTTCTAATTCCTGCTGTATCAAAAAGTTTTAAGGTAATATCATCAATATTAATGCTGGCTTCAATAATATCTCTAGTTGTGCCAGGAATATGACTAACAATTGCTTTGTCACTCTGAGTCAGAGTATTGAGTAGCGTGGATTTACCAGCATTAGGTGCACCTAAAATAAGAATTTTTATTCCTTCATTCAAAGGAATGAATCTCTTAGAATTATTCAATAATTCCTTTAACTGTTTAATTAATTTATTCGTAATTTCATACGCATAATTTGATGTAACTTGCTCTACATCATCGTATTCTGGATAGTCAATATTGACTTCAATTTGACCAATTAAATTGAATAGTTCTTTTCTAATATTTTTTAACACTTCACTAGTTTTACCACTCAATGCGTTAATTGAACCTTTAATTGCTAATTCATTTTGAGCATGAATTAAATTGTTAATAGCTTCAGTTTGAGAAAGATCAATTTTTTTGTTCATCATTGCACGCTTAGTGAATTCACCTTTAGTTGCTAGTTGCGCACCATATTTAATTAGTAAACTCAAAATTTTATCAGCAATCAATACTCCCCCATGACAATTGATTTCTACAATATCTTCACCAGTATAACTATTGGGAGCAACAAAACAATTAATTAAAACATTATCAATAACTTGATTATTATCAACAATATTAGCATGTATGATTTTGTAACCATTTTTATCAATAGTTTTATCTGTAATTAAATTAATAATATGATAAGCATCAGGCCCTGACATACGAATTAAATGAATAGCGCAATTCATTCTAGCAGTTGCCAAAGCACAAATAGTAGTTTTAAACATTACAATCCTGTCATAATTTGGTAAAGCTTAAGAAATAATAATGGTCTTACTGGATTAACATCGATGTTTTCAATTATTTTTAATAATTGGTTTTGTTGAGATAAATTTCCTATTAATATTAAGCTTTTTGTTAAAATCTTTATCTCATGAAATTCTCAATTTTTAAATTCATTAAATTGAGTTTTATAATTTTCAAAATTAGGATTTATTAAAAAATTATGCATTGCTTTTAATTTAATGAATTTTTCACTGTTACAAAATTCTTTTAATTCTTCAACATCATTAAATAATTGAGTTATTCAATGATTTTTGTCCAATTTAAATTCTTTATTTAATTCTCCTAGAGTTGCTGTGTCTGTTTCTAAATAAAATACTTTACATCTACTAACAATAGTTATTGGTAATTCATTTATTGAATTAGTAGTAAAAATACCAATTGTATTATCACTTGGTTCTTCAATAAATTTCAATAGGCAATTGTATGCTTCATTACTTGCATATTGAAAATTCTTTAAATAGTAAAACTTAGCATCACTATCAGTTATATTTGAATGACTAAATTGTTTAATAATTGATAGTACATCATCTTTTTTGATATTTTTTTTGTATCCATCAAAGATTATTAAATCTAAATAATTTTGCAAATTATTTATATTAATTGTAGCTAACTTTTCAATTAAACTTTTTACAATTGCATCTGGATTACTATTTTTATTCAAAACCAAAATAATTGAACTACTAAAAGAATCAATATTATTAATAATTTCGGAATTATTCATGTTTATTCTCGTAGTTTTTAATAACTTCAATACACTTATTTACAAGTATATCAATTGATAAATTAGCATCCAATCTAACTACATTTGATTTATTAGCAAAGTATTCTTTATAGTATTTTGCTATTTGAAAATGAAAATCTAAATTTTCATCATCAAATCGGTTTGTATTACGATTATTATTTTTAATTCTATCTAAACCAACTTGTGGATCAACATCTAGATAAAAAGTTATATCAGGTAATAATCCTTGAATGGCAAATTCATTAATTTTTGTGACTAACTCTACACCTAATCCTCTAACATAACCTTGATAAACAATTGAAGAATCTAAGTATCTATCACATAATACAATTTTATTGTTTTCTAAAGCTGGTTTTATTGTTTGAATTACATGTACAGAACGACCTGCAGCAAATAAAAGTGATTCCGTAATATTTGGTACATTCCAATCATTTTTATTGAGGAGAATATTTCTAATTTCTTCTGCTAATAAATTATTTTTTCCACCTGGTTCACGTGTAGTCAACGTACCAGAATATTTAATTTCACCACTATTGATACAATAATTTATTTTTTCATTTAAAAATTGAATCAATGTAGTTTTACCACTACCTTCAGGTCCTTCAAATGTTATAAATAAACCCTTGTGAACCATAATTAACTAACTTTCAAACAAAAACTAAATAAATTTGTAAATTGCACTTTGAAACTATTTTTTCAAAACATAAATCATAGTAATTTTAACTTAAAAATTTACAATTCAATCCATCATTGGTCTATTTTTGTCCACTATTGGACAAAATTCAAATTCTTAAGTTAGAATCATTAATGATTTGTGTTTTAAGGAATACATATCTACAGATTGTTTATGGTCCCAGAGTTAGAAAAATTGAAACGTGATGGTTTGTTAAGGTTGTAATAAATAAAAAACTAGCCTTAGGAAAAGCTAGTTTTTTAATTAGTTTTACGTGTAAATTAGATTATTTACCTTATAATATAATTACAAGAGTTATAAGGTTTAGTACAATGATGATGAACTTGTGTTCATTACTCATATTACTTCTCTTTTTTTATCACTCATGTAAAATGAGTGATAAAAGGTCTAATCTACACCACAGAACCAACCATTTAATAATTTGCATCTATACTGATGTTCCTTAATTAAATGTCACTTAACAATATGTAGTAGCTGGAATTGGATCTTGGTCTATCAATTGTTAAGATTTTTGAACCTTTCCATTAAGCTACGGTTCAAATTTTATTGACCTCCTTTATAAATAAGAATGGTAGATAACTAACTATTACTAAAATAACAATTTCTCCGGCGGTTTCGCGAATGTGGTGATTCCAGCAAGTGTGAAGGCGATTACGGGGTATGTTAATACAACAACAAGTAGCGGATCTGCAACGGCTGGTGTTTCCCAAGGCGCCTTCCAAAACATGACCTCATTAACCAACGTCACGTTTGCAGCCAACAACGTGACCAGAATTGGGGCCCAAGCCTTCCAAGGGTGTAGTAACCTTTCGACCATCAGCTTTCCAAGTAGTGTCACAACGATTAATGCGGGGAATGCTAATGTCCTAGGGGCGTTTGAAGGCAGTGGGTTAGAAAGTGTGGATTTGTCAAAGACACAAGTGACGGGAGCTACAAGTGCAAACCAACCTGGTAGTTGACCAAGTCCAAGTGCCAACTCTACCCACGGTACCTTCAGCAACATGCCAAACTTAACCACTGTCACTTTACCAGCGGGGCTACAAACGATCCCAAGCTATGCGTTCTACAACAGTCCAAAGTTGAAGACTGTGAGTTTTAAAGCAACAGCAAGTACTCCTGAAGCCCAAAGAAGCACTAGAGCAACAGAAGGAACATTAGATTTCAGTGGGGCAAGTAGCTTGACTAGTATTGGTGCCAGTGCATTTGCAGGATCAGCAGTGACAAGTATTGATTTAAATGGGGCTACAGTCTTCACTACCATCAGTAACTCTGCCTTCATGGGCATGAATGAACTGACA
>JBNMHK010000006.1:0-29835 GCA_050872725.1 Ureaplasma sp.
ACCCACTCTCTCACTCGCCGCTAAACTACCAAGGGCCGCCGTTGTATAATCACCAACGGTTCCAAGTTGTCAAATGGGGTCAGTCACACTAACAGCACTACTATTCAAACGCATAACCGGTGCATTCATTTTTAGGGTTGTTAGGGTGGAGTTAAATTAAAGCGGTTAGAATAGTTTGTAAATAATGATCCTATATTGATGCTACTATTTTCAATATTATTGATTTTTTAGAAATTGTTAATTCCTTTAACTTTGCACTATTCTAGTCAAGGTTACATCACTCAATAAGTTTAGTTAGCAAACTTAGTAGAATTAAGTCTAACATACTTGTAACATTCGTGAAAATTGGATAGACCTATTTTTTAGAACCATTATAGTTAAACAAATATTCCACTACATCTGGTGTTTGATGATTTATAAAATAACTATTATTTGTATCTAACTTAGAAATTTTTTCAATATCATCACTTGATAGTTCAAAATCAAATATGTTGAAATTTTCTACAATTCTATTGTGATGAATTGATTTAGGAATACAAATAATATTATTTTGTATTAGTCAACGTAAAATAACTTGGGCAACTGATTTATTGTATTTTTTACCAATTTCCATTAATATTAAATTATTAAAAATATCTTCTTTTCCTTCAATAAATGAAGCTCAAGATTCAATGGCTACACCATATTTATTAGCTCATTCAATATCAATTGCCCGTTGAAATAATGGGTGTAGCTCAATTTGATTAACCATTGGTTTAATTCTTACTGATTTACAAAAATTAACTAGTACATCAGGATAAAAATTACTTACTCCAATTGCTTTAATAATTCCTTTATCATAAAGTTCTTCTAATGCTCTTCATGAACTAAAATAATCACCAAATGGTTGATGAATTAATACTAAATCGATATAATTGGTTTTTAATTTTTTAAGTGCTGTTTCTACTTGATTAATTGTTCTTTTATAAGAATCATTTTTATCAAACCAAACTTTTGTTGTTATAAAAACTTCTTTACGGTCAATTCCACTTTCTATAATGGCATCACCAACAGCTTCCTCATTAAAATACATTTCAGCTGTATCAATTAAACGGTAACCTACTTTAAGAGCATCTATTACTGATTGTTTACATTGATTATAATCTGGTATTTGAAAAACGCCAAATCCTAATAATGGCATTTTAATACCATTGGACAATATGCGATACTTCATTATAAAACCTCATTTTTAACTAAATATAGAATATTATAATGAATTAGAAATTTTAATCTATGAAATTTCTTTTACTAATTAGCATCTAATTGGATAAGATGATTTATCATTAAAACATTTTTTTCTATGTTTAAATGAACAAAGAATTTATAAATGATGATGGCAGAAATAATATTTGTTCAATCTAAATGTGAACTTACTAAACTATAAGAAAATTATTACAAATTTCTCTAGACATTCCAATGGTTAAAATAACACTGGTGGTAATAAATAGTTATTAAATTTATAATTAATCTTAATTAACAATGAAAAAATCACAGTTTGTTACTAAATATGATTACATTAATTACTATGTCAAACAACCTAGTATGTGATTTTTTACTAACAGTGAAATCAAAACAGCATATGAATGACAATTAAAAAATCTTAAATTAACATCAAAAGAAATAATTTTAGATGATGAAGATGAACAAGTAGATGATGAACAAGATGTTTATGACGCATATAGAGAATTATTGGAAGAAAATAAAACAGTTGATGAAGATAACCCTCTTATAACTAGTGGCTTAATCATTGATAAAAAATCCAAGCAATTTATTATTGATTATCACAATAGTAAATATGATGTCAATTTTAAAGTTGTTGATTTTGATGATAAAAAAGTCAATCTTTTGACTTGTGCTAGTCAAACTAAAGAACTAATTGATAAAAATGCACATTTAATTTTGTTTCAACCTGTATTTATTGATGAAAAATTAAAAATTTTAACTAAGTGTGATGCACTTGTTAAATATGAAAATGAAATATATTTAATTGAAACTAAAGCAACATCTTCAGCTAAATTTCATCATATTTTGGATTTATATTTTCAAAAGTATATATTAGAAACTAATTATGATAACAGAAAATATGATATCAATTACCAATTGTGTTTAATTAAATATGAATATCTACAACAAAATGAAGTTTCTTTTATTATTAGTGACACTATCAATTTAGTTAAAAATGTTGCCATAGATAATAAAAAGAATTTTGATTTGCAAACTAAACAAGCAATTAAAATTGGTGCATCTTACATAAAACTTAAAAAAAATTGTGTTGACGAAGTTTTGGGTTTAAACATTAATGATGTTTTAAATAGAACTAATGAATTTAGTTCACATCCAAAAATTATGTTTAAAAAGGTAAATTCACCTGACAGAGAATTGATCATCAATCAAATGATTGATGATTTTGAAGTTGTTATAAATAAACTTTGAACACATAAGCAAAATTTAGAACAACAATCAAGGGATATGCCTGGTGAATTTTTGCCACATCCTAATGACAAATCTAATTTTAAAACCACTGACATGTGACAAGAATTAAGACCACTTTATGCAGCCAAAGGTATTAAAGCATTTAAATATAGTGGTAATATTTTAGATTTCAATCAAGAAAATTTAACAAATTTAACAACTGCATATTTAAAACATTATGATGTGATGTTAGATGATTATGTAAAAGGAATTCTGGAAACCAAACAAAAATACATTAGTTTATTTTTCAAAAAAAATAGTGTTGATTTTGAAGTTAATAAAGAAAACTATAAAGCATTAATTAAATGCTTAAAACTCAAGCAAGTTTATTTTGACTTTGAAACAATTAATCCTGCAATTAGGGTAGTCAATAAAAGTTTACCATTCATGCAAATTGTGACACAATGCTCCATTTTAGTTAATCACAATGATGGAACAAAACAACCATGCAACAATTTAATGGGTGACCCAGCAAACTTAAACATTAATTTTTTTAAAGAAATTATTGATAATCTTTACCAAGGTAATGAATACAGTTATGTTGTATACAATCAAACATTTGAAAAAAGTAGATTAAAAGAAATGATTGATTTTATCAATGATGGTGAATACACAAAAAAAATTCAAATCATCATTGATAATCTTTTTGACCTAGCAGATTTTTTTAAAATCTCTAAAGATAAAACAACAGTTTTTTTCAAAGAATTAGGTGGTTTTTATTCAATCAAGAAAGTTTTACCACTAGTACAAAAATATGCTCCTAATATTTTTGCAACTACAAATTGTGTTGATTATAAAACATTAGAAATTTATAACGGATTAGTCTGTCAAACAAAAAGTTTAGCAAGATTTTATGGTAATGTTAATGATTTAGAATGGAAAGAAATAGAAATGAATTCAAAACTTTATTGTGAAAATGATGTAAGAGCAATGGTAGCCGTACTTGAATGAGTAAAACAATTAGTCTAATGAATTGTTAAATTCATGAACAATATTTTTTGCCAAATAAATTAATTGTTTTAAGCAATTAAGTTTTTGATTTAGCAAATCAAATGTATCACAATATAAATTTTGGTAATGTTTTTTTAAAGCAAAAATATCTTTTTTGCTAATTTTACGGTTAGTGATTGTATCCCTAATTTGAATGAAAGTATGATAGATGACAACAAAATTATCATTAATATGAAAATTAATATTTTTTAAGACATTATTAATATCTTTAATCGATAAATAGTATGAATAATGGTAGTCATAATTATTAGCTTTGCAAAAATCATAAATTTGTTTTTGCACATCTGGAATAAAAGGTGCTCACGCACTATTACTCATTCATAAAACACTATCTTCACACAATCTTTGTGGGCTGAGATCTAAATTTAGTGTTGCTAGCAACCTATCATGTGAATCTGATTGATATTTAATATCTAAATTACTTCAAATAAAATCCTGCTTGTCTAATGCATTAATTAACGAACTAATGTTATAAGTTAAAGCATCTTTTTGTCATCAATGATATTTTTTGTCTAGAAAACTAAAATTTAATCTAATAACTTTTTTCTTAGTCATTGAATGACTAAATTTATCAATATGAAAAATAAGATCCTTTTTGTATTTATGTAAATAATTACTAGGATTAAAAAAATCTAAATTGTTGAAACCATTCTCTTTAAGTTGTTGAATTTCTTTTTTATCTAGACTACTGCTAAAATCTTGATAATTGCTTTCAATGTAATTTGTTGCAAAAATTAAATCTAATAAGTGAATAAGCGAATCACTAATAGAATCCAAATTAAAGTTAACATTTTTTTTATTTAAAATACAAAGTTTATAATCTTTTAAAACATTGATGTAGTGATTAAAATTATAAATTTCTTGTTTGGAAATTTTTCAATTTAAAGCAATCTGTTCAAATTTGGTTCGTAAATTAAATTGATTCATAAATTTACAATTACTAGTTATTTTAATATGAAAAATAAAATCATTCTAAATTTAGATTACATCCTGTAATTTACATTAATATAATCTAAATTAGAGCATTTGCTCTTAATAATTTTTTAGGATGTTCATTAATTTATGAAAAAAAGTCTTTCATCAATGCTTAATTTTAGTTTAGGGGTTCTAGGTGTTTCAACAATTGTAGGTGCAACAGCAATCACCTTAACATCATGTACATATAACACTAGTGGTTATGATAAGAGTATCACTAAGCAATTGTATTCAAAATATAATAGTGAGTTATCAATTGCATTAGGAAATAAAACTTATTATCAATTAACAAAACAAAATCAACCACAAGTTGTTAGTGTCATTAACAAATATTTAAACCAAGTTGATAATGTTATTGCAGCAACTGAAAATAGCTTTAAACTTGATGAAAGCATTTGATTAAGAGCATTTAGGTATGAATTACAAACTAAAAAGAAATTAGTTGAATCTAACATTAGATACATCATTGTTAATTCTAATGACCAAATGATTATGACTAATTATTCCAAATCATTTCAAAGAACAATTGCTAATGTAGCTAATAGATGAATGAATGGAAACAATCCAATTAGTGCTAATGAAAGAATTGATCAACTAACAGCAATTGACACTTTTATTAATGATATTTATGATAATTTAAAAGAAGGCTTAGAAAATAATACTACTTGAAGCGGTGTATTAGCAAAACATACAATTGGTAGTATGTTACAAATACTTTACAATACAGAGCTAAATCAAATTGCGACATCTACTAATAGTAGTGGTATATCAATTAATGATTTAAATAATGCAACATTAAAAGGAACATTGTTTACAAATAATACAAATTATACAACTTGAAAAACAAGTAGTAAAGATGATGAAAATACAAAAAAGAATGTTGATGAATTAGTTAATAAAACTCAAAATGACTTAGATAATTTAATGAATTTTTTATTAGGTGATTACTTCAAAGGAATTAATTATGGCAAACCTAGTGGTGTAACAACAATTAATTTTGAAGTTACTACATCATCACCTAATGAAGAAGATAATGGATTTTCAGCTAGTTCTGGAAGTAATACCAAATATATTAAGGGTTTAGGATTAGATAGTAATGATTTAGCAACAAAAGATATTGGTATTGGATTTTCAAGTCCAACAGGACAAGCAATTTATAAAGCCTTATTACAAAAACATTCTAATGTAATTGATGCTGATCCTAGTCAACAATACCAATTTGGTGCTAGTCAAGTTAGTGATATTTTGAATGCGATGAAAAGTGTTGCTAATAGTATTGCTGATTTAAAAGTTGGTACGACAACTAAAGAATGAAAAGAAACATACATGTATGATCAAGATTCATCTGGTAATACATATAAATCGGAAGAGAAAAAAGATGTTGTAATTAGAAAATCATCAGGAGAAATTGATATGCCTAACTTTTTCCAATGATTAAATTCTGACCAATTTTTTAATGGTAGAGATATGACATCCACTCAATTTCCCACTATTGATGGAACAACTGATTTATCATCAAAATCAAATGCATTAGTTATTAATGATGCAAATACAGCTAAAACACCATATAAATACAAATCATATTATGTAGGTAATGATGATTTAGTTGCTAATGTAATTGGTTATGTTGGTGATACAGATGCTAATGTTACCAAAACTAATGGTGATGCTGGAAATTTATATGTTAAATACATTACCAATAAATTGTCACCCGCTACAATTCAAACATCCAACACAATTACTAATGCAATAATGACTAATTCCATTAGTCCAGAAGCAGCATATATTGGTTCATCAAGAGCTGTTTATCAATATCTAGTTTATAAATCTGATACTAGTGATCATATTGCAAGTGCTTTTAAAGCAACACCTCACAATTGAACATTGAGATCAGGAACAGGTGGAGCAGCATATGCTAGTAGTGGTTTAGGAGCTGCAGAATGAGCAAACAATGGATATGGTGGATTTTATCTTGATGTTAACCCATACTTTGGTTTACAAAAATGATCAATGTCTACATTAGCTAACCATGAGGCTGTTAGCGGCCATGTTTTCCAATTTGACTATGCAAGTGCTAATCCAGCTGATGTTGATGCTGTTTCGTTTTCATCAACTGCATACTCTGAGGGTTGGGGATTATTTAGTGAATGGCTAGCTACACAATTAGGAATTTATGGTGAGCCAACACAAGCTAGTGGTGCATTTACTCAAGATAGCAATGGTGCAACAGTATTTAATCAAAAAGATGTTCTAACTTTACCAAAATTTGGTACTAATTCTAAAACTACAAATATTTCACAATTAAATGACTATGCTAATGGTGTTTATGGGTTGGAAGTTAAGGCAAATAAAGTTGATGTAGCAGAAACTGTAAAAGTTAATAATCAACAATATTATGATGCATTGCAATATTTTGGATTTCTGAATGAAAGACAATTAAGAGCAATGAGAATTGCAGTTGACGTAGGTTTACATGCTGGTACTAATGGTACATTTAGTTCAGGTTCAGGGTATTCATTAAAAGAAGCAAGAGAATATTTAACAGCAAATTCAGGATTGGGGATTGATGATATCAACAGAGAAACTAAACGTTATTTGGAATACACAGCTCAAGCAACAAGTTACTATAATGGTTTGCATGATATGCAATCTTATTTTTTAAAGGCTAAAACATTATTTGAACAAAATAATCCGGGTGCAACTTTTATGGATTGAAACGAACCTGTTAACACTAAAAATAATACTCAAGATTTGTTTGATCTAATCCTACGCAATGGAAGTGTTCCAATGCCAGTTTTATCATGAGCAGTTGATAAATATTTAAACCAAAAGTATGGTATACAAACTACAACTAAAATAACAAATTAATTTACTTAGATTAGGTAGAATTAATACTAGTTAAGTATGCAACACTTTTTAATCTATACAAAATATAATTTTTTCAACTTAATTAAAACAAAGATATTTTGAATTACATTAGTAGTTTATTACTTTTTGTTGATTGTGTTTTTATATTTATTTCCACATTTAACAAAACTAAATTATCTAGAGTTATTTACATATAAATCAGTGCTATCAATTATTAATATCCTACTAGTAATTGTTGCTATGTCAATGGTGCTTTTCTTATTCAAACAAGGATATGAAGATGGTAGTGAGTTAGTTTTACATTCCAAACCATTAACTAGAACAGTGATGATTTGGAGTAAAATAACTGTGATCTTTTTAACAAATGGATTAATTAGTTTAATAGCTGTTATCATTACAAGTTTTTTATTTACTTACAATAGTTTTGATATTTATTTACAGCGAGCAATTATGCTTGGAGCATTTCTAGGACCATTTATTACAGGTACATTTTGAAGTGGAATAGTTGTTTTAGCTTGTTTCATGTTTAAAAAAGTTACTATTTTTATCATCATTCTTAGTTTAAATGGTTTATTCATGATTATCAATTTTGTAAATGGAGTTTCAATTGTGATGCAACCTCAACAAGCTACAAAAACAGGAATTGATTATTCAACAACCCAATTTATTAATAAGGATAATTATCAAGTTAATACTTGCGCTATTGCAACAAACAATAATTTAGCAATTACAAATACTAGCAAAATTAATGGTAAAAGTCTAGAACAACTAGGTTATAGTCCACAAAGCATTTTAGATAAAACATGAAATGTAGCATATAGAAAAACAAATGTTATTAGTCAAGCTTACTTAGATCCAGCAAATCTTTTTGCATCATTTTATAGTGTATATATCAATGGTTGGAGTTGAAATAATACCCAATTTTTGCCAAAATATAAATCAATGCTAAGTACAGATGCATCATTTCATGTGAAATTTAATCAATTTGATTTAGATAAATATAGTTCAAACTGGGAAAGTTTTACTACTTCATCCAATGAAACATTATTTTTAACTAACTTAGCAGGAACTATTCCTAACTATGATTTTCAAGCTAATAGTTTTAGCTTGCCAACACCTATTTTCTCAAATGACAATTATGTAATTAATGAATTTAGCACTAATAGTCTTGCTAATTTTTATGAAACATTTTACAATATTGATCAAATTAGATTAGCATTACAAGTTCAAAATAAACTAAAAACTGTGACTGGTAAAAATTATGGTAACAATATTGCTAATTATTACTACATGATTTTTTCAAGTAGTTTAATGAGTCGTTATGGATTGTCAATTAATAATTACTTGAGTAGCAACGATTTTATTAGTACTTTAAATAATTACTTATTTAATTTTCAATATCAAACTTATAAATTAATGCAAGATTATATTACTAATCCAAGTGATTATCCTGATGTTAATTCAGATACAATTGCTATGTGATTTGCAGTTTTATTACAACCAGATAATATTAATAATTTTGATTCAGACACATTAGCAAAAATGACCGTTAATCCCCAAAGAACTAAATGTGCAGTTTGATCAGCAACAGAAAATAATAACTTTTTTAGTGATGTAGAAAATTATGATTTAACTAAATTAAATGGAGTTATAGTTAATAATCGTTCTTTACCATTAACATTAATTACAAAACAAAATTTAGCTAGTTTGAATCAAATTGAAATTTTACCAGTTTATGATTATCAAACTTTAATAGCTTGATGAATCATATTATCAGCATTACTAATTTTTGTTGGCGCTAGTATCATGTATCGTAAAGATACTGTTTAAAATTGCTAGTAAAATTGTTTTACTAATTTGTGCAACTTTGCTCATATTCATTTCAAATTCATCATGATTAATCTGGTGATGAATGTTATCGCTAATGATTTTTATACAATTATAAGGAATTTGGTAGTGATGACAAACTTGTGCAATTGCACATGATTCCATATCAACACTACCAACCTCATGATTTTGTAATTCATGAAACAAATGAAAATTATCTTTTGTAACAAATGAATCAACTGTCATTGCAGTTTTACAAATTACATTCATATTTTTTTCACTTAATAATTTTGTTAAGAAATTAATCATTTCTGAATCATTAAGAAATCATTTAGGCTCATATGGAATTTGGTTAATTTCATATCTATGATCACAAGTAACATCAACATCACCATATTGACACTTACCCGCAATGTTGATATCTAAAAGTGCAACATTGCTATTTGTGCAACCTGCAGATCCTAAGTTAATAATGTGTTCAGGACAAAAATCATTGATTAATAAACTTGTTTTATAACTTGCATTTACCTTACCAATTCCACTATAAATTAAAACAACATCATTATTAAATAAATAATAAGTTTGGTTTGATTTTTCAATAGTCTGATATGGTATGCCTAGCGATTGCAATTCATAATCAATTGCTACAATAATTCCATATTTCATAATTATTCTTCATTAATCTCGTTAATGAAATCAGCATTAACATCAACTTCATCTGTGTAATTTTTGTCATCCCGGTTAATCATTGGTAATTCACTAAGTGATTTTATGCCATATAAATCAAAGAATTTCTGTGTTACAGAATACAACCATGGTTTACCAATTGCTTCTGAACGTTCATCAGCTTCAATTAAACCTAAATCTTTTAATTTTTCAATTGCTGTCAAACAACTTTTGTTTCTAATTTTTTCAATTGTCCCTTTAGTACATGGTTGGTTATAAGCAATAATAGCAAGCGTTTCTAAAACGCTATCTGATAGTGCTTTACGTTCTTTTTTATTAAGAATTAAATTCAAATAATTGTAGTATTGAGATTTGACAACAAATTTATATTTATTACCATATTGAACAAGCAAAAAACCACTATTTTTGTTTTTTAAATAATAGTGTGTCATTTCATCAAGAATGTTATTGATAACAGCAAGTGGTAGGTCAGTGACTTTTTTTAAATCATAAGCATTTAAACCTTCACTACCTAAAACAAATAAACATGCTTCAATCAATCCTCTTGCCTCACTAATTCTCATTTCTTTATTATTGTGAGCAAGAAAATTTTGAATTTGATTTCTTTCATCGGCATATTTATCAATATCAGCCTTAATTTTGTTGATGGTTACACTAGCATCTTCATGATTGAAATCAGAAAGTTTAGTATCTTCATTTAATTTTGTGTATTTTTCACTAGTTTTACTACCATCACTATAAATAATTTCGTATTTTCCATACAATGCTTCATCAGATTCGCTATCATCTATGATGGGCTTTTTACCACCCAATAACTCATTAGCTTTTGTTAATACTTCTTGGTTAATTAAAAAATCTGGATCTATTTCTATTGTGTCATCTTTAGTGGCTTCATCACTATCATTTTCAACTTCATCATTAGAATCATCAAATTCTTCTTCATCAAGTTCATCATATTCAGTTTCATCATCATTAGCTAAGATTTCATCAGCTAATGCACTAATTCTATCTAATTCATCTTGATATTCTTTATCATCTATCATTATTCTTCTCCAAATAATTCAGTCTTAATTTGTTTAATAAAATTAGCAGCTACATCTTGACTTGATAACAATTCTTGATTAAGTTCTATAAAAAAATCATAATCTTTTTTTTCATCAATGAATAAGTAACCTTGATGTACTAAAGATAACATTACAAAAACTAACATACAAAAATAGTCAATGTTTTGTTTTTCAATAGATAAACTCAGAAAAAAATCACTAAATAATGTGCCATGAGTATTACTCTTATGCAATGTGTTTATTAAGTCTAAAACAACTTCTTCCACAGAATATTCTTGGACAGACATATGTAAATCTACAGGTGTTTCTAAGCGTTCTTTAATTACTTGTTTAAGTAAAACATTTTCTAATGCTTCCCTTAATTTATCTGGATTCATTTGTTTTGGTAGTTTTACAATTGGTGCATCACTAGTTAAATATTCATCAAAATCTTCAGGATATTTATCAATTAAAAAACTTCTTTTTTCTTTGTATTTATTTAATAGTGGTACAGCATTTTTGTACATTTGATATTCTAATAATCTTTTAATAAATGCTTCTTGTTCATCTTCTATGGATTTACGATCTTTCATACTTAAATCAGCATTTGGTAGTAAACTTCTAGTTTTTAGCTCAATTAAGTATGCAGACATGTTTGCATAATCACTATATTCTTCAAGTGAAACAGTATTTTCATGTTCATGAAAATATTTAATAAATTGGTCAGTTAAATCCTTGATATCTATATCTCTAATATCAGTTTTTTTCTTTTTAATAAGCTCAAGTAAAACATCTAGTGAACTTTTTGATTCACTATAATTAAAACTAAATTTATGTTCTAATTCATCATTAAGCATAACTATTATTTTTTATTTTTTGGTACTCTTCAAACATTGTAGTTTGAATTTTTTTCATGAAGTTATTTCTATCAATATTGATAAAACTTGAAGCATTAATACTTGGTAAATAACTTATTTTGACTGTTTTATTCTTTGGTCTTTTATAACCTTTATCTAGTAATCCATCCGTATTATAAATAACAGTTGGTTGAACGCTTAAATGTGTACGATATGCAGCTTCTAACAATGTAGGTTTAAAATCTGCAAATTCGTCACCATGCACCCTTGTACCTTCTGCAAACAAACAAATAGAAACTTTGTTTTGCATTGTTTTAACCATTTCATCAATAATTTTTGGCACTTCTCTTAGGTTGCCTCTTTCCACATAAATAGTATCTATTAAATCCATAGCATGACCTAATTTAGTATCTTGCAACTCTTTTTTAGCGATAAAAGTTACATATGGAACATCCTGATTCAATACAGTTTTCAAAAACACTAATGGATCAGCATTAGATTTGTGGTTAGCAACAAATAGCATAACCTTTTTATCAATTTTTTCTTTCCCAACAATTTCTACTTTGATTCTTTTTCAATACAAAAAATGACTAACTAATTTTTTAATTTTTTCATATCTTTCCTCTTGAGTAGAAGAGGTAGGGTCTTTTTTATATCTTTTTCCTGCCACTGAGCAACTATGTAGTTCAATTAGTAATCAAATTGCTAAAAATGGTCAAGAAAAAATTCAACCAATAATTTTTAATATATCAAGCATAAAACCTATTTTATCAATTAATTAAATTAACTCTGAGATTAATTTAATTCTAAAATCATTTTCACCTTCATTTTTATAAACAACAACAAAATTACCTAATTTATAATCATTAATATTTTTTGGATATTGTTTAATTGTGAATTTATGAACATTATGATGAGCATCATCAATTTCAACTTCAAACATTTGTGAATTTAACAAATTAAATCCAATAATCATTCCTACATTTACTTGCATTTCTATCTCCTCAAATTTAAATCTAATTTTTAATTTAAAGAGAAAGGATAACTTTATATAATTGAAATAATTTATTTTTTTTCTAGTGAGTTTATAAGTTTATATGTCACAAAATTACAAATTTATTTTAGGAAGCCATGTGTCATTTAGTGCACCAAATTTTTTTCTAGGCAGTGTAAAAGAAGCATTAAGTTATGGTGCAAATACTCTAATGGTTTACACAGGTGCACCACAAAATACAATCCGTAAACCACTAGATACAAATAACATTAAACAAGCTCATGAACTTTTGAAATTAAATAATGTTTCTCTTGATAATCTTGTAGTACATGCACCATACATCATTAACCTTTGTTCTGAAAAAGCGGAAACAAGAGTTTTGGCTGTTGATTTTTTAACTCAGGAAATCAAAAGATGTGAAGAATTAGGTATTTCACTTCTTGTTTTACATCCAGGTAGCAAATTAAATCAACCGTTAGAAGTAGGGTTACAACAAATTATTGATGGATTAAATTTTGTTTTAGATAAATTAGAAACTAAAGTAATTATTTGTTTGGAAACAATGGCTGGTAAGGGATCAGAAGTTTGTAGCAAACTATCTGAAATCCAAGCAATTTTTTCTGGAGTACATAAAACACATAATCTTGGGGTGTGCATTGATACTTGTCACCTTAATGATGCTGGTTATAAAATGTCAGAATTTGATGAATTCATAGCAGAATTTGATGCAACAATTGGAATAGATAAGATTAAAGTTGTTCATTTAAATGACTCAAAAAATCCTTTAAATGCCCATAAAGATCGTCATGAAAATTTAGGTTATGGTTATGTTGGCTTTGAAACACTATGTTGCATTGCTTGACATCCAAAATTAGATGGAATCCCTAAAATTCTTGAAACTCCATATATTGTTTGTGATGAAAATAAAAAAAGTAGTTATCCACCCTACTCATATGAAATTGAGATGTTAAAAGAAAAAAAATGGTTTGATTTTAAACAAACCATTTTAGAAAATAAAAAGTAATTTTTTATTAATATTCTTTAGCAATAATTTTTTGAATTTCAGTATCAGTCAATTCATTTCGACCAAGAATATTTTTTTCTCAGTCATTTAATTTTCATCTTTTTGTTTGTTCTAAAGTGTTAAATATTACTACATCTAGAGGTTTATTAGTAACCTCTGCAATCACTTCTAACTTAGCACCTTCGCCATTTTGGATGCTTCCATATTTTTTGATAAGAAAATAGTCTTCAATATTAGTAGGAAGGAAGGATCCGGCTACGTACAATATTAAAACAATAACAAGCATTACCCTTGGAATTAAGACATCAACTGAATAGTTAGAAATATTAGTTGGAATCCTAAATAACAAGAATAAATCTGCAATTGGTGCAAAATAAGTAATAAAGATTGCAGGAATCATAATAACAATGCAACCAATTCCACTTGGAATCAATGCCTTAGTTTTTTCAACATAAACATTGTTGGTTCTACGATTTCTAAGTGCTCCAAAAATTGGTAATAATATGAATGTAAATGCACCAACTGATGCTCAAGTTCCCATTAAATCACCAAATGAATACATTCTTGTTAAATGTGAGCCAAATACTGCGCTTTCATAACCGCCACTATTAACATATGCTAGTCCACCAATAGTACAAAAAATGAAAATTACTGGTAATGTGATAACTAAACTATAGATAATTCCAACTTTTGGACGACGGGGATTAAGTTTGTTAATAAATTTTGTGCTAAATGGTAGTTCATTTGCTTTAATTAAATCTTCATAAAATCTTGAACTTCACAATCCAAAACCATTTAAAATACTTAAGACTCCAACTCCAATTAAAATTTGGAAAATTGCATAAAGTCACATAATATTATTATGTTCAAAAATTCATTTCATTCCACTAGGGGCACCATCTGTTGATCCTAATGACATTGCAATAGCAACTAACAAATAAACTATTGTAATTGCTAATAGTCCATATAATAATGCATAAGGAGTTTTCTTAGGTTCTTTCATTTCTGATTGAATACCAGCTGTTACATAGAAACCATCATATGCAAAGAAAATTGCACCAACACCAATGAATAATCCAAAACCAGGACTCATCATTTGAAATGTATATTTACTAACTGGATTAGCTGTACCACTTGGCACAAATTGAATAGGATCAAATTTTATTTGACTAATTAAACCATTATCAAATCCAGCTTGTCCACCAGCAATTCCACCAATTTGTGCCACACCTATGAAACTTACAATAATGGCAATAAAAACCGGTACAAAATTAAATGCTGTAATTACATGGTTTTGAATGTTTCCGATTCTTGATGAAAATCCACAAACAACAATAAAATATGATGATACAGCAATGGTAATTATTGTGACAATCAACCAATCAACATTAGCAGGGCCAATTGTGGCACTTCCACCAGTAATCGCAGCAATCCCATCTTGAATTGATTGAATAAAATATAGCGGCAAAAAGAAGTATGTTAATGGTACATACAAGTAAGTCATAAAGTTTTTACAAGCTTTATAAATTACTCGACTATTAAATGTCTGACATCAACCAATGATAGATAAATTATCATTTCTAGCACTTGCAATTTCAATCAAAGCTAGTGCCATAAGAACAATTGCAACAACAGTCAATAGTCATGAGAAAATAGAAAATAAAATTGATCCTTGCGAATTTTCTAAAACTGTTCTTGCTTTAAAGAACATTCCTGCACCCATTACTGCACCAATTACAATAATAATTGATGAAAAGAAGCTAATTTTTTTCTTTAGTGGGGCATTAGCAAAATTATTTTCTGCTTCACGTTTTTGTTTTTGTAACGCGTTTTCTTTAGTCATTTATTTACCTCCTTTACTTTTTAAATTTGAGTAAATAAGTGAATGCTACTCAGAAAACACACTCTATAATTATACTTTATAAATTACTATGTCAAGGAAAAGAAATTAATTCAGGTTTTTTATAAAATTTATGTATAATCAATATTGTTGTTCTTAAATATGCAATTATTTGTATAAAAAATCCTCCAATCTTCATATCGGAAACTGAAGGTTGGAGGATTTTACTTTACACATTACATAAATCAAACATTGCTAAAAACTAAATAAATGTATTCTCTGTATTTTTATTTGTTTCTTAAATTTGCAATTCATAATGCTATGATTAATTTTAATTTTTTGTCAATGGTTTAGTAAACTTGATCAAAGATTACTAAATTGGATAATTCTAACATTTCATTAAAACACGTAACCGAGATGATCTTGCGCGATGATTATCAATTAATTCATCAGAATCAGGAATAATTGGCCGGATATTTAATATTTTATATTCTTGACCTAATGAATCATCAATAGGTATTTCTTTCGGTAATTTATTTTTACTCAACTCTGAGAATGCCTTGATCACGATTTTATCCTCAAGTGAGTGAAATGTAATTATTGCAAGTCGACCATTTTTGTCTAAGCATTGAGCAGCTAACTCAATACTCTTTTTTAAAATATTCAACTCATCATTTACTGCAATTCTCAACGCCTGAAAATAGCAGCGAGCAAAATGCTTAGTTTTTGACAATTCTTTCTTAGGTAATGCTGCCTTGATTATTTCCACCAATTGCAATGTACTAGTGATTGATCCAAATTTTGTTCGATACCTAATAATAGCACTAGAAACAGATAATGGGTTTTTGATTTCGCCATAATTTCTAAATATTGTGCATAATTCTTTTAATGAATAAGTGTTGACAATTGTTTGTGCTGTTAAAGATTGTGTTTGGTCCATCCGCATATCAAGCGGACCATCATTGTGGTAGCTAAAACCACGATCAGGATTATCAAGTTGAGGACTAGAAACACCTAAATCCATCAAAATTCCTTGCACATGATTTATTTTTAAACCACGTAAGATTGACTGAACATTACAAAAATTGTTTTTAATTATAGTAACTCTTTTGTCTGAAATGAATTTTTTAATGCAATAATCAATGGCTGTTTGATCTTGATCGATTCCTATGACACAACCTTGTGGTCCTAATTTCTTAAGGATAAGGTCTGCATGTCCACCACGACCAAGTGTCATATCTACATAACACCCATCTGCCTGAATATCTAAATTATCTATACAAGCTTCTAGCATTACAGATTTGTGAGCATTACTACTCATTTGAACTCAAGCCTTCTAATTCCTGATTCAAATTTTTAACATCATTACTTCGTTTTTCACTTGTGTATTCATCTAGGTTTCAAATTTCAATCTTATCAACCACACCGAACATTACAACTGATTTCTTAATCTTGGCTAAATTAATCAATGATGCTGGTAACAAGATACGATTTGCACTGTCAATCTGAATTTCTGAACTATTTGAAAAAATTGTTCTTTGAATTCGACGGTTCATTTCTTTCTTGGTATCCAACTTCAAAAGTGTATCTGTGTAAGCTTTGTAGGCTTCAATTGTTCTTATTTCGATGCAATTATCCGAAGAGATAGAAATTATTACTTTGTCATCTAACAATTTACGTCATACAGCAGGAAGGGTTAAACGATTTTTTGGATCAATTGAATGCTCAAATGTTCCTAAAAACATATCACCACTATTCCCCACTTTCTAACACAAATACACTATTAATGATACACTAAAAACCACTTTTGCACACAAAATTATTCATTCTATAATTGGTATAACTTGAAAAAATAAACAAAAATGCTGTGTAATAAATTGAAGTAATAATACTATTTCATGGTTTCAAAGTGATAAAAACAGCAAGATCAAGATTGATATGCATCAAATCTAGCATTGATTTAGTTAAATAATTGTTAATTTCAATAAAAGGTTTAAATCATGCAAAAATTAAAAATCACAAGTAATCAAAGATGATTAAACTAGTGAACATATAGTTATAAAAGAATGAAAAAATGTTAATTTTACCATTCATTTTTATTACAAATGGTAGTGTTATTAAAATGCAAAAACCATTGATAATAATTGTTAAAGTTAATTTGTTACAAATGTAAAAAGTTAAAATACAAATCCCAATACTACATAAATATGACATTAAAAACCCATAACTTGTTACTTCATTTTTTAGAAAAAATAAAATAATCATTCCTGAGTAACAATTAATTTTCTTGCTATCACATTTACTAAAGAACAATTTAATAATGCCATTAATAGTAATTCTTAAAATACTAATACTATAAGCTAAGAAATAACTATAAACAAAACAAAATATAACTTGAAATACTGATTGATAATAGTGATTTTTCACTTTTAAAAAGATCGTTTTATTAAAAATAAAAAGTAGAACATTGATATGCAATCCACTAACAACAATTAAATGAGTGATTGACAATTGTTTAGTTAATTCATAAACTTGATTATTATTACCCTTATTATTGAATAATAAAAGATTAATATACTGACTAGTTGAGTTGTTGTATATGTTATCCAAATAATTGATTGATTTATTTCTTAATGAATAAAAATTAGGATTAATTTGATTGATCAAATTATTCAATTGCTTGATTGACAATTCCATTTTTAAGAAAATAAACAACAAACAATATACTAATCAAATCAAAAGTATTAATACATATTTCTGTCATGAATTAGTATTAAAAATAATGAATGCCAAAATAACAATAAAAGCAATAAGATAAATTGGTTGATGATTAATAATCACATTACCTAGAATTAATATCCCAAGAAAAACAAGAAATAAATCTAGAACATCTAAATTAAAATTATTTATTTTTTCACAATACTTCATCAACTAAAATTAATGAATTTATTTAAAAAGTTACTAGAATAAAAAAGCAATAATTTTTTAATAAAAAAAATGTAAAAAAAACATAATTTTATTTCGAATATTTGTTTTAAATATTTTTTTGTAAAAACATAAACTAAAGTATTTTAGGTGAAGAAGAATGCAACAAAATGTAAAATCAAATTTAAAAATTTATAAAGCCATAAAACAAGTATTTGAAATTTATAAAAACTATAAATTTAAATTAGAAAATCAAGACTTATTAAGGAAATCTCACTTACAACTTGATGATGAAAGAGTGGAAAAAATTAGTGATTTTATTAAACTAGTTGATGTTGCAATGAAACAATTAAGTAAAGAGGAAAGAGGAATTCTTAAAATGTCTTTTCTTGACAAAGTTCATTATTCAGAATGTAATTGTAGTCAAAGCACATTTTTTATTAAAAGAAAAATTGCGTGTCATAAGTTATATGATTTAATTTTTGTTAAAGCTCAGTGACATGAAATTGAACAAACTTTTTATTCACTAAAAATTAATTAATTTTTTGTAAAATAACCTATATCATCTTAGATAGAGGTTAACATGTTAACAGTTGCAATTGTAGGCAAACCTAATGTTGGAAAATCAACTTTGTTTAACCGTATTATTGGAAAAAATAAAGCAATTGTGGATGATGCTCCTGGGGTAACTAGAGACCGAATTTATGATGAATCAGAATGATTAACGAGAAAATTTGAAATAATTGATACTGGTGGTTTAGAAAATTCTAATGTTGATTTTCAAACCAACATTAATGAACAAGTTAATTTTGCAATTGATGAAGCACAAGTCATAATTTTTTTAGTTTCATATTTAAATGGAATAGAAGAAAGTGATTTTTTTGTTGCAAAAACACTAAAAAAATATGCAAAAAATAAAAAAATAATTTTGTGTGTTAATAAAGCAGAAAAGAAAATTGGTTTTGATGAAATGAACCAATTCTATAACTTGGGTTTTGGCAAACCATATTTTATTTCTGCAGCACATGGAATTGGTGTTGGTGATCTATTAGATGAAGTAATTAAAGATATAAATAAACTTGAAACATTGGAAAAAAATGATACAAGTTATTGCTTTTGCATCATTGGTAAACCTAATGTTGGAAAGTCAACATTATTTAATAGTATTGTGAATCAAAACCGTGTAATTGTTAGCGATATTGCTGGCAGTACCCGCGATAGCATTGATACCAATTTCAAATATCATCAAGAAGAATTTAAAATCATTGATACAGCAGGAATTAGAAGAAAAGGCAAAATTGTAACAAACGTTGAAAAATATTCTGTATTAAGAGCTCAAAAAGCAATTAAACGTTCACAATGCATCTTACTAATGATTGATGTTGCAACTGGTTTCACTGAGCAAGATGAAGTTATTGGTGGATTAGCACATGCTGCTAATATTCCTACTATCATTGTTGTAAATAAGTGAGATAAAATCCAAAAAGATAGTCACACAATGAGTGAGATAACAAAAAAAATCCGGTCACAATTTAAGTATCTTTCTTGAGCACCAATCGTTTTCATTAGTGCAATGGACAAGAAAAGAATTAGTACAATTTTTGACACAATCCAAAAGATCAAAGAACAAGCAACAATTAAAATTGCAACATCAATATTAAATGATGTGATTTTAAAAGCACAAATGATGCAAGAAGCACCCTTATTTAAAGGTGGAAGAGTAAAGATTAGTTATGCAACTCAAGTGCAAAGTCAAATTCCAACTTTTGTATTATTTTGCAATGATAGTAAATATTTACATTTTAGTTATGCAAGATATATGGAAAATCAAATTAGATCAGCATTTGGTTTAGAAATTGTGCCAGTTACTTTATATTGAAAAACAAAGGGTGAATAATGAAAAATGTGTTAATTATCGGTAATGGTGCTTTTGGAGTGGCAATTAGTCAAATTCTTTTACACAATAAAAATTGTAATGTTTTTATGTACTCCAAAAATCCGGCCGCAGGACAACAATTAATGCAAGGTAGCCATACTGCATTTGCAAACACAAAATTAACACCACCACACAAGTGCTATAGCGATTACAATGAAGCATTTAATAATCAACCAATTGACATTATTGTTTTATGTGTTCCTAGCATTGCAATTAATGATATTTTTATTAGCATTAAACCATATTTAAAATCTAATATGATTGTTATAAACACAGCCAAAGGATTAAATCCTCATGACTGTTCAATGTGATCTAAACTTTTTTTACAAAATAATTTAGTAAAAGATTATTACTTAATGGTCGGTCCATCTTTTGCCAGTGAAATAGTTGAACAACATAAAACAATTGTCAATATTGTTGGAAAAAATTTAGTTGAAATTAAAGCTATTGAAAAATTATTTAATAATGAATATTTTAAATTAGTTTATTTTGATGATGAATACACTGCCTCACTAGTTTCATCTTTTAAAAATTCGCTAGCTTTAGGATTAGGTTTATTAAGCGTAGATTGTACATCAATCAATACTCAAGCAGCATATTTAATTATTGGTTTAAATGAAATTCAAGCATTAGTAGCTAAACTGACTAATTGTGAAAAAATTAGAATTTTAGATTTTTATGGTGTTGGTGATATTTATTTGACATGCACAAGTGATGAAAGTAGAAACTATCAATTTGGAATTGATATTGGTAGATTAGGATTTGAAGCTGCTAGTGCAAATTTAAATTCACAAACAATTGAAGGATATCGTACTTTAAAACTAATTAAATATTACCTAGACACTTACAATATTCCTAGTGTTTTATTTCAAACATTGTATGAAGTTTGTTATGAAAATTATCCAGCAAATGAATTTGTTGCAACTGTATGAAAAAGATTTAATCCTCGTTAAAAAACATCATTAATCAACATAGTAGCTTTAGTGGCTCATCCATTTCTAGGTGATGACTAGAAAAATTGAAGTCCACAACTAGTGCTTTAGGAAACGTTTTGTGCAAGATATTTTTAGTTTTATCTACATCAATAACCTTATTGTGTACTCCTAATAAAACAATTGTTTGTTCTAGGTTATAGTTTTTTTCTTGGTTTTTTATTGATTTTAAGTAAATAAAATCATTGAGAAGACTTGTAATTTTAGTGTGATATTCCCAATATTGTGTGTAGAACTTGTAACGTTCTATAAAAATTAAACTTTCTTTATCAATAAAAATTTTGTTCACCTGATAATACTCTTTTAAGGTTTGTTGTCAAACATGATTCAGGTTTAATTTATAACTTGGTTTGTTACTAGTGTAAGGATTAATTAAAGCATCGGCAAAAATTGGGTTAATCAAAATAGTTTGTTGAAATTTGAAATTTGTTTTAACTCTACAAATAATTGTAGCTAATAAACCCTTAGCCACAATTATAGTTTGTTGGAAATCAATTTTTAAATTTGATAAATATTTGACAACTATTTCTTCAATTATTTCTAAAGTAATTTTGTCTTGATAATTTTGTAAAATATTTGGATTAAAAACAAATAAATTTTGTTCATTAAAATATGGATTATAAATCAATGATTGTTGATTAATATCATCCATATAATCTGGGAAAACAACAAGATTTTTAATTAACTTAGACATAAAATTAAATAATATATAATTCTATAATTTTTAAGGTTGAATAATGGATACAAAGTGATATGCAATAATTATTCTAGCAATTACATTAGTTATTTTATTAGGATGATGAATCTGGCATTATAGTTATAAAGTACCTAATGATTTAAAAAAATTTGCTTTGCAATTCTTTTTTAAAAATATGTCTAATTACAAATTAGATCAACTTAAAAAAATTCAAAAAATTCATTTAGGATATACTAATGTATCCTTCTATATTGAAATGAATGATGGATGTCAATTTCAATTAAGATTTGCAAGAAACAACCAAATTGTTGATAGAAAAAATGAAGAAAAAGTTCTTGAATTACTAGGTAAAAGCAATTATGTTTACTTGGATAAATATGGTAACTACATTAAAAAATGGGTAGAAGGAAGAAACTTAGAAAGAAAAGAAATTACTCCTAATTTTATTTTGAAACTAAATGAAGAAATTGTTAATTTTCATCAAATTAAAGTTAAAAATGATTTCATTTTAAAACATGATTACGATAAAGTAAATATTGCTAAAAAAGTACCAAAGAAATATTTATCAATTTACAACCAATATTTGAATTTATTAGATAAAAAAGATTGGGTATTGTCACACAATGATTTAAATTTAGACAACATTCTAATCAATGATAATGAGATTATTTTTATTGATTTTGAATGAACTAGAATTAACCATCCATATTGAGATATTGCTAATTTTTGTAGAGAAACAAAATTTAGTTATGAACAATTAAAAAAAATTGCTCAACAAGTAGAAATTCCTGAAGAACAATTCTTTTACATGTATTTTATTTGTCTATGTTATGCATACAATTGAACATTTGAAAATAGTTTTAGTTTCAAGATTTTAAAGTATCGTTTGCAAACATTGAAACAAATTATTTTAATGACAAATAATTTAAAACAACTTACTAATTAATGTTGTATTTGCACCATAAATTTTTGTAGGATTAGTTTCAATTGTTTCATTAATTACTTTAGTTTTAGTTGAATTAATAATATTTAGAACATTACTAATTAAACTAACTGAAACACTGGTAGCAATTGAACCTAAAGCAATTTTATCTCATACATAACCACCAATAATAGTGGTTTTTTGTTGACTAGTTAATTTTTTCATTATAAATATGGATTCCCAAATGATAAAGTTGATTTTCATGGCATTTGTTGGGCTCTAACATACAATCTAGAAGCACTGTCATTATAAATAGAACTTCTTGTGTAATATGGATTAGGATTATTGTTATAGATAATTTGGTTAATTAATGATAAGACGCTATTAATTGATTGACCAACCAAACCAACACCCATTACATTTGTTCAATTATTAGCTGCTCCTGCTTGCATTTGTTGTTTTTGAATTTGTGTTAATGCTCGCATATTTTCTCCTTAGTTTAAAAAATTAAAAAATGATAAATTGTTGACTAAAAAATAAGCAATATTACTGCGATCTAAATTAATTTCTAAATTTGTTTCATAAACATATTGATTGTTATACTCTTTTATTTTTATGCACAAAAAACTATATGTTTTTTGTTCAAACTCTAAATAACTTTGGTTCTTAACTGTATTCTTTTGTTGTAAATATTGATGAATATTTTTATCTACCACTAGATAAGTTAAATTATTTTCTTGCATTAATAAACATGACAATTTTTTAGTAAATTTAAAATTACAAAAAAATAACACAATAAATACAATTGCTAAACTAATGATAGTAATAAAACTTATGATAACTGATTTATGATTAGATTTGGTAGTCATAGAAATCCATTAACCCTGTTGAAACATCATTACTAATAATAAAATTATGCTTGTTAATTTTTGCTAGTAATCATTTATATTCATTGCATATACATGAATCCAAATGATTAAAAATAAAAAAGTTATTAAAACAAATAATATGGTCTTGGACAGATGTTAGCATAAATAAAATTAAATATTTTTGGTGAATGGGAGATAATTTTTGAAAATCAAAATTATTTCAATTAATTGTTAAATTAGTTAAACTATCGTGTTCTAGTGATTGTAATAGTTGAATTGTAGTTTCCTTATTTAAACTAAAATCATTATTAATGAAAATGATTTTATGCATTAAATCTGTTTGATCATAATTATTTATATGATGTTCATTAATTGCTAAATTATTATTTTGGGTCAATAATTGTTGGATTAAATTATGGTCCAATAATTGATCAATATTAATCAAAACATTTTTAACCAATTTATTATTATTTCAAGTTAAAGTTTGTGGATTTAATAATTTGATGCCTGTGCATTTGTTTAAATTATTGGTAGTAATAAAATTTAGTAACAATTGATAAATGGGTTTGATTTGGTAATAATTTTTTATTGCTTGAACATTTTGTTCAAAACTAGAATTAAATAATTGGTACACATTTAAAGTGAAAAATAATTTACCTAAATTAAAAGTTGTTGTTTGTCATAATGTGACAATTAATATAAACATTAGTAACATATCAATAATTTTGTTGAATAATGTTATTCAATGATGTTTAATTTCAAGATTAATTTCATTTTGTTTTAAATTCATTAAGTTGTAATTCAAAAATTGGGACCAATTACTTTCATAGTCTAAATACCAATTATGTTGTTTATGTTCCAAATAACAATGCAGCTTCTGTTCGAATTTTAATTGTTCACCAATAACTTGATTTTGGTAACTAAAATCACAATGAAATTTATAAACACAAATGATTAACTTAATAATCATACTCATAGTTAAAATAATTCACAAATTTGAATTGATAATAATTAGTAAGCTAAAGCTAGTTATTAATAACCCAACTTGTGCAAATCAATCACTCCAATAAAAACTATAAAAGTATAGTAATTTGTGACTAAAATTAAAAACTTGTAAAATTTGTTGTTTGTTATAACATTCAAAAAAATAAAAGTTTTTTTGAAGTAATAAATTAAAAAAATAATTAGTAAAGTGCTTAAAGTTACTTTTAGTATATAGTGTTTTAAAGTAACTAATTAAAAAACTAAAACCATAGTGAATAGTGATACCTAAAATAAAAATAAATCCTAGCTTTCATAAACTATCATTGTTGATATTAGAAAAATTTAAATTAACAATTCGACTTAATAATCAACTTAAAGCTAAATTACAAATAAACTCTAAAATGTTAAAAGTTAAAAAACAAAGTGTTACTAAAAAACTTGTGTTTTTTAGTAAAGGTAAAGCGATATTAACTGGTTTAAATTTAAATTTATTTATTGAACTAAAGCAAACATAACCAGTTCATGATAAAAATTCGTCCTTACTAGTAATAGCATATGTCTTATTACTAGGATCATATATTTTAAGTTGATTATGTTTTAGTATTGCGACTACATAATGATAACCATCATTTGTTTTCAAAACTAAAATCATAGGATTTTTAGTTTTGGATGCTATTAATTCATCATAACTTAATTCATAAGTATCTAAAGTTATCTTATATTGACTACAAAGCACTTCTAATTCCAATAAATTTAATCCATATTTACTTAGTGAACATTGACTTAGTAACTGTGGTTTTAAATTTTGCGTTTGTTGCCCATAATAATTAATCAACATATTGACGCAGCAAATTCCACATTCATTAAAATTATCCTGAGTAATAATTTTCATTTCTTTACCTCAATAAAAAAATAATGCTATTGCTAGCATTATTTACTAATGAGAATATTTGAGACTATTCAAATAATCATTTAAAATGACAACAGCACTAATCTTATCTTTGACTTTTTTAATTTGAGAATTTTTAAGTTTAGCATCTTGCTTTAAATAAGTTGTAGCAATTCGTGTGGTGAATCTTTCGTCATATAGCACAATTGGTAATGAATTCATTCAATATTGTTCTAAAAATTTTTTAAAATCATACACTAATTGTGTTCTTTGATTGCTTGAACCATCGAAAGCATTAGTAGGTAATCCAATAATTAATGTGTCAATCTTATGTTGATAATATTCTTGCCAATATTCAATTCGGTTTAATATTTGCCAAAAATCATTATTTTTATATTCAAAATTTTCAATTCCAGTTGCCAATATTCCTAATTCATCACTAATTGCGAATCCACAAGTTTTAGTACCTAAATCTAGTGCTAGTTTACGCATTTTTAAATCCTAATTCTAATAATGCACTAACTACTTGTGGGATTGTATTAATGTTGCCGGCACCACCAGCACAAAAATTACTCTTATCAAATCCTTTGCCACCACTAATTTCATTAATTCTATGCATTGGTGTTGATACATCTAACCCACTTTGTTTATTAGTTACCACATAATAATTCAACTTATTGTTTTGATTAACTAGAGCACAAAAAACACAATCTTTATTGATCTTAATTAACTCATTCATTGCTTTAGAAATATCATTTGTAGTAAATTCATTACCAAAAAGAACTAATTTTTTGTTACCAATGATTTTGTCATACATGGTTTTAATTTTTTCAATTGAAATTTTACTAATTTCAGCAATTAGACTATTTTTTAATTCACCTGCCTTGCTATTAAAATCATTATAAAGATTAATATAATGTCTTAACTTAGAACTATTAAACTTACTTAAATAATCTTGGTAAAGATTATCTAACTCTATGATACTTAAAGAATTATTTAAGAAATTATTCTTAGCTTCATTGTATGCATTATTAAGTTGTGTTAAAAATTCAGTTTTATAGTGATTGATGTTGTCAAATGTTGATAATCCCTCAATTCTTCAACGACCTGAACCATTAGAAATATAATTTGTGATTGCAAATTGTTCGATATCTCTAGTATTAGCTACATGAGTACCACCACATAATTCACATGATTTATCACCCATTTTTATTACTCTTAATAAGCCACCAATTTTTTTATATTTATCTTCAAAAATGGCAATTGCACCATTAGCTTTTGCTTCAGCCAATGACATCATCAACACTTCAACTGGAATAGCTTGTTTTACAACATCATTAACTCAATCTTCCAACTCTTGAAGTTTTTCATCAGATAACTTTTCATGGTGTTGGAAATCAAAACTTAACTTATATGGCCCTTTAAAAGCTCCTTGTTGATTGATTTGATTTGTAACAATATTTTGTAATGCAGCTTGCAATAAATGCTCTGTACTATGGTGAGCCATATTTTTATGACGTTCATCAATATTAATTTTTAAATGTACAATATCATTTAAATTTAAATGTGCATTTCTAACATGATGAACATGCTGAAAGTTAGGAGCTTTGATAACATTATCAACAATCATTGTATTGTTAATTGTTCCTGTGTCATGAATTTGTCCACCACTAGTTGCATAAAAAACTGTTTCATCAAACACAACATAGCCATCACTATTTAATGTTTTTAATTCATGGAAATTTTCATCATATAGTTTTATAACTTTTGCATCTAGTTCAAATGCATCATAATTAAATTTGGAAGGTACATCTAAATTTAATAATGCTTCATTTTGGTTATCCATTGCTTTAGTATTATTTCTTGCATTTGAAATCTTTTGATGAATAGCAAATCTTTTTTCAAATTCACTTTCATTAATTTCTAAGCTTTTTTCATTAGCCATTTCCTTAATTAAATCAATTGGAAAACCATAAGTGGTTACTAAATTGAACACAACATCATCATTCAATGCATTTATTTCAACTGCATTAAGAAATAACTTCATTCCTTGTTTTAAAGTTAATGAAAATAATTCAACCTCTTTATTGATAATTTTAGTAATCCTATCTTGGTTATCAATTAGATTAGTGTAAAAATCACCTAAACTTTTTACTACACCATTAACAGTACTACTAACTCATTTAGGATCACTAATATTTAAATTGTGAGCAAAAACAATTGCTCTTCTTAATAATCTTCTTAAAACATAACCCCGGTCTTTATTGTCTGGAATTGCACCATCACAAATTGCTAAAACTGCTGCTCTAAAGTGATCAGAAATCACTTTATAAGCAAAATTAATTTTTATTTGGCTAATGTCATTTTCAAAATAAGCATTAATATAGTATTTTTTTGCACTATATTTTTCAATTTCATGAATGATAGTTTGAAATAAATCTGTATCAAAATTAGTTGGTACATCTTGACTAATACATGCTAATCTTTCTAATCCAGCACCAGTATCAATATTTTTTCTTAATAATTCTGTGTAGTTATTTTGACCATCATTGTTAAACTGACTAAATACAATGTTTCAAATTTCAATATAACGATCATTTTCAATATCTTGTAAAATCAATTGTTCACCTTGATTTTGAGGATCATATTTTTCACCTCTATCATAGTGAATTTCAGTACATGGACCACACGGACCATTACCAACATCCCAAAAATTTCTATCTCTACCGCATTTAATAATTCGATTTGATTTAATACCTAAATTAGTTCAATATGAATATGTTTCAGCATCATCTTCATAAATTGTAATTCATAGTCTATTTACATCAATCTCTCACACTTTAGTTAATAACTCATAAGCAAATTCAATTGCTTCTTTTTTAAAATAATCACCAATAGAAAAATTGCCTAACATCTCAAACAATGTATGATGTCTAGCTGTTATACCAACATTAAAAAAATCATTAGTTCTTAATGCTTTTTGTGAATTAACCAATCTCTTACTAGGAGGATTTTCTTTACCACTAAAATAATTTTTTAAGGTAGCAACACCACTATTAATCCATAGTAATGATGGATCATTAACTGGTATTAAATTTGCTGGTGGAATAAAAAAATGGTTTTTAGATTCAAAAAAATTAATTCAACTACTTCTAATTTCACTAGCAGTCATTTTTTTCATAATTAACTAATTTCCTTTTGTAATGGTTTTCAAATATGTTTGGATTAAATTATCTAAATGGTCACTAATTAAATCTGTATTCAATAAATCAAGTTTCTTATTGATAAACATTGTTAATTCATGAGAAATTGATTGATAAATCCTACTGACAAATCAATCATACTTATCTTCTTGTACTAATTTAACTTTAATAGCTAAACTAATCTCAAATAACTTTTGCTTGATTAATTTATCAATATTATCAATAAATTTATGTTGTAAATAATTCATTTAGAGAGATAAAATTTAAAAACTTAATTATAATTATATAATTATTTTGTTACTAAATAATTTCACAACTATTAAGGAGAAATAAAGCAATATGGCAAATATTAAAGCGAATGAAAAAAGTTTACGTCAGGATAAAAAAACTAACAAAAATAATCATTCTCAATTGTCAAAAATGAGAACAATTGTTAAAAAGACTCGTAATAATCCAACTAATGACCAATTAGTTGAAGGTTATAAAGTTGTTGATACAGTTTCTAGAAAAGGTATTATTCACAAAAATAAAGCTAATCGTTTAAAATCACGTTTAACTAAAAAAGTTAACCAAACTGCCATTAGTGCTTAATTTTTCCAAATTTTAAATATTTTAGGTGTCTATCGATTCAAAAGATAGACATTTTTTTATCATTTAGGAACTTATTATGAAAAGATCTAGCAAACTATCCCTTTTAACTGCTGGGATTGCTGGGACATTATTAGCAACTTCAGTGGCAAGTGTAACATTAACTGCATGTACAACTCAAACTACACCTGAT
>JBNMHK010000007.1:0-25646 GCA_050872725.1 Ureaplasma sp.
CAAAGTTAGGGACGACCCCAATTAGTTCCGTTTTAGCTGGGTTCGCATAAACTAGACCTTGGTCGTCAATGACTAGAGTTGCAAGTTGAGCGGAGTCGTTTCAGTTGATTTTAGTTGTATATCATGCAGCATTATCGTTGTATTAAATATATTTTCTATAATTTATAAATTGGTAAGAATTCATCTCCTATTTTGAAATTATTATCAATTTCAACAATTCCTGCTTTATCAGAATGCAAATTTAATTCTTTGTAACTACATAGCATGCCATCAGAATTAAATCCCATTACTTGGCTAGAAGTAATGTATTTACCATTAGGTAAAATTGTATCTACTTTAGCCAGAACAGTTTTTAAACCTTTTTTGACATTGTTTGCACCACAAATGATATTGTATTTACTATTACCATCACTAACAATACACTTATGTAAGTGAGTTTTAGGGATAGGTTCACATTCATATACTTCTACAACAACAAAATGCTTTATTGTATCATTATTTAAATCAATGTTTGTTAGTGATTTTATTCAATTTAATAAATCACTTTGTGGTCAAACTATTCCAGTTTTTAGATTGAATTTATTTTCAAAGTTAAACACATTTATTCCAACCAATTTATCATCATTGAATAATAATGTGTAATTATTAAAGTTTTCAGTTTTAGTAATTGGCAAATTACTAAAATTTATCATTAGTGTATTATTATTTTTTGTATAAAAAATCTGCATTGCTATGATCCATATATTTTTTAATTATTATAAACACATTAAATATAATAATAGATTATGAAAGTAGCATATTTATTGGATTCAGGTTCAAATTACCAGCTTAAAGATGTTAATGATTGTTTCATTGTCCCAATGGTAATAAGTGTAAAAACTAATGATTCACAACATTCATATTTTGATAATGTTGACATTACTCGTAATGAATTAGAAAAAATAATTAATAGTGATAGTCAAATCTCTACAAGTCAACCTATAATTGGACAATTGATGTCAACAATTGAAGAAATTTATCACTCATATGACATGATTATTGCTATTCCCTTTGCACAACACTTATCATCAACATATAATTGCATTCTCAATTTACAACGTGAATATGGGGATGAAAAGTTTTTAGTTGCTGATATCAATGCAATGGGTATTACTGGTAATTGGTTCATTGAGGATGTAAAAAAGTATTTGTCGACTCATAAAATGATTAGTCAAGATGAATTGAATAATTTAGCTAGTAATTTTAGAAATCGAGTGTGTGGTGCAGTTGTTATAGCTGATACAAAGAGATTAATTGCTGGTGGACGTTTGAAAGGTTTGAAAGGTTTAGTTGCAAAAACATTTAAATTAAAATTGATAATTAAATTTAAACAAAATTTAGAATTTAAAGATAAAGCTTTAAACATTAAAGATGCAATCAATAAAACACTAAAAATTATTGATGAAGATTGTAAATTCAAAGCCAAAGGTATTAAGAATTGTTCACTTTTATTAAATTTGAATAATCAAGAAGACAATGAAATGATTTATTCATATTGTATTGAACAATTGAACACAAAAACCCTAATAACAAAATCATTGTTACCAGGGTGTGTAATTTCACATACAGGGTGTGATACAGTTTCTATTTTAATTGAAGCTAATGAATAGCAATTTGTAGAATACCAATACCAATACCAAATAATAATGATGTGCTTGTTAAATCTAGTGATGTAGCAATTAATGGACCACATAAAATGGTAGGATCCAATTTTAGTTTGGTTGCTAACATTGGTAATGTTGAACCAAATAACTTAGATAAGAACACTGCAAATCATAAGGCAACTGATGAACCTAATGCAATATAGATTGCATAACTATAATTAATGACTTTGTGACTTTCATTATTCATTCTAAAGGCTGGAATTGCAAAATAAATTGCTAATCTTGCAATGTTTACTATTGCTAATAGCATTCCTAATAAAACACCAATTTTAAATTCTTTGAAAATTGCTTTTCGGTATTCTTTTGGTGTAACATCACCCACAGCCATTGCTCTAACAGTTGTGGCAAAAGCTTGAGAACCAGTGTTACCAGATGTTCCAGTAATTACAGGAATAATTGGTACCAATAGTGCTGATGATAAACCAGCTGTTAATTCAGCTCCTAATGTTTCAAATAAACTAATAACAATTGATGTTAATGTAGCACTTATCATTAAAATAAGGATTCATAGAAATCTGGATTTAACAATTTTCCAAATTGTAGATTTCATGTATGATTCATCAGTTTTTTGAATTCCATACATGTTATAGATATCTTCGGTTACTTCCTCTTCAATAGCAGGCAAGATATCATTATCATTAATTACACCAATAAGATGATTATCATTATCTAAAACAGCAATGTTTTCATAATGATAATTAGTGAATAAATTAATAACTGTTTCGATATCATCATTAGATTTAACGCTTAAAAATGATTCTGTCATGATACTACTAATCTTTGTTTTGTAATTTTCACAAAAAAATAAATCTTGTAAGTGAACTTGCCCAACTAGTAATTTATTTTTACTTGTTACAAAAATAACCAAATTCTCTTCAAATTTTTTAAAATTTTGCTTTACAATCTCCAAACATTTATTAACAGTTCATTCATTATTAAAACTAATAAACTCAGGGTTCATGAATGAACCAGCCTCATCATGTTCAAATTTATCAATTTGTTTCAATAATTCTCTTTGCTGAGCAGACAAATTCAAAAAGATTTTTTTGAAATGTTTTTTATTATCTCTATCTGCAATGTCCAATATTTCATCAGGATACATTTCAGAAAAAATAATTTTAATTTGATTATTAGATGCGATATCTAAAATTTCATCTTGTAATTCATCCGGTAAATATCGATAAATTGTACTTGTTTTATTTTTGTTAATTGCCATTAATAAGAATAAAACAACTGCAGGATCATCGACTTTGATTAGACTTTGTGTAATTAAATCAAATTTTGTTCTTTTAAATAATTTTCTTAAATTAACAACATCTTTATCTTCAAAATATTTTTGAATTAGTGTTGAAACTAATTCAACTTTAGTAATTTTTTGTTTTTTCATTACATTTTAATTAATCCTGAAAACTAAATTGATTGCATAATAAAAATGCTATTTTATAGTTTAATCAATAATAAGTGATTTTATATTTAATTTTTTTAAAACATTATCAATAGACAACAAATCACTATTGTTCATAGATTTGTGACTAATGAAATTAATAAAATCAGGTTTAAAATCAGTAATTAAAACAATATTATTTTCATTAACATTAGTAAAAAATGTCTTAATTCCCAAGTTCTTTAGATTAATTAAATTTTTATTATCAATTCAAAGATTTTTATTTTCACTTAAATCAAATTTAAAAATTATATTTTCAGGTTCTAAATTTAATGTTTGTAATTTGTTTTTAAAATTACCTAAATTAAATTGGTTACTAATTACAAAATTTAATGGATAATCAATGATAATACAAGACTTTTTATATTGTTTGATATTCACAAATTGTTTTAGTACTTGCATTCCAATTATTCTCAATGTGCTATCATAAATATTTTTGTTTAAAGCATAGGTCTTGATTTCATCAATATTAAATAGCATTTTATTCATACAACATATAGATGATGTATAAACTTTCAAATCATTGATAGTAGTTTTTTTATCGTTCAATGATATTTGAAAATCTTGTGACAAAAATTCATTATCAATAGTTGATTTATAAACTATTGGTTCAATCAATTTTATTTCACTAGGATTGTATACATCTAATACAATTCCCCTTTTAATTGAAGAACTTTTTTGCTTAGTTACCATACATAAATTAAGTAATTGATCCAAATCACATGAATGTATTCCATATAATGATGCATATCCACCTGCATAAATTTGTTCAATTTTATTTTTATATGAGATATTTTTAGGTAGATTAATCATTTTGTTTTGAATCGATCTAACAACATCATTAGAAGCACGAATTTGTTTATTATTTCCATCATAAATTGCTCCAAGATCACCATTGAATTCTTGCAAATTAATGAAACAACCATATTCATTAGATTTAGTCATAAAAAATACTGGTTGCATACTATTTAATGCACTAACCAAATCATCAAGAACAAGATTCTTAATGTACTTAGTTACACTATTACCTCATAAGTGAGGCAAACGATTGAAATTAATTAAATCAAAAATAATTATGATTCCAAAGTTGATATTGTTATTTTTGATGTAACTATGAAGATAGTTGTTAGCATTGTTTGAATTGATAAAATATTTATTTTCATACAGTTTACTATTATCAATAGATTTAATTTTGTTTGTGAATTGATAAATTCATAGCATACATTGATAAATAATTAAATAAACTACTCAAACAAATGTTGTTTGGATAAACATTCTCAACATGTAATTGGGTTGTGATAAAAAAAATATGACGTCTAATAGGTAGACTAATGTAAATTCAATTGTAGAAATAATTGCAATAAAAGTAAAAATTAAATTCTTTTTGTATGTTCTACTAATTACAATTCCAATGTTAAAAAAAAGTAAAATACAAATTTGATAAATGGTTCAAATTAAAAAATCACTATCATTGATACTAATTATTGCATAATCTACTACAATAGCAATTGATAAAATGATTGAAATAATTACAGACATTCAACCACTTAAAATCAAACCTATACTACAAAGAATTGGTAAATAAAATAAACTAATAATGACTAGATCACTACTATCTTTAAATAAATTTATTTGTGGTAAGACCATCAAGAATATACAAAATGTGGAAATAAGAAAAATTTGGAGAAATTTGATAATTACATTCTTAGTAATGAATGTTTTATAGTTAATTTGGATATTTCTCCATTTTTGAATTGTTCTACCATTTAAAAAAATATTAATTGCCACTATGACACCAAATGTTAAAAAGGTAGCAACAAATAAAATTATCAAAAGTAGTACAAAATTTAGATTCATTAAATATAAGTTTTATCTTGTTATAAGATATTATATGTTTTAGCAAATTAATTTTTTTCACAAAAGGAATCAAGATTATGCAGAATATGCATGAAATTGGTAGTCAAGTATTGTTGTATGGAGCAAATGCAACTGTAGGAACAAGTATTAATATTACTGGGACAGTTATTTTATTAATTGCAACAGCATTAGTACTTTTTATGGTTCCTGGATTAGCCATTTTTTATGGTGGTTTGGTAAGACGTAAAAATGTTTCCACAATTATTGCACAATCATTTGTATCAATGACAATAGTTACATTGATTTGAATTTTTGGCGGATTTAGTTTAGCATTTGGTTCATCAGCAGGTGGATTCATTGGGAATCCAGCTGATTACTTCTTATTTAGAAACATTTTATTTGGTAATGGATGAAAGGATGCATCATTAGTAGTTAATATTACATTGGCAAATGGTGTACCATTCATTGCATTCTTTCTATTTCAATTAGCATTTGCTATTATTACCCCAGCATTGGTAACAGGTGCTTTTGCTGATCGTTTAAATTACCATGGTTACATTTTGTTTACAATTCTATTCACAATTTTTATTTATATTCCAGTTTGTCATTGAATATGAGGTGGTGGATGATTGTCAACAAATGGTGCAATTGATTGAGCTGGTGGAGTTGTGATTCATGCAACATGTGGTATGGCAGCAATTTGCTCTGTTTTTGTTCTAAAAAGAAGAGAAATTTTAGGAAATGAACAAACAGTGCCACATTCACTACCATTAGTAACCATTGGTGCTGCAATTCTACTATTTGGTTGATTTGGTTTTAATACAGGTGGAGCAACATATGCACCATCCAATTTAGCTGCTGAAGCAATAAGAAATCATATAAATGAAGGTACATTGTCAACAATTTTGCCTCAAAATGAATTGTTATTTACTGGTTTGACAGCATTTGCTAATTCTTTCTTAGCAATGGCTTGTGCAATTGCAGCTTGGACAACAATGGATATTATTTTGAAGAGACACACTTCATTAACTAGCATTTTAACTGCTGCTATTGCAGGTCTTGCTACAATTACACCAGCAGCTGGATTTGTGCCAATCTGAGCATCATTAGCAATTGGCTTTACAGGTGGTTTAATGTGTTACACAATGTGTAAACTAAATCACAAAGCGCACTTTGATGACGCTTTGGAAGTATGACCTGTCCATGGAGTTGGTGGCGTAACAGGTGCAATTTTAGTTGCCGCCTTTGCATCAAGTAATGTCAACCCTGTTTTATTAACTGCTAGTCAACATATCACTGCCAATGTTATGGGTTCAGCATTGCTATTAGGATGACAATTGGCGATGATCGTTGTTGTTTGCGTTTGGACAGCTGCCTTTTCGGTTGGTATCTTCTACTTGATTGTTTACTTTAAAGGTAAAGTAAGCAATGAACAACAAATTGAGGGATTAGATCATGTCTTATTTGATGAAGATGCATACTCTAAAGGAGTGGTTAAGCAAGAAGTTGTAGCTAGTCCAGCAGTACTTCAAGATATTGCATCACAAAAGAAAAATAAGAAATCTAAGTCTTCAAAAGTTGAAAATAGCACTAAGTAAAAAATAAAAAACCATCTAATTGATGGTTTTTTATTTACACTATTTAACTTTTTGTTTATTTGCTATAACATGTACCCCAATTGCACCACGGCCAACTATATTAATAAAAATATTAGGTGCTTGTCTGATTTCAACATCTTTCTTGTCAATCCCAAATGTTTTAGATAAGTCAGTTACAACTTCTTGTAAATATTCAGAACTATTATCAGCAGTTAAGATAGTAATTTTTTTGATATCTTTATTGGTAAATTCTCCACCATAAATCTTAATAATTGCTTTAATAATTTTATTTATTACTTCTGAAAAATTTTTAATAATTGTTTCTAAATGATTTTCACCTTCAACTCTTAGAATTGGTTTGATTTTTGCCAACTTAAAAATTTTAGCTGCTATTTTTGGCACTCTGCCACTATTAACTAATCCTTTTAGAACTTTGCAAGCAAAATAACAAATGGTGAATTTATGATAATTTTCTGCATAATCAACCAAATCACTAATTGTGTAAATACCTTCATTAATCATTTGTCTTAATTCAATTGCTAAACACTCAATTGCATATCCATATTCTAGTGTATTGACAACAAATAGTTTATTTACATATTGTTCTTGTAATGATAATGCTTTAAGGTGATCATATTGGGAAGATCATCTTTGACTAATAGGCAATGCAATGATTGCATCATATTCATTAAGTTTATTATTAATAACTTCTTCTAAAATACCTTGGGGAGTACAACTTGTAGAAAAAGTGTAATCTTCATCACCCATTTCTAAAAAATGGTTACCACTCATTTTTAGTGATTCATAGATGTACGTTGAACCATCACTTCTATAAATAGATAATGGCAAAATCTCTATTTCATATTTCTTTGCTTGTTCAAGATTTATTGTTGATGATGAGTCAACTAAAATAAGGATTTTTTTATTCATGATGTTAGTCTATTTTAGTTTAAAATTATTTTTAATTCTAACCTAAAATAATGTTATGAAAGGAAATAAAATGGCTAATTTTGCTGCTAAAAATTTTACTCTAATTGGTAATAAATTATCTGAAGGAATGAGTGCACCAGATTTTAAGTTGGTAGATATTAATTCAGAGATTAAAACTTTAAAAGATTATGAAGGAAAAATTAAAGTAATTTCATGTATTCCTTCAATTGACACTGGTGTGTGTGATGCCCAAACAAGAACATTTGCTAATAAATATGGTAACAATAATGATGTTGTTGTATTAAATGTTAGTGTAGATTTACCATTTGCATTCAGCAGATGATGTGAAGCTAACAACACTAATATTATTGGTTTAAGTGATTATAGAACTAATCAGTTTGGAAAAGATTATGGTATTCTAATGGATCCATACATGACTTTATATCGTTCAGTTTTTGTTTTAGATAAAAATAATAAAATTGCACTAGCACTATATAATAAAGAAGTTGGTGAACCAGTAGATTTTGCAAAAGTAGAAGAAACTGTTAATTCTCTTCTATAGTTTAATAAGAATAAATAATTTTAAAAATAGGAGCCCAAACTCCTATTTTTTGTTATTTATAAATAAAGTAAGTTAATTTTTGCTATAATACATTTTGTGTTTTTGATTGGCCACATAGCTCAGCGGTAGAGCAACCGGCTGTTAACCGGTTGGTCGTAAGTTCGATCCTTACTGTGGCCGCCATGGCTCGTTGGTGAAGTGACTGAACACACACGCCTTTCACGCGTGCATTCACGGGTTTGAATCCCGTACGAGTCACCATCTTAGAAATTTTGTCAATGTTTTTCATTGACATGGAGTGTTAGCTCAGCTGGGAGAGCATCTGCCTTACAAGCAGAGGGTCGGGGGTTCGATCCCCTCACACTCCACCATTTGCCGACTTAGCTCAATAGGTAGAGCAACTGACTTGTAATCAGTAGGTTGTGGGTTCGATTCCTATAGTCGGCACCATTTTAAAGTTTTTGTAAGTGCTACATGAATTAGTATATAATTCTGTAGCACTTTATATTAAAATCTATAGTGGTAAATAAAGCTTCCTTAGCTCAATCGGTAGAGCAACTGACTCTTAATCAGTAGGTTATGGGTTCGATTCCCCTAGGGAGCACCACTTATGCACATGTGGCGGAACTGGCAGACGCGCTAGACTTAGGATCTAGTTCTTTACGGAGTGGGAGTTCGAGTCTCTTCATGTGCACCATATTAAAAAAATAATTCCTAAATAGATATGTTTTCTATTTAGGAATTTTTTATATATCTTTAAATACTTTTTAAATAATTTAAAATTTTCTTTGTTGCTATAGATTTATTCTTGATTCAGTAATGTTCATCAATAAGATAGCAATTGTATCCTCTATCATTGATAAACCAATAATTGTCAATATTTTCAAATAAAGAACTAACGCTTGAATCAAAACTTAGTTTGTTTATTAATAATGCAAAGATAGTTTTATTAGTTTCTTTTTCTAAAATTGCAAAATCAATTACTTTTGAACCAACATCATAGTTTTTGACTAAGAAGTATTTATTGTTACCAATTAAATATTTGTCAAACAATACTTGTAAATCATGATGAATTAAACTATAAACATGATTATTAGTTTTAATAAAATTGTCATTTTGATTTAATGCAATGTTATCACAATAATTAATGAATGCTCTTAAAATAACAGCATTAGGATTATCTTGATTGAAAGTCATTTCTGATGCTAGGAATGATTTAACAACAATCATTTTATCTTTTGCTCTTGTAATTGCAACATTCAAACGATTAGATCCACCATCTAGTAATAGCGGCCCAAAATTACCTTTGAAGTTATTAAATTGACCTTTACCATATGTTACAGATAGAATTACTAAATCTGCTTCATTACCTTGAGCATTCTCTAAGTTGGAAATAATTAATGAACCATCATTATATTTATCATTAATGTTTGAATATTCAGCACTATTTTTTTGAATCAGTTGTTCAATATAGCTACTTTGCTTTGTACCAAATGTAACAACAATAATTTTGGAATATTTATCAATATTCTCTTTTAATAATTCAAAAATAGCATTTGCTTCAACTTCATTAATCCCATCAATATTTACCCCATCAACATTGATAATTTCTAGGGCATTATTTTTAACACCATTTTTGGTTACAAAATGTAAATTATGATCATAAATAAAATCATTGCTAAATTGGATTAAATCACGATGTACAGAACGATAGTGATTTCTTAAATGATATTCCGGTCACAATGCAACTTTAGCTCTATCTAATAATGATTCAACTTGATCATTATCGTTATAAGCATAATCTTGCATCATATCGTCAATACGATTAATAAAGAATGATGTTGGTTTTAATTGTTTATCATCTCCAGCAACAATGTTAGTCTTGCAACGGTACACAATTGGATATGCACGTTCCATGAATATTTGTGATGCTTCATCAAAAATTCCGTAATCAAAAATATCTGGTTTCAATGGTAGTAATTGCGCAATAAGTTCGGGTAGAGAAATTCAAATTGGAAAAATTACCTTCAATTCATGATAGTAATTTGCAATCAACTCTTTGATTGGTATGTTTGTCTTAACATCACGTCTTGCAATAGCAAAAATCTCTTGAATTTTCTTTTTACTATTTTCATCCATATTCAACAAAATTTGTTTTAATGATTGTAAATATTGTTGAGCCAATTTTTTAGCTGCATGTTCATAGCTAATTAGTAAATTATTTCTATGGTCATTAACTAATTGTTGTAGGTCAATATTTAAATAATCACTATTATTAATAATTTCTCTTTCAAAATTAATAATTCTATTAATTTTGTCATATTCATCACTTTTCATTTTTAAGATAGGAACAAGTTCTGTTAGTTCTTGACTAGTAAAGAAAGTAAGATTTGTTTCACCTAGTGCCTTAATATATGGTTCAGTAAGTCATGAGTTAAAGTACATCAAAATTACATTTTGATCAAGAATATGATCATTTTTTAATTTAAAAATATCAATTAAATATTGTTGGTTTGATTCTGGAATTTCAATGAATGATGACATGATGTCAACAAAAACACTACTTTGATACTTTAAGTTTTCTGTTTGACTAGAAACCAATTGAAAGAAGTTAGTTTTTTTCAAGAAATCAAGAAGGTATTCTTGTTTGTTACTTTCATTTTTCTTGTGATACTTATTTACAAAATTTACTACTTTGTTGTGATTATTAACTAAATACTTCAAGAAATTCAAATTAAAAATGTGGTGGTGTTGATTTTTAATTTGATCCAATAAAGTTTTTTGTGCACTTAATAAACTAGGATCCTTGTCAATTAAACGTAAAAATTTATGATTGTGATTTAGTTTACTAGTTTCTAAAAAGTTTGTAAAATCTTTTAATAAATCCTTGGCTTTTGAACCATATGATTCTAGAAAATTTATTGTGTTGTAAAGAATTTGAAATTCAGTTAAAGTTAACTTTTGTTTTTTTAAGGTATTGTAACCTTCATTGGGATTAATTTTATACTTCAATAAAAATTCTTTGTACTCATTAACCTTATCAAACATTGTATTTATGTCTTTGAAAGAGTAATGAGCCAACATTTTCTTAATGTAAACTAAAGAGTCATTATCCTTAATAAATTTCAATAATTCACCATCAACATTTTTATTAAGTGATAAATAGTCTAAAAATGTTGTTTGAAAACTATCTTTTTGTTTGATTAGACTTTGTAATGAACTAAAATAATTTTTTAGTTCATCATGAGATTTATTAGTATAACTTAAATCAATTTGTGCTAGATTTTTAGCATTATCAATGTCAGTTTGATCATAATACATGTTTTCTAATTGATCTGCAATTCACTTTATTTTGTCATAGAACTCAGTTTTATTTTTTAAATCATCAATAAAGAGAGTGAAATTAGCAAGATCTTGTAGACGATCCATAATAACATCTAATGCAACACGTTTTTCAGCAACTACTAATGTTGATCTTCTAGCAATTAATGCATTAGCAATAATGTTAGTAATAACTTCAGATTTACCAGTTCCTGGCGGCCCAAAAATTAATGTGTTTTGCATCAATGCTGAGCGAATAGCATATTTTTGGTAAATATTCAGCTTTCCATCTAAAGAAACTAATGGTTTATTATTGATTTCATCATTAATAAACTTGGTTTTAGATAATGATTGTTTATTGACAAAAGGGTCAATATCCATCTCAATAAGTTTTTCTAAATCATATTTTAGTGCACCACCAGTTGGTTCAAAAATACCCAAAACATAATTTAAATTGATTTTAAAAGTATTTTGTAATGAATAATCAGGTGAATCAACAAAATTACTAATTACTAAATCATGAGAATTGAAATTAATTTTTAATAATTTACTAACTTCTTCAATTAAGAGATTAACATCATTTGATGACATAGCCTTTTTAACTAAATCGCTAATGACAAAATCAAAACCATATTCTTTTTTTAAGAATGATAATAATTTTTCATTGATAACAAATTTATTATCATTAGTGTGTTTGATAACACATGTTTCTTTTTCATAGTTTACTTCAATTGGATAAAGAATTAATGGTGCATTTAGTTGAATATTGTTATTAAGTGTACTACCAACTAAAAAGTATCCACCAATGTACAATGAATGTATACCTGTATTATCTAGAATATTTTTATTACGCTTAATAATAGTTTCAATTTTTCTTTTTTGATTATCAGATTTATTCAAAATGTAATCAATGATAATAGGTTTATATTTATCAAAATTTTTAATAAGTTTATCTTGTTTAGTTTTGGGAATTAAAATTTCATTTTCATTTAGATAATTCAAAAAAGAATTAACTGTTGATAATTCATTTAGTTCTTTCTCAAGAACTAGACGATTAGCAGCAGATGATAATTCTAGTTTTTGTGTTTGAAAATTAAAAAATGCTTGTAGATGTTCTTGATTAAAAAATTTTGAGAGATCAAAAGAACGATTGTTAATTCTAGTTCTAATACACATATCTCTAGGAGTTGCAGAAATTAGATTAGCTAGTTTAACTTTAATTGCTTTAGTTTTGTTGTTGTTCATATTGCAATATTTGTTGCTTTCAATTTGTAATTATTTTTTTATATAAAACATTAACAATTATATTAAAAAGTTTATGCAACATATAATTTTGAATTATTTAATATAATACCTAATATATAATAAAAACACTTGATTACAGTTGTAATCCCACATTAATAAATACATAATTTCTTAGGTATAAATAATGCAAAATAATCAAATAAACAATTCCAAATCCACTTATATTTATGCATTAGGTGGATTAGAGGAAATTGGTAAGAACACATATGTGATTGAACATGATAATGATCTAATTATTGTTGATATTGGGATCAAGTTTACCAATGAGACATTCTTAGGTGTTAATGGAATGTTAGCAAACTATGAAGTGTTGCTTGAAAAACAAGATAAAGTAAAAGCTCTAGTTATCACTCATGGTCATGAAGACCATATTGGAGCTATTGTTCATTTTTTAAGAAAAATTAAGGTGCCAAAAATTATTGCCCCTAAATTACCACTTGAATTAATAAAGAAAAAATTGAGTGAGCATAAAGATGTTCAACCACCTGAATTGATTGCTTATGATGATGATTGTACCTTTACAATAGGTAGTATTGATATTGATTTTTTTAGAGTTTGTCACAGTATTCCTGACTCATTTGCAGTTTGCTTTAATACTCCAAATGGTAGAATTGTGGAAACTGGAGACTTTAGATTTGATTTTGCTACTGATGGTGATCAGACTGACCTAATGAAATTGATGTCAATTGGTCAAAGACAAATTGATGTTTTGTTGTGTGAATCAACATCATCTGAAGTACCAGGTTTTAGTGAATCAGAAAAGTACATTATCCAAAATATTATTGATTATATTAAATCTGCTAGGGGTAGAGTTTTTGTTTCTACGTTTGCTTCAAACTTAACAAGAATTGAAGCAATTATTGTTGCTGCAATTAATATGAACAAAAAAGTTGTCATTTTAGGTAAAAGCATGGAAGCTAATGTAAAAATTAGTAGAAGATTAGGTTATCTAAAAACAAAAGACTCTGATTTTATTCAAGCAAAAGATATGAAAGATTTTCCAGACAATGAAATTTTGGTTATCTTAACTGGCAGTCAAGGCGAGCCAACAGCTGCTTTAAATGTAATGGCTCAAGGTAAGCATAGTAAAGTTTCACTAAAACCTGGTGACACCATTATTTTATCTTCTAATCCTATTCCAGGTAATTTTGCACAAGTTGAAGATATGATTAATCTTTTATATCGACTAGGTGTTATTGTTTATGAAAACACACCTGAAAAGAAAATTCATGCTTCGGGTCATGCAACAAGAAGTGAACAACAACTTATGATTAAAGGGATTAATGCAAAGTATTTAGTTCCCATTCATGGTGAATATAAAATGTTGAAGACACTAAAAAAGAATGCCATTGACATTGGTTATAATCCTGACAATGTTATCATTGTAAGAAATGGCGATGTTTTGGAATTAAATAATCATGTTTTAACAGTTTCTGATGTTAGACACCAATATGAACCAATTTACATCAATGGTAAGGAAGTTAATAATAAAACAAATGAATTATTGCATGAAAGAGATCAAATTTCTAGTGACGGAATTGTTAATTTAGTTATTCCATATAATCTTAGTAAAAAACATGTAGGTAATCCCAATTTATCAACAAGAGGGTGTTTTTATGCAAAAGATTGCATGCATTTAACACATAAAATCTCTTACACAATCAAAAGTGAACTTACTAATTTTATTAAAGAACATTTAGATTGGCAAGAAAATGCATTAGAAAATGAAATGAAAGTCAAAGCAATTGAAATTGCCAAACAAAACATTTGAAAAGCAAAGAAAAAAAATCCTGTTATCACCTGTGATGTCATTAATTTAGAAATACTAAAAAATGATATTTTGAATAAAAATTTCATCATTCCCTCATTAGATAACAAAATTGTTACTAATTTAAATGATGAAACTAATGGCGAAGAACAAGAAACAGATTAGATTTAATCTTTAATTTTTAGATGTAAATCTAATAATTCTTGTGAATTAACATTACTTGGCGCTTTTAGCATTTGGTCAATTGCATGAGCATTTTTTGGAAAAGCAATAACATCTCTAATATTTGTTAAACCTAACATTAAAGATATCATTCTATCTATTCCAATTGCTATACCACCATGAGGTGGTACACCATATCTAAATGCATCTAGTAAATATCCAAATTTATTATGGATTTCTTGTTCATTTAACCCAATTGTTTTAAACATTCTTGTTTGCATATTGGGATCAATGATTCTGATGCTACCACCACCTAATTCATATCCATTTAAAACAATGTCGTAGGCTTTTGCTAAAGCATCACTTTTGTTAGTATCAAAATTTGAATGATAATCATCTTGGGGTTGAGTAAATGGATGATGTGCTGGTAAAAATTTGTTTTCTTTATCATCATATTCAAACAATGGCCAATTTACAATTCAAACAAACTCAAATTGATTTGATTTTTTTAAATCTAATTTATCACCTAATATATTTCTAACTAATCCTAATGCTTCATTTGCAATTTTTAATTCATCAACTATGAATAAAACTGTACCAGTTGTTTTATTGTGTTGTTTCAAAAAATCAATTAACACTTCTAAATTTACATGATTAGCAATTGAACCTTGATAGTTTTGCCCATCATAACTTAATCATGCTAAACCTTTAGCATGCATATCTTTAGCATATTTTTCTAGTTCACTAATATCCTTTTTCATCAGAATTTTGTCAATAATGATAGTTTTAATTACATGCTTGTTATTAATTGCATTTTTAAACAAATTAAATTCTGTATTTTTAAAAAAATCCGTTGCATCAATAAGCTCTAATCCAAATCTTAAATCTGGCTTGTCACTTCCATAAGTATTCATTGCAATATTGTAGTCCATTCTTCTGAATGGTATACTTAGATCAATGTTCATCACTTTTTTAAAAACATCTTGATAAAGTTTTTCAATAAGAGTTTGAATTTCTAATTCATTAGTAAATGAAATCTCAATGTCTAATTGTGTAAACTCAGGTTGACGATCACTTCTTAAATCTTCATCACGAAAACATTTAGCAATTTGAAAATAACGATCAAATCCTGACACCATTAACAATTGTTTATAAATTTGTGGCGATTGAGGTAAGGCATAAAATTTGCCAGAACTAATTCTAGATGGTACCAAATAGTCCCGAGCTCCTTCAGGTGTTGGTTTACCTAAAATCGGTGTTTCAACTTCAATAAAATTATGATCAACAAAAAATTGTCTAATGCAATTAACAACTTTGCTCCTGAACATAAGATTTTGTTGCATTATTGGACGTCTTAAATCTAAGAAACGATAATTCATCCTTGTATCTTCTAATGCATCAGTATCATCTTCAATGATTAGTGGCGTAGTATCAGCAATACTATCCACAATTATTGAAGATAAAACTATTTCAACATCACCATTTTTTATTTCATCATTACTAGTTTTTCTTAAACTAACAACTCCTATAATTTCTACTACTGACTCTCTTTTTAAATTTTTAACTATTTCAAAATTTGCATTTGTATCATCAATCACAACTTGCACAATACCACTACGATCACGAATATCTAAGAATAATAATTTGCCTAACTTACGATTTTTTTTAACTCATCCTTTAATCAATACATTTTGTTTTATTAATTGATTAGTTATCTCACCACAATATGTTCGTTGCATACTTATTTTTCATCCTTTAAAAAATACACTAACTTATCCAAGTTGACATTGATTAATTTATGAGTTTTAATGTTTTCTAGTTTAATTACATTATTTTTTAAATCATTTTCATCAATAAAACTAAAATATTTTGCATTCTGTCTAATTGCAAATTTTGCATTTTTATCTTTTTTATAATTACCAAAATCAATTTCTACACAATAGTTATTTTCTCTAATTTTTGTGACCATTGAAAAACATTTAGTTGTAGTTTCAAAACTATCAAATCCTAAAACAATGTCTAAACTATTTTTATTTTTAAATGAATAATTAGTTTCATTTAAAGCTAAAAGTAATCTCTCTATTCCAATTGCAAAACCTAGACCAATTTGATCAGGTCCACCTGTTTGTTGAATAAGATTAGAGTATCTTCCTCCACCTAAAAGTGTACTTTCTAATTCTGTAACAGGTGATTTATAAACAAATTCGAACACAATTCCAGTGTAATAATCTAATCCTCTTACTAGACTATCGTCTACAAAGTAATTAATTTCATTAGATGATAGGCAATTTAGTATTTCTTTAAAAATCTTGTTATCATCATTATTAAGAAATTTTTCCAACTTTGGTGCTTGTTTAACAAAAGATTTTTGTCCATCAATTTTGTCATCTAAAATCCTTAGAGGATTTTTATTTAATCTTTGTATAGAATCATTAGTTAATTGGTCTTGATATTTGGCAAAATATTGTTTTAATTCTTCAATTCACAATTGGCGTTGTTCAAAGTTACCTAGGTAATTGATTTTTAGTTGAATATACTTAGATAAATTAAATTTATTAATAATTTGTTGAGCTAAAATTAAACATTCAATGTCATTTAAATGACTATTAACATTTAGGTATTCTATACCAAACTGGTGGAATTCTCTTAATCGACCATTTTGTGGACGTTCATAGCGAAATAAATTTAAAAAATAAGCTAACTTTGTAACATTACTTTTGTTAGCGAACATTTTATCTTCTACATATGCTCTAACAACACTACTTGTTCCTTCAGGACGAAGCGCTAGTTCCCGACCTTTTTTATCTACAAATGTATATAGTTCTTTTTGAACTATATCTGTTGTATCACCAACAGATTTTTTAAATAAATCCAAACTCTCAAATGTTGGGGTCATGATATTTTGAAATCCATAGCTTTTAACTAGTGAATTTAAAACACTCAAAACCTCATTTAATTGCTCTAATGAATCACCATATCAATCTTGAGTTCCACGAGGTTTCTTATAATTCATGATGCTTTTTACCTTCTGTCAATCAAGCTAAGTACAATGGATCTGGTTTTAATGGTTTGCTATTAAATTCAGGATTAGAATATGTTGCATAAAAAAATGGATGATTTTTAATTTTTATGATATCAACTAAGTCATTTCTTAAACCCACAACTTCTAAATTAGTTGGTAGTTCACTTAAGTAATAATTATTAAATTCATTTTTATGGTGGTGACGTTCAGAAATAACTTTACCACCAAAAGAATTAATTAATATTGGATCACTTAAGTTTGTGTTTTGTGCACCTGTTGTATATTCATTTTGTTCGATAAATAAATCATCAGGCAATTGTTTAAAGTGTGCATTGATTAAACATTCAAAAGCTGTACCATACACTAATGTAGGAATTGTTTGTTTACCTAATCACAATAAAAGTTTAGCAGTGTTTATTTTTGCATCTTTACCATCAGCAGGAGTAACTAAAATTGCATCCATACTTTTTAAAGCCTTATCATAATTAGTATTAGATAAATCATTAACTTGAAATCATTCCACATTCAAACCAACATTTAACTTATATGAAGTAATATCTAATGCGGCTTTTGCTGAAAAATATGCATCATGTAATTCAACATATTCACCAATTATAGCAATATTCAATGTTTGATTTTTTTTAGCTTTAATTGAGTCAGTAAATTTTAATCATTCACTAAAATTATCTACTTTTGTAGTCATTTTAAAATGGTTTAAAATAACATCTTGAATTTTTTGTTCATAAAGTGCTTCAGGTAAAAAATAAGTTGAACTCAAGTCCATACATTCAAAAATCTTACTTTCATTGATACCACATGACCAAGATAACTTATATCTTGTTTCCTTATCAATTGTTTGGCTACTTCTTAGCAACAACAAGTCAGGTGAAACACCTAGTGATCTCAATGTTTTAACAGAATGTTGGGCTGGTTTTGTTTTTAGCTCCCCTACTACACTAGCAACTGAAATTAAAGGAACACAGTGTGCAAACATCACATTTTCTTGTCCATACTGATAAGTAAATTCACAAATAGCATGTATAAATGGAAGAGATTCAATATCCCCAACTGTTCCACCAATTTCAATGATTGCAAAATCAGTTTGATTGGTTTCTTGAAGTTTTTTGATTTTTTCAATAATTTGATTTGTAATATGAGGTATGATTTGGATAGTTTTTCCACCATACTCATTATGACGTTCTTTGTTAATAACTTCTTGATAAATTCTACCTGAAGTTACAGTGGAGTATTGATTTAGATTATGATCAATAAATCTTTCGTAATTACCTAAATCCAAGTCAGCTTTAGCACCATCATTAGTAATGAACACCTCTCCATGTTGTAGTGGAGAAATGAATGCAGGATCAACATTTAAATAAGGGTCAAGTTTTTGCATTGTGACACTAAAACCTAACTGTTTTAAAATTCTACCAATGCTACTAGCAGTTACACCTTTGCCTAAAGAAGAATAAACTCCACCTGTAACAAAGATAAATTTTGTTTGTACCATTCTTACTACCTAACCTTCATTTAAAAAGATATATTATATATGATTAAAAAACCAAATTATTCTTAATGTTAATTTCTTGACTAAGCTCAGCAAACCAAGATTTTATATGTTGTAGTTCAGATGCATATAAGGTGATGGTTACATTACATGTGTCATTTTGTTTATTTTTTTGAATTTGCAATTCATTAATTACTAAATGAAACGAAATGATTTTTTTGCTAATAATATTACCAATACTTGGTGTTCAATCGGCTATAAAACTTAATTGATATCTAAATTTTCTAGGTTGATTCCTTAATAGTTCATCATTTCATACTAGGGGATAAACTTTAAATTGTCCTTTTTTAGCATACTCGCACTTACGATTGTGCACTTCTAAAATGTTGTTCTTAGTAATCTTACCTATAACATCCATATGGGGTATTTTATTACAACAATTAGGAAATGATAAATCTTCAAAATATAGACCATCAATATTATTGAAGTAAAATTCCTTTTTACTCTTCAACAAACCACCATATTTTTTCAATAATCATGAAAATCCCCTTCTAGCAATAGTTTTGTGTTTGTCAAAACACTTTATTAGATTGGGATCATCATATACTTCAACAGTAATGAAATCTAAAAAATCTTCGATACTATTAATTTTTAATTTTTTCTTAATCAAGAGCGCTACTTTGTTATCACCAATGTAATTATTTTTTAAAGAGTTTTTGAGTTTTAATAAAAACTTTTTAACATCAATAATTTGATTATGATATTGTTCTTCAATAATCTTATTAATTCCATCTTTAGTAGTATTAAACTGAGTAAATTTAACTCATTTACGATTAATTAAAATATTTTTAGAATAATTAATTTTAACAACATCATTTTGCTTTAATAATGTATCAAAACTAACTTGTTGTCCATTAACCATAATTGTTGCTAAATATTTAAATTGTTCCTTGTCGACCCTATAAGCTAAATCGATTGCTCTTGTACGATTATTTACTACATATTTACTTTCATTATTTAAAACTAAAACATCAAAAACAATATCATTTGTCAAACGTTTGATGTCATCAACTGTTTTGTTAGATAAATTTGATATTTCACTAATTAGATGAAATGATTGATCTAAACTTTTGTGATGGGGTATCTTATCTTTATAGTTTCAATGAGCTGCAATACCATTTTCAGCCATTGCATCCATTTCACTAGTCCTAATTTGCACTTCTAGCAAAGCTTGATTTTTTAGAATGGTGGTGTGAATTGATTGATAGGAATTTAATTTTGGACTAGAAATATAATCCTTAAACGTATTTTTTAAAAATTTAAAGTTAAGGTGTATTAATCCTAGTACCTTATAGCATTCAAGATTATCATTGACAATAATTCTAATTGCATAAATGTCATGAATTTCTTTAATGGCATAATTTTTAGTTATTTTTTCTCAAGTAGAGTAAATCCCCTTAAGTCTTTCTTTTATTTCATATTCAATTGAATATGAATCCAAAATATGCTTAATTTGCTCAATCATTGCATGTCATTGTGAATTATTGACTTCGACAATTAAATTAATTCGATTTTTGGTAGCAATAAACTCTTCCGGATTTAATACTTCAAATGCTAAATCCTGCAAATCAGTTTTTAAACGATACATTCCTAATCGTCCTGCAACTTTTGCGTATATATCCATTGTTTCACTAGCAATTTGTTTTTGTTTATCAGGTCTTAAATATTGAATTGTTGTCATATTATGATAACGATCAGCTAATTTAACAATCATTCCTCTAATATCTTCTGACATTGATAAAAATACTTGCACAATGTAATTGTTTTCTAATTCTGTTTTTTGCAAATGTTCACGACGATTTTCTTTACTTAACAAACTAACTTTGGTAACATATTTAACTAAATTTAAAACATCAACACCAAAATTATCTTGAATTTCTTGTTCGGTTGTAGGTGTGTCTTCAAGAACGTCATGCAAGATCCCTGTAATAATAGTGTCAACATCCATTCTTCATGATAATAAAATATTTGCTGTTGCTAAAGGATGGATAATATAAGGTTCGCCTGATTTGCGAAATTGTCCAAAATGTTTCAATTCAGCAAATTTTGCCGCCTTTTCAATTTCCTTAATATTTTCTTCATTAATCTGTGCTTGTTTTGCATCCAATAAAAGTTTATTGATGATTTCACTAACACTAGTATTGTTATAGTTTGCCATTATAAAAATTTCCGAAACAACATATAATAAATAATATTTTATTTAATAAAATACATAATGCATGAATAAAAAAATTGATAAGTCTAGTACTAAAAAACCATGAACAAAAATTTTCTCATGAGCTGCAGTTGGTATTGTTACAGTTGCTAGTTTAGTGGGGATTGGTTTTGGTATTACCAATTTTATTTTGTATGGATCAAAGAATAAAGGCTCTGGTTATGATAATTCAATGCAAATTCAGTTACAAGCAAAAATTGAAAATAACACTAGTGACACAGAAAGTTTATTATTAGCTGAAAAAATTGGAAATCAATTATCAACAATAACAGAAGTTTTAGGTGCAGAAGAAGTTCAAATCCAAAGTGGAATTCAAAAAGGAATTGTAGAACCTAATTCAAGTAATACTATTACTTATGCAAATGTTTATTTGCACACAAATAAGAATTTTTTATCATATGATTTCAATTTTGATACAACACCTAAAAATGATGATGATTCATCAGAAAAGTTACAAGGTCGTCTTGATAATTTGAAATTAACTTTGTATTATCGTCTGGCTCAAAATTATAACTACTATATCCAAAATGCGAGCGGGTGAATGAATAGTGGTTCTAGTTCAATTGTTGATAATCCTAATTTCACTACTAATGCTTATTTATTAAATAATAATGTCAATCATGAGAATGGTGAAAAGATCACAAAAGCATATAAAACCAGCGATAATAGATTGATGTTTGATTTGCGACCAAATACAACAAGTAACGAAAATAATTCCACATGAGATTTATCAGGATTTCAGAAACAATTTACAAGTGTCTATAAATGAGATGGCTCTAAAACTCAAACTAGACAAGAGGTAATAGATGCAGCATCTGGTAGTGAATCATCAGTTACATTAACAAAACCAGAGTTATCTTATGTTTTTTATCGTAATCGTAGTGGTTTAATCAATCTTCTTGAAAACTTAACCACAATTGCTGTACTAAACAACCCAAACTCATCATTAGGTGGAGATGATTTAATTAGAATTAAAAATTTGTATGATGTTGTTGCACAAAACAATGAGTATAAATCATACATGGAGTGGGCAAGTAGTACTAATAATAGTGGTGGTTATAGTTGAAACACCATTATGACAGATTTGTACAATGCCAAAGATAATGATTTCGGTGTTACCACTAGTGGTTCAAGAACAACAGATCCACTTTTAGATTTATTAAATGCTTACTACACCTCTGGTATTTATCGAAGTAATCATTCTGATTTTTTAGAAACAAATTATAGAGATAATGAGTTTTTGTATTCTTGAAATTTCAAGAATGACAGATTTATTAGTCAGTATTTATATCCTATTGATTACAACAATTGATTTAATTACTTTGAACAAAAAGCAACTAATGATGAGTTAGATGATCAAGATTATGTTAAAGAAACATATTTAACTACCAAAGTTGACACTAAATGAGCCATCTATGATTATTCAATCGGTACATTGAACGGCACAATTAGAGCTTTAAATGATGGTGCAATTTCTAACCCTTTTATCAATTATCATTTAACACCAATTATTAATCAACACACAGGTCAACAAGCAAAATCATTATTTGATGCTTATTTCAATAGTTTTTTAAGTGACTTGGTTACCAATGTACCAACAATTGAAAATCGCTCTATAACTAAAATTAATGCTTTCAATGGCGCAATTATTGGTTTAAGTGCATCAATATTATTGATAGGAATCATTGTTAGTTTAATTTATAGAATTCCTGGTTTGTTAATAACATTTAGTGGTGTAACATCATTTTGTTTAAGTTTGTTAATGATGTCAAATTTAAATATTACTTTCTCAGTTGGTAGCATCTTTGCACTAATTTCAGGTATTGTTGCAATGTTTATTCCATTTCTATATGCTATGAAAGAGTTTAAGAATGCCTTTAGAAATGAGGGTTTGAATTTAAATAATTCTTTTAAAAAAGCATTGCTAACTTTTGTTAAATCATCTGTAATTGTAGATGTAACATTGATCATCATTGCCTTGGTGTATTTGTTTTTTGGTGCATACCAAATCCAAAATTTTGGTGCAACACTAACTCTCATTGGAATTAGTAATATTGTTTGTTGCTTCTTTCAAATGCTAATCCTATTTAGTTTGTGATATTTCTTAGAATTAAAACAATATCCACAGTTAATGTTCAGTAAGAGCGACTTAGAAATTATTAATAGCATTAAGAAGAATCGTACTAAATTTGATGTAAGTTTAACTAGTGATAATAGCAGTAAACTAGAAAAAATTAGTGCTATTGTAGCAGATAATCTGGTAGCTTACAATTGGAAAACATACATTATTTTAGGTGTAATTGGATTGTTTGGTATTGTTGGATTAATTTTACTTTTGACATTAGGCCCAAGCCGTTCTTTGTATTTTGAATACTCTAATCAAGTTATTTTGGTTTTTCCATCTTCAGAACAAGAAATAGCATACAACATTGCAAATCAATTGTCACAGCAATTGAATGTCAATTGAAAATATACTCAGTTGTATACTAATTTCTACAACAATGGCTATGACCAATTGTTGCTTGTACCATTAGCTACAATTAATCCAGAAGAATTTTATAGTGCAATGCAAATAATTAATCCTAGTTGGATTAACAATGTTCAATTGTTGAGTATTAATACATATTTCACAGATTTACTTATAAATAATTTGGTTAAATGTATTTTTGTATCACTAGCATTCTTGATGATTTTCAATTTCTTAATGTTAAATATTATTAGTGTTATTCCAATCTTTGTGGCATCACTGTTTACTATTTTGCTTGGTGTCGCAATCATTGGTGTTACAAGAATTTCTATCAATTTAAATACTATTTCAGCATTTAGTACTGGTTTTATTGTTCTACAATTATTGATTGTTACTAACTACATGAATTTAAAGTTTCATTATGGTATGAAAACAAGATTATCTAATAGGGAAATCTTGTCATATTCATTGAAACAAACAAAAAGTTTACTTATAATTTTAGTTAGTATCATAGTTAGTTTATGAATTGTTATTTTAATGATGGTATTGTTAGAATCTAGTACTAATCTATATAACTACCTAATGATTTGATTATTTAGTATCTTTGGTTTTTTGGGAAGTATTTTAATTTCACCAATCTTATTTGCAAGTTTTATGATGTTGAGAGAATTGTATCTATCTAAAATTTATAATAATAACCACAAAACTAAACATCAATCTTATGACAAAATTGATGAACAAATTATTATCGGCATTAACCATAATTAGGAAGAAAGATGTTTGAGTTAGAAAAAATTAAATCTGCAATTATAGATATACCTAATTTTCCAATTGAAGGTGTTCTTTTCAAGGATATTACACCAATCTTCATGCAACCAGAACTGGTTCAGGATATCATTGATGAAATGGCAAAAAGATGCAAAACAATAGATTTTGATATTATTGTTGCCCCAGAGTCTAGAGGTTATTTATTTAGTATTCCGTTAGCAATGAAACTAAATAAACCATTTGCGTTCATTAGAAAAAAAGGTAAATTACCTCGTAAAACTATAGGCACAGATTATGCATTAGAGTATGGTACTGCTACAATTGAAATCCATGAAGAAGATCTTAAACCAAATAGCAAAGTTTTGATTGTTGATGACTTATTGGCAACTGGTGGTACGATTAGTGCAATTGAAAATTTGATAAAAAAAGCTGGCAGTCAAGTTGCTGGTAGTTTGTTTTTAATAGAATTAAAAGATCTAAATGGTAGACAAAAATTAGGTGGTAAAGTTGAATCTCTAATTAAATATTAGAACCATTAATAGTATCAAAAACAACACAATGGAAATTGTGTTGTTTTTTTCAAATCAACTAAAACGACTCCGCTCAACTTGCAACTCTAGTCATTGACGACCAAGGTCTAGTTTATGCGAACCCAGCTAAAACGGAACTAATTGGGGTCGTCCCTAACTTTGCTAGTGACTTCACCGGCGGTTTCGCGAATGTGGTGATTCCGGCAAGTGTGAAGGCGATTACGGGGTATGTGGATACTACTAATACAAATGGTACATCTACGCCTGCCACAACCGGTAAAAACCAAGGCGCCTTCCAAGGCATGACCTCATTAACCAACGTCACGTTTGCAGCTAACAACGTGACCAGAATTGGGGCCCAAGCCTTCCAAGGGTGTAGTAACCTTTCGACCATCAGCTTACCAAGTAGTGTGAGCTACATTGGGAC
>JBNMHK010000008.1:0-24048 GCA_050872725.1 Ureaplasma sp.
ACTTGCCCCTTCAAAGGCACTTGTTCCAATACTTTGCAAGTTATTTGGTAATGTTACGCTAGTTAAGGTGGTATTATTTTTAAAAGCAGAATTACTAATTGTTGTTAAAGCCGAATTATTACTTAAATTTAAAGTTGATATTTTAGTGCCATTAATAAATGATTCACCTAATGAATTAACACTGTTTGGTAAAGATAAACTCGTTAAAGCTACGCACCCACTAAAAGCATTGGCTTGGATGGTGGTTAAAGTAGCTCTTTCATTAAGGTTGACATTATTTAAGGCTGTACAACCTTGGAAAGCGTTTTGACCAATGGTTTCAATATTATTAGGAAGTTTTACAGTTGTCAAAGTAGTATTACCACTTACTAAACCATTACTTAGCGTTGTTAGATAGTTGATGTTGGAAAGGTCGAGGGTGGAAAAATAAAACTATAATTACTTATAGTATTATTAATCACTTAAGGAACACATAATGTCTAATAGTAAAAAAATTTCTGGTCACTATGAAAGAGATAGCAACCGCATTGTTATTGATGAAATTGCTCAACCTGGTGACTATTTAGATTTAACAAGTTTTTCTATTTTAGAAGAATTGATTTCTGCTAAATTGGATAACAAGTACAAACAACAAGTTATTAGCACTTATAAGCAAAGTAAAGAATATCAAGACATTAGTAACCAAATTCATGAATACAAACAATTAAAAAATTCATTAGATGATATGAAAAGAAATATCATTAATGAATTTAAGACTAGTGATGAATATAAAACTTTAGAACAAAAAAAATTTATTTTGCAAAATGAAATAAATACTTTAAAAAATGAACAAGCAATTAATGAATTTAAAGTAGTTGAAAAATTTAAACAAAGTCATGAGTACATTAGTTTAGTAGAACAAAAGAATAATTTAAAAGCTAATCTTGAGTTGTTACAATCAAGACAAATGCAAGACATTGCAAATGCTAAAGAAAATGCAATAAGTGAAATTAGACTTCATGAAGTAGCTAAGTTAGAAAAACTTAATACAGAATTGCAAACTAAACTTAACAATTCTTATTATGAAAATGTTGATAAGTTCAAAAAAACTGATGATGAATATAAGTCATTATTAGATAAATTAGAAGAATATGAAAATAAATATAATCGTCGTTTACAAATGAATTCAAAAATCATTGGTGAAGATTTAGAAAATTGGTGTGAAAACCAATTCAATGATAGTTTTCAACAAGTAAATGATGTTAAATTTGAAAAAACAACAAAATCTATTCATGGTAAAAAACCAGATTTTCTATTTACTGTTTTGACAAAGAGTAATAAAAAAATTGCTAGTATTGTTTTAGAAATGAAAACAGATAATGGTGAAAATAAAACTAAAAATGAATCATTTTTAGAAACGCTGGAATTAAATCGCAAAAACTTTGAAGCTGAATTTGGTTTGTTAGTTACAAATTTAGAATTAAAAGATGAGTTTATTATTCGCAAGGCTACAGGTTATGAATCGCTGTTTTTAGTTCGTCCTGAACATTTTGTTTATGTCTTAATCTTATTTAGACTAATTTATTCTAAATGTGATTTATTGATGAACGAATTAAAATCTGAAGCAACAACATCACAACATGTTCTAGATGTGATTAATGAATTTACCAACTTTAAGGAAGATTTATTTCAATCATCACTAAAGAACATCAATAGCCAACTAGATAAAATTTATGAAGCTGCAAACAAAATTCAAACTCAAGTTGATAATATTAAAGAATCCATTAGTCTCATCCAAAGTAAGCACTTACAAACAGTGCAAAATAAAATAGAAAGTTTTACAAAAAAAATTCAAAGAAAAGAAGATAAGTTAATTTCCAACTAGTCTTTCAATTCTTTTAATTTTTCATTAATTTTCTGAGCTAACTTAAATGAGACAATTTGTTGTAATTCATTTAAGTTGGCTTTTTTTAACAAATCCAGTGTTGGATATGCATTAAACAATTTTTGTTTAGTTTTGGTTCCAATACCATCAATGTCATCCAAAAATATTTTGAAGTTGTAATTACTATGTTTATTGCGATAAAAACTAATAGCAAATCGATGCACTTCATCTTGAACATGCGATAAAAACAAGAATACATTACTTTTTTTATCTAATTCAATCTCAGAACCATCACTTAAAACAATGCAACTTGTTTGATGGTGTTGATTCTTTTTTAATCCAATGACAGGAATAATGTTTTGTAATCCTAATTCACTTAAACTTATCATTGCCGCATGCACTTGGATTTGTCCACCATCAACAATGATTAAATCAGGATACTTACTATTGCTAGTAAGTAGCTGGTGATATCTTCTATAAATCACTTCTTGCATGTAGTGAAAATCACTTTTTAATTTTGTTTCATCTAATTTATATTTTCGGTAATCTTTTTTACTTGGTAAACCATTTTTAAAGACAACCATCCCACTGACAGCATGTTGAAGATTTAGATTAGAATTATCAAATGCTTCAATTCAATTAGCACTTTTTAAATTTAATAACTTAGCTAAGTCCTGAGTAGCATATTCAGTCAATGCTAATTTTTTCATTAGCACCAAGTGATGGTTAGTTAAATATGTTTTGGCATTCTTAATACCTATTGTCATAATTTCTTGATCAATTTTATTAATAGGAATTATGAAATTAGCAGAGAAATTTTTATTTAACATTTCCAAATGTTCATTAGGCAAAGATACAAGTATTTTTTTAGGAAGAAAGTTAGTGCTATAGTATTGTGTAATAGCACTAACTACAACATCATTGAAATCATCATAAATCTTATGAATGGAATTATGTTTGGAAATTAATTTTCCATCTAAATAATTAAAAACATTAAAAACAATTTCATCTTCTTGTTGATAATAACAAAAGTAATCACTATGTTCAATTTTGGTTAATTGTACAATTTGACTTGTTGATAAATTTGTAAGAGTTTGTGCCAAATTGTGATATTTTTCAGCGTGTTCAAAATCTCATCGTTCAACTGCTAGTTCTTCCATCTTGTTAACACTTTTAACAATTTCACTAGTTTTACCATGAAAAATATCATCAATGAATTGTTTTCATGCTTGATAAACTTCATCATCACTTGGTAAACTGGTTACGGAGTGATGATTAAGGTAAAAATCATAAAATCACCCCTTAGTTCCTTTTAATGCTCCATGTTGCTTAAATGGTGCTAGTTCATTTAAAAATTTGAATAATTCATAGCGATTAAATTTAGTGTCAGCTAAAGGTCCATAGTATTTCCCTTTAACCTTGTTGTAATGTCTAGTGTATAAAATTTGTGGTATTTTTTCGTTAGTTACAACAATATAAGGATATTCAGAAGAATCCTTTAGTAAAGTGTTATATTTTGGTCAATACTTTTTAATTAAGTTATTTTCTAAAATTAGTGCTTCATTAGCACTATTAACAACAATGTAATCAATGTCATTAATTTCTTGCAGCAGTGCATTAGTTTTAAATGTTTTGTAACTATCAAAATATTGATGAGTTCGATTAAATAGATTTTTAGCTTTACCAACATATATTACTTCATTATGTTGGTTTTTCCATAAGTAACACCCTGGTAACTTTGGAATTAAACTCATCTTTTGTTTTAAATTTTCATTTGTCATTATAATTTCTTTCTAATTAATCTACCAACTCGTTCAAATGACACATATAGTGTTGTGATTTCTAGAGCAATAATGAAATAAGTTTTTTTAGTTGTTTCAATCTTTAACTTATTAAGACTAGGTTTTAAAGTTTTGATTTGATTGTAATCTAAACTTAAAGTAATATTACCTTGTTTGGCTACAATCATCCTTTGACTAGATAAATAAACTTGTGTGTTTTTAGAAATAATGTTTTGAACATTATTTTCTAATTCTACAAGTCCAATTATTTCATAAGCGTACCAAATTTCTTCTTTTGGTAAGAGTTTAAAATCAACAATTAGATTTTTAATATTTCGATTTTTAGCAAACGTAACACTTCTAAATTCATTGATGTAATTTAATTCTTGAGTAGTTAATTCGTTTTCTAAGCATAGAATTGCAATAATTTCATAAACATTGGTTACAAAGGTTTGGTCATAGTTTTGGTTTAATTCAATTCATTTTTTTAAGATTGAAAATCTATAAGCTAAATATTCATTTTCAAAATTAACATTGTAATAATGCAATGTTTTTCTTCTTGTTCAAAAATCTAATTTTGCAAGGTTCAAAACTTGATTTAGTTTATTAAGATATTCTTCATTCTTAGTATTAATTACCAAATCGCGTTCAAACAAGGGAGTGAGTTTTTTTTGCATTATAAAATTCTTGTCTCTAATGTTAATAATATAAAATATTATTCTATGAATATTGACAAAAAATTAATTCGTAATTTTAGTATTATTGCTCATATTGATCATGGTAAATCAACATTAAGTGATCGGATTATTGAACTAACTGACACTTTAACTAAAAGAGAGATGAAAGACCAAATTTTAGATTCAATGGATATTGAACGTGAGCGTGGTATAACCATTAAATTAAATGCTGTCCAATTAAAATATCACGCCAAAGATGGCAATGAGTACATTTTTCATTTGATTGACACACCAGGACATGTTGATTTCACATATGAAGTAAGTAGAAGTTTAGCTGCATGTGAAGGTGCAATTTTAGTTGTAGATGCTGCTCAAGGAATTGAGGCTCAAACATTATCTAATGTTTATTTAGCATTGGAAAATCATTTAGAAATTATTCCTGTTGTAAATAAAATCGATCTTCCATCTGCTGATGTTGATAAAGTTAAAAGGGACATTGAACAAATTATCGGATTAGATACAAGTGATGCTCCACTAATTTCTGCTAAAACTGGATTAAATGTAGAAGATGTTTTAGAAGCAATTGTAACCAAAGTACCTGCACCAGTGGATGATAATGATGATTTACCATTACAAGCATTAATTTTTGATTCATATTATGATCCATACAAAGGTGTAATATGTTTGATTAGAGTTAAAAATGGCACTATCAAACCAAATGATTTAATCACAATGATGGCAACCAATAAGAATTTTATTGTTACAGAAGTTGGGGTCAAGACTCCTAAAATTGTTAATAAAGATGTTTTAGTTGCAGGTGAAGTAGGTTGAATTGCTGCTGGAATTAAAACAGCAAAAGATATTAGTGTTGGTGATACAATCACTCACACTAATCAACCTTGTAAAGAACCGCTTGCAGGATACAAAAAAACTCAACCAATGGTATTTTGTGGATTATATCCAGTTGATACTAGTCAATTTGAAGAGTTAAAAGAGGCAATGTCTAAGATTACTTTAAGTGATTCATCATTAACGTATGAACTTGAAACTTCTCAAGCTTTAGGATTTGGTATTAGATGTGGGTTTCTAGGTCTTTTGCATATGGATGTAATCAAGGAAAGAATTAGTCGAGAGTTTAACATTGAACTTATTATGACTGCTCCATCAGTTGAATATTTAGTACATAAAACTAATAATGAAATTGTGAAAGTTGATAATCCTTCAAAATTACCAGAACGAACTGAGATTGCTAGAATTGAAGAACCTATTGTTAAACTAGAAATTATGACACCAAATGAATTTGTTGGTAATATTATGGAATTATGTCAAAAATATCGGGGAACATATTTAGATCTAATTTATGTAGATGATGTTAGAAGAAAATTAGTTTATGAATTACCACTTGCTGAAATTATGTACTCATTTTTTGATAAATTAAAGTCAATTACCAAGGGTTATGCCACAATGGATTATGAACTTATGGGGTACAAACCTGAAAAATTAGTCAAAGTTGATTTAATGTTAAATGGTCAAAAAGTTGATGCTTTAAGTTTTATTACTCATCAAGAATTTGCTTATCAAAAAGCAAAAGTTATTGTTGAAAAACTAAAAGAACTAATTCCAAGACACCAATTTGAAATTCCTGTTCAAGCTGCAATTGGTTCAAAAATTATTTCTCGTGAAACAATCAAGTCATACCGGAAAAATGTTTTAGCTAAATGTTATGGTGGTGATATCTCTCGAAAGAAAAAATTACTAGAACAACAAAAAGAAGGTAAAAAACGTTTAAAGGCAATTGGTCAAGTGGAGATTCCACATGATTTATTTGTTAAGGTATTAAAAACTGAATAAAAATTACTTGTTAATTATTTCAATTAATGATGAATCTTTAACTATTTGTAATTCATGTAAGTTTCTTTCTAATAAGTCATAGATTGCATCAATAAACACTCGTTCAATTGTGTGATTGATATCAATCATTACAGTGTTATTGTCTAGTCCATCCAAATAACTATGTCATTTGATGTCACCTGTTAAAAAACAATCAATTTTATTAGCAATTATATCTTCTAACATTCCGCTACAACTACCAGCCCCAATGCAAATAGTTTTAATTATTTGGTTAGTCTGAACATTTAAATATCTTAATGATTTAACATCTAGAAGATTAATTAAATCATTAACTGTAATTGAGTTAGTTAAATGAATAATCAATAAGTATGGATTATGACTAAGATTAACAATTTTATCAATACTTATTGAGTTAGTTATTGCTTTAGCAACTAAATAACTAGTACCAAATTTGTCTCTATCAAAACATGTATGCAAAGCAATATTGATAACTTGCTTGTTTTGCATTGTATTAATTAATATCTTCTTTCTTTCATTAATTAATTCTTGTTGTTCATCAATAATAATTGGATGATGACTAATAATTACATTACATCCTTTATCTATTGCTTTGTGATATGCATCTCAATTCATATCTAAGCTAATAAAAACTTTATTAATTTCCTCATCACAAAAACTTTGTGGAGTAACCCCACAATTGTCTCATTCTTCTTGATTACTAAAGTTATATCTTTGGTTTAAGAAATTAATTAATTCACTTTTTTTCATATAAAAAATCTTTAATTACTTGGTACTCTAATTTTAAATTAGAATTGATTTTTTCAATTGGCAGACGATTTAGATAATGATATTTTTCTAACAAGTATTGTTTGAAAATATCATTGGGTTTAGTTTGTAAAATTGGTCCTAAATAAATATCTTTCAATGTAAAGTTTACTAACACATTACTTTGTTCAACCATCATTAATTCATAGTAATGGTTGTTTTCATAAACAATCATTTCATCTTTGATTTGGAAAAAATTAGTAAGTAAAAACTTTCTTAATTTATCATTATCTGTATTTGCTTGAAGTAAATAAAAATATGGTTGATTTGTTAAATTATTACTAATAATTTCAATAATATTATCTGCTCCCATACCACTAATACAAATATATTCAGGTTTGGGATTTAAAGTTAAATTTTTTAACCCATTATTTAAGTAAAATTTGATTTTATTTGTTAATTGTGCACTAACAACATTTTTATAACCATTTTGTAATGGCAATTCATTTATCTCAATGTTACTTACTGAATTAACTCTATTATTTTTAATTAAATTGATAGACAAAAAAGCATGGTCAGCACCAATGTCAACAACATGGTTTGTACCTTGCCTTATCCAATTGTAAATAGTCTTTAATCTTGGCCCTAAATTCATTACATAAAATATTGAATTTTTTTAATTCGCGGGAATTGCTTCAACCCTCTAAGTGCTTTAGACTCTAATTGTCTTGCTCGATCACGACTAATGTTATATTTTTCACCAATCTCATCTAAAGAGTAAGCTTTTTCATATGGTGGCAAACCATAACGCATACGAATAATGTCCGCTTCTTCACTATTTAAAGCTTTTTCAAATATTTCATCAATTTGTTCTAATAACAATTCATTTTCAGCATTAGACTCAGGAGAAATAATATCATTATCTTGGACAAAATCTACAAATTGTGATTCTTCATCATGCCCAACTGGTTTATCTAAACTAACCGGATCAATGTTGATTTTTTTGATATAACTAACTTTCTTAGGAGTCAATCCAGCAACAGATCCACCCATTTCTTCACACAATTCTTCAATTGATGGATCACGCCCTAATTCTTGAACTAGTTTACGTTCAGCTTTAATAAGTTTATTAATTGTTTCTACCATATGAACAGGAATCCGAATGATTCTTGCTTGGTCAGCAATTGATCTTGTAATTGCTTGACGAATTCATCATGTCGCATAAGTACTAAATTTATTTTTTAAGCTATAGTCATATTTACTAATAGCCTTTAGCAATCCTTGCGAACCTTCTTGGATAAGATCCTCTAAATCCAATCCCCGATTTAAGTATTTTTTTGCAATGGATGTAACTAGTCTTAAGTTAGAAGTGAAAAGTTGATCAACTGCATACTGTTTTTGTTCTTCATCCCCTGATTTTAACAGTTCACCTAGGTATAACTCTTCATCAACATTCAACATTTTTGAATCGCCTAGTGTGCCTAAGAAAGATTTAATACCATCATCTACTCTATCACTAATAGTTGAGAAGTAGCCCATCTTAGATGTTGTTAATTCAGTAGTGTCATTAATTCCATAATCATCTTTTCTTTTACTCGATGTTTTCTTAACTTCATCATCACTAATCAAAGTGATTTCATTGTCATCAAGTGTTTGAAATATTTCTTGCATTTCATCATCTGTCAAAGAGAAATGTTTGAAAGAATTTTCAACAACACTAAAAGCTAATGCACCCTTGTTTTTTTTAGATTTGGCAATATGAATCAAATTATCTAAAATTTGGTTAGGTGACATCAATAACAAACTATTTTTGTTAGATGATTCTAAAATCATTCGATGATTAAACGTATCTTTTAATTCATCTTCAAATGACAAATTAGCAATATTTTTAACTTGTTCTTTGGTGCTAACCTTTTTATGTTGTTGAGTATTGATTGATTTATTGTGATTTAGAATAATTGATGTTTTTTTCTTTTTTTGTTTAACTTCTAATGTAGGTTGATTTAGTTCATTAGTTTGATCTAAACCATGACCATCATCACTACTTTCAACACTAACTACTTTGTTTCTTCTTTTACGGTTGATTTTAGTTTCAGTTGTAGAAACCATTTCAATATTTACTTTAGGTTTGCTTGATTTTTTATTGGTGGTTTTTTTACTTGAAACTTGTTTTTTAGTTTCAAGTTTTGTTTCAACTTGTTTGCTTTCTATTTCTTGTTTTTTATTACTTGCAAATCTAAACAATCTTCTTTTAGATTTACTTTTATTATTTTCTTCTTGACTTGTAACTTTATTATTTGTTTTTTTTATCATTAATGATTAATGTTTTATCCTTTAAAAAATAACAACAATAATATATTTTATATTATTTTATTTTTTTAATAATCATAGCAGGAGCAGAAATATACTCATCATTAAAAACAAGATTATTTAAAAATTTCTGACTCAATTCACTACTAATAGGTTTATTTGCATACAATGTTGCTATTAAATCACCTTGTTTTACATGTTGATAAGGATCAAAATGTAACCAAATTCCAGCTTGATAATCTAATATATCCTCTTTTTTGAATCTTCCAGCTCCTAAGTGATTTGCTAGTAGTCCAATTTCACTCACTTCATTAAAAAATGCATAACCATCTTTTGGCGCATAAATATCAAGTTTATATTGAGGATCAAAATATTTATCTGCAATAACCTTTTGTGGATCATTACTAAATGTATTAACAAAATTAATAAAAGCATTGTATGCTTTCCCATTTATTAATACATTTTCAATTTGTTTAATTGCATCATTATAACTAGAACAAACCTTACTATCGATTAAAATATCTGCACAAAATTGAAAGATTAAATCTTTTAAAGCTGAAGAATGAAATTTATTTTGTAAAAAATCAACTGCCTCTTTTACTTCAATTGCATTACCAATTGCTCTACCTAATGGCTCTGACATACTAGTTAAGTGGATGATTGTTTTGTGATTAAACTTTTGAGCAATTTTTAGTATTAATTCTGAAAATTGTTCTGCTTCTTTTACTGTTTTAAAAAATGCACCATCACCAACTTTTATATCCAGAAAAATGTAATCAGATTGAATAATTAATTTCTTAGACATAATGCTAGCAGCGATTAATGGGAATGAATCAACAGTTCCAGTTACATCTCTTAATGCATATAATTTTTTATCACCAGGAACAATATTTTCACTTTGTAGCATTAATGCAATGTGGGTTTTATCTAGATTAATTTGAAATGTTTTAGGATCATATGAATCGCAAATTCCAATTGCTTCTAATTTGTCAATTGTACCACCTGTAAATGATAATCCTCGACCAGATAATTTAACTACATCATAACCCAATGCAGCCAAGATTGGCGATAGAATCAAGCTCACCTTATCACCAATGCCACCAGAACTATGTTTATCTATACTAAGGTGCAAAAAATTATTAGCAATTGGATCAATTTTTTTACTAGTATCAATTAATACTTGAGTTAGGTCAAATAATTCTATGTCATTCATTCCATTAATATAAATTGCCATTAATAATGCAGCTGCTTGATAATCTGGTATCTCACCATTGACTAGTGAATTAACAAAGTAAAAATATTCATCATAAGTTAATGATTGCTTATTTTTCTTTTTGTTAATTATTTCAAAAAAATTCATATTATGCCTTTCTATTCCAAACAATAATTTTAATATAAAGTTAAATTATTTTTTCTTTATTAGCACTATTACCACATGATTGCTAATTTATGGTAGAATCATTCTTATTTACCAAAAATAAGGAAATGCAATGACAATTTTTAAGCTAACTCCAAAATACTATTTTGGAATTGATGCATTAAGTCAATTACCAAATGAATTAAAACTGCATAGCTATAAAAAAGCAATGATTTTATATGGTGGAGGTTCAATTAAAAAAAATGGAATATTTGATGATGTTGTAAAACATTTGAATACAGCAGGTTTACCATTTGTTGAATTTGGTGGAATTGAACCTAATCCTCATCATTCTACCATTAACAAGGCAGCTAAATTAGGTAGAAATGAAAATGTTGACTTAATTATTGCTGTTGGTGGCGGAAGTGTTATTGATTCATCTAAACCAATTTCAATCATGATTAGTAATCCGCAAATTAATGATTCATGAGATATTGTGTTACAAAAAGCTGACATAAAAAACTTACCAGTTGACATTTTTTCTGTTATTACACTAGCAGGAACAGGTAGCGAAAATAATTCAGGATTTGTTGTTACTAATGAAATAACATTAGAAAAAGAAGGAATTCTAATTCCTGAAACAACCCCTAAGGTTGCATTTGAAGATCCTAAATATTTATTGACACTAAGTGAATGACAAACATCAAGTGGTATTTATGATTGTTTTACACATTTATTAGAACAATTTTATGCATCACAAACATTTTTGTGAACAGATGAATATATTATTGCTAACATGCTAACTTTATTTAAAGCAACATCAAAAGCATTGCAAAACAAATCTGATTTAGAAGCAAAAGCTAATATTTTATGAACAACATCATTTGCTTTGAATGGCTTAGCAATGTTTGATCCAAATGAAAAATATGAACATGATTTTATTATTCATATGATTGAACATGCGCTAAGTGCAAAGTATGATGTAACTCATGGTGCAGGATTAGCATTAATTACACCATCATTAGTTAAATATCGCTCAAGCAAAGATGAATGATTTAAACAAAGAACATTAATTTTGGCACAAAGATTATTTAATGTTAATAGTGTTGATGAATTTGTGTCTAAAATTATTGAATGAATTAAGGAATTAAATCTTCCAATTAAATACACTGACTTTAAAGAAATTTCTGATATAAGTAATGATGACATTATATCTTTAGCTGAACATACAATTAAGTTTTCGCATACCACATTTACAAAAGATGACATCATTAATGTTTTAAGAATGATTGAAAAATAATTTGGTTAATTACCCTGCAAATACTTGCAGGGTTTTGTTTTGTAAAATATAATTATTTTTATGCCATTTACTAAACAAAAGAATCAAGATTTTTACATTAAAGACAATAGAATCTTTTTAACTGATAGTTATAAAAATAAATTTGCTACCAAATTTAAAAAGATTACTGGTAGTAGGTTTTATAATGTTTTAGGTTTAAATGATATGTCATCGAGTTTTAAAACTTGATGCATGATGGTTAATATTTATCAAGAACCAATGGATGAAATGTTGGCTAATGCAGGAAATATTATTGAACCTAAAGTTAGAACATGAGTTGAACAACATACAAATCAAAAATATTTGGTTTATGATCCTAAACAATGTCAATATGACATTTTTTCAGACAATAAAATTTTTGGTGGTATTCCTGATGGCGAACCATTGCATAATGGCAAAATTGACTATTCTAATGCACCAATGTTAGAAATTAAAACTAGTTCAATTGATAATTTTTTATACAAGAATATTGATCATGTTTTTGTTTTACAAAAGGATGAAAATAGTCATCCAATTGTAAAGTCAATTGGTACTAAGAGACAAAAATGGTTCAATACAAATAATGAAGTAGTTATTCCGCCTGAATATTTGTTTCAATTAGGTTTATATTGTTACTTAAGAAATGTTACTAAAGGATTGTTTGCAATTTGTTTTTTAACAAAAGATGATTACATTAATCCATGAGCATGTGATGTTAATCAACGTGAAATTCAATTAGTAAATTTTGATGTTAATTTGGAAGAATTTAAGCAATGAATTATTAAAGCTGAGGAATGATATCATCAACATATTATCTCAGGGATTAGTCCTGTTATGAATGAGGCTGATCAACAACTTGTTAATGACCTATTAAATTAAAAATGCAAAAAATTATTTATATAAAATATTCTGAATTAACCTTAAAAGGTAGAAATCGCCTTGATTTTATTAAACAATTATATAAAAACTTGAAATATGCACTTCAATATTTTTCATTACAAATTGAATATCACTACGATTATATGATGATCACCAGTTTTAATCATGATGATATTAATGAAATAAAACATTTGCTAAGAAATATTCCTGGCATTAATTCATTTGCTGAGGCATCAATTTTAGAAAAAAATTTAAAAAAATTAGAAGATTTTTGTTTTGATATAGCAAGTAACAGCCAAGCAAAAACATTTAGAATTACTTGTCATCGTCAAGATAAGAGTTTTATATCATCTCCAGAAATTATCAACTTGATTGCTACACGAATTTTACAAAACACTAACTTAACTGTGGATTTAAAAAAATTTGAACTTAATTTACAAATTGAAATTAAGAAAGATAAAATTGTAGTTTCTACTAATTTCGAAAAAGGTAGTAATGGTTTACCAGTTGGTTCAAGTGGTAAATGTTTAGTTTTATTATCAGGCGGAATTGATTCTCCGGTGGCAGCAAGATTATTAATGCAAAGAGGATTAAAAGTGGATTTTATTACTTTTATTACTCCGCCACATACAAGTGAAAAAGCATTACAAAAAGTTAGAGATTTAGCTAAAGTTATTACATTAAATAATAAGTTGTGTGAATCTAAACTTTTTGTTTGTAATTTTAGTCCGATTCAACATGAATTAACTCACATTAAAAAAGAGAGCTACCGAATAACTTTAATGCGTCGTAAATTTTTGTTCATTGCCAAACAAATTGCATTAAAACATCGCATTAATGTAATAGCAACAGGTGAAAGTCTTGGTCAGGTGGCTTCTCAAACAATTGAAAGTATGAGTACGATTGCTGAAGTTTTAGATAATTTCTTAATTCTAAGACCATTAATTACTTTTGATAAACAAGAAATTATTAATCTTGCTAACAAATTTAATACATATTCATTATCTATTTTACCTTATGATGATTCATGTGCTTTATTTGCCCCTAAAAATCCTGTTACCAAACCTAATTTAACTATTGCAAAAGAATTGGAAGAAAGTTGTGATTTGTTGGATGAAATAACTGCTAAAGTAATTTCTAATCACATCGATGAAGAGAGATTGTTAGATGGAAAATATCAAAAAATTTACAGATAAATTAATTAATGCTATTAAACAATACAAAAAAATTGTCTTGTATGTCCATGTTGTTCCAGATTGTGATGCAATTGGTAGTGCACTGGCATTTAAAAACTTTGTTGATTTAAATTTTGAAAATAAACAAGTGAGAATTGCTGGTCTAAGTAAATTGAATTTACAATATTTGCCACATTTTTTTCAACAAAATTATGATGATATCACTGAAGAGTTTGCAAGTAATTCATTGGGTATAGTTTTTGATACTGCTAATTATGACCGAATTTATGACAAACAATTTTTTAATCATTCTTTATCATTTCGTTTTGACCACCATTTATTCATTAAGCAAATTTGTACAAATGAATTAATTGATCCATCTGCATCATCAACTTGTGAATTGGTTGGAATGTTCATTCAGTATACAAATTTAAAGATCAATTCTTTTGTTGCTAATTCATTATACTTTGGGTTGTTAACAGATACAATTAGATTTTTAACAACTAGTACAAATAGTAATACATATAGAACTATGACATGATTACAGGAATCTGGATACCTAGATAAAAAAACAGTACATGATCAACTTTATTTGCGAACATTAAGTGATTTTAAATTAGATAAAAAGCTTACTAAATACATAAAGTACAAAAAACATTATGCTCTAATGATTTTAAATAAACATCAAACTAAGAAATTTGGTAGCAACAACATTAAAAGTCGTTTATTTTTAATGGCCAATTTACAAGAAATTTTTATTTTTGGCATCATTTATTATGATGATGTAACTAATATTTATAAATGTTCATTACGTAGTCGTGATTACAACGTTAATGCCATTGCTAAAAAATTTTCAGGTGGTGGGCATGTTTTAGCTAGCGGTTTAAAATTAAATTCTAAACAAGACATTAAGTTACTAGAATATGAAATTCAAAAAGCCATTGAATTAAAAGATAAGTATGCATAGATTAGTTAATTTAATTGTTCATTCTCATTATTCATTTCTACAATCAACACTAAGTTTGGAAAAGATTGTAAGTTTTGCTATCAACAACAAGTGCTCATATGCTAGTTTAGTTGATATTAATGTAATGTATGGTGCAATTGAATTTTATGAACTTTGCTTAAAAAATAATCTCAAACCAATCATTGGTTTACAAGTTAAATACAAAGATAGTGAATTTGTTTTAATTGCAAAAAATTATATAGGTTATCAATGTTTGTTAAAAATTTCTTCCATTGTTATGACTAATAATGAAAAAGAATGAATTTCATTAGTTGATGAAAATTTATTTGTTATCCGTTTAAATGGAACATGTGAATTAACAAATAATTTTTATACATTAGATAGTTCAAATAATTCAGTTGCAGCAAAAGAAGTTTATTATTTTGATCAAGAAGATACCAAATTGTTCAAAATTTTGCAAGCAATCAAAAATGAACAAATTCTAAGTCATCAAAGTTTAAATGATTTAGATAGTGATCATCAACTTTTATCACCTGAACAAATAAAAGATAGTTATACTACTGAACAAATTACTAATTTACAAATGATTGTTGAAAATATTAATCTTGTTATTCCTAAAAATGTGGGTAATAACATGTTACGATTTCCAAATCCTGATAACATTGATTCAAAACAATATCTAGATAATTTGGTTCATACTAAATTACTTAATTATTTACAAAATAATTCACATCTAAATAAAGATGTTTATTTAGAACGAATTAACTTTGAATTACAAATTATTCACAACAAAGGCTTTGATGATTATTTTTTAGTTGTACAAGATTTTATTAATTACGCTAAGTCTAATCATATAATGGTGGGACCTGGCCGAGGATCAGCTGCCGGGTCATTAGTATCATTTTGTTTAAATATTACTGAATTAGACCCAATTAAATATAATCTCTTGTTCGAACGTTTCTTAAACATTGAGAGGATATCGATGCCTGATATTGATACTGATATCATGGATACAAAACGTGATATGTTAATTGATTATCTCTTTACTAAATATGGTTATAATCATGTTTGTCACATCATTACTTTTGCAAGAATGAAGGCTAAACAAGCAATTCGTGATGTTGGCCGAATTTTTGATGTAAATCCAAATATTATTAATAAAATTTGCAAAAATATTAAGTCTGATTTCGAACATGACTTAATTGATGTAATTAATAACCCTACAAACTACCCAAAACATACTAAATCATTGGATGTTTTAAAGGAAGAATTTGTTCACAATAAAGAACTTTTTTATTTTAGTCAAAAATTAATTGGTTTGCCAAGGCAATCTGGAACCCATGCAGCAGGAATAATTTTATCTAATGACAAATTAACTAATCATGTTGCTGTGCAAAGTTGTTTAGATAAAAAAATTATGTGTCAAACAAGTATGGAATATCTTGAAGATTTAGGATTGATTAAAATTGATATTTTAGGTTTAAGAAATTTAACAATTATTGATAGTATTTTAAAACTAGTTAAGTACACAAGAAATATTAATTTAGATTTGAAAACAATCAATCTAGAAGATAAAAAAGTTTTTAAATTATTTCAACTTGGCCAAACAAATGGAATTTTTCAATTTGAATCTGATGGAATGAAAAAAATCCTAAAAAGTATTAAACCAGATTCATTAGAAGAATTGGCACTAGTTTCAGCGATTTATCGTCCTGGAGCAAGTGATGGTATAAAGTTGTATTTATATAATAAAACTCATGCTAATGAATTAAAGTTTGTTAATGATGAAGTAGCTAAAATTCTTAAACCAACATATGGTGTCATTGTTTATCAAGAACAAATTATTAAACTTGTTCAAATTATTGCTAATTTTGACAAGTTTAAAGCTGATAGTTTTAGAAAAGCTATTAGTAAGAAAAAAGAAGATTTAGTGTTAGACATTAAAGATGAATTCATTACTAATGCAGTAAAAAATCATTATTCACAACAACAAGCCGAAAATGAATTTAACACTATGCTTAAATTTGCAAGTTATGGATTTAATTATTCACATGCTTTAAGTTATGCATTAGTTAGTTATTGATTAGGATATTTAAAAACATATTATCCACTTGAAAGTATTAGTGTGTTTTTGACTTATGGTGATGTTGATTCTGACAAAATGATGTCATATATTTCTGAAGCCAAACAACTAAAGATTGAAATTAGTGGTCCAAATATTAATTTATCCAATACAAGTTTTGTTTTGCAACACAATAAAATCATATTTTCATTAACTAGTATTCCTAGTTTAGGTCTAGAAACAGCTAAAAAGATTATTGATTTAAGAAATAGACAACCCCAAAAAAGATTTATAGATGCTAATAAAACAATTGCTAAGTTAAGCAACTTAGGGGTTAGCAGGACAGTTTTAGAGTATTTAATTAAAGTAGGTTCATTTGATGAATTAAATAAAAACCGTGATTACTTATTAGTTAATTTAGATTTACTAAGTGATAAAAAAATTAATATTTTAGATATTAATGGTAATTTTGTTTTTGAATTACCATTAAATGAAAATATTGATTACCAACCTAATAGTTATTCTGAATATGAAAAAGAAGTTTTAGGAATAAACTTTAGTTTATCATTGCTAGATAAACTTTTTATCAAGTATCAAAATCAGTACCAATTGCAACATTGTGCAACTAATAGTTTATTCGAATTTAATGCACTAATTAAAATTGTCCAAATTACTAATAAAACTACCAAAAATAATAAGCCATATTGGATAATAGATTTTATAGAAAATAATTTATCTTACTCAGCCACTATCTTTGATAATCTAGAACATTTAGTTAACAAATTAACAATCGACTCATGGTGGATTATGAAACTAAAATTACCTGAAAAAAGTAAACATTACAATGTTATAAAATTAATTAAAAAGGTTAATATAAATGAATAAAAAACTTTCAGCTGTTGTAATTGATGGTAATTCATTGATGTATAGAATGTTTTATGCAACTGCTAATTTAGCTGAGTATGCTATTGAACATCAAATGGTTCCTGTCAATGCTGTTAAATTGATGATAGAAACAGGTCTTAAATTGCAACAAAGTCACTATGATTATTGTCTAGTAGCATTTGACCATGATAAAAAGACTTTACGTCATGATTTGTTTGCAGACTATAAATCTGGTCGTAAAAAAATGCCGGAAGCATTAGTGACTCAAATTCCATTAATTAAAGAAGTATTGAATTTATTGGGATTCAATATCATGAGTAAAGAAGGTATTGAAGCCGATGATTTAATTGGTTCATTTGCTAAACTTATGAATAATGATAATATTCATGTTGATATTTATACATCAGATAAAGATATGTTGCAATTAGTGAATAATTTAACTTATGTTCATTTAATTAAAACCGGTTTATCCAACGTAATTATTCATACAGTTGATAATTTTAGTAATTTAACTAAAGGATTGCAACCTCAACAAATCCCTGACTATAAAGCAATTGTTGGTGATAAGTCAGACAATCTTGTGGGCGTAAAGGGTATTGGTGAAAAAACCGGTTTAGATTTGATTAAAAAATATCAAAATTTTGACCAAATCTATTTACATCTTGATGAACTATCGCCATCAATTAAAGATAAATTTTTATCTAGTAAAGAAGTTGCAGAACTTTGCAAACATTTAGCAACTATTGATGACAAAATTTTTAATAAAGATTATGTTGCAAATGATTTTTTAAATCATCCAATTCAGATCCAATCATTAAAAGAATTTTTAAAAAAATACCAAATTAATGGTTTAGATAAATATTTTAATCAAGTTAATTTTTCAGAACAAATTACTTTATTAGAAGAGGATTAAAATTATGCCTGAGCTACCAGAAGTAGAAACAGTTGTTCGTTATCTAAGAACTAAGATTATTAATCAAACAATTAAACAAATTAATTTGTTGTATTTTAAAGTTTTACAAAATACAGATCCAGTTAATTTTAATGATTTTTTGTTAAATGAAACATTCATTGACATCGTAAGAAAAGGCAAGTATTTAATTTTTCACTTAACAAATCACAAAGCATTAGTGATTCATTTAAGAATGGAAGGTAAATTGTTTGTGCAACCATTAAATAGTGCACCAAATTTTAGTCAATTAATTTGTGAATTTATTCTTAACGATGAAGTATTGAGATTTTATGACACAAGAAAATTTGGTACATTTGAAATTTGTTATGAACAAGATTTAATTAATTTGAAATCATTACAAAAATTAGCAATGGATGCTAATAGTAGTGAATTCACTGCTGATTATTTATTTGATATCACTAGAAAGTCTAGGATAGCAATTAAAACTTTTTTATTAGATCAGTCGAATGTTGCAGGGATTGGTAATATCTATGTTAATGAAATTTTATTTATGTCTGGTATTCTGCCTACTAAACCAACATTAGAAATTAACTATGAGCAATGTAAAAATATTGTTAATTATAGTAAAGAAATTTTGGAAGCATCTATTGCTAAGAATGGTACAACCATTCACACATACAAGTTTAATGAATACCAAAGTGGTGGTTTTCAAAGTGAACTAAAAGTACATGGTAGACATAACAAATCATGTGTAAGATGCGGTCATACAATTGAGTTTTGTAAAGTTAATGGTCGTGGAACGTATTTTTGTAAAAATTGTCAAAAATAAGCAAAATTTAGTAAAAAAAGTTATGCAATATGTAATTTTATATGTGGATAACTTTTGTATAATCCCTTGATTTTATGGGGATTTTTTTCTTTTTCCTTATTCTAATAATGTGGATAAGTTTGAAAATTAATTCTTTTTAGTTTTTTTATGGTTTTTTTCCACTTTTTTTACATATATTAAATATCGTCACTAAATTAATTAATGACAAGAAGGTGGTTTTATGACAAAAGATTTTTTGTTAAAAACTGAAAAATTTAATCTCTATATTGATTTTTTTGATCACCTGAATGTTACAGCATTATATGAGCTTTATTTACCAATCATAGAATCCCGGGCTATTATGCTGTATGAATACTTATACAATTTAAAAAAGATTACTAACCATGCTCATATCATTAGAAATAATATTTACCAATTAACTCAAGTTTTAAATTTAACTCTAGATGACTTAATGCAATGCTGCTCTAGTTTAGAAGCTGTTGGATTATTAAAAACTTATATAAATTATGAACAACTTGACTACTTGACTTTTGTTTTAGTTCAACCACTAGGTTATGAACAATTTATGTGTTGTACTAAATTGGTTGAAATTTTGAAACAAAAATTAAGTGTAAAACAATTTCAAGAACTACGCTACATCTTTAATCAACAAGTTGTTGATAATAATTGAACAAATGTTAGTGAGTCAATTGATTATTTTGCAAACAAATCACTAGATGAGTCTGTAAAACAAACTATTGACTTTAAAGTTTTAGAACAAGATATTTTAGTCAAATATAACAAAAAAGTAATTTTTGATAATGTTAGCAAAAATGAGATTATCAAAGTTTATACTAATAGCAAAATGACGCTACAAGAACTTGTTGTTATGATTAACAATGCTCTTGTATGCACAACTGACAATTTTTGTGTTGTCAATAATGCTAAATTTAGCCTAGATTCTACTGATGATAACAAGTATTTGATACCCCACAAAATTAATCGTAGTTACAAAATTTTCAATCTTCATGAACAACTTGGCAATTACCAATCAGTTATTAATGATTATCAAACTATTAATCCCGAAAATTATATTTTGCAATTAACACATCAAGATATTAGTTTAGATATGAAAAAAACATTGAGCAATTTAAAGTATAAATTTGATCTAAAAGATGAATGTATTAATGTTTTAATAGATTATTGTTTATTAAAGAATTTTGGCCGCTTAGAACCAAATTACATTTATAAAATTGCAAATACAATTCATAGTGCCAATTTAATAACTCTTTCAAGTGTGATTAAATATTTACAATGTATTCATAACAACATTAAACCTAATGTTGCTAGTATTTTCCAAGATAATTTAGATCATAATATTTCAACTCATGATGATATTTGAAGTTAGGAATCATAAATGAAAACTAAGATTGATGAACAATTAATAGATTGAATCAAAATACATGTTGAATTTGTTAAAACATTAAATTTTAGTAATGAAGAAATTATCAATCATAGTTTGAAAATTCTTAGCATCCACGATGAATTACAAAGATGTCAAAATACATTAGGTAAATGTATTAATGATGATGAACTACACGAAATGTTTTATCGCACGAGTAAAAATAAATTAAGTACTACATTTGTATACTGTAATAAACATCAGGATAGTGTTACTACTAATTTATCTAATTATTGAATTAAAGATTTTAATCAACAATGAAATGATTTAAACTTTAGTAAAGATAACATTTTATCTGATAATCAATTTGGTGATTGACGAGCTGACTTGCTTAAATTTTTAAAAAAGCAATTACAAACCACAAATATTTCAGGATTATATTTATATGGTTCATATGGAATTGGTAAATCTTATATTCTGGCATTGTTTTGTAATGAACTCACTAAATTAAATAAAACAATTTGTTTTGTTAATTTGATTAATTTAACTAATGAATTTCGAAAGAATAAATCACCTTATGAATTAACTAATGAATTTTTAGAGTTAGTTGAAAAAATGCAAAATTGTGATGTTTTAGTTTTAGATGAAATTGGAATAGAAAAATTTAATTATTGATTGCATATCGAAATATTATTAGCAATTTTGTATGAACGTTACCAACATAATTTACCAACTTTTTTTATTAGTAACTTAGATTTGGAAAAGTTAAAATTAAAATATCTAAACACAATGAACAATTCTAGTTTTAAAAAAAATGAAAAAGAAAGTAATGAATTATTAGTTGATAAAATTATTCAAGTAATATATGATTGTGTTAATGGAAAAATAATAAATCTATTAGGTAATAATTTACGAATCAAGGAATAAAGTTTATATGGTTATTGATAAAGTAAAAGAAATAATTCAAAATAGCTTGACTATTTTAAATTATCCAAATATTGACTTTAGTTTAGATAAACCAAAATTCTTAAATCAAGGTGATTTAAGTACTAATGTTGCTATGATGTTAAAAAAAACACCATTAGCAACTAATAAAACTCCAATTGAAATTGCAAATGAAATTGTTGTTCACCTAGATAAAAGTTTATTTAGCAAAATTGAAATTGTTAAACCAGGGTTTATTAATTTTTTTGTTGCTCCACAAACTGTTAACTTACTACTCCACAAAATTGAACAAGAAAAAAGTGATTTTCCATATTTTCCTAAACGAGATGAAATTATTTCTGTTGAATGGGTTTCAGCAAATCCAACCGGCTATTTACACATTGGCCATGCTAGAAATGCTGCTTTAGGTGAAGTGATTGCTAAATTATATGAAAAAATTGGTTATACAGTTATTAGAGATTATGTAGTTAATGATGCAGGCAATCAAATGAATTTATTGGCATCATCCGTACTTGTTAGATATCTACAACTTTTTAATAAAGATATTGATTTACCACAGGATAGTTATCATGGTGAAGACATTAAAGCAGTAGCTACTGCTTTAAAAGATAAATATGGTGAACAATTTATCAATGTTGTACCAAATGAAAATTTTTATATTAGCGATGATAATGTGAGACAAACAATCAGGATTTTTGCTCGTGATTTTTTATTAGATCAAATCAAAACTGATTTAAGTAAACTAGGTGTTAGATTAGATTGTTATTATAGTGAACAATCTACTCATGATGCTAACAAATTCCCTGAAATTCTAGCTCGTCTTGGTGAACATGTTTATAAAAAAGATGGAGCCACTTGGTTGAAAACAACTACTTTTGGTGATGATAAAGATAGAGTGTTAATTAAATCTGATGGAGTTGTAACTTATTTTTTTCCTGATATTTATTATCATGATTGAAAACTTCAACGTGATAAAAAAATTAGCAAATTAGTTCATGTATGAGGTTCTGACCATTATAGTTATTTAACAAGAGTTAAAGCTGCATTAAAGTGTTTAGGTTATGATGCAGACAATGTTTTTCAAGTCATTTTTATGCAAATGGTTAAATTGGTAAAAGATGGTCAAGAATATAAAATGTCAAAACGGACTGGCCAATCATTAACTTTAGTTGATTTGGTTGATGCAATTGGTAAAGATGCTGCTAACTGGTTTTTAATCTCAACTAGTGCATCTAGTCATCTAGAAATTGATGTTGATATTGCACTAAAAAATGATAGTAATAATCCATTGTATTATGTACAATATGCTTCGGCTCGTGCTCATCAATTGTTAAGCAAAGGGAATTATCATTTTGATCAACAAGTTCAATACTTGAATTTAAATTTAGAAATTGAAAAGGAATTGATTAACCAATTACTTTGGTACAAACAAACAATTCTATTTGCAATTAACAACTATGAACCACAAAAACTAGTAAATTATATTTACAATCTTGCTAAAATCTTCCATAGTTATTATGAACAAACTAAAATTATTGATCCAAATAATCCTAACCTAACTCAACAAAGATTAGGTTTAATTGATTGTTTTAGAATTGTTTTAAATAATTCTTTACATTTAATTAATATTGCAGCAAAAATTGAAATGTAGTTATTAAATAAATTAATAAAGTTTAATAAATATTAAATTAATGTATTAAATATTTAATAAAATCAGAGAATTTATAGTATAATATTTAATTTATTTTATGTTTCTTTAATAAAGGAATATAAACGATATTAAAAACATAATTTAATAATAAATAAACTAAAAAATTAACTAAAAACCCAAAAAAATTAGGTTTTTGGTGAATTTTTTGGGTTTTTTGTTTGAAAAAAAAAAAAAAAAAAGCACTTTTTACTAAAATTTTAGTCAGTGATATAGTTTTCAAAACATATCCACGATTTTCATTTTTTTATCATTTAGGAACTTATTATGAAAAGATCTAGCAAACTATCCCTTTTAACTGCTGGGATTGCTGGGACATTATTAGCAACTTCAGTGGCAAGTGTAACATTAACTGCATGTACAACTCAAACTACACCTGAT
>JBNMHK010000009.1:0-23988 GCA_050872725.1 Ureaplasma sp.
ATGTCTCTGCCGCTTACTCAACTGCGCCGCTAGGGAATAATAAGAAGTTAGAAACCATTGAGTTTAGTGGGTTTAGTTTGACGGCAGTTTCTTTGGCTGAAGCTAGTCAAAGAACAAGCGCTGGGTTTGAACAAATCTCCGCAACCACTTGATCCCAAGTCGCTAGCATCATGAATCTGTTTAGTCAATATCCGGCAAGTGCAAGTGAAAGCGCTAGAACTGACGAAACTGTTTCAGCACCAACGAACTTGATGGCATGGCCAGCAAGTTCAGATGTAGGTAACTACAGCTGGATTCAAGAGGATTTGACAGGAAGTAATGTAAACACCGGGTGGAGTAATGGCGGCTCTCAAGTTCTAGAAGCTCAGGAGGAGGATTCTTCAACAGGCACGGCTCTAAGTGAAACTACCAAATCCGCCACTAAGACGCACAACGGAGTTACTTGGACTTATAAGAAGGACTCTAGCTCCGGTGAAATCTCAATTACGGGCGAAGCCGCTAACATCTACAAGTCAAAACACCCAAGCAACAGCAACACCTTCTACCAAACAGCGTTTAGAACAAGTGGGGAAATATTTTAAACAAATAAATTTATGTCGCTATAAATCTTATTTTCAAATATAAAATATAAACTTGTGTATTTTATATGTGTAAGCAGATAAAGTTATTTGAAGCTTTTGCTGGAATTGGTGCACAACATAAAGCATTAAAAAATATTGCAAAAGCACAAAATTGAGAAATAAAATCTGTTGGAATAATTGAATGATTTATTCCAGCAATTATTGCTTATCAATTAATTCATTTTGGTAAGCCGAACATTTATAAAGATACTAACCCTATATATATATATATCTAGCGATTCTAAAAATCCAATTAGTAAAAATAGTTACAACAAACTACTAAAATCAGAAATCAATCACTATTTAATTGAATCACACCATAAACACAATAATAGCTTTGATATTACTAAAACAACATGACAAAATGTTCCAAAAGACATTGATATTTTTACATATTCATTTCCTTGTCAAGATTTGTCAATTCAAGGTAAGCAAAAGGGAATGTCTAAAGATGTAAATAGTAGGTCTAGTTTATTGTGACAAATCGAAAGAATTCTACTTGAACTTAAAGAAAACTATACCACCAGTGAAATGCCAAAATATTTGTTGATGGAAAATGTTTCTAGTGTAATTCACAATAATCATAAACAAGAATTTAACAATTGGATTAAATCACTAGATGAAATAGGGTATGAATCAAAACTATATTTACTTAATGCTAAAGATTTTGGCTCACCTCAAAATAGATTAAGAGCATTTTTATTATCTGTAAGAAAAGATTGAAAACAAGCAATTAATTTTGAATTTGTAGAATTTGAAAAATCTAAAAAGCAAAAATATTTAAAAGATATTTTGCAAAACAATGAATCACATGATTTATTTTTACCTAATTTAGATAATTATGAAAGAACACCATTTAGAACTACTAAATCATTAATTAAAAGAAGTGATCTAATTAATTACACTAATTTTTCTTCAGAAAATTATATTTATCACCCAAAAGGAATCGGACCCACCCTCACTGCTACTGGAGCTAACAGTCGGATTAAAATTCTCACCAAAGATAACAAAATTAGAATGCTTTCTAATTTAGAAAATTTTCTTTATATGGGGTTTGATAAAAATGACTATTTAAAACTTAAAAAATCTGGGTTAATTAGTGCACAAAAGATGACCTTTTTATGTGGAAATTCTATCAGTGTGCAAGTATTGGAAGCAATTTTTAGAACTTTAAAATTTTAGGTAGTGGCAATGACAGATAAATACAACAATATATTCAATAAATTTAAGTTTAAAGTTGTTAAAATGGATGTTTTTAATAAGTCTAAAGATGAGTCAGAAAATAAAATCACTTATTACTTATTAACTGTTGATGATGTTATTATTGTGGACTATAAAATTATCTTCCACCAGATTAACATTAAAGATTGCACCACTAAGTCACATGAAAACAACAAAAGGTTAGACCTGCAATACCGGTTACACATCTTATCTAAATTAGGTATTAAACATGAATTTAAACAACAAGGTAAGAAAAGTTACTTCTTTAAGGACCCACATAATATTAAGGCTGTGAATGATTATTTAGCGTGCAAAGATGTGGGATTTGAGCTTACCTTTCAACAAATCGAATACATTTTAACAGGTTCTAATCCAGGTGGACAAGGTAAATCATGCAAGGGTTATTTGTGCACCATGTATAATGGTAAGGCTATCCCTTTTGGGTTATTTTTAAAATCTTTGAATCAATGTAAAGACTTTCATGATTATGCTAAGAAAAATTTTGATATTCATGATTTTAATGGTATCTATGAGATAGCTGAACAAGTGAGTTTTCAGGATTGAATTGATCATAATGGTAATTTAGAAAAGTATGTAAAAAAATTCCATGATCACTCAGAACAATGAAAAACCATTAGATATGATTTAACCAAAGAGTGTCAACAAGTAATAACTTCCTTCTATAAACTAGAAAGCAAAGTTAATAAATACAGATCAGAACAAAAAAGGTGAATCCAAGAGCAATATAGTGAAAATGTAGCTTTGTACCAAACCTACTTTAATATTACTAATATACATGAGGATTATGAGGTTGCCCACATCAAACCGGTTTGGTTAATTAAAGAAGAGTATTCATTAGCAAATGATCCAGAGATATTAAATCAAATCAGAGATGTCAATAATTTTTTACCTTTACCTTCTAATATCCATTGATCATATGATAGAAAGCAATTTTATTGAACACTAGATGGTTGTATAAAAAAATTAATTACAAATAAATTACCTAATAACATTGATGAATTTAAGCAAATTAATCCTGAGATGTTAAAGAAAATTAGCTATTTTATTAATGAATACAAGATTAAGATCATTGATAAACAACAATAAAAAATACCTTAGGAAAGCTAAGGTATTCTAATAAATAAAATTTTATTTAACTATTTTGTTGTTTCTGAAAAAGGAATAACACTAACTTTAGTTTTGTTTCCCATAAATTTAGTGTATTTAACAACTCCTGGTGTTAAAGCAAATAATGTGTGATCTTTTCCTTGTCCAACATTTTGAGCAGGATAGATTCTATTACCTCTTTGACGATAAATAATTTGACCAGCTTTAGCAGTTTGACCATCTGCTAATTTAGCACCTAAATACTTTGGATTTGAGTCACGACCATTTTTAGTTGAACCCACCCCTTTTTTGCTAGCAAAAAATTGTAGGTTAGTATAAAACTTTAGTTCCATAAAATTAACTCCTGTTATTCACAATTTTTAGTGATTTTTTGTATTGTAATATATTGTTTATTACCATGAATCATCGCACTTAATTGAATAAACAATAAATCTAGTAAATGATTAAGTTTTTCTGGATTGTAAATAATAACTTTAATATAGTTATCTTTAACATCAATTTTTGATGTTTGAGGATCAAATCAATTCAATGAACCCATTAAAATTGCACTTGCTCCTGCGCACACCAAATCATGACCAAACTCATCGCTGTTTGCATGACCTGTTGCAACAAATCCATTCTGATAAAAAGTAACTTTAATCATTTATAAAAAACTTATTCTTTAATTGCTTTGATAGTTAATTTAGTATATGGTTGTCTATGACCTTGTCTTTTATAATAGTGCTTTTTAGATTTAAACTTAATAACTCTAATCTTTTTTTGCTTTCCTTGTTTTTCTATGACAGCTGTAACAACAGCACCAGAAACAAAAGGATTTCCAATTTTATTAGCAGTCATTAACACTTGGTCAAATTTAATTTCTTTACCGACTTCAAGATCTAGTTTTTCAACATAAATAGTGTCACCAACACTAACTTTATATTGCTTACCACCAGTTTGCATAACTGCAAACATCTTAATTCCTCCAAATCTGCTTCCAATGGTATTAAATAATGATTATTTAAATTTATGAACCATTGTAAATGCGATTATATTTCGCTATGTGATATAGACACACATAGCAATACAAATTTTAACATTTTAAATTATTAGATTAATAATTTTGTTTTTAACAATAACTTGTTGTTTAATCGGTTGATTTCCAATGAATTGTTTTACTTTTGGTGAATTCAAGGCTAACTCCAATAGTTTATCTTCAGAAGTATCAAAAGGAACCACTAAAATATCTCTTGGTTTTTTATTGATTACAATTGGAATTTTAACTTCAAATTGAATGGTTTTACTTTGATCATATTGTGGCCACTTCATCAAACATATTGAAGAATTGTATTGCATATATTCATTAATTTCTTCAGCTAAATGGGGAGCAAAACAAGATAAAACAATTGCAAAATTATGCATCATTTCCATGTTAAACTTTTTTTGTTTATAAACATCATTGATAAAAATCATCATTTCAGAAATTGCAGTATTAAAATGGAATTTTTCAATATCAATTTCTACTTGTTTTAACATTCTATGGTAACTACTAGCTAACTCTGAATCAACTTCAATAAGTTTATTTGTAACTTTAAAACCTAATTCATCATGGTTGAAATATAATCGATATATTCTATCTAATCATTTTCTGACACCATCTAATGCTTCATTATTTCAAGCCATACTTGATGTAAATGGACCCATAAACATTTCATATAGTCTTAATGCATCTGCACCATGTGATTCAATCACATCATCAACACTAATAATATTGCCCTTTGACTTGGACATTTTTTCGTTGTCAGGACCTAAAATAATACCTTGATTAACCATAGTAAAAAATGGTTCTTTTGTTGGGACAACACCAATATCATATAAAAATCTATGTCAAAATCTTGCGTACAATAAATGTAATACAGCATGTTCCTGACCACCAACATAAATATCAACTGGTAACCAACGTTTAAAACGTTCTTTTGCTTCCAATGAATTAAGTGGTGTATAACTTTGGTCATCATTATTTTTTAATATGTATCCCAAATAATACCAACATGAACCAGCTCATTGTGGCATTGTATTGGTGTCACGTAAATATTTTTGTCCATCCTTATCAAGTTCTAACCATTCTTTTGCATTTAGTAGTGGACTTTCACCAGTGCCAGATGGTTTAAATTCCTTTAATTTAGGTAATAAAATTGGTAAATCTTCATCCAAAATAATTTGCATATTTTCATCAAACAAAACAGGGAATGGTTCCCCTCAATATCTTTGACGACTAAAAACTCAATCTCTTAATTTATAGTTAGTTTTATGATTAGCAATCTTCATGTTAATTAATTTTTCACTTGCTAACTTGAATGCTTCATCATTATTAAATCCATTTAAAAAATCACTATTGATATGTTCACCATCACCCACAAATGGTAAATTATCACTTTTAATAATTGGTTTTATTTCTATATTTAATGCATTTGCAAAATCATAATCATTTTCATCATGAGCTGGTACACCCATTGTTGCACCACAACCAACATTGTTTAATACATAGTTGGCAACATAAATTGGCAATTTTTGATTTGTCAATGGATGAATTGCATATGATCCAGTAAACACGCCAAACTTTTGCTTTGTGACTTTTAGATCCATATCAGTTAACAAGTCATTTTCAGCAACAAACTTACTAACATTTTCTTTATTTGAATTGGTTGTTAGTTTATCTAATAATGGATGATGAGTGCAAATTGCTAGAAATGTGACACCATAAATTGAATCTGGTCTTGATGTAAAAATTTTCAATTTATCATTTTGATCCAAAATGCTAAATTCAATTTCTAAACCATTTGTTTTACCAATTCAATTAGTTTGTAAACTTTTTAAACTACTTGGTCAATTAATTTCATCAAGACCTTCCAAAAGTTTGTCAGCATAAGCAGTAATTTTAAGTACTCATTGACGCATTGGTTTTTTAACTACAGGAAAACCGCCAACTTCACTAACACGATTACCTTTTTTATCTAAAATAACTTCTTCATTAGCTAACACAGTTCCTAGTTGTGGACATCAGTTAACATCAATCTCTTTAATTTCCGCTAAACCATGTTTATAAAATTGCAAAAAAATCCACTGTGTCCATTGAAAATATTGTGGATCTGTAGTATTTACTTCTTTGTCATAATCAAAGTCAAAACCCATCCTTTTAAGTTGAGAACGGAAATTATTAATATTTTCTAAAGTAAAAATCTCTGGATGATTATTAGTTTTTAATGCATATTGTTCTGCTGGTAATCCAAATGCATCCCAACCAATTGGGTGCAAAACATTAAATCCTTTTAATCTTTTATAACGACTAATGACATCTGTACCTGTGTAACCTTTAGGATGTCCAACATGCAAGCCTTTGCCAGATGGATATGGAAACATATCTAAGATATAAAACTTTTTCTGATCAACATTGTCATGAAATTTAAATGTTTTATTTTCATCCCAAAATTTTTCTCATTTTTTTTCAATTTGATTATGGTTATACATATCCTAAATCTTCTTTCAACTAACATCAACATAATTATTGTTAAGGGCATTAATTCTGTCATAGTATAAAATGCCATCTAAATGATCAATTTCATGTTGCAGAACAATTGCTGAATAACCTGATTCTTGAATTGTAATTTGTCTATTTTTAAATAAATCAAAAGCTTCAACAACAATACTTGATTTTCGTGGCACCACACCTTGATGGTCATTTGGAACAGATAAACATCCTTCACCACCATCTAGATATGAAATTTCATTTGAAAATGTTTTAATTATTGGATTAGCTAATAATCAACACTTTTCACTGCCAAACTCATCATCAAAATGTAAATAAATGACTCTTTTTTGTCAATTTATCTGGTTACTAGCAATTGCCACACCTGGTCTGATACTGTATTGTTCATATGAGCCATCATATGACGCATCAATGTAAGAAATCATTTTAGCAATTTGGTCATAATCATTACTAGATAATGGAAATGTAAGAGGAGATGACTTCAATCTAACACGAGGATCATCATCAGTAATAATTCAATCCATGGTTGGAATTATTTTTTTAATAAATGGTTGTTTTGTCATATTTTAGAAGTTAAAATTCACATTGTTAATTATATTAAAAACTAAATAAAATCATTTTATTTGATATTTTATAATTGTAATGTTGTAACAATGGTAGAAATGAATATTAACAAAGGTAAAATAATTTTAATAAGTGGTCCATCAGGTGTTGGTAAAAAAACGGTTTTAGATGAAGTTTTAAACAATAAAAATTTAAATATTGTGTATTCAATTTCAGCGACAACAAGACCAAAAAGACATAATGAAATTCATGGTAAAGATTATTATTTCCTTAGCCATAATGAATTTAAAAATGGAATTAATCAAGGTGATTTTCTAGAGTATGCAGAATTTTGTGGCAACTATTATGGAACACCAAAACAAAAAATATTTGAACAATTGAATCAAGGTAAAAATGTTTTATTAGAAATTGAAACATTGGGCGCAAAAAATATTATGCAACAATTTGATAAAGATGAAATTATTTCAATTTTTTTAATTCCTCCAAGTTTAGAAATCTTGAAACAAAGATTAATTAATAGAGGAACAGAAACTTTAGAAACAATTGATAAAAGGGTTAAAAAAGCAAGTGATGAACTAAAGTATCGAGATATGTATCAAAACATTGTTGTTAATGATGATGTAAATCAAACTATTAAAGAAATTACAAAGATTATTGAACAAAGTTATGACAAAAAGTAAACAAAATCTTCTTAATTTTACTCTTCAAGAATTAGAAGAAATTGTTACTACTAATGATTTGAAACCATTTTTGGCAAAACAAATATTTGAATGAATTTATAAAAAAAGAGTTAGTAGTTTTGAAGAAATGACAAATGTTTCAAAAGTAAATATTGAATTTTTAAAAACTAATTTCTATTTTTGTGAATTAAAACTTAAATTAAAACAAACTGATAAATTTGATGAAACTACTAAGTTTTTATTTGAACTAGAAGATGGTAGTTTAATCGAAACAGTATTGATGAAATTTGAATATGGTTATAGTGTTTGTGTTACAACTCAAGTTGGATGCAATATGGGTTGTAAATTTTGTGCATCAGGATTATTAAAAAAGAAAAGAAATTTATTACCTTGTGAAATTGTTGGGCAAATTTATACAGTTCAAAAATATTTAGATAGCAATAATTTAAACCAAAGAGTGAGTAATATTGTTGTAATGGGAATTGGTGAACCATTTGATAATTTTGAAAACCTTATTAAATTTATCAAAATTGTTAATAATGATTTTGGTTTGCAAATCGGGGCTAGAAAAATTACTGTCTCTACATGTGGATTAGTAAATAAATTTACTGAATGAGCAAAATTAATGCCACAAATCGGATTAGCAATTTCATTACATGCACCAAATAATGATATTAGAAACAAAATTATGCCAATTAATAAAGCATTTAATATTGAAACTTTAATTTCTGCTGCCAAAGATTATGTTAGATCAACAAATAGAAGAATTACTTTTGAATACATCATGTTAAAAGATGTCAATGATTCAATTGAGTGTGCAATTGAATTAGCCAATCTTTTAAAGGATGTTTTGTGTTATGTCAATTTAATTCCATACAATCCTGTGAATGAACATTCATACAAACGAAGTAATAATGTAATTAATTTCGCCAATAAATTATCTAGTTTAGGAATTCAAGTGACAATAAGACAAGAAAAAGGTACAAATATTGATGCAGCATGTGGGCAATTACGAGCAAAAAATGAACAAAAATTCATCTAAATCTATAGAAGGGCAGATTACTCAAATCAATAGCAATTTAGCAATTGTTGATATTGAAAATAAGCAGCTAATTTGCAAAATTAGAGGATTATTAAAATATAATCAAGATTTCAAACCAATTGTTGGTGATTTTGTTGAAATTATTAGTGTGAATAATGAATTTGTCATTAAAAAGATTTCGGATCGCAAAAGTCATATTATTAGACCAAATGTAGCTAATATTGATGTTGTTGTTTTGGTTCAATCAATCATTGAACCAAAATTTAATTTTCATCTCATGATGAAATACTTAGCTTATTATGAAAGTTTTATTGGTGAAGTATTAATAGTTTTTACAAAACAAGATTTAATTACACAAGCACAAAGTAGTGAATTTGAAAAATACCTAGAAATTTTCAAAAACAATGGGTATAAAACTTTTTGTTTGCCTAATAAAAATGAATTTGATAGATTGCAAGGATTGTTACAAAATAAAACTTTTTGTTTAGCTGGTAATAGTGGTGTTGGTAAAACTACAATTACCAATCAACTATTTCCACACTTAAATCTCAGAACTCAAGAAATTTCTCATGCATTGAATCGTGGTAAACATACAACAACAACAGCAACATTAATTAAGGAAAAAAACTATAAATTAATTGATACCCCTGGATTTTCTAGCCTTGATATTAATTTATTAACCAAACAAGAATTAGCAAAAAGTTATCATGATTTTAAGAAAATTAGTTTGCAATGTAAATATTCAAATTGCTTACACATTAATGAACCATATTGTGCAATTAAAAAAGCAGTTGAAAATAATGAAATCAATTTATTAAGGTATCAACAATATTTGGAAATTAGTAAAGAAATTAGTAAGTAAGATAAAATATTAATTAATTTAAAATTTGAAAGTTAATTTTAGATTATGAAAAATAATGATATTAAAGAAAAAATTACTAATGTAATTAACAAATCTAGTTTCTTAGATGGTGAAGTTAAATGAGGATTATTAAACTTTGTTTTTAATTTGTTAGTACTCATAATTTGTATTGGGTGCATTATTGCCTCTGGACAAACAAATACAAATAGATCAATTATTATTGGGTTAGTTTATGGTGCATACTTACCTGCTGCATTAGCAAGTATTGTGTTTAGTTGCATTGTTTCATTAAGTACATGAAAGCAGCATCATAATAGAAGTTGAAAAATTTGATACTTTTATTTACCATTGATTAGCATTTTTATAGAAGTTGTTATATTGCCAATTCCTTTAAATTTAATAACAAGAATGGCAATTAATGCTGGAATGCTATGGTCTATCTTAGTTTTCGGATTTATAAACCTGGCCCTAGGTGTAGCAAATTTCTTGGGAATTTATAAGATCAATCTAAATGATTCAACATATGTAGTAAGTAGTGAAGAAATGGAAAAAGATTCTTTAGAAGATAATAATGAAAGTAATTAATTCTTCCAAAAGACAACAAATTGTTAGTAAGATTAATTTTACTTTTGATGAAAAAATAAAAACTAATTTTTATACTACAGACTATTTTTTAAAAGCAAAAAATGTTCTGAAAGATAAAAATATAGATGAAGTTACAACAATGCAGTTTATTTGTTTTAATTCAACACCATTCATGATGTGTGGTGGATATGAAATTAAAGCATTGTTAGAGTTTTATTTAACCAAAGAGCAATTAAATCGAACTGAATTGTATCTTTTGGATGAAGGTACAATTGTTGATGATCAACAAACACCTTTAGTCATCATTAAAGGATATTATCCTGACTTCATGTGTCTAGAAAATATTATTGATGGAATACTTACAAGAAGATGCTCAGTAGCAACTAATTGTATGCAAGCAATTCAAACATTATTACCACATCAAAATATTATTTATATGGCTGATAGAAATTGTGATTATTTTAATCAGAGTTATGATGCTTATCCTGCATATTTGGCAGGAATCGATTTATTTGTAACTGCTGCACAAATTGATTTTATTAAGAGTGATCATAGCACAAAAGTAATTGGCACAATACCACATTCATTAATTCAACAATATAGAAATAACTTGGATTTAATGATTAGTGATTTTAGTGAGATAAATAAAACTAAAGAAATTATGTGTTTAATTGATTATGAAAATTATGCTTTAAAAACGCTGGATCAACTTCTGCCCTCTTTTAATTTGTTAGCAGGAATAAGATTGGACACAAGTAGCAATCTTGTTGATCAATCATTAAAAAATCAAAATTTATTTGGTGTAAATTTTGAGTTGATTGATCTAGTCAAAGAGTGATTTATTAATCACAAATTAGAAAATAAAAAAATTGTAGTAACTAGTAAAGTAACTCCACAAAAAATTCATGAAATCAACATGCATACAGATGCTGTTGATTATTATGGTGTTGGATCATTTTTCTTGACAACATCAGTACATGTAAGTGCTGATTTGGTTGAAATTAATAATCAGCATGAAGCGAAGTTTGGCCGTAAATTACTAGCCAATGCTCATCTTTTACATAAAGTTAAATGAAATTAAAAAAGTTTTAATATAATAATTTTGATTAATTTTAGTAGTAAAGGTGGTGAGAGATAGTGTCTAGAACAATTGTTGTGGAAAATAATGATGTTGAAAAAGCAATCAAAAGATTTAAAAGAATTGCTAATGAGACTAAAAGAGATACAAAACGTCATGAGTACTATTTAAGACCAGGACTTAGACTAAAAGAAAAACAAAAAGCTGCTAGAAAACACAAAACTTTCTAGTTTTCAATAAAAATAAGTGGTTGATTGCTGCTTAATTTATGTTAGGTAGAGGAAAGTCCGCGCTAGCACAATCTGTGATGATTGTAGTGTTTGTATTAATGCTAATGAACATTAAATAATCATTAATATAGTGATTAATGGCTGTTTGTTTTGGTCATATTGTGATAACAACAAACTATAAAAGTGCCACAGTGACGATGCCAATAAGTAATTATTGGAGTGAAACGTTGGTAAACCCTGCAAGCTAGAAACTCAAATTTTGGTCGAGGAATTGCTTTTTATTAAACCGAAAATAAAAGCAAACATTATTATGCTAAATAATAATGTAGATAAATAATCAACACTTTTTAAAAAGTACAGAACGCGGCTTATAGCTTATTTATAAACCTTCTAAAAGAAGGTTTTTTATTTGTTTATACAACTACAAAATAAAATATTAAAATTAATAAGATATTAATTTAATAATGCATAAAATGATTACACTAGTACTATATTTAAATCAAAATTCATCTAGTTTAGATTTATGTTTAAGTCAATTAGCAAAATTAGATAGTTCTAAGTCTCATGTGCTAATTTATTTGGATTCTAAATCACCAGAACTTTGTGCCACAATTGAAAACTTTTTTAGCAATAAGTATTCTAATTTTACTCTAATCAAAAATCATACTCAACTAGGACAAGCTTTTTGTTATAACAATGCAATTAATCTAGCAAAAACTGAGTACATTATGTTTATGAATTTCAATAGTATTTTAGTTGATAACTTTCTAGTGTCTATTGAAAGTTCATTAAATAACAACTATGACGTTGTTAGTATTGAATCTACTAATCCAAGTATTTTCTATAATTTACTAAGCTCTGAATATACCGAAGTTAATCAAGAATTGATTTTGGGTATTAGTAGCAAAGAAATTTATAACAAGATCTACAATATAGAATTCTTAAAAAATAATGAAATTATTTTCAATGATAACAAATGATACCCTGACTACTTTAATCTACAAGTTCTATTAACATTTAAAATGTGAAAGCACATTTTAAATACACCATTAATTACATTTAAAAAACATAAAGATGTTGATTTTAACTTATATGATTTACTTTTTCAATTAAAGAAAATGGACAATTTAATTAACAATAGTACATTGTTACCAGAATTTGGTTTTGAATTAGAATATTGATTTGTTTATATTGCTAAATATAAGTTCTTAAGTAAAATTGATGAAAAATATCCACTAGAGAAAAACTCTAGTAAATTAATTTCTTTAAAGAATAAAGAAATTCACAAGTTAGCCAGTAAAAATGTGATTAAAAATTTAAAATTGTTTTGTAAAAATTTAAACAAAAATCCATACTATAAAAATTTTAAAAAGATTCTTGACACTTATTCTAAATCTACAACATGATAAATAATCTAAATGAACAACAATTTAAAGCTGTTACCTATCCATTAAAGCCTGTATTAATAATGGCAGGTGCCGGGACTGGTAAAACTACAATTTTAACGAATCGAATTTGATATTTAATTAATGAATTAGGATTACATCCTGATGAAATTCTGGCAATCACTTTTACAAATAAAGCTGCTGAAGAAATGAACTTGCGAATTAAAAAACAAGTTGGATATCCACTAGAATGAATTGGTACATTCCATAGTATTTGTATTCGAATTTTAAGACAAGAAATCCATCACTTAAACCGAAGTAGTAATTTTAAGATTGTTGATGATGAGGATAGTCAAAATATTATCAAGGGAATTTATGAAGAACTAAATTTCGATAAAACTAAGTATAGTTTTAAAAATATGTTACACACCATTGATGTAATAAAAAACAATCAATATGATTTGGATGATTTAAATGACTTTAAAATTCAATGAAAGTTAAAAATTGACAATCCAAACATTTTGTATATGGTAAAAATTGTTTATCAAAAGTATGTACAAAAATTTTTAGATTACAATTACTTGGACTTCAATGATATTTTAAATTTTACTAACCTTATTTTTGAACAACATCCTGAAGTAGTAAATTATTGAAGTAATAAATTTAAATATTTGTTGGTCGATGAATTTCAAGATACAAATATTGCACAATACGAATTAATTGAGCACTTAGGTGGCGAAAAATTTAATGTGTTTGCTGTTGGTGATGAAGACCAAATCATTTACACATTTAGAGGTGCAGATAGTGCGGTGATTGATAAATTTATTCATCATTTTGCTAACAAAGAGATTGAAGTTCTAAAATTAGAAGAAAACTATCGTTCTACTAATCAAATTTTAGATGTTGCCAATTCATTGATTGATAAAAATATTGGTCGAATCAAGAAGAATTTGTTTAGTCAAAAACCTGACCACATTAAACCAATTGTGCATAGTTCTAGCACACTTGAAGAGGAAGCTAATTATGTTACAAGTAAAATTAATAAGTTAATTTTAGAAGGTGTTAATCCAAGTGATATTGCAATTTTGTACCGAAATAATCATTTGTCACGAACATATGAACAAGGTTTAATTTTTCATGATATTAAATACAACTTATATGGTGGATATAAGTTCTATCAACGGTCAGAAATTAAGGACATTCTAGCATACTTACAAGTTATTAATAATTTTGATGAAATTAGTTTGTTAAGAATCATTAATATTCCTAGAAGAAAAATTAGTGATGCAACTGTAAGAGTTATTTTGAATTATGCTAATCAACAACATTGTTCTACATGAGATGCACTTTTAAAACATGATGAAATCAATGAATTAAATAATAGCCAAAAACAGGCAATTAGAAATTTTATTGGTTTGATTGAAGATTTCCGAAGTAAAAATCTTAATGATATTGAAAATTTCTTTCAGTATTTAATTACTAGCATTAATTACTTTGATTACATCAAAAGTGTTAATGCTACTAAAGTTGAAACAGTAGAAAAAAATCTTGAAGAATTAAAAAATTCCATCATTAGTTTCAAAAATCGTCGTCAAAATAATTGATCACTAACAGAATATTTACATGAAATTGCTTTATTTACTAGTGCTGATGATCGTAAAAAACATGATAATGCTGTTTCATTAATGACGATTCATGCTGCTAAAGGATTAGAATTTGAGTATGTTTTTTTAGTAAGTTTCAATGATGGCATATTTCCTTCCAAACATAGTGTTGTGGAAACAAATGGTTTAATTGAGGAACGAAGATTAGCTTATGTTGCAATTACACGTGCTAAAAAAGAGTTGTATCTTTGTTGGAACTCAAGCTATAACTACACAGATAAGTCATCATCATTACCTTCAAGATTTCTTAAAGATATAAAACCTGAATTATTAAATAAATCTGAACCTAAGTTTAGTGTTAGGAGTAATTGAGATTTACAATGGTTTGATTCACAACAACAAAAAAATATTGAAAAAGAAGAAGTTTATAATGATGAACAAGTAAATGATTATAAGATTGGTGATCAAATTGTCCACACTGTATTTGGCAATGGAATAGTAATGGATGTTAAAAATGATATTTTAGAAATTTCATTTAAACCACCATACAATACTAAACATTTAATCTTTAATCACAAATCGATTAAGAGAAAAATTTCTCATGAATAATTATGAATCCTAAAAAATATTCTTGTTACCAAATTTATTATCAACAACAATACAATTTATTACCTAGTAAAAAATATCATCTTGAACACTTACTCTTTAAAAAATTAACCAAATTATTGGTCACTTATAACTACCAAGAAATTGGTTTTTTTCACACATATAAAGATGATTTAGAAGTATATGCTGTAATTGATGAAATACTAAAAACTAAATCACATGTTTACTATTCAGAATTTAAAAACAATAAAATTATTTTCAATAAAATCACCAATTTATATACTGATAGTGTAATGAAACATGGATATTTACAATTTGTTAATAAACAATATTTAACTAATAATTTGAATGTTATTGTTGTTGCATTACAAGGATACTATGAAGATAAAGGTTTGATTTATGAAGAAAAATTTTTTAAATACTTAAAGAATTTTCCGGGAAAAAAAATTGGTTATGTGAATAAAAATTATGAACTAAAACCTGAATTTAGAAACCTTGACTTGCAAATAATAAAATTGGATAAAATAATACTCATTTAAAATTATGAAATTATTATTTATTGGTGACATTTTTGCACAAACAGGTTTAAGAGCAATCAAAACATTGCTACCCAAAGTTAGATTGGATCATCAAATTGATTTTGTGATTGCGAATGCAGAAAATACAACAGATTGTAGAGGATTATGTGAAAAAGATTATCATACGCTAATGAATAGTGGTGTAGATTTTTTTACAATGGGTAATCACACTTGAAATCATTCCGATATTTTTCAACTATTATCTACAAAAAATAATATCATTCGACCAGCAAACATTAATAGTAATCATCAATTTGCAAAAGTTGGTGTTGGAACAAAAATCATTTGTTTGAAAGAACTAAAAATTAGAATTACAAGTTTAATGGGTGAATCAATAAAATTTCCTAATAATTTACAAACTAATCCTTTTTTTGAACTACACAAAATAATTAGTGATTTAGATGCTACCGATTTTCATCTTGTGGATTTTCATGCTGAAAGCACTGGTGAAAAAAACGCTTTATTTTTTGAATTCCAAGGACAATTGCAAGCGATTGTTGGTACACATACACATGTGCAAACTGCAGATAATCGAATTCGCAATAATACTGCATATATTACTGATGTTGGTTCCACAGGGCCAGTTGATGGTGTAATAGGTGCAAAAGGTAAAAATATTACTGACCAGCATAAACATCTAACAACTAAACTCATTTTAGAAGAACAAGGAGGTTTATACCAATTTTGTGCAGTTGTAATTGAATTTGACTCACAAAATAAAAAAGTTAAAAGTATTGAGCGAATCTTAATTTATGAATAAAAAGCAAGTTTTATATAATTAATAGTGTTTATTAAGAAATATTTTAATTTTTAAGGATATGTAGTAATAATTTATGGATGCAGGTGCAATTGCAGGATTAACAGTAGGAATCGGAATTCTTTGTTTATTGTTAGGATTTTTAGCTGGGTGATTCTTAGCAAGAAAAATTATCAAAAACCAATTAAAGAAAAATCCTCCTATTTCTAAAGAAACAATTAGAATGATTTACAATCAAGTAGGTCGTAAACCAACTGAACAACAAATTAATGAAATCTATTACAAAGCAACCAAAATAAAATAATGGTTAAATTTATCAAATCTGCTAACTTGATTGAACAATATTTTGATGATCAGCGCAATCAAATTTGTTTTGTAGGTCGTTCAAATGCTGGTAAATCTAGTTTGATTAATTCATTAGCTAATACAAGTATTGCTAAAACATCAAGTACACCCGGCAAAACTAAACTGGTAAATTTTTTTGATTTCAATAATTATGTACTAGTTGATTTACCAGGTTATGGTTATGCTAAAACTAGTAAAAATGAAGTTGAAATCATTAATAAAATGATTTATGAATACTTGACATGAGCTAAAAAATTAATTTGCGTTTGTCAATTATGTAGTATTGATGTCGTCACTGATAGTGATTTAAAAATGGCAAATGATTTGAGGTTGCTAAAACAAAAATATCAGATTGAACATCTAATAATTTTGACTAAAGCTGACAAACTGAAACTAAGTCAAATTAACCAACAAATTCAAAAAGTTAGTAAATTTTTGAATGTTAAAATTGATAATATCATTCCTATTTCAAATAAAAGTAAATTTAATATTCAAAAATTACAAGCAATTATCAATGCTATTAATACAAAAAGTAAAAACTAAAATTTATTAAACTATGAACCAATTAGCTAAAAAGTTTGAACACCAACAGTATGAAGAAAAAATTTATAATTTTTGATTAAAACAAAATCTTTTTAATCCTAAAATAAATCATCTTCAACCATATTGCATTATTTTGCCACCACCAAATGTAACAGGTAAGCTACACTTAGGACATGCATGAGATGTTAGTTTACAAGATACAATTGTTCGTTATAAAAAATTAAATGGTTTTGATGTTTTGTGATTGCCAGGAACTGATCATGCCGGAATTGCAACACAAACTAAATTTGAAAAGATTTTACAAGAACAAACTGGTGAAAATCGTTATTCATTAGGTAGAGATAAATTTTTAGCTAATTTATGAGATTGAAAAAATGCTCAAGCTGATTTTATTCATGCACAATGGAAAAAATTAGGTTTAGCTTTGTCATATGATTATGAAAAATTCACAATGGATGAGGATATCAACTATGCTGTTAACAAAGTATTTGTTGATCTATATCATGAAGGTTTAATTTATAAAAATAAAAAATTAGTTAATTGAGATCCAATTCTAAAAACAGCAATTAGTAATATTGAAGTAATTCATAGAGAAACCGAATCCAAAATGTATTATTTAAAGTACTTTAGTGAAGATAAAAGTATTACTTTGATTGTTGCAACAACTAGACCTGAAACAATGTTTGGTGATGTTTGTCTAGTAATGAATCCTAATGATACTAGAGTAGAAACTATCAAAAATCACAAATTTATTAACCCAGCTAACAACCAATTGTTACCTGTTATTTTTGATGATTACGTGGATTTAGAATTTGGAACAGGAGTGATGAAATGTACACCTGGACATGATTTTAATGATTACGAATTAGGTAAAAAACATAATTTACCAATTATCAATATTATGAATGATGATGGAACAATGAATGAATTAGCTAATGAATTTATTGGCTTAGATCGTTTGATTTGTCGTGATTTATTAATTAAAAAATTAACAAATTTAAATCTAGTTGAAAAAATTGAAACTATCAAAAATCAAGTTGGGTATTCAGAACGAACAAATTGTATTGTTGAACCTTTTTTATCTTGACAATGATTTGTCAAAATGAAACCATTAGCAAAAGAAATTATTGAATTACAAAATAGTAACAATAAAGTTAATTTCTATCCAAGTAGATTTAATAATACACTTTTAAATTGATTAGACAATATTGAGGATTGATGTATTAGTAGACAATTATGATGAGGGCACCAAATCCCAGTTTGATATCATAAAGATACACATGAAATTCATTGTTCTATCAATGGCCCTATTGATAAAGAAAACTGAATAAGAGATGATGATGTATTAGATACATGGTTTTCGTCTGGATTGTGACCATTTGTTACTTTAGGATGACCAAATGAAACTAAATTAATGCAGAGATTTTTTCCTACAGATGTGTTAGTCACAGGGTATGACATTATTTTCTTTTGAGTTAGTAGAATGATGATGACCAGCCAGCATTTTACCCACCAAAAACCATTTAAAAATGTTTTGATTCACGGTTTAATTAGAGATAAAAATGGTAAAAAAATGTCTAAATCATTGGGTAATGGAATTGATCCAATGGATGTAATTGATGAATATGGTTGTGATACATTAAGATTATTTTTAACCTCCACCGCTGCTCTTGGAGAAGATTTAAAGTTTAATGATGAAAAATTAAAGGCGAATTGAAATTTTCTAAACAAATTATGAAATGGTAGCAAGTATATCCTAGATGTTACGAGTTCATTTACATTAGAAAACATTGATTTGAGTAATTTATCTTGTTTGGACCAATGAATTTTAAATAAATTAAACAAATTAATTATTGATGTCAACAAACATTTTGAAGTCTTCAATTTTGTTGTTGGTACAAAAAAAATTATTGATTTTGTTTGAGATGATTTTTTTAATAAATATCTAGAATATACTAAATTTGATGCTAAAAATAATAATTTCATAACTCAAAGTATTTTGGGTTACATTTTAAAACAAGTTTTAATTATGCTACATCCACAATGTCCATTTATTACTGAAACAATCTATCAAGCATTCAATCAAGATTCGACAATTATGAATGAAAAATATCCTTCCATTGTTAATTATCACTTTGATAATTTAATGTTAACAATTGCAGAACAACTTATATCTATTATTGATAGTATAAAAAAATATAAAAGTGATTATAACTTAAGTTTTAAACAAGAAATTAATGTAAATTTAGTTTGTTTAACAAAAGACAATACTTTTGAAACATCATTTGATTTATTTAATCACTATTTAAAACATCAAAATGTTATTTTGATTAATGAAATAATTAACAATCCAACTACTTTGTTAACTGATAATTTTGAAATTAGAATTCAAAATCTAAAACAAAATGACCAAGTATTAATCCAAGAATTGATACAACAAAAAGAAATTTTAGAATTTGAAATTAATCGTAGTCAAAATATTTTAAGTAATCAAAATTTTGTTAATAAAGCTCCAAAAGCAAAAGTAGCTGAAGAACAAAATAAGCTCAATAACTATAAACAACAATATGAAATTGTTGTTAAAAAATTAAAAGATGCAAATCATTAAAATTAGTCCTCGAGGATTTTGTTCTGGTGTTGTTAATGCTTGAAAAATAGTAAAAGATACCATTAAACAAAATCCTCAATGTCGGATTTTTATGCTAGGTTGATTTGTACATAATCAGAAAATGTTAGATGAGGTAAGAAGTGATAATTTATTCATTTTAGATGATACAAATGTAACCCGTTATGAACTTGTCCAAAATTTAAAGGTTCAAACTAATGACATTTTGATTTTGAGTGCTCATGGAACAGATGAAAAAACAATCAAATTAGCAAAATCAAAAGGACTAAAAATTATCGACACAACATGTGAATATGTTTACAAGACACATGATGTAATAAAAGATGGATTAATAAATAGCAAACAAGTAATTTATTTAGGTAAAGAAAATCATCCTGAAAGTTTAGCAGCACTTAGTATTAGCAATAAAATTATTTTTGTTACTAATCCAAAACAATTAATGGATATTAATTTTAATTTACCAACAATCATTACCAATCAAACTACACTATCAATTTATGATCTAAAATCTTGTTACCAATTTATTGAAAAACATTTTACTAATTATGAAATAAAAAATGATTTATGTCTTGCAACTCAACAACGCCAAGAAGCACTCATTAATTTAAAGACTAAACTAGATGTTTTAATTGTTGTTGGAGATAATAAATCTAATAATAGTCAACAACTATTAAAAATTGGTAAACATAAAAAAATTCCTTTCTGCTTTCTTGTCAATAGCTTACAAGAAGTACAAAGTTTAAATTTAAGTCCTAAATATGTTGTAGGAATAACATCGGGTGCATCTACTCCAACTAGTATTACAAATACAATTATTAAATACCTTCAGGAATTATAAATTATGCAACTTCATATTGTTTTATTTGAACCAGCTATCATATTAAATGTTGGTAATATTGCTAGAACATGCTTAGCATTCAATGCTGTGTTGCATTTGATTAGACCATATGGATTTATTTTTGACAGAACAAAGCTAAAAAGAAGTTCAACTAATCATATTGACTTAATTCAATTAAATCAATATGATAATTGAAATGAATTTATTAAATTAAATAGCGAAAATGCAAAATATTTTTTCTATAGTCGTTGAGGCAATTTAGCACCTGATAACATCAATATTAAATCTTTAGTTAATGAAAATCCTAAAATAAACATATACTTAGTTTTTGGGAATGAACAAACTGGAATTCCATCTGAAATTTTAAATCAATATCCAAATCAAATCATTCGTATACCAATGAACCAAAATTTAATTTGTTTGAATATCGCAAATAGTGTTAGCATTGCATGCTATGAAGTATTAAGACAATTAAAATATCATGGATTATATAAAGAAGGTAAATAATGCGATTAAGATTCAATAAAAATGCAAATAACATTTTGCATGCTAACACAAAATATTTTTTTGATACCAACCAATTACACAAATGTAATCCTCAAAAATTGTTTCCTCATCCCAATAATACAGTAATGTTGGAAATTGGTTGTGGCAAAGGGGATTTTATTATTAATAGTGCTTTAAAATATCCTGAAATCAATTTCATTGCATTGGAAAAAAATGAAACCATTTTAGCAAAAGCTATTAATAAAGCCAATAATTATGATTTAAACAATTTGAAATTTATTAGCTATGATGCAAATAATCTAAACGAATTATTTATTGATCATTGTTTCACTAAAATTTTTCTTAATTTTAGTGATCCTTGACCTAAAGTACGTCATGCTAAAAGACGCTTAACTCATCCAACTTTTTTAAATAAATATCAAAAATTATTAACGTTAGATGGTTGGATAGAGTTCAAAACAGATAATGATAGTTTGTATGACTATACTTATAATGAAGTGTTGTTAAACAATAATGATAGATACAACATCTTATACCAAACAACAAATTTGTATGGTGCATTAAATGAATTTAATAATGGTAATAATATTGCCACAGAATATGAGAAAAAATTTCATAATTTAAATAAAAATATTTATAAAATTGTTTTTAACTATAAGTAGTGCAATCACCATGATTTTGAAATTAAAAATCTTTTTATCAGGTAACTATGAATCTAAATTAATTAGAACCAACATTCAAAAATATTTAGAAAATAAATATTATGATGTTGTTAATTTTCAACCATATGGTAATTATGTCTTAGATACAATGGGGTTGTGTAACACAATTAAAGTTAATAGTGGTACAAATGTAGGTTTTTTGTTTTGTAACTATGGACAAAATTTACAATTTGCAATTAAGAATAATATTAAAAGTGTTGTTGTAACAAAAGAAAATTGTTTTAAACAATCAACATACTTAAACACTAATATTTTGATTTTTTCATTGCAAAATTTTAGTGAGGATGAAATTATCAAAATAATAATGTATTATTTAGAATTATTTGAGCAAGAAAATTTAATATTCTACTAAAAAGTTATATAATTGTACCTTGTAACTATAATAAGTTTTTTATGTAAATTAGGAGACCTTCATAATATGGGTTTTTGAGATAAAGTAAAAGGATTCTTCAAAAGAGACAAAAATGAAGAATGCAATTGCAAAGATGGTAAATGTGAAAGCACAAAAACTAGCAAATAATTCACATTATCAATAAAAAAATGTAACTCACTATTGCGGAGTTACATTTTATTTATTATCAAAGAAAGCTATTATATTTATGGCAGTAAGAAGATTGAAAATTGATAATCGTCCTCAAATTAATTTAAGTTATCATAAGGGTTACTATTATGATAATAAAAAGCATTCAAAACTTATTCAAGAAGCAAAACATAACTTTGGTTGAACAAATAATAAAGATTTTTATACGTCAGTTAAGTGTCCAAAATGTAGTGGTGCATTTATTTTCAAGAAAAATTCTGAAAAAATGTACTATGAATGTAAAAAATGTGGTTTGACTATGAACTTTATTGAGTACCAAAAACGGTACATTAATTTAAATTGATTTAAAAGTGTTGAATTAGGTATCAAATTGTATAGTTGAGACTCATTGTGTCCTAATTGCAGTAACTACAATCCTTGCATTTCATATTGTTTGAATCAAACATTTGGTAGTGAAGAATTATGCTTATTTGAACCAATTTTATTGGGTGATTCAATAAAACTAGATAATTTCATCATGAAATTTTGCCGAGCTATAAATTTGTTTCCTAATGAAAATCAAGAATTGATTGCAACCATAATTTGTTCTAAATGTGATGCACCATATCCTCACAATTTTTTGGTTAAAAGTTTTTTAGAACAAAAAATCTTTGATGTGGAATTTGTTATTAAAAAAGATGCATTAAAAAATATGATTAATTTAAAAGTTAGTGATATAACAAAACTACTAAATAATTTAAAATTAATTAAGGACTAAAAATGGATAAAAATAAAAAGTGTAATTGCGAAAATTGTGAATGTAATGAAGATTGTAATTGTGATGACAATTGCCAATGTCATTCCAAATAAATGATTAGAACTATTTTTTGAAAACAATACAAAGAAATTAGTCTTGCAAAACTTCTAAAACTAAAAAAGCCACACCTTGTGATTGAACTTGTACCAGATGAGTCTTTGCAAGTGAAGCATTTTGTACATGCAGTTCAAATTTATAAGTTCAATTTAGAAACTTTAAGAACTTATGTAGAAAAAAATGTTTTGCTTGTGCTAAATATGGATAAACAAATTGCTAGAAGTTACTATAAACAAATAAAAATGATGGGGTTCAAAAAAGTTTTTATTATGAAATAAAGCTTTTTTGTCAAAAAAAAAAAAAAAATAATTTTTTAATATAATGTTAAATTTGTATTTCAATTATTGTTTTGGATTATAATGTAATTGAATGATATTAGCATATCATTCTAGGAAGGATAGAATAGTTATGAAAAAATCAGTAAAAAACTTGCTTATCTTAGGTGGTATCTTTGGTACTGCATTAGCAATTGGTGGTAGTGTTGCACTTGCTTCATGTGCACAAAGTGGTACTACAACAGCTCAACAATCTAAGTCTGAGTCAACTG
>JBNMHK010000010.1:0-22158 GCA_050872725.1 Ureaplasma sp.
CTGAGTCAACTGTTGTGTTACCACCAACAATTGGTAGTGTAGAAAAGCCATCAACTAGCAATGATAGTGTTGGTAGTGTAGAAACTCCAAAGAAAGATGTTGAAGAAGTTGCACCAGTTACACCTTCACAACCAACACAAAAACCAACTACTTCAGGTTCATCTAGCTCGACAACGACTGGAACAAATCAAAAACCAACAACAAGTTCAAATCAAGTTCAAAAAGCATCATTATTCTCTAGAGCGTTAGCACAAAGAGAAGTTTCTAAAGATGAAACAACAAGTTCAACTGAACGTACAGAAGTTAAGAGAATTACTAAAGAATTTACTTCTGGAATGCTTTCAAATCCAAAGGTTTGAAATCCAAAAACTAAACAATTAGAAACAAAAGCTCAATACATTGAAGATGGTAAGTTAGTAGAAAAAGATATTCAATTATATCAATCACCATACTACTACAACCAACGTGATGTAATGCCAATTCTAAGTTCATTAGATAACATTAACTATCCAAATGAACGTACACAAAATGATGTTGAATTTAATGTTTATTTAGGTTGAACTTCTAAAGTAACAAGCACTAATTTCCATGGTAACTTTGAAGCAATGGAATATACTCCAACAGCTGCATTAAAAGAAGTATATCCAGAAACTGCAAATAAGGTAATTAAAGCTGTTAGAATTAATCTAGATTATGAAAATTTTAAAAATTCTGATAACACTTTAAAAGTTGATCAAATGAATCAATACTTAAAAGAATGTGCTGAAAAGGGAATTAAATTTGTTACTCTAGAACATCCATTACAAGAAGGTTTTGAAAAATTGGAAATTCCTAGTGGAATTGAAAAGTTGACAATCAAAGATTTCTATGGAAACATTAAGTCATTTAGAGGAATTAAAATTGCTGATAGTGTAAAAGAACTAGAATTCTACTCAACTAAAGCAAATAGAATTGACCCAACTGTATTACCTGACACAACTCACATGATTTATGACCATATTGATGGACAAAATCCAAAAATGGGAAAACTAACTTTTAAACCATTTGAAATGATTGACATGTCAAACCAAGCAGATTTGAATGATGCAAAACTTCAATTAGCATTGGACAATGTTTATGGAAAACGTCAATATGAACGTAATTTCCATGGCTCAATGGTTGGTGGATACATTTACCAACTAGACATTAGTAACACTCCAATTACATCATTAAATAATGTTTATATTCCTTCACAATCAGATGGTAGATTCAACATTGCTTATGTTCAATGAAGTGCTGGAGCTAGCGGAAACAACAAAGGTCAAGTATCTATTACAATTGGTGGAGAAAACAAATACCCTGGTAATGATGCAAATGTAAATGAATGATTTGATGCATCAGGTTGAGCTGAAAAAGCAACTAAATTAGTTTTAAACTCTGATGGTGAAATGTTTGTTGACCAAGTAATGACTGAATTTAATGCATTAGTTAAAAAGTATCCAAACATTGTAACTGTTGACATTACAAGTGTAAAATTGATGAAATCAGAATCACAAGAAGGTTTAGCTAAGAAAGTTCTTGATAAATTAGGTGCTAAATATGCTGAACTAGAAGAATCTCAAAAACCAACATTAAAAGTTATTTACTTAGATGCTAATGGTTCAGAAACAGTAATGAATAACAAAACTAGTTCTTCAAATAAAAACTAAAAAGTTGTTTATCCATAATCATTAAAAAATAAATAAATTTGTTTTTACCAATCCAATAAAAATGGATTGGTTTTTTATTTTTATATAGTAAATGATCTGTTAATTTCATTAATTGTTAGTGAATAAGGAAAATTAATACAATGAAACAAAAAATCAATTTAATCAAAATCATTAATGAGTATTTAATAAAAAATGGTACAAGTCCTAGTGAGCTACATTGCCAAAAAATAATTTTCTTTTGTTATGGTCTTTTTAAAAAAGAATTTAAAAAACCATTATTAGAAAAAGTAGATTTTAGAGCTTGAAAATATGGCGTTGTTGAACTAAATTATCGTAAAGCTTATAAAGGTATAGAGAAAGAATTAATAAATAATTTCAATTGCACATTAACAATTGATGAATATAATTACATTACACAAATTATTGACATTCTAGCTAAACAATCACCATGAACATTAGTAGAATTATCTCATGCATCATATGCTTGATATGCTAATTACAATTTAAATGATTCTAAAATCAGCGAACAGGATATAGATAGAACATTTGATAATGTTTCAGTTAGTTTTTAAACAATAAATATAAAACACAACATGAAAAACATTCCTAAAATTATTATTGAACTACTAATTATATATATTAGATAATATTTTTTTGTTGTTGATAATAGTATTGGTTTATTACTATTATTAAGGTATTGCTTAATACTAAAACTAATTAAAAGTATCAATATACCTACACCAAGAAGAATTCAAGCAATAATTGCTAGTGGATTATTAGCAATATAATTGCCATTATCATTAAATTGAATGATTTTTTCTATGCTACCAATTGATGTATAAAAAATTAAACACAATAAGTATGATAATCCAATTGCTGTACCTAAATGAATAAAAGTGTTTTTAATTCCACCTTCTTTTCTCATTACTACCGTTGTTGATAAGCAAGGCGTATAGAAAGCAAACATTACTAAATATGACATTAGTGTTGCATATGGTAAAGTTACATTGCCTTCATTAAATAATGCATTAACCAAACCTTGTGCTGTCGTACCATCAACTTCACCTCCGCCACCAAACAATAAAGAAATGTTTGATGCTGCAATTTCTTTTGCAGGAGCTGCAGATAATAATGATGTTGCAAATCTTCAATCTTGTCCTAATCCAATTGGATAGAACAAATATTGAAATGGTATACCAATATATTGTAAAAGTGATGCTTGATTTCAATTTATATATGGTTTAGATAAAATTTCTCAATCATCAATTAATCCAGATGTTGGTGAAATATACATTAAAAAGAACATGACTAGATTAACTAAGAAAATAATAGTCATAACTCTTTTAAGAAAGTCAATAAATTCCAATGCAACTTTTTTTAACACAATTTGTAAATCAGGTAATTTTCAAGTTGGTAACTCTGTAAGCAAAAATGTATTAGAATTTCTAAACATTGTTTGACTAAATAATAATCCAGCTAATAAAGTAATAAAACCACTAAAAAAAGTAAACCCTACACCAACTAATCAAGCATATTTTGCGCTAACAAGGGCATTTGCAATCCAAACAAAAACCAGCAGTCTTGCGCTACATGACATGAATGGTGTAATCATTAAAACAATTGTTCGCTCTTTTAATGAATGGCAATTTCGTGCCATCATAACTGCAGGAATATTACAACCAATTCCTGTAATTAGAGTAATCACACTTTTACCACTTAAACCAAATCTTTCAAATTGTTTATCCACTAAAAGTGAAACTCTAGATAAGTATCCTGTTTGCTCAATTAGATTAATTAAGAAAAACATAATAATGATGTATGGAGCAAAACCAACAACAGTAAATATTCCGCCCAATAATCCATCAGCTACAAAATTTTGAATCCATAGTACATGGCTAGCATTTTCACCCATTGATTTAGCAATAGAATTTTTAATTGCATCTTGTCCTTGTTCTAACAATCCTGTTCATTTTTCATTAATATAACCTCCGGCATAATTACCAAAGGTGAGATAATAAATTCCAATTATTACCAAAATAAAACAAATTATGCCAAATCATTTATTCAAAAAAACTTTATCTAGTTTTTGTTGGATTAAAATTTTTCTTTGATTTTTTGCAATAACTTTTTCATCCAAATTTTTTTGAATTGTAATTGTTAACAAATTATTAATAAAATTTGTTCTTATTTCTTTAATTAATTGTTTTGTTTTGGTTAAAGTTAGATTATGCGACTTTAAAACATTATGAGCAATTTTGTTAATTCCTCATTCATCAAATAATTGATGAACATATGCATTAGCTTCTAAATATTGGATCACAATAAATCTTTTATCTAATTTTAATTGTTCAGGAACATGTTTTTTAATTTCTAAGATAATATTTTCAATTTCTTGTGGATAATTTAATTTAAAACTAGATTTTAATTTTGTTTGATCAACAATTAAACTTTTGATTGTTTGTTTAACACCAATATTTTTTGTAGCTGCAACTAATTGCACTTTTGTTTTTAATTTTTGACTTAACTTAAAAGCATTGATTTGACCATCATAAAATTCATCAATCATATTGACAACAATTTCTTTAACAATTCCAGCTTCTAATAACTGAGTTGTTAGAAGCAAATCCCGTTTTAATGATTTAGCGGAAATAATGTTAATACACCCAAAATATTTTTGACTAAAAATTGTTTTAATTGCAACATCTTCATCATGACTAGTTGGATTTAAATTATATATTCCTGGAATATCTAAAATTTTGATTTTAGAATCACTTCGTAATGAACCAATTTTAGTTGTAACAGTAATTCTATCTGCATTACCAACTGGTGAATTTTGTCAAGTAACTTTATTAAAAAAAGTTGATTTCCCAACATTTGGAGCACCTACTAAAAGATATGCATTGTCTGTTGAAAAACTCTTTGTTTTAGTATAAGGTTTAAATAATTGTTTTAAATGCTTTTTCCCTTGTTTATCTAATGATTCATTTGTGCTACAGCCACAAAACATTATTTATCAACTTTCTTCACAATAATATTGCTTGCATCTTTTGTTCTAATTCCATAAATGACATCATTAATTTTAATGAGCATAACACTAGAATTATTAATTTGTTTAATTAAATAAATTATTTCTCCAGGATAAATTCCAATATTTTCTAACTTTGAAATGATTTTAGAATCATCAAAGTTAACTCTCACAACTTGAAATCATCCTTCTAAATTAGTTTCATCAGTTAGTGATTTATGATAATTAACCACAAAATTAAAACTTTCTTCATTAGTTTTAGTTAAATATATGCTAATTTTAAATTAAATTATATAAAATTTCATGTGAATATGCAGGTACAGATTTTAGATTGAAACAATTATTTAAATCTTGTTGATTACATCGATAATAATCAATTTAAACAAGAATTTTGGTCGCCAATTGCCTTAGTGTCTTGATCTTGCTATGGAATTAAATTTGCATTCAATATTTTAGAAAATAAAAAGGGTGTTTTGTTTTATATTTATAATGAAAACAATTCATCGCCAACATGAAAATTAACTTCATGTTTTTATCAAGATAATGTAACATTTTTTGATGTTATACCAACGATCCAAAATGATCTAAATTTCTTAAATCATGATCATAGCAATGTAATTAGATATAGCTTAATTTCTGAAAATATGATTCAAGATTGAAAAATAAATTTTTCAATTGGAAATAAACGTATTTTCACTTCTAATTATGTTTACTATTTAGATAACTTTAAAACTTTTAGTGGTAAAAAATTACAAAAGAAACGAAATCATTTAAATTATTTTCTAAATAATTATAGTAACAATGTTGAAATTAAAAATATTCAAGATATTAGTGATGATGATATTTTAAATTATTGCAAAGAACATATTTTAGAATATCAAAATCAAGAAAATTTAAATGAAATAAAAACATATGAAGAATTTATTAGAAACCAAAGAAAAGTTTCTAATAAATTCAAAGGGATTGTTATTTATATTAATAATAAAATTGAAGCTCTAACACTATGTTATACAAGAACAAACATTTGTGAAATTATTATTGAAAAAGCAAGCCAAACTATTAGAGGTTTATACCAATATTTGATTAGTCAAAATTTACTTTTTAATAATATTAATCAAATGTATATGGACCGTCAAGATGATGCTGATAGTGAACAACTTGCAAAATCTAAACTATCATATTATCCTATTTATACAATTAAACGTTATTCATCAGATGATGAAATAATTGTCTAATTAAAATAATTAAAATTGTTATTCAAATTTCTAAATAATTTTAATAATTCTGAGTTCTTGTCAATATTTTTAATGTAATTTAAATATTTTGCAACCAAACTTTTTGAAATATTTTTTGAAAATAATGTGTTAGCAACACCAGATACATCTGTACCACTTGTAACAATCCCTCAATAGATACCAACTAACTTATAATTATTATCTATGACCATTGAGCCTGATGATCCAGGCATTAAATTAACATTAGGCATTAAAAGGTTATCTTGTCAATTGTAGGATGAAAAATAAAATTTTCCTTTTAAACTATACTGAATACGAGGGCGTGCATAACCTGTAATGGTGTTGCTGTCACCAGTATAGGTAGATAAAGAATAACTAATTGTATTTGAATTAAAATTTGCTGATACCAAACCACTTTTACTAGTTGATGGATAACCTGCAATTGATAAAAGTGTTGTATCATTTAATGAACCATAATCTCTAAATAAAAACAATTCGTCAATTGTTGAACGATTTGAACTTTGGTTTGTTGCTAAGTCATTTAAGTAATTTAATTTTGTCAAGTATGACGAACTACTCATAACATTTGTTTTAGATGTATCAATTGTTAACATTGTTTTCAAACCTAAAAAACTATTGTAGTATCTAGAGCTTTCATTAGGTAATGTAATATTATCTACACTATCTGTAATTTTTATAATTGAAAAATCACTAACTCTTTCTGATGTTTTGTCAACTACATCAACAGAAGAAAGATTTTTTTCATTATCACTATAGTAGTAATATGATTGCGTATTTTTAACACCATTGGAAGTATCAGTAGTTGTTAAAGTTGCTGTTAGATCATAACTTTTAATTGCAGACAAAGTAGATCCGCCAGGAATGATGCTACTTTCAAATGTATCTTTTGTAAGGGGCGTCTTATATCAAGCGGTTGATAAAAGACTAGAATTATTAGCGGGAATGGTTAGATTATTAGGAATTTTTTGTCCTAAACTATCAACTTCTACACCAGCTTGTGGTTGACTTAAAAAAACATCTAAATTAGTAGTTGATGCACTAGAAACTGGTACATTTAGTTCTAAATCATACTTTACACTATTTTGAGTTGTTGAAATAGTAATGCTATATGCAACATTTAAAACATGCATATTTGTAGCAAAATAGTATGTTGCTAAGTTTTGAGTTGTTTCTTCATCAACATTAGAATTTTGAACTAATGAATAATCTAGTAATCATGTTGTACCTAATAATAGATTAGAAACCTGGTAATCAGAGCCATTAGTACCATTTGTCAAAAATTCATTTAATGTTTGAGTAACTATGTAAGCATTAGTTTGATTTTGTTCCTCAGTGGTACTAGGTGTATCTAATTCACTTGGTTTATATTTTGCATTATCTTCAAGATACTTACTTAAATATGTATTTAAATACTGAATATTGGGTGTGGAATAAAAAAGAATTGATGCTGAATTTTGATTAATATATTTTTCTTGATTATTATCAATGGTTGTTAGACCATTAGATACATTTTCTCTAGCTGGAATAATAATCTTATTATTAGCACATGCAACTAAAAATAATGAAGTTGCTGTAACAAATGAAATAGTTGCTGTTGCAATAGATGAAAGTAGGATGGATTTTTTGAATTTTTGCTTCATAAATAATTGAATTATCTAAACATTATACTATAGTAAAATATACACTAACGTTAACAATGAAACAACAAAAAAAGAATAGCATTGCTAAATATCAAGCAATAAAAAATATTTTTACTAAAAAGTGTTGAAAATACTTTTTAATTAGTTCATTATTGTCATCATTGCAAGTTGCTGCATATGTTGTAGTAATTTTACTCTTGGAATATATTTCAGCTGCAATGGTTAATGACTCTAGTAATTGATTATTCCCAAGTTTAGGTACTCAACAATTACAAATTGCAGTATTAGTACCAATGTTGCTAGGAATATGTATTATCTCTTTCATACTAGGTTTAATTGGAAATAGATTTTCTATTAGGTTTGCTAAAAATATTTCAATTAATACAAGAAACTTAATCTATGCTAAGATTCAAGATTTTTCAATGGTAGATATTGAAAATTTTAGTCAATCATCACTGATTAATAGACTAACCATAGATGTTACTAATATTGCGACTGCAACTGAATTCTCTGCAAGAGTTCTAGTTAAATCTATTCTTCTCTATATGGGTGGACTAATAGGATTAATAGTTGTTATTGCTGGTGCTAATTCCAATAATTCATTTAATAGTGAAACAACATCTAAAAGTTACTGAATTGTGATTTCAGTTGTTTTATTATCAATTGGATTAATTTTAGTGATTATGATTATTTTTTCATTTGCAATGAAGCCATTTAAAGCTACTCAAGAAAAGTTAGACATTGTAAATGGTTTAACACAGGAAAATGTTTTAGGTCAAAGAACAATTAAAGCATTTAATTTACAAGATAGTCAATTTCAAAAATTTGATATTGCAAATGAGGAATTAAGAAAAGCAACTACTAAATCAGGATATATAACTGCAATGATCCTACCATCAATCTATTTATTTATGGATGGTTCATTAATTGTTGCTACCTGGCTAAGTAATGAAAGTTTAATTGGTGGCTTACAACAAATTTATTTATTGATTACTTTAATGATTATGGCATTAATTTTAACAATTGTTGGAGTAGTACAAATCGGAAGAGCAGTACCAAGTTTTAAACGTGCATTTGAAGTAATTAATTCAACTCCTAGTATTCAATATTGTGAAAAGCCGGCAAAGTTTAGTGCGAAAAATAGTATAAAAATTAGCAATTTAACTTTTAGCTATCCTAATAGCAAAGCTAAAAGTTTAGAAAATATCAATTTAGAAATCAAACCACAAGAGGTAATTGGAATTATTGGACCAACAGGTTCTGGTAAATCAACACTAATTAATCTAATAGCAAGAATGTATGATCCAACTAAGGGAAAGATTCAACTAGCTGATGTTGATATTAAAAAATTAACAAAACATCAATTGAAATCTAGCGTTTCTTATTGCCCGCAACAGGTAGTTTTATTTAGTGGAACAATTAGATCAAATTTGCAATTTGGTAAACCTGATGCAAATGAAACTGAAATGGATGCGGTTTTAAAAATTGCTAATTTAGATGATTTTGTTAATGAACAAATTGATAAGTATGATTACAAAATTGCACAAAGAGGTACAAATTTAAGTGGTGGTCAAAAGCAAAGATTAGCAATTGCTAGAACACTAATTAAACAAGCGCCATTTTTATTGTTAGATGATGCAACATCTGCACTTGACATGATTACTGAAAAAAAGATTTGTCAAAAATTATTAGATAATCCATACAAACAAACAATTGTTATTTCATCACAAAGAATTAATGCTATTCGTAATGCAAATAAAATTGTTGTTATGAATGAAGGTAAGATCATTGCAATAGGAACACACTTACAATTATTAAAAACATGTCCATATTACTATGATGTTGCAATAATTCAAATGGGTGAAAAGGAAGTAAACAATGAAATCAATCAAAAATAGTGTTGCTTTTCTATGAAAATACCTAAAATACTATAAATGACAATTATTATGGCAAATGCTTTGCGCATTTATTAGTGGTGGTGGGGCAATTATTGCAATTATGGGCTTACAAGTTGCAATGACTAGTATTGAAACAGGAAATTGAAAATTAACTGCAATTTTGTGTGGTTCAGTTTTAGGGTTTTATTTGGTCAATTGATTTATTTTATATTCACAATTCTATGTTAATTCTCGTATCTCACAACATGTGAGTAAGAGAATTAGAAGCGATTTATTTATTAAATTAAATAAATTGCCAATTGGATATTTTGATAAAAATCCCGCTGGTGACATAATGTCAAGATTTATCAATGATGTTAATAATATTTCAGTTTTTTTATCAGATAATTTTGCTGATTTACTTGGGTTGTTTTTATGACTAACTGGAATTGGGATTGCAATTTTTATAATTTCATGAATGCTAGCTCTTATTACAGTAGCATTGTTTGCAATTGCAATTATTTGAGTTTGATTTAAAACTAAAAAGTCAATTCCATATTTTGAAAAATTACAAACTACCATTGGTGAGTTTACAAGTTTATTAGAAGAAAAAATTGCAGGTCAATTTGTTGTTGATTTATATGAACAACAACAAGCAGTTAGAAAAGAATTTGATGATATGCATCATAAATTAATGAATTTATGAGAAGAAGCACAATTATATAGTTTTTATTCTTATCCATTAGTAGATTTATTAGTTAATGGAATTACAATTCTAATATCTGCTATTGGTGCATTATTTGTTATTTTTAATGTTCCATTTGCAACAATCAACTTATCTATTGGACAAGCAAATAACCAAATTCCTGGTCTAGCCACAATCACTATTTACATATTATTAGCAAGAAATTTTCTTTCGCCGCTTGGGCAATTGCCATCAATTGTAACAATTGGATTAGGAACTAATGTTGGTGTGCAAAGAGTGCAAGAAGTACTAAATGAAAATGAAGAATTTAATGCAATTGAAAAATTAGCAATTAGTTTAAGTATGGATAAAAATAATCTAAAAATAAAAAATGATGAAAAGTACTTAAATACTAAAGCATTGAAACCTCAAATTGAGTTTAAACATGTAGATTTTTGTTATGATTCAAGTCATAAAATTTTAAAAGATGTTTCTTTTAAAATTAATTCTGGTGATTTTATTGGAATTGTTGGGCCTACTGGTAGTGGAAAAACTACGATTATCAATTTATTAAATAAACTTTACAATCCTACAAAAGGCGATATTTTAATTGATAATGTTTCTATTAAAAAAATTAATCGCAATAGTTTAAGAAAAAATATTTCTACAGTTTTGCAAGACACATTCTTTTTTAGTTTAAGTATTAAAGAAAACATTAAGTTAGCAAATCCAAGTGCAAGTGATGAAGAGATTATTGCAGCATGCAAAAAAGCTAAATGCCATGATTTAATTTTGAGTTTAGAAAATGGTTATGAAACAATTATAAATAGTAGTTCAAATGAATTATCTAAAGGCCAAAAACAATTAATTGCAATTGCAAGAGCAATCATTAGTAATGCTAATTTAGTAATTTTCGATGAAGCAACTAGTTCAGTTGATGTAAAAACTGAAATCCAAGTTCAAGAAGCGATGGAAGAATTATTAAAAAACAAAACAGCAATTTTAATTGCTCACCGGCTATCTACAATTAGAAATGCAGATAAGATTTTGGTAATAAATCAAGGTAAATTAATTGAATCTGGCAATCATGAGCAATTATTAAAACATGATGGATTCTATGCAAAATTATTTAATTCTCAATTTGATATCATTGACTAATTAATAGGGATATTAATTAACGAAATTGGCGAGAAAAAATTATTAAAAAACTAAAGAAACATGCTCTATAATTTGAATGTTTTAATTTCAAAAAATAGAGGTAGACTATGAAAATTGCAATCATTGGAGCAACTGGTAGAGTTGGTAAACTTCTTATCAATGAAGCGTTAAAGAGAAATTATGAAGTTACTGCAATTGTTAGAAATGCTAGTAAATTAGAAAACAAAGATATTCAAGTCATTGAAAAACCTTTCCTAGAAGTAAGTAAAGAAGATTTAAATGGATTTGATGTTGTAATTAATGCAATTGGGATTTGAACAGTTGAAGAAGTTGGATTCATGAAAATTCAACATGAACACTTTTTAAACTTACTTGCCAACACAAAAACAAGATATATTGTTGTAGGTGGAGTTGGAAGTTTGTATACTAATCCAACAAAAACAACTAAAGTAATTGATAGTGTTGACTTCCCAAAAGAATGAATTCCTGTGGCTAGTGGTAATGTTGATGCATACAATGTTGTCTCATCGAGAAATGATGTACTATGAACATTCTTTAGTCCTGCATACATGTTTGATCCAGACGGCAAAGAAGCTAATGAATTCATCTTTGGTGATGATATCTTATTATTTAACAAAGATAATGAATCATACTTAAGTTACATTGATGGTGCAAAAATTGTTTTAGATGAAATTACAAACAAAAACCATATCCAAAAACGTTTTACAGCAATTAAAGCATAACAAAACTGACAGAGAATAAAATTCTCTGTTTTTTCGTATTAAAATGGATGTGTTCATAGAATGTTTCAATTTTTATTAGGAAATAATATGTTGGAAAATAAGAAAAAAATTAATATTGGATTTGATATTGGTGTAGCTTCGGTAGGATGAAGTTTAATTGATGAAGATCATAACATCATTGATATGGGCGTAAGATTATTTAATGATGTTGCAGATAATAAAGATGGTTCATTAAAAAATGAAAAACGTAGAAGTATGAGATGTTCTCGTCGAAGAATAAGAAGAGCCAGAAATAGAAAAGACGCTTATCTCAATTTTTTAGTTGCCAATAATTGAGTTGACTCAATTGATGATGCTAGAGCATTAATTAACATTGATATTACAAAATTTGGATTTAATAATCCAATTGAATTAAAATATCATGCTTTAAGTAATAAAGTTTCAAAAGAAGCATTAGTTTACATTTTGTTTCATTATCTACATCATAGAGGGTTCTTTTATGTTACTAAAGAACAGTTAGATAAAAAACAAACTATGAATGAACAAAATGTCTACCCAACTGAAGAAATTTATAACTTCTATAAACAAAATCATTACTATAAGGATTCAAAAGAAGCTGATAAATATTCTGCTCGCCAATATGTAAACGAAATTAAATATATGCTTAAACAACAAAATGTTGATGATGATTTCATCAACAGCTATTTAGAAATATTTAATATGGTTAGACCCTTTGAAATGGGACCAGGTAGTGAAAAATCGCCAACACCATATGGGATGTGGTTCATAAATAGTAAAAATGAATTAGAAAAAAGGGATGGTGAAACTCTTTGAGAAGCCTTAAAAGGTAAGTGTACATATTATCCTGATGAAAAACGTGGTGGTAAAGATTCACCAATCGCTGAAATTTTTAACCTATTAAATGATATTAACAGAATTAGATTATTTAGAAAATCTGGTACAGAATTAACACTAGAACAAAAAGACAAAATTTTCAAAAAATATAATGATGCTTTTGGTGTTAAAAACAAGTTTAAACCATTTAACTGTGAACCTAAGGAATTGATTAAACTTCTCAATCTTGATGAATTAAAAGATGAAAGTAGTTGTCATGGTTATAGGATTGATTCTAAAGATAAGAGAATTATCACAGAATTAAAATCATACAATGCAATTGTTGACTGGTTAATTAAAACCGAGCAATGAACTAAACCGGTAAATATTCTTGATATTGAACTTTTGCAAAAAGCAAATGGTATTTTTGAAGCACTAGCTCCATATCAAGATGCTATTAAAAGAATTGAAGAACTAAATAAAGGAATTGAAATTCTAGATGATGTCTACAAGTGTAATGATCAAGATAAAAATGAATCATTAATCAGAGACCTTAAAGATTTAACTCAAAAAACTCATAGTTTGTCCTACAAAGCGATGTTAGAGTACATTCAATATTGTGCAAATAATCTTAGTCAAAATATTGACCAACAGGTGTATTTTGAAAATAATCTCAACCATTTTAAACGTGAAAATTCTAGCAGTAATACCAATAAGTACATCTCAAAAAATATTTTTGATAATGAAGTAATTTCACCAACCTCAAAACGTGCCTTTATTCAAACAGTGAGAATTATGAATAAATTAATCAAAAGTAAAATCTTGGATGATTATGAAATAGATAATATTACTTTTGAATTACCAAGAGATAAAAATACTGCTGATGAAAAGGCAAAAATTAAAAAATCTCAAAATGAAAACAAGAATGTTATTGATACTATTCTCAAAGACAATAACAACAATACAGATAGTGATAAACTAAGTTCCAAAGCAAAATGAAGACTAAAACTTTGGTCACAACAAAATAAACGTGATATTTATGATGGTGATCCAATTGATATTAATGATGTTATAAGTGGTAACGGATTAGATATTGACCACATTATTCCATTTTCCATCTCTCAGGATGACTCAATTAATAATAAAGTTCTCACTAAGCAAGCTAACAATCGTTTTAAAGGCAATTTAACACCTTACCAATGATTATCTAGCCAAGGTAAGTTTAAGGAATTTGTTGATCGAATTAATAAAATGCTAATCTCTAAAAAAGAAGATGCTTGAATGGGTATCCCAAAATCAAAGGCTTATCTTTTAAAATTTGAAGGTGATCCAACAGAAGAATTATTTGATTTTATTGGTCGTAATTTAGCTGATACTAGATATGCATCTAAATTAGTTTTAAATACTTTTCAAAATTTCTTTAAAAACCATGCTAACCACCAGAATGCTAAAGTTAAAGTGGTTCGTGGTACAATGACTAACTTTGCAAGATATTACATTTTTACAGACAGTGAAAATAAAAAGTCATTACTACCAAAGGATAGAGATGTTTATTGTCACCATGCCATTGATGCATCAATCATTTGTTGATTAGGAATGAATCATCAAATTCAAGGATTATTAAATTGATATCAAAAGAAAATTAAAGATGATGATAATAATTTAGAAATTAAAGATCACAAAATTGTTAATACAAAAACAGGGGAAATCATTGATATTAGCAAATCCTTTGCTAAAAAAAATGAGAATGTTATTAAATTTGGTTATGAACTAAAAAAATATAACACTGAAGTTAAAAAAGATTTTGAAACTAATGAAAAGACTCTAGAATATGGTGAGTGTGCAAATAAGATCAAATTTTCTAGAATGTACACCACTAAGAAGAATTTGTCATTATCAAATGAAACTATTTATAGTATCAAATGAACAAATAAAGAAAATGGCTATTTGGTAACTAAACTAGATTTAATAGAAAAAAGAAAACAAGAAACACAAAAAGACCATTTAAAAAGATTAGACAAATATTTCAAAGATAATGATGGTAATGAACCACAAGATGCAAGCAAATTATTTTGCTTTCATGGTGATAAAAAACTGTATGATGAATTATTCAAAATTTACAATCATTATAGTGATGGTAAATCTAATCCATTTATCAAATACATGGAAGCAAATTATGAACAACTATATAACAAACCATTACCAGAAAAATGAACTCCAAAATGAATTGAATTATCCAACAACAAGAGAGTTAGAAAATTAAAAATTAAAGATAAACAAAAAGAAGTTGCTGGACTAATTGTTTTAAAAGAACATGATAATAATGCTGTTATGGAATCGTTAAATGCTTTGGAAGTTAGAGTTTATAAAGATGATAGAGATAAACTTGTTAAAATTCCAATTAATCAAAAAGTCCTAACTTTTGATAAGGTCAGTAAAAAATTAAAAATTGATGAAAATAAATTAAATGATCTTTTAAAATCAAAAAAAATTATTAAAAATAAATTTGTATTGCTAAATGAAGGATGTATTTTTATTGAAAAAGATAAACAAACTGAGCATAATTATAATCAGTATTATCTTTGCGGGTTTGGCCCATATGATTCAAATAATGTAGAAATAAAATTGCTAGCAGCTGAAAATAATTTTAGTGAACGTAAAAATAAAGAAAATAGAATTAGACCATCAATATCATTATTAGCTGAAGAATTCTATATTGCCCAAGTTGATGAACTAGGTAAAATTTACAACAAAAAAACATTTGATGAATTATTGAAATAAATCTATGCTATAATACTATTGTTACTTAAATGTAACTAGACTACATAAGAATGGATACTAAAGTCGGGACAAGACTTTATGTCGAGATCGCTGGCCGCAAGGTCAGTTTTTTTATTGTCTTTATAATCTATAAATAAAGTTAAATCAAGATTAATTTTTATTATGGGTTGAAAAATTATTGAAGTGGAATCAGGGGATAGTTTAAATTTATTTCTCAATAATTTAGTTATTAAACATAATAATGATAAAATCATTATTCCAATTAATGATATTGATGTGTTATTAATTAATAATTACAAACTTAAAATTACTATCAATCTTATTAATGAATTAGCCGAAAACAATGTATTAACTATTATCTGTGACAATAAATATTTACCAACGGCTAACATCTTGCCCATCATTGGAAATTTCAACACAATTAAGGTGCTGGAGAAGCAGATCAATTGAACAGCAATATATAAATCAGATAAATGAAAACAAATCATTAAACAAAAAATCATTAATCAGGCACAGTTAATTAGTGTCCTAAAGAATGATAGTGATTTGGCTGCTAAAATTCTGGAACTAACTAATGAAATCAAAGAATTTGATATTTCTAATCGTGAAGGTCATGCAGCTAAGATGTATTGACACAGTTTATTTGGATTAAACTTCAAGCGTCATGATGATGACTATTGCAATAGTTTATTAAACTATGGTTATACAATATTGCGATCATATTTCACAAGATCAATTGTTAAGAAAGGGTTAGATCCTAGAATATCATTAAATCATAAATCATACCACAACTACTTTGCATTAGCAAGTGACTTGATGGAACCATTTAGGATTTTAATTGATTATGAAGTGTACAAATTAAACCAACTAAATGAAAAGAATTTCTACAATCACAAACAAATACTAATTGAATGTTTTAATAAGAAAATTTTTATCAATAACAAGAAAAACTTTATTAACAATGCAATTGATATTTATGTAGATGCAATTGTTAATCAAGATGAACAATTACCAAGTGTTGAATTAGATTATGAGTGATTTTAGAAACATGCGTTTATTATTACTATTTGATCTTCCATCAGTGGAAGATTATGAAAAGAAAGAGTACACCAAGTTTAGAAAAACCCTCATTAAAAATGGTTATATCATGATGCAATTTTCAGTTTATACAAAATGTGTTAATACTCAAACTAAAGTTGAACAAGAATTAAATAAACTTAACAAAGATATTCCCACAAATGGAAATATTAGGATTATTGCCATAACTGAACACCAATATATGAATATGGCAATCATTTTAGGAAAGAAGAAAATTAATGAAATTTACAACAATAGTGACAGATATGTCAAAATCTAATGTTATCAATTAATAAAAATAACATCGAATGTGAATTAGAGTTTGAGGGAATAAAAATTTTTCAAACTCAAAATCCAACCAAATTATACAAAGATCTAATTCTAGATAGCGTAATTAACATTGATGACAAAAACATTAAATTAGATAATGTTATCTATATCAATGAACTTACAAAACTAACTGACTTTGTTAACTTAAATAAGAAGTCTTTCTTAATAAAAGAAATCATTAATCTATTAGAACAATATCCAATTATTAATATAGATAATATTAATAATATTAAAGATTGTATAAATAATAAATATCAAGAAGAATTAATAGATACTAATGAAGGAGATAATAATAAACTTATTAACTTATTCATAGAATTTATTAATCAAGAATATTTAAATAAAAGTTTATTTAGGCTTATCTTAGATTATTGTTTTGAAGATTCAAAACTAATAATTTTAGATAATGTATCATGAATTGAATTAAATGATTTATATAGTTGGTTAAATGAACACAAGTTCATTATCATAACTTATGATTTTAGAGAATACATTAAAAATGCTAGCGAACTAGAATTGTTAGTAACATTTAAACAAAATTATGATTATGTCGAAATGTTAGATAGTAATAAATTAATTGTTTATTTAGAAAAACATATGAATATTGAAGTAAATAAAGAAAAAATTAATACCTGATTAAACAATAAAAATAGCTTAGAATCACTAAGTTTTTTGTCAAATATCCTAAAAATTTAGTATTTTTAGTTAATTATTTAATAATTTGAGGTTTTGGTTTGGTATCATTCTTATGTAGTCTAAAACAGAACAACAATGGAAAGAGGAAATGATTAAGTTTTGGTTTGGTATCATTCTTATGTAGTCTAAAACGTAGTGTTTAATGCTAATGTTGAGTTTTGTGTTTTGGTTTGGTATCATTCTTATGTAGTCTAAAACGTAATGGCATAGAATATGCTTCTTCTCAACGTTTTGGTTTGGTATCATTCTTATGTAGTCTAAAACTTGCTCATTGTAAGTATGAATTAACATTACGTTTTGGTTTGGTATCATTCTTATGTAGTCTAAAACATAATTAACTAATTTAACATTCTGAGAGCTGTTTTGGTTTGGTATCATTCTTATGTAGTCTAAAACTAACTTCAGGGTCTCTTTTGTAATATCATAGTTTTGGTTTGGTATCATTCTTATGTAGTCTAAAACAAAAAGGAGAACCCCTACAATTGGTTTCTAGTTTTGGTTTGGTATCATTCTTATGTAGTCTAAAACCAAAAAGCAATAAGTTAATAAATCAGGTTAGTTTTGGTTTGGTATCATTCTTATGTAGTCTAAAACTCAAAAGACCCCAACCAAAAACTCTAACATGTTTTGGTTTGGTATCATTCTTATGTAGTCTAAAACAATATCGTTTTCGTCTTTTAATTGTTCTAAGTTTTGGTTTGGTATCATTCTTATGTAGTCTAAAACTAATTTAAATTCATCATGGGAGTACTCGCGGTTTTGGTTTGGTATCATTCTTATGTAGTCTAAAACCTTGAACATTACTAAATGAATTACTAGCACGTTTTGGTTTGGTATCATTCTTATGTAGTCTAAAACACTTCGTAATATAGTTACTTACTTTATCATGTTTTGGTTTGGTATCATTCTTATGTAGTCTAAAACAGCCCCTTATAAGTGCTCTTATGTGCTTTAGTTTTGGTTTGGTATCATTCTTATGTAGTCTAAAACAGAGCTTTGACAAACTGATAATTTTTTTTAGTTTTGGTTTGGTATCATTCTTATGTAGTCTAAAACTCGAAAGAAGTCGCTAATTGGAACGACTTAGTTTTGGTTTGGTATCATTCTTATGTAGTCTAAAACAGGTTCTAAAAACTGAATAATCAAGTTTGTGTTTTGGTTTGGTATCATTCTTATGTAGTCTAAAACTTAAAAAGGTTGAACAAGTTTTAAAATCATGTTTTGGTTTGGTATCATTCTTATGTAGTCTAAAACACCATTATAAACGTAAATTCATTATTGATTGTTTTGGTTTGGTATCATTCTTATGTAGTCTAAAACATATGTATGACCTATGAAATCCAATGTTCAGTTTTGGTTTGGTATCATTCTTATGTAGTCTAAAACGTAATTTATTGAGATTTATCAGATTCTCAAGTTTTGGTTTGGTATCATTCTTATGTAGTCTAAAACACACCTGCGAGATTTTTAATTCAAAGCAATGTTTTGGTTTGGTATCATTCTTATGTAGTCTAAAACTTAGTACCAAATCATTATTTCTATCAATTGGTTTTGGTTTGGTATCATTCTTATGTAGTCTAAAACGAATTTCAATAACCAAAGAATAGCTTATCTGTTTTGGTTTGGTATCATTCTTATGTAGTCTAAAACTTTGAGTTCAAACACATATCTTCAATAGTTGTTTTGGTTTGGTATCATTCTCATTAGAAATAATGTTTTTCAATTATTTTCTAAAATCAAATAACTATTAATTACTTAAAATAATGCAATAATTAATTGTGAACAATTATGTTTATAATCAGATTAATTATTAGAAAATAAATTAAAAAATAATTAATAAATTAATAATTATCATTAATAGTAAATTTAGTAATAAAGTTTGGTTTTAGTTATGTATAATTATTTGTGGTATATAGTGATATATACCAATTTCTCAAATTAATTTTATCTCTTTTATTTTTCAAATTTATAATTTGTAAATTAATTAATATCCTTAAATATTCATATAAACTTTCCTTTGTTTTTTGTAACCTCCCATTTATTTATTTGATAGTTTATTTGAGTTCATAATTATCTTTTCTTAATTGTTTCTTTTTTAGTTTGTAATATTTTTATTCCTTTTTTTTAACTCCTTTTTTAAAAATATTTAATCATTAGATATATAATCTCTTTTCTAATAACTAATAATCTTTCTTTTTTTGATAAACATTGTGTATTTTCCTTTCATTTGATATATAATCACCTCAATGTTATAATTAAGGATATTAATTTAGTAAAAAACTCTTCTTTATTAGAAGAGTTTTTTTGTTGATTAGTTATATATTTTCATTAACCAATCATAAAATTTATCATATGCTCTATCAGTTAAGATCTTGCGTAAAAATATCATTGGTTTTGCCATATATCCTTTGCAATAACGAGTTTTTGGATGTTTACTACTAATTGCTTTATAAACAACTTTAGCTATAACATCAGGTGATGAAATAAAATTACTAGCATAATTCTTAACTAAAACATCTGTCACTTTATTAGCTTCTGTACTATAAATAGTGTTAGTTGAACTATTTTTTAAATGATCAGCTGCAATTGGACCTCAATTAGTTTTAATAATTCCTGGTTCAACTAAAACTACTTGGATATTAAATTGTTTTAATTCCATCCTTAAACAATCACTAAATCCTTCTAAAGCAAATTTAGATGCACAATATCAACCACCAAATTTACTAGGAATCTTACCAGCAATTGATGAAATATTAATGATCCTACCACTCATTTGATCTCTCATAATTGGAGTGACTAATTTGATAAGTTTGGCAATACTAAATAAATTTATTTCAAATTGTTGATAAGCTTCATCTAAATCAACATTTTCAATTGCACCATACGAACCATAACCTGCATTATTAATTAAAAAATCAATTTGGTGATGATTATGCATGATTTCATTAATACAATTCTTAATGGAATCATTATTAGTTAAATCTAATTTAATAGGAATAATATTTTTATCACTAGAAATTTTTTCAGCATTTCTAGTTGCAGCATAAACAATAATATTGTGTTGAGCTAAAATTTTAGTTATTGCTGCTCCAATACCACTAGATGCACCTGTTACTAATGCAACTTTTTGCATATACAAATTTCTCCTCTAACAGCTATTATTTTTATAATATACAAGATATTATTGACAATTAAAAAACCTATCCTTTTATAAGAATAGGTTTTTAGTTATACTAGTAAACTATCATCTTGGTTCTAGGTATTGTTGTAATCTACCTTTGTATTCAACTGAACCTCATCTACCAATTGCACCTTGAACTGTTATCTTACCATATTGAGAACCTTCAGGTGGAAACATTCATGTGTTTTCACTTAATGAAATTTGAGGGGTTGCTTTACCTTCATCAACTGTGTTGTAGAAATTGTTAATGAACATTAGTTGAGCACCACTTGGAATAGTAATGTTCTTAATTTCTAAGTTATGTCCATTTAAATAAATTCTATATTGAATTACATTTTCACCTGGAATTTCATCTTGTGATGCATCATGGTCTAAACTACCACTTGTTAATTTTAAATTAGCATTAGCTACATCATCAAACACATATCCATCTTTATTGATTTCAATGTTGTAAGTTTTAGATGCAAAGTCATATGTTCATGCATTAAGTTGAGTACGTACAAATTTTGCTCTAACAGTTAATTTACCAGTTTCATAGAATGGATTAGGTTTACCATCATCTAGTTTTTCATTAGGTAAAGTAAATCTGTAAACATCTGTCTTTAGTAATTGTTGTGTTTCTAACATTACACTAGGATTTGCACTATCAAACACTTTTAAATCACCAAGTGTATAAGTTTCAGGATCATTAACTGTAACCTTAACACTAATTTGTTGTCCTGGTGTTACTGTAATTGTTGTATCAGTTGATGTTTGACCTGTCTTTTCATCATAAAATTCAATCTTACCTAATTCATTGAATTTATCACTTGTTTTAATTGTTAATTCATACTTTTGAGTTTGACCAGCTTCTCTGCTCATCACCATTGATTTTTTAATTGAAAATAGAGTAGATGAATCTTCTACATCTGTCTTGATGTTAGAGATATAGTTTCTAATTGATTGTTCAGATGAAACTGTAGGGTTTACAACATCAACTTTATCTAATTTGTTTGTTGTATTATTACCAGTTGTTGTTGAACTAGATGAACCCGAAGTAGCTGGTGTTTGTGTTGGTTGTGAAGGTGTAACTGGTGCAACTTCTTCAACATCTTTCTTTGGAGTTTCTACACTACCAACACTATCATTGCTAGTTGATGGCTTTTCTACACTACCAATTGTTGGTGGTAACACAACAGTTGACTCAG
>JBNMHK010000011.1:0-18133 GCA_050872725.1 Ureaplasma sp.
TTTCATAGAACAATCATTTGTTTTTTAGTCTTGAGAAATGAAACATATAGTTCCTTTTTCAAGTAATCTAACATATTGCATTTAGAATTAACTTTTTTCTAATATATTAGATTAATTATTCAGGATTCAAAATTCAATGCTTCAGAATCATTTAAGCTATCTTATATGCCTCAATCTTGTAATGTTTCACTGACAGCATCTCTATCAATGAATTCATTTTCAGTATACATCAAAACATTATTAACGAAATGACAACTCACAAGCTTTTTATTTTTAGCTTGACCAACACAATTATCTAATTGTTTAGCTAGTTTTTTATTTGAATCTAATAATTCATTAGTTTTATAGATAAACAAATGATTACTGAAGGCAAATAACAATCTTTCAACGTGTTGACCATCACATTTTTTAATTTCAGGAATTAAATGATTAAATTCACTAATAAGCAAATGATTCTTTAGATCAAGACAATCTTTTAATCTAAAGTTTTCTAATTGTTGATCATGAATCACAATTAGTTTGTAATGTCTAAGTTCAATCCAACCAATGATACCTAGATTGATAAATTTGCTAGGCATACATATAACAACGTCATCTGGATTGTGTTCGCCAACAGCAAGATTAATTAAATTTTCTAAATCTTTCAAACTTGGTGAAAAATTAAAACCTATAACATTATTGCTTTCTAATAAGTTCATATTTCCATAGTGAAATAAGAAAAATGGTGGCATAATGATTTCTTTTAATTTACTAGGATAATTGTCATCCATAAGAAAAGTTAAATCATTTCCTTTGTAATTGTAAACTGTTGGTTTAGATTTTTTGCTTCTAACATCTTCGTAGCAATCATCTCAATGACCACAATTTTTAACATATAAAGATAAAATAAATTCCATCATACTCTACTCTTTTCTTGTATACAAAGCAAAAAAAGGAATTGAGTACAATACACTGAATTCCTTGCCTGTATAACTATAAATAAAAATAAATTAATTTATTATGTTTGTAACAGACAAGAACCTATTTTGTCATGATTAAGTTTTTGAATGTTACGTAATTATTATATAATTATTTTTGTCATGATTAAGTTTTTGAGGGCCATCTAAGGATGGCTTTTTTTATTGTTCATAATCCTGAATTTGGAACTGCCGCTATTTGCATTTGTTCAGTTGTCAATTAGTGTCGGGGAGGGATGATTCAAGTGTTTTGCACAAGCTAATTTCTTAGCTTATTTTCAGTGGGATAGAACCCGAAAATTTCTAATCAAAAATTAAACTGTTAACCTTATTAATATTTTTGCTAATTTTTGAATGTTTTTATTGCTCCTAAAGTCTTTTTGACAAAAAATTATCAAAAAGACAACCTATTTTGATAGGATTTAACTATGTTAAACATTAAAAATTACAAGTCATTTAGCCGACCCAAAACATGAAAAAAAGTCGTTGAATATGATAACCATGTATATAAAGAAGATCGGTTGTTAGCTAAAGATAATCAGAATGAAAATGTTAATTTAATCAACAACATTTTAGATTTTGAACAACAAGTAAAACAATATAAAACTGATCTACAAGATTCATATGCTAAAGAGCGTTATTTGAAGCTGAAAAAAACACCAGAAGAAGTCAACAAAATTTATTATTCTAGTGGTGTGATGCGAAGCTTTAGATTATCTATAAACCACATAGAGCTAAACTCTTTACATCAGCCTGATGATAACGAATTACAGCAAAGAAAAAACATCATTGACTTTTATCAAAGCTGTTTGGATGAATTTCAAAATGTACTTAATAAAAATAATAAGTACAGCCAAAAAGTACAAATTGTTTTAGCTGATATTCACTTTGATCAAACATCACCACACATGCACATTCATGTCTCTAATTTAAGAAAAATGCACCTCAAAAAATTAAATCGTGAAGTAGTTACTTGTAATATAAATCAATCAGATTTATTAAGAATTCTAAACAATGAAAAAATCAAGCTAGCTAAAGTTAATGGTTTAAAAGTTAGTGTTAATGAAATTTTTTCTCACCAAATCAAATCTCAACGTTTAACCCAAGATTGAGCTTTAATCAACCGGATTGATTTAAAGAAACTATATCCAGATATTTATGACATTCAATTATACAAATTGAAAAACAACATCAAAAATTGAGATGTTAATGTTACTAAGACAAAAGGTTTATTAAAAGATAATTTTGAATCTTTAAATTGAAGAATTGATAAAGAAATATCCTTTAGAATAGCTAAAGAACAATTAAAGGATTTAAATTTATCCATTGATAATCAAAATGATATTGCCAATCGTAAGAAAATTGATGATGTATCTTTATACTGTTGAAAACAATCTTTAGCTATCCAAATTGCTAAGCAACAAAAATTAGAACATGAATTAGCTCTAAAAGACAATCAAAAAACTACTGAAAAGCAAAAGTTTGAATTAGATCTAAGTGTTATTAATGATAATAAGTATGTTCAAAACCTAATTCAAAATTCTTTAAAGCATGATGAATTGAATATGGAAATCATTCAACCTAACCAGCTACAAGATGTTCAAAACAGCTTATTAACTAATATTTCTGTATTATGTCCTGAGCTTAAGCCAATTGAAAATGAATTAATTAATAGTCTTGGTTTATTTAAAGCCCAAAGTCAAACTAATGTTTTAAACAATGAAATATTCATGCAAAAAGCTCAACAATTAGACTTTGACCATTTAATTTCTCATGACAAAACCTTAAAACAGCAACTCACAAGCTCAACACAACTAACAAATAGCAATGATTTAAATTTAATGAATCAAACTAACCAGGCTTTGTTAGCTGCAACTGAGTATTTAGTAGCGCAAAATTACAAGAAAGCTGCTGTTAAAGAAAATGTAATGCCAAATTTTTATGATAGTGATAATGCCCCAAAAAAGAAAAAAAGTTTAGGCTTAAGTTACAATATTTCCGAAACTGAAGAATTAACCCAATCTTTTTATAAACAAAGAAATGTTGCCGATGTTGAACGTGAAGAAGAATTAAAAAAGCTGGAACGTGAAGGTTTGTTAAGGTTGTAATAAACAAAAAAAACCAGCTTTTTTAGAGAGCTAGTTTTTTATTGTTTTATCGTGTCAGGACTAAATGTTTTTATTTAATTCCTGTAATTCTTTATTTAGAGCTTGAATTTTAACTAAACTTTCTTTATATTGATCATAATCATCTTCTTGACCATATAGCAAATAATTTAATTCTGGATCTAAATCCTCAATTGTCATTAAATGAGTGAATTTAGAGTTTTGTTCTAATATTTCAAACTCTAAGCTAAAATCATTTTCAATGTAGTTAATATTTAGATTTTTAATACTGTTGTTAAAATCATCAGTTGTTTTCTTAATATCTTCTTGAATTTTATCTAATTCATCTTCAATTTCAAGAAAACGAATAGCTAAATTAATATCATCATCTTGTGTAAGAACTTCTTGATACTCAGTAGTTCCACCGATGTAAGCGACATATTTAACATCACTAATTGCATCTGATTTAGCTTTAGATAGCTTGTGAACCCGTTTCTTTTGTTTTAAATTACTTGTAACAATTGAAAGAATAGATTCTTTTTCACAAACTAAATTCTTTAATAAATCATCACATTTTTTTAACTCATTATTTTTATTAGCAGTTAATCTTATGACATCTTCATTTTTAGCTTGATCAATTAGCTTATTTAATTTATCAATAATTACATTATTAATAATATCTTTAGCTATTGCGACTGTTGCAATATTAGATTGCTTAATAAAATCTTTATTAATAGCTTCAATTAAGCTTTCTTTTTGCTTTTTAGCCTCTAAATAAGAACTAAATGAATTAATTTTAAATTGTTGCATAATATTTGTCTTCCTGTCTTGGTATATAGCAAAAAAGACAAACATACAATGCATATTTGTCTTATATACCAAATAAATAAATTTAAATAAATATGGTATACAAGACAATTTTTCCTACAAACTTGTTTTATATACCAGTTAATATTGTAAAATAAAAATACCTACAAACTTGTTTTAAGGCCCTTTTAGGGTCTTTTTTTATTTAAATAATTGTTTATCATTTAGCTTATTGTTTAGGTTTGGTTTGGTATCATTCTTATAAAAAAACTAGCTCTTTAAACAAGCTAGTTTTTTATTAGTTTTATTGATGAAACGGTTTAGCTAATTAGTTAGTTCTACTAATTCTCAGAAATCAACTTTATTATAGCCAGCCAATGCTAATATGTTCCTTTTAGTTCATATTGAATTATTGTTTCGCCATAAACTCTATTGCCTTCAATTGGTGATTTAAAATACTCTATCTTGTCAAGCAACACTTTAGTATAAACTTCACCAAGTTGATAAACTAGATTTGTTCTATCATCAAGTGATAGTAAATTATCAAACTGATAAATAGCACCATCTTCACCTTGAATTCAACCACTAATTGCTAATGTTCTATTGTTTCTATCATAGTGAAGACTTTTAATATTCACTTCTTGCATACTGATTTACCTTCTTTATCATGAACATGGCAAAAAAGACAAACACACTATGCATATTTGTCTTATATACCAAATAAATAAATTAATAAATACGGTATATAAGACAATTTTTGCTACAAATTTGTTTTATATACCGCTTAATATTGTAAAATAAATTTAGCTACAAATTTGTTTTAAGGCCCTTTTAAGGGTCTTTTTTTTATTTAAATGACTGTTTATCTTCTATCTTATTGTCTAGCTTAACTTTTTTCATGTGTCTAATAAACATAATGATGACAAAAACTAATATACCAATAAAAACAGCTAAAAATAAATATCAAGACCAAAAAGTTCAAACAGCTCTAAAATTAGCTACAGTACTACTAACAATAATCATAGTAACTAAACTAAAAATCATGATGATCATGATGTACAACCAAATGTTATTAATTTTGTGCTTTGTTTTCATTATCTTTATTATCCTTTTCAAACATAATATTTTGGTTTGCTTGACTTGCTGTCAGAAATTCAGCAATTAAGCTATCTGTTAATTGATTTTGAGTTAAAGCTTGTAAACTAGCAAAGTTATCTTGAATAGCTTGAATTTTGGTTGGATTTAAATCTTGATGATACTTAAAGTAATTCAGATGATTCACAATGTTATTCATTAATTGCAGACATCTAGATTTATTATCTTGATTTAGTTGATCTTCATTAATCTTCAATCAACTAAATTTTCATTGTTTTTTAGATGGTTGAGGATTAGAATTATTAACATTATTATTAACACCATCATCAAGAATTTTAGTGTAATTCGTTAATAAGTATTTATCATTGCTTTTAAGCTTAAATTTTTTACTTAAACCCACACCTTGAAGCATATATCAGTATGTTACAGGTGCAATGTAAAAATTCTTGTCATCTCTAAAACGCTTAATTAATGATAATCCTAAAAATCCACTTGGAATATTAACAATGTTTTCTAGTTCCAAGTTTTTGGTCGTGGTGGTACGGTTAGCATCATCTTGGGTTTTGTAAGTCCCAGCAACAGTAGATATTTTATTAGCAAATTTATCATTATCTGATGCGAACAAGATTTTGTACTCGCATGAATCAATTAGTTCGTCATCATAAATATTTTTCATCTGAGTTTCAGATTGAAAAATTGGTAAAGCAAATTCATTACGACCTCTACCAAAAGCAATTATTGATTTTAAGAATTCTAGCTTTGGTAAGTTACCAGCTTCATCCAAAAGCCACCAAATACTTCTATTTTTAAAAGCTTGATCTACACGCTTATAATAATCAATTTTTTTACAGATCAATGACAACCAAATTTTTAACAACATTTTTTCTTGAATACTAGCTTGGCTACTTGTATTAATTGTTAAAAAAATTACAAATGGTTTATTAGATTGAATTATTGCATCTAAATCAAATGTAGTTTTAGAAGTTAAAATCCCAAAATACATTTGATTAAAAATATCTAATAACCCAGCACAATTAGTCATAAACGAATTAACATTTTCAGCTCTTTCACTAGCTCACTTTAAATAACGCGAGCATAAATTTTTAATGCTAAATAGTTCAGATTTAGTTTTACTCTCTTTAACCCAAGTCATTAATTTTGGATAAGTTAGAGTATCTAAATTAGTTTTAAGATTGTAAAAATTAACTTGTTCAGAAGTTAAATTACCCATTTCTACTTGGTATAAAAATCAAGCAATTAAGAATTGCAACATACCTATTGCATTATCTTTTCAGTAATCTCGTTTGTCATCAATTTGAAAATAACCAGTTAGATTATTAATTTCATCTTGAATCTTGCTAAACAGATCATGTTTTCTGTACTCATCATTAGCAGTCATTAACTCTTGATGATATTTTTTAATTAAATCTAATGGATTATAGAAATCAGTAATTAGCTTACCATCTTGATCAATTAGCTCAAGAGTTGAAAGATTGATAATGTTGTACCCATTTTTGATTAATTCAAAATTGACATTTTCATAGATTTCTGGTTTTGGATCAGTAATAATTAAATTTGGCTTTTCTTCACAATTCACTAAATAAAGAATTGTTGGCAGAAGTAATGTTTGAGTTTTACCTGAACCAGGTGGTGCAATACAAATACTAGATTTCTTATCTGTTTTACAAATTGCTAAAGATTTGTAATTAATCTTTTTAAGCTTAGAACTACTGTTATGTAAATTTTGAATGACAAAATTATTATTAATTTTTGATCCTCTTTTTATGCCACTTGCAACAACAATGCCACTATCATTTTTGTTTCAATCCTTAAATTGGATAGGTTTAAATTTTTTAAAAAATAGCTTATCTTTTAAAATTTGTTGATCTGAAGTTGGTGTCTGTTTAGTTTTAAAACTATAAATTTTAAAAATTAATGCAGTTATTAATAGTCCAACACCCAATAAAGTTGCAATAATGATAATTATTGTTGTTGACATGATTTAGTCTTCTTTCTTGGTTTAGTTGGTTTATCTACTGTTTTAGTAATTGGTTTATCAGATGATTTAGTAATTTGATTATGAAAATACTCATCAATTTCTGTTTGACTAAATAATGTTCATGGTGAGTTCGGGTCAGTAGCATTAAAATAAAATCTATTAGCCTTGTTTATGTATAAAATATCTCCATAACTAAATTTAGTAGTGATTTGTAGTTCTTCTTCATCACTTAGCTCAACACTGTCACCTCAAATATCTTGCATAATTTTAAGTTGTTCTGAGTTCATTTGCATTAAGAATTTGTGTTCCACATTATTCGCAATTGACTTTAAAGACTCATTAGAGTTTACATCACCTGTGGTTAAACGCACAACGTCTTGCATTGCTAAAATTAAACTTGCATCATAACTTCTAATTAATCTGATTAAGCTTACGAACTCTGTTGTTACAAATGGCACAGTTGGATTAGCGATTGCTGGAAATTCATCAACAATGATTTGGATTTTTTCATTATTTTGAGTTAGCTTTGACTTGTTATAAATAAATGATTTGAGATATTTAAAAATTAACATTAACTTGATTTTGTTCAGGTCATTAAAATTAATCAAGATTTCATTCAAATCAAAAATGACTAGCTTATCATCAAGATCAATTTTAGTTGTTTTAGCAAAATAACCAAAAATACCAGTTGGTAACAATTTCTTAACAATATCTAAGATTGTTTTTCTGTTTTCATAATCATTTGGTAATTTATCTCTTAATTTGTTATAAAAATCAACAAAATTTCATTTTCCATCTTGTAAACATAGCTTTAAGGTATTTATTAAATGATTTTTTAAAACATCATTCCACAAGTCATTGAACCAAATTTTGAAAAAATTTAGCATGAAATTAATCTTATCGGCATCACTATCTGTTTTTGATAATTCAAAAGGGTTTAAACATAATGCTTTATCATCATTTAAACTAATGATTTTTGGATGCATCTTTAAGACTTCAGGATTAAGAGTGTATTCGCCTTTCGGGTCAAACAATATTGTTTTAACCCCATTACTACTCATATTATTCTTAATTAAGAAATTAATGAAAGTTGATTTACCTGATCCAGTTTTGCCAATGATTAAACTACTGTTGTTATGTTTAATACCTTCATTTAAGTTTAAAAATATAGGGTTACCATTAAATAATTGTCCAGTATATCAGCCATGATTTAAATAGTTGTTTCCTACCAAGAACGGATAACTAAAAGCAATTAAATTATTAGGCAAGATGTTTAGTACCCGATTCTTAAAACTGTTGCTTTCTAAAATATTTCTTTGAAAACTATAGAACAGTTTTAGTTGTTGAAATTGTGAAATAGCTAATTCAAATTGATTTGCTTTTCTAATAATTTCTTTAGCACGGTAACTTGCTTTGATTAAATCTTGTTTAGTGTTGGCAATAATACAGCAAATTATTTCAAATTTTTGTGTTGTATCAGCATTTGCAATTAGATCAGCGTTGATACTTAAAATATTTTCTAAATTTGTTTCTGATTGAACTTTGTCACGATACTTAATTGCCCGATCAACTTCAAATTCTAGATTTTTAATAGCATTTTCTCAAATTTTAGTTTCTTTTTTGAAATTATCAAAACTGTAAGTATTGATAGAAAAATTGAGAATAGCATTTTTTAAATCAATTTGGTTTAAGAAATCTAAATATCCTTCATCAACGAAACTTGGCAAATTTTTAATCTTAAAAAAATGGTAATATTGCTTATTGTTGTGTTCATCACTTGCTAATATGTGATTACTCTTATTCTTAATCTTTTTGTTAAACAAAAACAAGTTTTGTTTCACTGATTCCATAATTTCATCATTCAACAATTGCAATGCGAACGATTGATAACTAAGCTCTTTATTCACTCTTTGCACATCTTGCAAGATTAAGTCTATTCTGGTGTGAATATCTGTTTCTAAACAAAATAAAAAAGTATTTTTATTGTACTCACCTGATGAAAATTTATTCATTAACAACTCATTAGTGATAATGTTTTTTAACACCGGATCATCATCATGAATAGAATGTTTATTTAAATAAGCTTCTTTTTGAGTTTGTACTCAAATTGAATTTTCTTTTAAATCATCAAAAGGTAATTGAGTATTAATAATGCTTCAATTACTGAACTTGCTAATTTTAGTGACAACATCATGAATTTTTGCTGCAATGTCTTCATAATTGCCAACTTGTTGACAGCAAGTGACTTCAAACAAAACAAATTGCTTTGTTTTTGTTTTAATAATGCCATTACTGCTCTTGATTTGTTTAGTTCTTTTAGTTTTTCAAGAAAATAACCATTTTAAGTAAAACCAAAAAATTTTTAAAGCTCAACATTGTTTAACATTCATTATGCAAATGAGAATGATCAAAAACAAGCTAACTGCTAATGTTCAAATTAGACTGGTATATATAGCTAGCAAAATAGTTGTTATTAATGTAATCAAAATGGAAGAGCTAATAGCAATTGCTTGGCCAATTGTGATTTTTCTATAAATCTTTTTTGACCAAATGGAATTAGTAATATTAACAATTTTCTTTTCCATGACTACTCCTTAAATTTCATTTTGGCGAAAGTTGATTTAAAACCATTTTTCATGTCTTTATTACGTTTTGATCGTTTTTCATCAATTTTGCTAATAGTTCTGTTTTTAGCCTCAACTTGTTTTTTAAAGTTATTGAATTCATTCACAATTTGCGGTGCCGCTTTGTCTTTAAATGTTACAGAAGCATTGAATGTTTCTAAAGTTTTACTAATGAAACCATTGTTAACATAAACTAAAATAACAATTAATAGTGCAAAAGTAATTTCAACAACATTAACTTGCATGATTCCTAAATTAACATTACTAATTCCGTCGATTTGAATTGAATTATTTAATAATGCAATTTGAATAGCATTAATTAAAAAGTACATGATTTGTAAATTTAAAGTAATAACAAATAAAGCTAATGCTGAAGTTAAGATTTCTCTAAACCAGATTTTAAGAATTTGACCAGTGTCATTTGTAATCCGAGCAGCTGCAATATAGCCTGTTGGAATACCTGATAATAAAGCAAATCAACGATAAATTAGCATTGACACTAATGTGCTAATTCCTTTAGCAATCCCAACAGCAATTATTCCTGACAAGAAAATTGATTTCGCCAATTCAAAAATTCCATTAGCTTGAAATAATCCCGAGATAAAAGTAAAGTTACCAATAATCCCTTCAATGCTATTTACATATAATCCAGTTGCTGCATAATACAACATAAATGCTAGATTGTTAGTTTGAACAATTTCACCAGTTGAATTTAAATTTAGATGAACCACCATAACTTGAATTTTTAATAAATCAGAAACATTATTTGTAAAAGATTGAATATTAGTTAAGTCATTTAAGGTACCAAAATTTAACTTAATTTGATTCAATGTTTCTGGTGCTAAACTCAAGCTATTTAAATTAATTAGCTGAGCTTTAAAGTTATTAGCTAAATTTATAAGGTTAGTTAACTCTTCAGTTAAGTTAGGATAAGCTTTTAGTATTGCTTGTATCTTAGTTAAGTTATTTGTGTTGTTTAATAGCTCTTGAGCTAAATTATTAATATTTAATCCATTTATTGCATTAATTAGTGCTGTGTAAGAATTATAAAGTTCATTTTTAATAGCTAATTGATTAGCATCAGTTATTGTTGCTCAAGCATCATTTCAAACTGTTAAATCAATTTGTTTATTCGTGCTAAAAGCTAATAAGTTTTGTAGAACAGTCTTTAAATTCTCTAAATCAACGATTTGCATTGTTTGAGTTTTTGTAAATAATGTCAAAGTAATAGAAGTGATAAACTTGCTGAACACTGACATTAAAATAAATCCGAATGGAATAACAATAATTAAACCAATAAACCCAAAAATTAACAATAATTGCCGAGGAATGTGGATTACTTGCAAATTAGATGAATTTTTTGCAAAATAATTAATGATAAAGACAATCAAAGCAATAAAAGCTAAGATCAAACCAATAATTGTAATTATTACAATTGGACTTTGCCAGGTGATCTGACTAGTCATGATAGTAGTGTTAAATGATCCAGTAATAAGAAAATTGGTAAATGGGTCTAAAATTAACCAATTTAGAACGAAAAAGATGATTGCAAGCAGTGTGAAAGGAATCAATACACAACTAATTCATAACAATTGAAGAATTAGTGTTCATTGAGCAATGAATGTTATGACTGACATAAATTTTAACTACCTGCAATTGAACCAAAAATTGAACCTACAATCAATAGAATTGATGGTAATAAAATTAAAACTGCACCTCCCACTGTTCCACCAATTAAATAGTTCAGTGCACTCTTACTGTCACGACTAGCATTGCGTTCAGATTCAATTTTCTTTAAGCTAAATTTCACAATTCCAATAATTACTAAACACACACCCACAACGAAAAACACAATGGTTAAAATCCCACACAATAATTGTAAAGTTGATAGTGTTTGACTATTACCAAACATTTCGTTAAAGCCCGGTAGTTTTTGAAAGGCTTGTAGTAAAATCATGCCAAGATTTCTAATGCCATCATTAGCCATAATTATTTTTCCTTAAAGTTAAAAAATTATTTTTTATTTCTTACCGTTGAATTCATCCACGGCTTTTTGAATTTCTGCTTTTTCTTCATCAGTGAAAGCCACAGTTTTTTTGTTTCTTAAGCTTAATAAGAAAATAACTGTTGCGACAATTACTAAAATTCCTGCAATTGAACCACCAATTACTGTCCCAATAAATCCATCATTTAATTTTGTTTTAGAATAAGTTAGTGGTTGATAGTCACTAATTAATTTGTCAAGTTTAGCAGCTTGATCACTCGTACCAAAAATGTTAGGTAAATCTACATTACCCATTTCACTCACATAGTTTGTTGCCTCACTTAAATTAGTGGTTTGCGTATTGATATCACTCACTAAATTAGTAATGTCATCATGATTTGTCACTGTCAAATTCTTAATTTGGTTTAAGGTTTGTTTAACACCTGCAACTGAATTATCAGCCAGTCTTGCATTCGCTGATGAAATAGTTTGTAAATCTAAGACCAACTGTCATTTAGTAACCACACCATTGCTAGTTGAATACACAACTTTTGCATTAATAGTTTTATTAAAATTACTAAACTGAAAACCAGTTAGTTCATGGTTACTAACATTGTTTTGTAATTTAAACATTGCTTCATCAACAGTGATTCTAAACCCAATAATCGGTTCAATTGTAGAATTAATCAAGTCATTAATTTTGTTAATGAAATCAGTTTTATTGATTAATTCTTGGTATGTTTGATTAGTTTCAATCACTCAATAATTACTTAAGTCACTAGAACTAGTATCAATAGCCAATTTAGCATTATTACCCACTGCTAGATTAACTGTAATATTTTGGTTACTTGTCAAATTAGTTAGTTGACTAGCGTAATTATTTAAACTTGTGTTTTGACTTTGTAACACAGCTAATTGTTGTTTATAGTTACTTAGTTGAGTATTTAAAGTGTTAATTGTAGTTTGTACAGTTGTAGTTAATGCTTGGGCTTTTGTTTTTAATTCAGCTTTTAAAGCATCATCGGTTAACAAATTGTTTAAAGAAACATTTTGTTGTTCATAAAGAGTTTTTAACTGTAACAACTCTTTTTCATAGTCAAAGGTTTTAGTTAATGTACTAGACACAAAACCATTGGAAGTGTAATGGTTATTTTTGCGATAAATTTCATAATTTGTTTTAATCGTGTTAATAACTTCATTAATTTTGTTGTCATACATTTCTGTAATTGTGTCAAATTGTACTTTAAGTGTTTCTGATTTATTTAGTTCAGCTTCAAACATTGCACGAATTTCTAACTTAGTTTTACCGATTTGCAATGGTAATTGTTTTAAAGCTGTTAAAGAATCATTGTATTTAATTCTTAAATCATTGATTTGAGTAGTTAATGCTTGTGTAGCAGTTAATTGGTCATTAACAGCCCCAAATTCACTAATTGTAGTATCACCTTGATTCAAAGTTATAGTATTAGCTAAATTAAAATCCATTGGTTTGTATTTAGTAGTGATTTTAGCTTTAAACACTAAACTACTAAATGTTGTATCGGCATTAGTAGTAAATGATCATTGGTTTGTGTAAAACCAGTTGTTCATGACATTACTTGTGTTAACATGATTTTCATTAACAAATCTAAATGATTCAGTATTTAAATGTCAATCCGTATTTTGAGTTTGTTCTTTAACTAAATTTAAGACTTCAGTTCATAACTCATCATAAGTCACATCAAAGAATTCATGTAATTGGTTTTGGTTTAGAGTGAAATATTCTTGGTTAACACTCATTAATCCAGCTAAGTCATCTTGCATTCGTTTAGTATTAAAACTAATAGTTAAAGCTTTATTAGCATACTTACTAGTTGGATCAGCTTGATTAGATGAACTAAATGAAATTGTTACATATTTAGCTAAATCAGCTAGTTTTAATGGTTTAGTTTTAAATGAGTATTTGACAAAATATTTATAGAAACCATTTGATGATTTGCCATTAGTAATAAATGTATTATCTTGTTGCAAACGTTTGTATTCAGCATCAGAAAGATAATAGTTTAGAGGGATTAATGATTCCACATTTAAATAAATGTAACCTAAATTGTCTAGTTCACATCTAGCGTCGTAGTATTGTTTTGTGTACTCCTTTTTTGCAGAAGCATTCATGCTTATCCAACTAAATTTATTAGCTAATTCACTTGATTTAACTAACTCAGGGTAACTAGATCATGAAGTAGAAGAATTACTTATGTCAGCTGGATAATAACTATTTATTACATTAATGACTGAACTTCCACTATCTGATGTTGGTAATTTCAATAATTTTTTAGTCAAATCATTTCAACTTGTTTTTTCAATTGGATATGATTCATATTCAAAGGCTTGGTGTAGAAAATACCAAGGACTATCTAACGCTCTTGTTTTAGTGTTAGTTGCAACACTACTAACAATGTTTAACCCTGGATTTCATTTTCAAGTCACTTTTAAAGCTGCATTATTACCATCATAACTACTTCTAGTTCTAGTATTGCTACCTGAAACATTAGCAATATTTCAAGCACTTAATGTTGTATTGTTGTTAACATTATTTGTACCAGCAATAATTGCACCAGTATTAACATCCTTCATGTAGAAGTTTTTTAAAAACATACTTACATCATTGTTGTAAGTTTTTTTAGCTACTCCATAATCAATCATGCTAAGTGCTTTAAAAGTTTTTGTTGACCCATCATAAATTTTGGTATTCAACTCATTACTTACCCATTCTGAGCTACCTTGAATTTGATAATGTGCATAAATGTCATTTTTAAAAACTTGTGGCAAAACATAATCATATACGAATGCTTGTTTTTGCAAATCATTAACAATGTTTGTTAATCCTCAATTGTTAACACTATGATCTTGGGTGTGTAAAGTCCAATTATTATTACTTAACACTTGTGAATACTCAGCTTTAGTTGAAGCCGAATTGTAAGTATTATTAACCCCATTTGAACTTCTCACTTTTTGAATGTAGTTAGTGACACCGACATTACTAATACGTTCATTGTAAATATCATTTATTAGACGTTCAAAATTAGCTTTTAATACAGGTGAATAATTACTTATTTGACTTCAATGATTATAAAAACTCTTTACTCATTGAGCTAACAAGCTAACTTCTTTTAGCGCCCCAAATAATTCAGTGTTTCAACCGAAAACTAGTTTTGGTGGATTAGAAGTTGTTCAAGCATCATTAGTGCTTGTTGCGTATGCTGTGGTTAAGTTATCATCAATTTTCAATAACTTAGAAAAATCCACATAGATATTTTCTACTTTATTGACAGTATTGAATTTCCCTAAAGCATCTCTTTTAATTGGATTGTCGTGAGTGTAATCAGTATAGTTATTTTCATATCAATCGTTTAAATTTCTATTTCTAACTGTGCCAGTTTGAAAATTTGGTAATGAATTGTCAAACAACCTGAAATGTGCTTCTTGCCAACATGCACCTTCTATTTTACCAACCTCTTCATTAATCTCTGGGACTTCATAAGCAAGATTAGCATATTTAAAACTATTGTTGTTAAGTTTTAAACTACTGGTTTGTAACTTATTTACTATTTTATTTTTTAAATCAGTTTTATTACCTCTTCCCACAGGGTTCGAATCTCAATCTGTTCCATTGGTATCGTACATGTCAGCATGAGGTAATAATGAGTAGTAATTTCATTTTCTAGATTCATTATTATTTTGTGATGGACCAAATAATTGTTTTGTGTTTTCTAACTCGCTTGCATAATCACCCTTCATACCACTTATGTGTGTTGCAAGCATAGAGCTCTTTGGTATTGTAAAAATTCCTTGGGAAAAGGGATATTTTCGAGGTCTTGGCATACTATTGTCGTCTATAGACCAAACACTACCAATTGTCTTATCAATTAAATTTTGAAATTTATTTTCATAATTCATGTTACCAGTGTTGGCAAAACTCAACAAAGGAATGTTAGAGTCAACATGGTTTAAATTATTAGAAACCCAATAATTACTATCCTTAAAGTCTTGAAAGTATTGTACCTGTGCCCGAAATTCTAAAGAATTATTAGATGTTCCGATAGGTAAATTTTGATAGTTTAAATCCAGGTTATTAGTGTTGAATAATTGAAAGTTATTTTTATTAGCAAAACTTCTAAAATCATTACTAATATCATTGTTAGTGATACCAGCTCCTGATCTAGCTAAGTTGCTACTGTAATTATCTGTACTAATATTGTCAGACTGATGACTATTACCACCAGCCAATGACAAAGGTAAAGATGTAGCCAATCCAAGTGTAACTACTGAATTTATGAATAAAATGCTTAAATTTTTCTTTAACATAAAAAAAATTCAAGTAAAAACTAATTAAAAAACAAAAATACACTATTATTATAGTCTTTTTTTCTGTAAATAATAATCATTAATCATTGAACTTTAAATTAATTTAGATCAAGTTCATTAAGAGAATTTAAATAAATTAAATAAATAAATTCAACAAATAGATTTCAACAATTATTGTTGTCAAGTGTCTTTTATTCTTGTCAAGTATTGAATTAAAGTTGTCAACTATTAGGTTAAAGTTGTCAAGTATTAAAGTGATTTAAATAAAAAAATCAGCCATTGACGACTGATTTATGTGTTTATTAAAAGCTAAAACCCTATATTTACTTTGTAAATATAGTTTATAAATAAGAAAATGAATTTAATTAAGTTGATGACGATTGATATAAAAGTTTTAAGAAAAGTTAATTATGGATGTTGATCGCCTCAAATGTCATCAACTAAATTTTTAGACCTAGTTTGAGGGTCAAGTAATTGCGCGTATTTTTTAGTCTTAAAAATAAATAGTTCTGAAGTTTTGAAATCAACAAATGACGATTGCGCACCGATCAGAAATAATGATCTTGTTCTAAATTTATTTTCTGGCTGAATTTTTCAAAGCTTGTTTTCATATTTATGTAGCACCTGATTTATTCATTCATGTGAAATATCTATGTTTTCTGCCCTTTTAATGGCTTTTAGCAATGTTCTCAGGCTTGGTAGACTATAAGCTACTTTTTTTGTTGAATAAAACCTGTTAGCTTGGTTTTTGAACCAAGTGACTAGAATAAATTCTTTATATCCCTTGCATGGATTAGCAATAATCTGTTTAAAAAATCTTGATTTCTGGATAAAACCAATTATTTTTTGTTCTAGTTGAAACAGGTATTTTTGCTTGTTTTTCATTCTAATAGTCACTTTCTTTAATAATTTTTTATTTTTTGTGTTACTATTAGAAATGTCACTTTTTTTGCTAATAGTAGCATTATTAACTCAATTACTAGTAATGGTGGTTGAGTTTTTAATTGTATTTTTGTTTTTTTGATTAGTATTTACAGTTACTAACCTCCTTTCTTACTAGAATTAATAATCATTTGTTGCATTTCCAACTTTCATGTTGGTAATTTCCTTACTCCCCTTAGGCATTGTAATGTGTTGTTTAATTTAACAGAAGGAGGACATTTATAAATTGGTAAAGCAAATTTTAATAATTGCTGATCTAAATCAATTAGTGTTGCATCTATATATTCATTTTTTTCATCGAATTGCATGTCGTGAATTTTGAAAGCATTTATCATGTCTCTGTATTGTTTGAGATCAACAAAACAACTATAATTTTTCTCGACACTATCGATGAATTTACAACACTTAATTTTTGATCACTTTTTCATTTTTAATTCCTTTTGGAATAATTTGTATTTAAAAAAGTAGTCATTTCTGACTACCTACACATTTTTTACGCTCCCCTAAAGTTCTAATCCCACAGTTGATTGCATTTCCTCTTCCAAACACACCAGTACCAAGCGTTGTCAACGTACTTGGCATCTTGACGGTGTTCAAGCTACTTGTCCCCAAGAAAGCATAGTTGCCAATATTATTCACTTGCGTCCCACTCAAGTCTAAATCCACTAGCGCCGTATTCTGGAACACACTATCCCCAATACTTGTCAAACTACTTGGCAGTTTGACGTTGGCTAAGCTTGTACAGCCTTGGAATAAGTTTTGTGGTAGCGTCGTTAGTTGAGTGGAAGATAGGTCGATGGTGGTTAGGGAAGTGCAATTTTGGAAGATGGTTGAGGTGGTGGTTGCATTACTTCCACTTGTTGTTGTTGTTGTACTAAATTCTTTAAAACTCTTCGGCACCTTCACTTCCACTAAGCTACTACACCCCTTGAACGCCTGGTCATTGATCTTCAACAAGTTCTTCGCTTGACTCAAATCAATACTCGTAATCCCACTGTTCAAGAACGCACTGTTCGACACAGTTTGGAGCACACTGTTGCGACTGAAGTTCACTGTTTTTAAACCAGATGTGCTTTCAAACGCATTGGTTCCCACATAATTCACTTTATCCGCATTCACTTCCACGCTACTAGCCAGAATGTCACTGAACGCATTCTTAAACGCACTGTTACCAATGTAGCTAACGTTGTTTAAGTTGATGGCGTTAAGTTTGCTACAGTTTTCGAATGCTGAGGTCCCAATGTAGCTCACACTACTTGGTAAGCTGATGGTCGAAA
>JBNMHK010000012.1:0-10555 GCA_050872725.1 Ureaplasma sp.
CCAAAGATGGCGGTGCCGACAGTTTCAGTAGTTGCTTCACCTTCTCTGGCTACAGAGTCACTAGCTTCTGCCGGATTAGCTTGCGTTAATGTTTGCAACTTCGCATTATTTGCAAAGGCGTTGGCGTTAATCGTTGTGACTGTACTTGGCAACTTCACCGTTGTCAGTTCATTCATGCCTTGGAAGGCAGAGTTACTGATGGTAGTGAAGGCTGTAGCCCCATTTAAATCAATACTTGTCACTGCTGATCCTGCAAATGCATTGGCGTTAATTGTCGTCAAGCTACTTGCCCCGTTGAAATCCAGTGTTCCTGTCGTTGCTGCTCTAGTGCTTCTTTGGGCTTCAGGAGTACTTGCTGTTGCTTTAAAACTCACAGTCTTCAACTTTGGACTCTTGTAGAACGCATAACTTGGGATGGTTTGTAGCCCCGCTGGTAAAGTGACGGTGGTTAATTCCGGACAACTAGCGAAAGTACCGTGAACACCATTAAAGTTATTTCATTGATTTGTCACTTGTGTCTTTGACAAATCCACACTTTCTAACCCACTGCCTTCAAACGCCCCTAGGACAGTAGCATTCCCCGCGTTAATCGTTGTGACACTACTTGGAATACTAATTGACTTTAAGGCTGTCGTGTTGGCAAATGAACCAGCAGCAATGGTGGTTAAGCCGGTTGGTAAAGTCACACTACTTAAGCTAGTTGCATTATTAAAAACATAGTTGCTTAAGCTTGTCACCCCCGTTGCTGACAAATCAATACTCTCTAGCCCTGTGGCTTCAAAGGCGTTGTCACCAATTGAAGTTAACGTACTGGCTAACTGGTTTGTCCCCGTTCTTGCGACTTCTGCACTTTCAGGTTCAGCTTGCGTCAACGTCTTTAACGCCGTTGTGTTTTTGAAGGCGTTTTGACCAATTGAAGTCACACTACTTGGTAACTTCACAGTTGCTAGTTTATCCGCCCCGTTGAAGGTGGAGGCTTGGATTTGGGTAAGTTTAGTTTGAGATAGGTCTAAAGAAGGTAGGGCGGAGAGAGATCATACACTACTTTGACATTATTTATAAAACTATTCAAATTAAAAAATAAATGTTTACTTTTCTTCTTTAACAATATCTAAATATTGATAACTTACATCATCAATTTCTTCATTATTTTCAATTCCCAAAAAAGTGTCAACAAATTTTTGGATACTTTTATATGAAAAAAATCTTGAACCCAATGCGATAGTATTGTATTTATGTTTTGCCGCAAATTCTGCAGTTCTTTTAGAATAAACTAGAGCAGACCTAACCCCCCTAGCCTTATTAGCAGCAATGTTAACACCTATTCCTGAGCCACACGCTACAATTCCAATACTATTCTTATTTTTTTGCACCTTTTTAGCAACTTTTAAAGCATACTGTGCATAATTAGCTGGTTTATTGTCATATGAACCTTCATCAAAGACTTGAAACCCTTGTTGATATAAATGTTTTTGTAATTTTTCTCTAGTTTCATATGAGGCATGGTCCCCGCCTAGAAAAATTATTTTTTTATCATTATTTAAATTCATAATTAAGCAAATTTTATATACCAAAATTATAGCATTTTGCAATATTGTAAATTGTTATAATTTAAGCATGTCAAAAATTGCTTTATATCGTAAATACCGCCCCCATTGTTTTGCTCAAGTTCTTGCTCAAGATTTTGTTGTCAAAACATTAAAACATGAAATCATAAATAATAATCTTTATCATGCCTATATTTTCTCTGGTACCAGAGGTTCAGGTAAAACATCAATTGCAAGAATTTTTGCAAGAACATTAAATTGCTTATCTCCAAATAATGGCGATTGTTGTAATAAGTGTCAAAATTGTTTAATCACCTTGCAAAATAACTTAACTGATATTTATGAAATCGATGCAGCATCCAATAGTGGTGTAGATGAAATAAGAAAATTAATTGAAACAGTTAATTATTTACCAACTCAATTAAGTAAAAAAGTTTATATTATTGATGAAGCTCATATGTTAAGTAATAGTGCATGGAATGCATTGTTAAAAACAATTGAAGAACCGCCGGCACATGTTTGTTTTATTTTTGCTACAACTGAAGTTAATAAAATTCCAATGACAATTATTAGTCGTTGCCAAAGGTTTGATTTTTACCAGTTGAATCTTGATACACTAATTCAATTAATTACAGATGTTTGCAATAAAGAAAATATTTTAATTGCTAACGATGCCAAGATTAAAATTGCTCAATTAAGTGATGGTTCTGCAAGGGATTGTTTGTCTATTCTAGATCAAATCAATAATTATAGTAATGGTGAAATTACAATAGGCCATATTAATGAAGTCTTTGGCTTATTATCATTGGATTTTAAATTGAATTTTGTCAATGATATTTTTGATAATCAAAAATTGGAATTATTACTAAATCAAATTAGTTCAATGACAAGTAACTATTTAAATTTAGCTAAAGATTTAATTGATCTTGTCATTGACAAAATTATTTATGAAAAAACTCATAATTTCAATCTATTAAAATATTTGTCTTTAAGTGATGTTCAAAAAATTAATCTTTCACTTGAATCACTTTATAAACTATTGGAACTATTCAATAAAGTATATGAAAAAATTAAACTCTTTGGTAATGGTGAATTCTACTTTAAGAATTTAGTCTTAACTAGCTTAATTACCAATAATAGCATTGTTAGTAGTGTAATTAAAGATGAAACACAAACCAAATCAATAGTTGATCCGCTCAGTGCTTTTACCACAAAAACAGTAACTAATGAATATGTTAAAACTACTATTGCTGCCAATAATGAACAAGTTACAAATGATGATTGTAAAAATTGGTTTAACCAAATCATTAGTAATGAGGATAATGAGTTAAAAAACAATCTTAATAATAAACTTAATGAACTAAAAACTAATCATCAATTGGATGATAAACTACCATCATTAATTGATTGCATCAAGGTTTTGGTGAGTTCCAGACATGGTGCAATTTTATTGTTTGAATATAAGAATCAAGCCAAAACATTTAATGATTGGTTTTGAACTATAGATGGTTATAAACTAATTAAGGAAAACTTATTTGATAATCCTAATCAAGATTATGTTTTAATAGCAAGTGATAAAAACACAATTAAAAACTGACGGGATGATTATTTAAAAAATCCTAAAAAGTATGAAGATATTAACTTAAAGATTTTAGAACAATTAAAACCAATTAGTGATGATGAAAAATATAAACGTATTTTAGATATTATTGGTGAAGGAGATAAATAATTATGAATATTCAAAAAATGTTACAAGAAGCTCAAAAATTACAGAAAAAAATCAAAGAATTTGATAATCAAGTATTTGATTTTAATTATAAGAATTTAATTGCTTTCCAAATGAATGGATTGGGTGTCATTACAAATTTAAAAATTAGTAATGATTTGATTGATAAAGATGATCCTGAAACATTACAAGATGTTGTTGTAGTTGCTATAAATGAAGCAAGAAATGAAATTGAACAAAAAAAGAATGCTTTGCAAAATAGTTTAACTGGTGGAGTAATGCCAAAAGGTTTCTTTTAATGGGACATAAACCAATTGAGTTTGACTATCTAGTTGATGCATTAAAATCATTGCCAGGTGTTGGTTATAAAAATGCTACTAAGTGAGCATATTTTTTGTTGGAACAAGATAGCAATTATGTTGATTTATTTATTAATCGTTTAAAAAATGCACATAATAAAATCAAAAATTGTAACCAATGCAACAATTTAACAACTAAAGATTTATGTGATATTTGCACTAGTTCTCATCGAGATACAACACAAGTGTGTGTTGTGAATTCAATTGAGGATTTACAAAGAATTGAAGATAGTAATAACTATCATGGTTTATACTTTGTATTAAAGGAAGAAGTAAATCCTAAACAACCTGATGCTAATTTAAAATGTTTAGTTTCTTTATACAACTATATTAGTGATCATCATTGTGTCAAGGAAGTAATTATTGCAACTAATTTTACAATTAGTGGACAATTAATGGCCAAAAAGATTGTTGACTTACTAACACCTTGCACAATTAAAATTTATCGAATAGGATTTGGATTACCATTAAATGGTGCAATTGATTATGCTGATGATGAAACAATTAAATATGCACTAATGAATAAAAGTTATTTAAAAGGATAAAAAAATATGCAAAAAACTTTAGTACTATACTCTAGAATTTGTCCAGGTGATTCAAAATTTACTATTCAAATTTTTAATATGTTGAAAGAGTTGCCAAATGTAACTGCTATCAAAATTGATGCTAATCAGCCATTTGATATTCCTTATGAACAAGAATTTATCAAACAATTTGACAATGTTATATTGTTGTTCACAATGAATTGATTCAATGTACCATGGAGTATGAGTCGTTACATGGCTGAAGTTTGAAGAACAGGTGAATTTAATTTAGAAAATAAAAATATTATTACTATAGTAACAACTGGCAGCCCGCAAAAAATTTATAGTGATGATGGGTTTGGTTGAACTGCTGCTCAATATCTAAACAATCTAGGTAGTGTTTTTAAACGTTTAAAAGCTAACTGACATGATCATTTCTTTTTCCATGATTGTGTACATGCTGATCCAAATGGAATTGACTTTAAAAATTATTTAGAAACAATCAAAAATTACTATCTAGAAAAAATTAATAAATAATTTGCTTATCATATAAAATATATATTTAGTTTTATTTTAAAAATTTAAATTAATTGGTAACACATTATGCAAAAAGAATTACAACCTGAATTAAACAATTGTGAATATGTTTGTGCATCTTGTGGTAGTAAATATAACATTTTATCTACTAAAGGTACACATGTATCGTTAGATGTTTGTGCTAATTGTCATCCCTTTTACATTGGTTCAACAACAAATGTAAGTTTAAAGGGTAGAGCTGAAAAAATGTCTAGCAAATTTGAAGCTGGAAAGCAATTTAAAGCTAAGAAAACAGTTGTAGATAAAAGTAAAAAAACAACAAATTCAAATATTAAAAACGGTTTCAATAATTTATAACTAATTGCTATTTTAAAACTTTAAATACTAGTTACTAATAACTAGTATTTTTAGATTAAGGGACACTTTTATGGAGTACAACAAAAAACTTTTAGATTCATTAATCAAGATTAATCAAAAAAATGATGAACTTAATAGTTTACTAGAAACAATTGGTAATGATGCTAGAAAAATTAAAGAAATCAATTTGCAGTTGAAACAAACTAGTAAAATTAGAGAACCATTTTTACAATACCAAAAAATGATTAATGATGGCTTAAACGCTGAAGAAATGCTAAAAACTGAAACCAATAAAGAAATGATTGAACTTTTGAAATTAGAACTTGATGAAGTTAAATCTAAGCTACCTCAACTTGAAGAAAATTTAAAAGTGTTATTACTTCCAGAAGATCCCAACAATAATAAGAATGTTATTATTGAAATGCGGCCAGCAGCCGGCGGAGATGAAGCATCAATTTTTGTTGCTGATCTTTTTGATACATATAAGAGATACATTGAGAATCAAGATTGAAAATTAAAGATATTGGAGTTAAATTCTCAAGCTCATGGTTATGATTTTGTGTCATTCATTGTTAGTGGTACTGATGTTTATAGTAAATTAAAATTTGAATCAGGTGTGCATAGAGTGCAACGAGTACCAGCAACTGAATCCAAAGGAAGAGTACATACATCAACAATTACAGTTGCTGTTTTACCAGAACAAGACGAAATTGAAGTTAATATCAATCCACAAGATTTGAGGATAGACACATATCGTGCATCAGGTGCAGGTGGACAACATGTTAATCGAACTGAATCTGCAATCAGAATTACACATTTACCAACTGGTATTGTAGTTGCTTCACAAGAAGCTAAGTCACAAATTGAAAATCGTGATATAGCTATGAAAATGTTGCGTGCTAAAATGTGAGAAATGATGCAAAAACAGCAACATGATGAACAAGCTAATGCTCGTAAAAATCAAGTGGGAACTGGCGAACGTTCAGAAAAAATTAGAACTTATAATTATCCTCAAAATCGTGTAACTGACCATAGAATTAATTTAACATTAAATAAGTTAGATCAGATAATGATGGGTAATTTAGAAGAGATAATTGATTTACTTATTGCTGATGAACAAGCACAGTTAATGAATGAATTGGAAATATAATGACAGTTCAAGAATTATTAGTGCAATTAGAAAATGAATTAGAAGATAATAATGAAAACCCAATGATTGCTCATTGGGTTTTACAGCACTCTTATGGTTTAAATTCCAATTTGGAATTAATTAAATTATTAGCTAATAAGGCAATTAAAATAAAATATTGTTTTGATGCTGTAAAGCGATATATAAATGGTGAGCCATTAGCTAGAATTTTAGGTAAAACACAATTTTATTATCAAGAATTTATAGTTAATGACGATGTGTTTTGTCCTCGTTTAGAAACAGAAATTTTAGTAGACAATGTCATTAAATTGTGTAAATCTAAAACTAGTCTCAAGATTCTGGATTTATGTTGTGGAACAGGAGTTATTGGAATTAGTCTTAAACTAGCATTAAATAAACAAACAAAAGTATCAGTTGCTGATATTAATGAAAATGCTGTTAAAAATGCAATTATTAATGCTCAACAGCATAATTGTGAGATTATTGCCCATCATTCTAATTTTTTTAACAATATTCCCCAACAAACATTTGATGTAATCGTCTGCAACCCACCGTACATTGATGTGAATGAAAAAATTGGCATTAATGTTGAAAAATTTGATCCACAAAATGCACTTTTTGCGAATGATAATGGCATATTAGCTTACAAAGAAATTATAGATAATGCTAAAAGATACTTGAAATCCAAATATCTTTTAGCATTTGAAATTGGTTCTAACCAAGCAAAAATAGTTTCTTCTTTACTAAAAAAATTAGATCCTAATTTAACAATTGAAATCATCCAAGATTATAATAAGAGAGATAGAGTAATTATTGCTAAAAAGGATTTTTAAATGTTTAAAAAATACACTTATCATGAAATTGACAATGTTGTTTTTGAATTATTAAATCAAAAAGCTGTAATTATTCCTACTGATACTGTTATTGGAATAATATCAAAAGACCAAAATTTAATTTATGAAATTAAAAATCGTCCTAAAAGCAAAAAGATTATTACTTTTTTAGCTGATCATAGTCAACTAGAAGATTTAGATGAATCACAAAGACAATTTATCAATGAATTTTGACCTGGACCAGTCACAATTGTTAAAAAAGGTCATTCATATCGAATCCCCAATGATAAATATCTCCTATATATTTTAAGTAAAGTTGGTCCACTATATAGTAGCAGTGCTAATATTAGTGATCATCAACCAATCAATAGTACCACTGAAGCAAACATTGAATTCAATGAAGATAAATTTTTTAATAAATTAGTTATTGTTGATGGTAATTCTATTAGTAATACACCATCAACAATAGTTGATCTTGATAAATGAGAAATTTTACGAGTTGGTCAAAAATTTAATGAAATTAAACAACTTATTTCTGATTTGAATAAACAAAAAAGAACAATCTATTTATTGCTAGATAATGAGTTATTTTCATGATCTAAAACTATTAAAAAATCATTATCTTTTTCAATTAATTGTCAAACTTTGAACAACAAAAATTTCCATCACATTGTCACTAACAACTCATTTTTATCAACTAATAGTGATTTGTTAATTATAACTAAAACTCCAACGGTTTTAGATGAATTAGCTAATAAAACTTCTGGGTTAAGAAGTGGAGTTGTTTATAACAATGATGTTGCAGAATTAATTAAGAAACATGATGATGTACAAGTTGCAATTTTTGATGCTTCCATGTTTGATATGAAAGCAATCATAGAACAAATCAATCTTTATTTAAATGCTAGTTTTGAAGGTGGCAGACATCAAGCTAGAGTACAAACAATCATTAATTATGAACATGAAAACTAGTGTTTTCATTGTGTCAAGTAATAGCTTTTTTTACCTTTTTTAGTAACAGTAAATTCTTGATCAAAGGCATCGCTCTTTTTAACAACAAATTCTTGATTATCAATGCATTTTCCATTAATGGCAATTGCATTAGATGCAATTAATTCTCTTGCTTGTGTTTTTGATTTAGCAATATTATTAATCACTAAAAAATCAACAATATTGTATTCATTTTCCATTGCTTCTATATTTGGAACATTACTAAGAGCATTTTTTAAATCATTAGCTTTCAAAGAAGCTATGTCACCCTTGAATAGTTTTTGTGAAATTTCAATAACATTGTCCAATTCATCTTGACCATGGACATCACTAACTACCCAATTAGCCAATGCGTTTTGAGCAATTCTAGATGTTGGATTAAACAGATGCTGTTTTTCAATTGATTCAATTTCTTCTTTTGATAATAAAGTAAATACTTTTAATAATTTAATAACATCATTATCAGCCTGATTAAGAAGAAATTGGTACATCTCATAAGGAGATGTCATATTTTTATCTAAATATATTGCGCCCTTTTCAGACTTACCAAATTTCTTACCTTCACTATTAGTGAGTAAATTCATTGTCATTCCAACCGCACTGTTATCATCACCAAGCATTTTTCTGATTAACTCAATACCTGCAGTAATGTTACCTCATTGATCACTTCCACCAATTTGCATATGAACATCTAAATCTTTATAAAATTTGAAAAAGTCATAAGATTGGATTAAGTTATAACTAAATTCAGTATATGATAACCCTGTTGTCTCTAATCTTTTTTTAATAATTTCTTTTTCTAGTAAATAATTTATATTGACAAACTTACCAACATCTCTTAGAAATGTTAGATAGTTCATGTTTTTAAAGTGATCATAATTGTCTAAAACATCATTTGTGGCATATTTTCTTAATTGTGCAACAATTTTACTTTTGTTATTTAAAACTGTTTCTTCATCAAGTAGGTTACGCTCATTAGATTTACCACTAGGGTCACCAATCATACCAGTTGCGCCACCAACTACAGCATAAGTTTTTACACCAGCCAAATTTAATCTTCTTACCATCATGATCATGATATAGTTGCCTAAATGCAAAGAAGCAGCTGATGGATCAAATCCAACATATGCTGCTTTTTTGTTTTGCATAAACTTGACTAACTTTTCTTCATTTGTGACTGCATTAACTAAATCACGTCACTGAAGATCTTTAAATCAATCCATAATTATTTATTAGTTGCTTCTTGGTTTGTTTCGTTTTTTGGTATAGAAGTAGAATTTGGTTGCTTGTTGTACTGAGTGCCATTTGTTGATTGACGATTGTGATTCATGTATGCTCTTTGCATACCTTCACCATTGAACACTCTTTTTGTGTGGATTTCTGGAAGTACAATTTCATCATCTGGCTTACCAACATATTTAACTGGTTCTTCTTTTGCTTCAGCAATTGCATCAATTAATACACCAAGTATTAACATAATTGAACGAATTGAATAATTATTGATTGGAATAATGTAATCAATAATGTCTGGATTGGCATTAGTGTTAGCAAGAGAAATTACAGGAATTTGCAATTTTCTTGCTTCAATAATGGCATTTAAGTCGTGGTTTGGATCTAAAACAATTAATGCGCTTGGCAATTTACGCATTGTTCTAATTCCACCATAAAACTTCATTAATTTTTCAGTTTCTTTACGAATTTGGATTTGTTCTTTTTTTGTGTATTTTTCAATTTCACCAGTTTTTTGTAACTGTAAATTATCATTTAATTTTTTAATTGACTTAGAAATGTTCTTAAAGTTTGTTAATGTACCACCAAGTCATCTTTGTGTTACATAATAAGCTTGTCCTCTTTTTGCTTCATCTTTAATTACATCTTTTAGCATCTTACCATTTGTGCCAACAATAAGAGCTCTACCACCATTCTTAGTCATTTCTTGTAAGAATAAGTATGCTTTGTTTAAATAAACAAGTGATTTCAAAATATCAATCACATGGTTGTTAGAACGTTTAGTGTAAATGTATTGCTTCATCTTTGGATTTCATTTACGTGGATTCAATCCAATATGAGCACCAACTTCAATTAATTTAGCAGCTGAAACCAAAGGTTTCATTTTTTTTAGAGTTGAATTTGCATTGGCTTTATTCTGAACAGATTCAGCAGGTGTCGCTACTGTTTTTGCAGTAGCATCAGCATTTGCTACAGTTTCAACTTCAACTGTAGATTCAACTTTTTCAATATTAGCCGATTTTTCCATCTATGGAATACCTCTTTAAAATAATAAAAAATAAAACATATAAATTTTACCATATTTGTGAATGTCACTTGTAATACTAAAATTTTTACAAATTAAATTGTGTGTAATTATTTAATTTATATTCTATTTATCAAGTCGTCCCTAACTTTGCTAGCGACTTCTCCGGCGGTTTCGCGAATGTGGTGATTCCGGCAAGTGTGAAGGCGATTACGGGGTATGTGGATGTGACGCCGACGAGTGGAACAAATGCTACTAACGGTACTAATCGTGGCGCC
>JBNMHK010000013.1:0-9900 GCA_050872725.1 Ureaplasma sp.
CTGCTTTTATGAACTGTGAAGATTTAACTGAAGTGTCATTACCGAGAAATATTACTACAGTTCATTCAGACACCTTCCAGAACACACCTAAATTAAGCAAGATCACAATGCCAGGTAGTGCAACGAGAATTGAGGTGAATAACCGTAATATTGGTAGTAGAGATGTAAGTAGTTGTCCAACCACAACTGGAACATTAAATGATATTGTATTTAATGTCCAAGCAACTTCAAGAAGTGGTAATAGTTTCAATACTATTAATTGACAACAAGTTGTAGATATAATGAATATTTTTGGTAATTTTGGTAGTAATCCAAGTAGTTCATTAGGTAAAGTGTGATCAATTCAATTTAATGAGGATCTATTAGTTAGCAAACTTTTGAGTAATTATTTTTGAAATATTACTGATCCAAGTAGTGGAAACAATTCACTTAATGACAATGTTAATAGTGCTACAAAATCATGAAATAATTTAACATGAACCTACAAAAAATCTAGTTCTTCTCAACGTGATGCAAACACTCCATACGCTACCTTAATTGCTAAAAATGTTAATGTTTTTAGAGGTATAGAACCAAATTCTACTGATTCAGGATTAAGAACATTGGGTGGTGTTTATTGTTTTGGAACACCAAGTGGTGATTCAAATTTGCATAATGTTAAAATAACAATTAACATTTACTAATTTATAAAATATAAAAAAGTCAATTACTTTTGAGTAGTTGACTTTTTTAATACCTTTTAAAATAGTTTATTTAGTAGTATTACTACCAAAACAATAAAAATTTGTCTTTGTTGAAAAATAATAACAAAATATTAGAGTGAACCATCTAATATAATTAGAACAAGTTACATAGAATAATACACTAGTATTATTGCTTAACATTAGATTTAAGAAATAAATATAACAAAACATTCCTTTTATACTACTTATATAACTAATAAATATGTGATTTATAGTAAAACTAAAACACTACTTAACTAAGAATTTGTGTAATTATAAATATTTTCTTCTCTTATATTATACATTAACTAGGTTTTATTCTAGTTTATTTAAAATTAATAAAGTTATACTTGATCTTTTAATTAGGCAACAATAGTGATTTGCTATGAAAATAATAAACAAAATTCTATTTATTAATTAACAATTTAGTTTTTATACATAAAAGAATGTTCAATAATTGAATTATATATAATCATTTGAGCACTTAATTACAATTTCATTTAATGATTAGCAAATGATGGTGCAACACAAATAAATATTAATTGATGTTAACAAACACACATTTTAAATAAAAAAACAACACCCAATAAAGAGTGTTGTTTTTTTGAGTAAGTAATAATATATTATAAGAAACGGTTGAATCATTCAACAACGTGTGATTCATTAATCCCTTCAGGCAATTCTTCTCTTTCAGGAACTCTTGTGAATTCAGCAACTAAACTATTTTTATCTAATTTAATGAATTCAGCCGGACTAGATTTAACATCTGTCACTAATGGTAATGATTTTGAACTTTCAACAATACTAATTTTGTCGCCCACATTAAGAACAATTGAAGGAATGTTAACTTTTTTACCATTAACTAGAATGTGACCATGAGTAACTAATTGTCTAGCGCTACGTCTTGTAGGAGCTAATGCAGCACGATAAACTAGTGAATCTAATCTTGACTCAAGAACTCTTAATAAGTTAAGAGTTGTTGCTCCTTTATGCTTTTTTGCAATAATAAAGAATCTACGGAATTGACGATCATTCATTCCATACAAAAACATAAGTTTTTGTTTTTCGTTCAATTGTTGTCCATAGTTTGTCAACTTGACACGTTTTGTACCATGTTGACCTGGACGTGTTGATCTTTTTTTGCCTTTAGAGAATTCTTTATTATTTTCTAATAAAGAAAATCCTAATTTTCTTGATTTACGATAAATACTACCTGTGTAACGCATATCTTATATTTTTACCTTTGTTTGTATTTTATGAATACACAAAGTGATTTTATTCTTGGGTTGTTATTACATACTAAAGGGTTCAGAACATTTCAGCATGGCTTACTTCCTAAACATAAATGTTATGTACTAATTTAAACTCAATATAAAATTGCTGAGTGCACATATTATTCTATCTAATTTTTTCTATTCTTCTTCATAGAATTGTGAATTATATAGGTTATAGTAAAAACCTTTGTATTCTAATAATTCTGAATGAGTACCACGTTCAATAATACGACCATCTTTAATCACTAAAATTTGATCAGCATTTTGAATTGTTGATAAACGGTGAGCAATTACAAATGATGTTTTATTTTCCATTAAACGCATCATTGCAGATTGAATTTCAGCTTCAGTCTTAGTATCAATTGAAGATGTTGCTTCATCTAGAATCAATAAATTAGAAGGTGATAGGATTGCCCTAGCAATTGCTAATAGTTGTCTTTGACCATGAGATAAATCTTCACCATTGTCATTTAAAATTGTGTCATACCCATTTGGCAACTGCATAATGAAGTTATGAGCATTAGCTGTCTTAGCAGCTTTGATAATTTGTTCATCACTTGCATCCATATTTCCATATCTAATATTATCTTTAATTGATTCATTAAATAAGAATGTATCTTGTAGAACAATTGAAACATTATTTCTAATTGATTCTTTTGTAATATCTTTAATTGAAATTCTATTTCCAAATAAGATATCACCTTTTTTAATGTCATAGAATTTTGTTAGTAAGTTTATAAATGTTGATTTACCAGATCCTGTTGGTCCAACAATGGCAATGGTTTGACCTTTTTTGACGTCAATGTTAACATCAAATAAAATTTGTTTATAGTCATAGTAACCAAAGTTTAAATCTTTAACTTTGATACTACTATTAGTTTCTACTGTATGTGGTAAATCATTAATTTTTTGCAATTTACCATCAATTTCAACTTTAATACTTTCTTCTTCTTGTAAACTTGGTACAGAAGTATTGTCTAACATTAATTCTGAAATATTAAGAATTAGTCTTTCACATTCATTAATTTCTTCAACTTCATCAAAAACTTTTAATGCTCTATCAGCGCCTGCCAATGCCATCATGAACATATTTGCAATTCCACCAATTTGTGTGAATGGTAATAAGAAATTACGAGCCATCATTGAGAATGCAGCTGTTAATGATACACCAGAAATAATTGCCAATGCATCAGCATCCATTGCAACACTACCACCTGTTGGTGCAGACATTAAATTTGCAATATTAACTAAATCAATTCCGTGGAATCCAGCTCCAACTTTGTTGATTGAGAACACAATTCCAATCACTCACATAATTGCATTAGTTAAGTTTAAGTACATAATGAAGTGAGGTAATATTACAGATGTTACACCTTGACCTTTAAAAGTCATAGTAACTAATTTTTTGTTATATTTATTGAAACTTTCTACAACATTTTCATTTTGATCATATAAAGTAATAACACTTTGTCCTGAAATCATTTCTTCAATATAACCATTAACTTCTCCTAGTGTTCTTTGTGCTCTAGAAAATAATGGTTGTGATCTTTTAGAAAGCACATAAGCAGGAATAATCATAAATGGTAAGAACGCTAACAAGATTAACGTTAAATATGGACTCAACAAAAACATTGAGATTAACATTGCTAGAATTGTCACTACTCCATTTAAAACAACAGCAGAGTTTTGTGAAAACATATCTGTAATGTTGTTAATGTCATTTGTGAATTTTGACATCAAATCACCAGATGAATTTTGGTCAAAATATTTAACTGGTAATTTTTGAATTTTATTGAATAAATCTTCTCTAATCTTATATCCAACTTTTTGGGATACAATTGCCATCACTCTAGTTTGCGCTCACATTCCAAATGCAAATACAAAATAGAAAGCTAATATTACTCCAGCTACCGCTGAGAATGTTCCAAACCAACTAGAATCAGTTGGATTAGTTAATTGACCTATTGGAGCTAAATCAATTTGAATTTTACCAAGTGCATTTGTTAAATAAACCATTGCAAATGCAGATAAACAGTTGAAAGCAACTGATAACAATGTAACAAGTAAAACAAAGATCACTGATGGTTTATACATCATCATATATTGTCACAACGCTTTACTAGTACTAATCGTTGATTTTCTCATTAGTTTAGAGCGATATTTATTAACAATTTTATGTTGCTCTGGTGTGAGACTATCAACATCTACTTGGGCATTGTCAATCATTTCTAAAAATTTACCTAAATCATTTTCAATTAATGATTGATACTCTTTTGCCAATTTAGCATTAATTGGGTGATGCTTAGATTTATTTTTGACTAAGTTCATTTTCTACACCCTCCATTCCTAATTGTGAAACAGCTATTTCACGATATATTGCATTGTTTCTTAATAATTCATGGTGACTACCATCACCAACAATTTTTCCTTTTTCAAAAACAAGAATTCTGTCTGCACTTCTTACCCCTGAAATTCTCTGACTAATAACAATTGTTGTTCGACCCTTATTAGTTTCCTTGATATATTCATTTACTTTCTTTTCAGTAATCATGTCTAATGCAGATGTTGATGAATCTAGAATCAAAATCTTAGGATTTTTAATTAAAGCTCTAGCAATTGATATTCTTTGTTGTTGACCACCAGAGAAATTACGTCCCCGTTGTTCTACTTGTGTGTCAAACTTATTTTCTTTTTGCATAATAAATTCATATGCTTGAGCACCTTTAGCAGCAAATTCCATTTCTTTAAGTGTGGCATCAGATTTACCATATCTTAAATTCGATGCAATAGTTCCACTAAACAATGTTACTCTCTGTGGTGATAAAGCGATTTTATGTCTCAAATCATGTTTATCAATATCTTTAATATCATGACCTGAAATTAGTAAATTACCTTCTTTTACATCATACATTCTAGTAATTAAGGATACAAATGTAGATTTACCACTACCTGTTGCGCCAATAATTCCAATTGTTTCATCTTCGTTAATTGCTAAATTAATGTCTTTTAAAACATATTCACCAGTTTCATTGTATTTAAAGTTAACATTCTCAAATTTAATGATTGGTTTTTCAATATTCAAACCATTTTCCTTAAATTTGATTGATGGTTCAGTATCAAACACTTCTCTAATTCTTTTACATGATCCTAATGCATTTCCAATTTGAAGAATTACATTGATTAAAATAACCATTCCAAAAAGAATTAATGATGTTACAGACATAATTGCCCCAATTTTAGCAATATCCATTGCTTTGGCAGCAATACCAACTCAAATTGTTAAAACAATTGCTCAACTCATGATCAAGTTGATAATTGGAAACATTCACATTGAAATAATGAATGATTTTTCACTTGTTTTTCTCAATTTTTCATTTGCAATTTGAAATCTTCTAACTTGATCTTCTTGAAGATTAAATGATTTAACAACTCTTACACCTAAAATATTTTCTCTCATAACACTATTAGTGTCATCGATAGCATATTTTGCAAGTTTGTATTGTTTTGATGATTTAACTAAAATGATCAATAGCAATCCAAACATTACCATACTAATTGCAAATAAAATTAACGGTACTAAAAATCATAAATCACCAATAGGAGCAGCAGCTTCTGTTGGTCCTTCTAAGTTTGGCAAAATTCTTAGATTTGGATTAACTGAAATAACAATGGTTGCAATTAATCCACCAATAAATAAGAAAATTGATCTTGATCCTACACGGAAAATCATGAACAATGCATTTTGAATTGCTTCAACATCTGTTGTTAATCTTGTAACAAGAGATGATGTTTTAAATCCATCAATGTCAGCAAATGACAAATCTTGGATTTTGCGGTATAGTTTAAGTCTAATATCTCCACAAATTTTTGCACCTAATCAACTACTTAATAATCCAGCAGATCCACCACATAGCAAAAAGATAACACACAACCCAGTCATTAGCCCAGCTAGTGCGCCAACATTTGCTAGTGCAATAGAAGTACTAATTTGTTTATATGCTGCTAATTGTGCTTGTTCAGTCAGTTGAACAAGAGAAATTGGTAACAAAATTTCAGTTGCTACTTGCCCTAACAAAATAAGCACAAGCAACAAAATGTATAGTCAGTACTTTTTATTTAGTACTTTTTTAACTACATACCACATAGCTTGTCCTTTCTAATAAATACTTTTCAAGATTTGACGATTAATATCTTTTCTTTTAATATCTTCTCGTTTATCATAAAGTTTTTTTCCTTTAGCAACTGCAATCAAAAGTTTAATGCAATTGTTTTTTCAATATGCCTTAACAGGTACAACTGTTAAACCATCCTTTTGAATTTGGAAAGAAATTTTATTAATTTCACTACGATGCAACAAAATTTTACGAGTTCTGTATGGATCAACATTAAATATATTGCCATGTTCAAATGGTTTAATGTGCATGTTTAGAACAAATGCTTCACCTTTAATAAAAGTGACATATGAATCATTGATAGATGCTTGCGAATGTGCTAATGATTTAACCTCTGTACCCGTTAAAACTAAGCCGCATTCGTATTCATCAATGATTTCATAATTTCTATAAATATTCTTATTAGAAATAAGAGCCATAGTAATGAAATTTGTTAATAAACATTATTAATTCTAGCACTTTAGATTTTTTTACTTTAAAAACTAAACCAACAAATAAAAAATTTATTTAATAAGTTTGAAATCTATTTTTCTATCTTGCTTGTTTGCTGCAATAACTTGTACTTTTACTTTACTTCCTAAGCTATAAATTTTGTTACTTTTTTGACCTATCAAAGTTAAATTATCTGGGTTGAATACATAAAAATCATCACCAATATTTTTAATCATCACTAAACCTTCAATTAGGTTTGGTAATTCAACAAACATCCCAAATGAAACAATTGCTGAAACGACACCTTCATAAACTTGACCTACATGATATGACATGTATTCTGCAAATTTCATTGCATTAACATTACGTTCAGTTTCAACCTGTCTAATTTCACAGAGATTGCACTCATCAGCAATTAAACTTAACTGTTGTTTTAACTCAAAACGTTGATTTTCAGAATATTCATTTTTCGCAAAAATAAACATTCAAAAGATGCGATGCACAATAAGATCTGCATATCTTCTAATTGGCGATGTAAAGTGAGTATAGTTTTCTAATGCTAGTCCAAAATGCCCAATATTATCAATGGAATACCTTGCTTTTTGCATAGCATGCAATAAAAGTTTATTAAATAAATTAAACTCAGGATGATCAGCATTTGCCTTTAAAAGTTCTAAAAAATCTTTCGATGATAAATTATTGTAATCAAATTGACAAATAAACCCTAGCTTTTTAGCTTCAATTAAAAAAGTAGTAATTTTTTTTAAGTCCGGTTTATCATGAATCCGATAAATAAAATCTAAATTGTTTTTTTGTGCAAAAAGTGTGACTGTTTCATTTGCAACTACCATGAAATCTTCAATCATTTTTTGAGCAATTCCACTTTTTTTAACATCAATTGCAATTGGTCTACCATTATCATCTAGAGTGATAATAGGCTCTTTGATATCAAATTCAATGTATCCTAAATCACTTTTTTTCTTCCTTAAAACTAAATGTAATTCTTTAGCAACTTTTAGTTGCTCAATAAGACTATAATCTAGTTTATTAGAGTTATCAATAAAGTTATTTGCAAATATTTCATTCACTTCATCATAGCTAAAACGATGATGATTATTAATAATTGATGGAAAAACATCAAAGTTAATGATTTCACCATGATTATTAATTTCTACATCACATGTTAATGTCATTTTATCTTCGTGAGGATTTAATGAACATAAGTTATCTGAAATATTATGGGGTAACATTGGAATAACACGGTCAATAAGATAAACTGATGTGCCTCTAGAGAAAGCAGATTCATCAAGCTTAGTTCCTGGTTGAACATAATGTGATACATCTGCAATACTAATCGATAAAAAATAATTACCATTAGGTAATTTTTTAACAAAAATAGCATCATCTAAATCTTTGGATGTTGCTGGATCAATTGTAATTATTTGCCTATCTCTAATATCTTTTCTTACTTGTAAATCTTTACTTGTAATATCAAATTTTAGTTTTTTAGACTCTAAAATTACATCTTCAGAAAATTCAATTGGTACATTATTTTCATAAGCAACAGATGTAATATCTACTCCCAAATCATTTGAATTACCCAATATTTTGATAATTGAAGTAAATAAATTCTTGTTATCAAAACTATCAATTTTTAATAAAACTTTGTCATTATTGTTTATGTTTGCTAAATCATTAACAATAATGTCTAGATAAATTCTCTTATCATCAGGAATAACTACATATGATTCATTATCCAATTCAATTGTTGCAACAAATGTTTCTTTTTGTCTTTTAATAATTTCTAAAATAGCTGCCTCTTTTTTATCAATTAAAGCAACTTCTTTTTGCAATAATGCAAATTTGACAGTGTCACCCTTAATAGCACCATTAACATGGATTTTATTTACATAAAAATCTGTAGCTATATTTTTGTTGTCATCATAAATGGTGATGAAAGCGTCACTATTAGTAGTTATGTTGCTAACAATACCTTGATATGTTTTGCTCATGTCAATTGGTGCATCAATATAACCTAAAACTACTCTGTCGCCAAATTGCTTTAGTTCACCACTCTCAACCATACTATCAATCACATTAAAGATTGATCTTTTATTTATATGAAAGTGTTTATTGGTAATTTTTTTAACTATGATACCAGGTAATATTTTTCTATTACCATCATCTTGGATAGTTTTAATAATTATTTTTTTTATCTCATTACTATTCATAAATTACTTTACTATCACTTATGAAACAAATTTCATTACTATTGCAATGATTAATAAAGCAAATGAACATAAAATCATGACAATCTGAAATATTTTCATTCACCCTCTATCTTTAGTTTTTTTAAATATTTCCATGTCCTGACCACTCATAGTAGTAATTCCTGAACTAGACCCAGATTTAGATAGTAGCAAACCTAAAACAATGCACAATGCTGAAATGATTGAACAAAGAATAATTACAACATTGTACATATGTTATTTCTCCTATCTTTAAATTACAAACATACTAAATTATACCTTTAAATATGATTGAAAAATCTATTTAGTTAGATTAGTTGAAAATATAGTTTAATCTAAAAAGTTTTTATTTTTTAAAACAAAACTCTTTAGTATATTAAGAACTAAAGAGTTTGCAAAATTACTTAATACAAATTAATTTTAACAGTAATGTTTTTTACTTGCTTTGAATTACTTGCATTTGAATTAAATGCATATGCACGTCCATAATTTATTCCTGTACTATCTCCTGATCCACTTGGTGAAAATCCTCTAAAAAATCCAATTTGTCCAGTTATTGTAGCAAATGTTTTTAATTCATTTTCTTTTCCTGTATCAGGTGTTTTTGTATATGTTCAAGATGTATCATTATTAGCTTTAGTTGCACTACTTGTTGAATCTGAAATTGTAATGATATCATTATTTGAAGTTCATTTGGTATTAATGTTGCTACTATTTAAATCAACAAATGATCAAGGTGATGTGTTAGTTGTCCCTGCGCTTCCTGAACCTGCAAACATATTCATGATACCAGCAACTTGCCCCCAATTTATATTAGCAAAACGGTTAGTGCTACTAGAATTTGTTGAATAAACATTAAAGACTATTTCTGTTAGTGAATTACTTGTGGCATTACCTGCAGTTTCTTTACTATTCACCTCAATTCTCGTTGCACTACCTGGCATTGTGATCTTGCTTAATTTAGGTGTGTTCTGGAAGGTGTCTGAATGAACTGTAGTAATATTTCTCGGTAATGACACTTCAGTTAAATCTTCACAGTTCATAAAAGCAG
>JBNMHK010000014.1:0-8783 GCA_050872725.1 Ureaplasma sp.
GCTCACACTACTTGGTAAGCTGATGGTCGAAAGGTTACTACACCCTTGGAAGGCTTGGGCCCCAATTCTGGTCACGTTGTTAGCTGCAAACGTGACGTTGGTTAATGAGGTCATGCCTTGGAAGGCGCCACGATTAGTACCGTTAGTAGTAGTTGTTCCACTCGTCGGCGTCACATCCACATACCCCGTAATCGCCTTCACACTTGCCGGAATCACCACATTCGCGAAACCGCCGGTGAAGTCGCTAGCAAAGTTAGGGACGACCCCAATTAGTTCCGTTTTAGCTGGGGAGAGAGAAAATAAATAGTAAATAATTATTCTTTTTTTGAAATTATACTAATTACTTTATCATTTATTTCTTTAAAATATTCATTTTTAAAATTTGTTTCACTCATTAGTTCTTTAACAAATTTTTGAAAATTGTTTAATTTTTTTAAATTTTCATCATATCCACTGGAAAGGTAAATTCTATGAATGCTATGAACATATTCATTTAAATATCTATAATTATGTATGCCTATTTCAATTAGATCATTATGATCATTAAAAATATTCATAATTTTTACTTTAAAATTTTTTGCATGTTCCTTATTTTTTAGACAACAATCCAATGCAATTTGTAATGAACTATCATTAATTTGCACATTTAAAATTTTTCGCTGTTTAGTTTGTCCATTATTTTTAGTTTCAGTTTTTAAACCACATTTGGGACTAATAGCAATACTATTAATAAATGAATTTTTATCATCATCAGTATCAATTGATGCATACATCATCCACATTAATAATTGTTCTAGTAATGTTCTTAATGTTGTAGCAATAGCATTTAGAAAATATTCACGATTTTTAGCATTACTATTATGATCTAGTTGTAAAGCTAAAATATCAAAAACATGAATTGGTTGATTGTCTTTAAAATTAAGTTCCTTATTTTTAAATTCAATGAAAAATTTATTATCCTCTTTTATTTGTTTTGCTAGTTTAAAACGATTAATTTTTAAGTCATCATGATATCCACTATTAGCATTGATTAATTTATTTAAATCATCAATAGATAATGAAAATTCGTTAATTTCATCTAATTGACTTTCTGTTAATTTATTTTCAAAATCAATGTTATCTTTTAGAATTTTATATTCTAATTCATTTATTATTTCATTCTTTTTTTCTGGTTTAAAACCACGTGTTGTTATTTCATTTTTGTTTCATTTATCAAAAATAAAACTTAAAAATTTATTGAAATTAAATTTATTTTTGGCAATAAATTTAATTCTATAATTATCTTCACTTGGTCATTTTATTTCAAGGTAATTTTTGTTAAAATCTTGTTTTGTTGTATAAAGAATATCATTGCAAATTAAGCTAACTATTTTATTGTATGAATGATTATATTCAAGTGCCGAAATTCTTGATGAATAAATCATTTTGTTTAATATATCCTCATCCAAATTAATAAAATCTGGAATACAACCGAATTCATTATCAATAATATTAAAATAGAAACAAGAATAGATATATTGTGCTTCTTTAAAATCAGTTATTATTAATTTTCAATCACGATTAAATTTATTGAGGATTTTATTTTTAAATTCAATATCATTATTATCAATACCATTATTAAAAATATTTAGTAGATCAGCAAAATATTTTGATCTAGATCATTTTCTTAACCCCTGTTTTTCACCCGCTAAATGACGATCATAAATTTGTTTTCATAATTTGTCTTCATTTTCATCTATCACAACAAACACATTTAAATCGATATTCTTTTGTCTTATTTCTTGTATTAAATCTCTACATTTATTAAAATTATCTTTTGTCTTAATTTCATTTTTATTATCTGAAATGTCATCATCACTAAGTTTTTCTTCAAGTTCAGTTTGAGAATTTTGATACATTTGTCTACTGAAGTCCCAAGAAATTGGTAATTTAAAATCATCATTTATTAATTTTAAACACATTATTCTTCTATTGCCCTCAGCAACAATATAATCATTATTATTTTTAACTAAGTATATTGGTTCATTAGAATTATCAAATCCTCTTAAATTAATTGATTCTAATAAATCAGATAATTCATTAAAATCGCCCTCTAGGCATAATAATTTATTAAAATTTTCATTTACATTTTTATATTTTGAATTAGAAATAAACTTATTAAAATCATCATCAATATTTTTAATTAATGTATATCTAGGATTATTTGCTGATAAATAAACATTTTGAAAATCGATTCTATTACTTTCATCTTTTGTATCTATTACATTAATTTTCATATTTTTCTAACACCAAAACTTTTTCAATTCTTGTTGCTTTACCTTTTTTAGAATTAAGCATGTTTGTTACTTTGTTTTTTTGGAGATAATTTTGATCATAATAAATTTCCACAAATTTGTATTTGACATCATTTTCAATTTGTTTTCAAACATTTTCAATTAATTCATTATCATGAACATCACCTACAACTAAACAAACTTTGGCACCAATTTTTAATTTTTTATAAATTGAATTTAAATATTTTTTAATAAAAATAATGTATTCACTATATTTTAGTTTATCTGATAATGGAATGTCTTGATTTAGTGTTTTCTTTTCATAACCTAATAATCAAAGTTTAAGTCAATTAGATAAACGATAATCAACTAAGGACAAATATGGTGGAGATGTCACAACAAGTGAAACAGAGTTATCAGTTATTGATTTGTTTTGTTTGGTAGCATCACTAAACAAGATTTTTCCATTAAAATTAATATCTAATACATTTTTATCAAATTTGTTATTTAATCGATTTTTAATGTTTTCAAACACATTTAAATTTGGAAACACTAAATTATTATCTTTAACATATTTTTTAACATAATTAGGTGACATAGATATTGTATTAGGCATATTGATTGAAAAATACATTGTTGTCTTATTTTTTCTAATTTGTCCATGCATTAAGCCTAATGCAATTGCTAATATAGCATTATTAGTATTATTATTGGTTCTTCAATGTTTACCTAGTGTTTCTTGAATAAAAATAAGTTGGGGAAGAACATTATCATGATAAAAAAAATGTAAATCATTATATTTTTTGTCCTTTGATTTGTTTGTTCATTTTTCTTTATTGTTTAAATATTCACTTTCTAATTTATTAATTTTAGTTAATATTTTTTTTAATTCTAACTTAGAACTAATCTTAAATCTTGTTAGTACATATGCATAAGGATTTAGATCTGTTCCAATAAAATTACGATTATATTCACGACAAACCAAAGCAGTTGTTCCACGTCCTGAAAAATTATCCATAACTAAATCATTTTGGTTTGTATATTTTTCAATAAAATATTTCGGTAATGATGGACAAAACATTGCTAAATATGATGAAATTGAATGTAATTTTGAAAAATTTTTATTAGATTTACGTGATCAATCAATGCCACTTAAATCTTCATAACTATTTAAATTAACATCTTTATAAACTCTAATACTCATGATTGAATATTTTAGCTAATTTTTTCAATAATTAATCATAGTAATTTTTATATTTTTGCTGAATGTTTTTAATTTAAAAAATTTAGTAATAATACAAACTTAATTCTATAAAAAATAAAAAACATCTATCAGTAAAAAGGATAGATGTTTTTTAACAAAACTAATTTTTAGTTACTACTCTTTTATTAGTAGCTGTGCTTTTCTTTGCATTACTAGCACTTTTTGACTCGCTTGAACTTGATGCAGATTTTTTGTTAGTTGGTTTCTTTTTCTTCTTTTTATCATCAAGAAGAGCAAGTTCCACAACTTCATCATTATCTTCATCTTCTTTGTCTAACTTACTATCAATCTTAATTTTTCTACTGCCATCAACGTTAAAGAAGATTCCCATGATAGCACGATAGATTTCAGCAATGATAATTAATCCAAGTCCTGATGCAAATGGTAAACATAAGTATCAGTTGTAGTTAGCATACTCGATAATATTAGTGCCACGAATCTTCATATTAAACACCATATCAATACCAGGCACAAATGATACAAATCCAATTGCAACAATTGCAATACCAACAAATGTTGCCATAAGTCATGAGTCTTTTGGTTTTTGAGTAAATAATGAACCACCAGCTCTTGAATACAAACCATTAAGTGATAGCATAATTCCAATTGTTAAGAAACATAACAAACTACCATAATGATATGAATTTAAGAAATCAGTTGTTTTAATGTATTGCATACTACTACCAATTAACACATTGGTAGATAGATATTCAGTTGTAGTACCAGTTAAATTGTATGAAGCTGCTGCACCATTAAATAATGGTAAGAAACCATTAACACCACCAAAGAAATTACCTGAAGTTACGTATGAGCCACCATTATCAAGTCTATAAACCCTAGGAATTGTAAATGTTGTGCCAATGTAGAACATTAATAATGACACACCACTAATTAAAATTCCAAAGAATAATATCTCAGCAAACATTCGTCCATCAATAATAAACTCATTCTGTTTTTTAGGTTTGAATGACATGACTGATTCGGTTCTATTATTTCTTGCAATTGCAAACGATAACAATGTTTCAACAGCAACATTAATAAATAGAATTTGAAGTGATTTTAAAGGTGTGATATAGAAAACTAATATACCAATGAAAATTGCTAGGAAGTTAGCCAAGTTAGCTGTTAATAGCATTGTTAATGATGATTTAATATTCAACATTACTTTTCTACCAACATCAATTGCTCTAACAATTGTTGCAAAATTGTCATCCATTAAAATCATATCTGATGAATCTTTTGCAACATCAGTACCAGTAATACCCATTGCACATCCAACATCAGCAGCCTTTAATGATGGTGCATCATTAACACCGTCACCAGTCATGGACACAATTTGACCATTAGCTTTTCATGCTTTAACAATTCTTAGTTTATCATTTGGTGATACCCGAGCATAAACACTATACTTAGATACATTTTCAGCTAATTGTTCATCAGTCATTAAGTCTAAATCAGCGCCAGAAACAACTTCTTCGCCAGGTTGTAAGATTTTCAATTCCTTAGCAATTGCTGCAGCAGTTGTTTTGTGGTCACCAGTAATCATAATTGTTCTAATTCCAGCATGCTTTAACTCTTTAACTGCAATTTTAGCTTCTGGTTTTGGTGGGTCAATGATTCCAAATAATCCTACCAACTCTAATTTTGTTTCCAATGTATTTGGATTCAATTCTTTAGGTATTTGATTAAAGTATTTAACAGCAACTGCTAAAACTCTTAATGCATTATTACCCATTAAATCATTTACTTGACGTGCCTTTGTTACACTATTATGCTTATCTCTAGCTAAATGTTTGAAAACTCTATCAGGAGCACCTTTAGTAATCAACATATACTTAAATTCAGGTTTGTCAGATGGAACAATAACTGACATCATTTTACGATCTGAATCAAATGGTATCTCACCTAATCTTTGATTAGCATCTACCAATTTATCATAATCAACACCTTGTTTTACTAATCCTTTTAAGATTGCAGTTTCTGTTGAATCACCAATGTATTTTACTCTATTTCTTTCTTTGTAAACTTTTGCATCACTACATAAAGTTCCAAGTCTGTATAACTCCAAGTTAGGATCATTAGGTTTTTTTGCATCAACAACTTGTAAAGGAAACTGCGGTGATCATGTTTTAACAACTGTCATCACATTCTTAGTCAATGTACCAGTTTTATCTGAACAAACAATGCTAACATTACCTAATGTTTCAATTGCAGGTAAACGCTTAATTAAAGCATTTTGCTTTGACATTCTTTGTACTGAAATTGCAAGAATAATTGATACAACCGCTAGTAGTGTTTCAGGAATTGAAGCAATTGCCAATACGACTGATACATTAATTGCACTTAGAACTGAATCAACTCCTGTTGCAAATCCTGTATAACCAGTCATAGCAATCATATACAAAATGAATGTGATTACACAGACAGAAACAGCAATGATACCAATAATTTTAGATAGTTTTGCGATTTGTTTTTGTAATGGTGTTAACTCAGTTGTTTCTTGATCTAATAGTTTTGCGATTTGACCAACTTGAGTTTTCATTCCAGTATAGATAACTTGACAAGTACCGCTACCATTTGTTACAGCTGTACCTGAGAACACCCAATCCTTACGATCACCAATTGGCATATCGTCAGTTGACTCGTAATGCGGATCTTTTTCTACTTCTTCAGACTCACCAGTTAAAACAGCTTCATCAATTTTTAGATTAGCTGCTTCAATCAATCTAGCATCTGCAGCAATTGACTCACCAGCTTCCAATATCATTATGTCACCTGGTACAACATTGGCCGATGGGATCAATCTTGTTTTACCATTTCTAACTACTTTTGCCATTGGTACAACAAGACCCTTTAAAGTCTCCAATGCTTTGTCAGTCTTGTCTGACTGACGAATACTTAAAAATATATTAGTGAAAATAATTCCTGCAATAATTATTGCTTCAATAAATGATGAAACATATTCAACAACCTCACCACCATTTACAACAGTAATAATTCCTAATATAAATGAGAGAATTGAAGCAATGCATAACAAGATTACAATCAATTCTTTGAAATGTTCTAATATTTGTGTAAGCAATGATTTGGCATTTTTTACCGTTAATCTATTAGGCCCATACAAAGTATTAGATCTACGTACTAGAGCTGTTGTTAAACCTTTTTTTGGATTTACTTTTAGAGCTCTATGTCAAAAGGTTTTTTCCTTTTTGGGTAGATTTTCTACAAATGTATCATTCATCTTTTTCCTTTTAAAATGTAAATACAAAATTAGATTATAGCAATATTTTTTATAATTTACTTGTAGTAAATGGCATTTTATGCTAATTAATTTGTAATGATATTAACAAAAAATGAAATACTAATTGGAATAGAAACAAGTTGCGATGAAACAAGTGTGTCATTAATGATTAATGGTAGAATCATTGATGAAATTACAACATCATCAATGATTGAACAATGTACATATGGTGGCGTTGTGCCTGAAGTTGCGACAAGATATCATCAAAGCAATATTCATAAAATTTTTAAAAGTTTATTAGACAGAAATAATGTATGTATAAATGAGATAACCCACATTGTTTATACAGCAAATCCAGGATTGCCAGGATGTTTACATGTTGGTTCATGTTTTGCGAAAACATTATCTAATTTAATAGGAGCCAAATTAATCCCTATTAACCATCTATATGGTCATTTGTTTTCACCATACATCAATAGCAATATAGAGCCTAATTTCCCACTATTAGGATTAGTTGTTAGTGGTGGGCATACAATTATTTATCTAGCAAAATCATATAGTGAGATTGAAATACTAAATACGACTCAAGATGATGCGGTGGGCGAAGTTTATGATAAGGTTGCACGTGCATTAGGTATGGGTTACCCCGGTGGCCCAAAAATCGATAAGATCTTTAACATATCTAAAGCAAACATTAACTTTTTAAAAAATAATTTTCCAGTAGATAAACAATTTAGTTTTAGTGGAATTAAAACTAGTGTTTTAAATTACATAAACATTGCAAAGCAAAAAAACAACAACTTAGATATAGAAGTAATATCATCATCTTTTCAAAAAATAATTATTGATGAAGTGATAAGAAAAGTTAATTATTATGCAAAATTAAATAATGTTGAAACAATTAGTGTTGGTGGTGGTGTTGCTGCTAATAATTATTTAAGAAATGAAATAAAAAAAATTGGTTGTAAAAATATTAATATTTCAGAATTAAAATATACTGGAGATCAAGCAAGTATGATTGTTTGATATGGTTCAAAATTGATTTAAATAAATTGATGGTTCACATTGAAACAAGCAACATGGCGGTTTCGCGAATGTTGTTATTCCGGCAAGTGTGAAGGCGATTACGGGGTATGTGGATGTGACGCCGACGAGTGGAACAACTACTACTAACGGTACTAATCGTGGCGCCTTCCAAGGCATGACCTCATTAACTAATGTCACGTTTGCAGCTAACAACGTGACCAGAATTGGGGCCCAAGCCTTCAAAGGTTGTAGTAACCTTTCGACCATCAGCTTACCAAGTAGTGTGAGCTACATTGGGACCTCAGCATTCGAAAACTGTAGCAAACTTAACGCCATCAACTTAAACAACGTTAGCTACATTGGTAACAGTGCGTTTAAAGACAGCTTTAAAGACATTCCCGCTAGTAGCGTGGAAGTGCATGTGGACAAAGCGAATTATGTGGGGACAAATGCGTTTGAAGGTACAACTGGCTTAAAAACGCTGAACTTCAGCCGTAACAGTGTGCTGCAAACGGTGTCAAGTAGTGCATTCTTGAACAGTGGGATTACGAGTATTGATTTGAGTCAAGCGAGTAAGTTGTTGAAGCTAGGGGACAAAGCTTTCCAAAACTGTGGTAGTTTAACCGAAGTTAAAGTGCCGAAAAACTTCAATGAGTTTGGGGTGACGAATGGTAGTGGCAGTAGTTCAGCTACCTCAACCATCTTCCAAAATTGCACTTCCCTAACCACCATCGACCTATCTTCCACTCAACTAACGACGCTACCACAAAACTTATTCCAAGGCTGTAGCAGTCTAGCGAATGTGAAGTTGCCAAGTACGTTGACTTCAATTGGGCAAAGCGCCTTCCAAGGCACGACAAGCTTGCAAACCTTGAGTATTCCCAACAATGTCAATAGTCTTGGGACAAGTGCCTTTGCTGACTCAAGCATTACAAGTTTAGACTTGGGTAACACGCAAATTAATTCTGTGGCTGATGGA
>JBNMHK010000015.1:0-7204 GCA_050872725.1 Ureaplasma sp.
CACTTGTGTCTTTGACAAATCCACACTTTCTAACCCACTGCCTTCAAACGCCCCTAGGACAGTAGCATTCCCCGCGTTAATCGTTGTGACACTACTTGGAATACTAATTGACTTTAAGCTTGTTGTACCTGCAAAACTTGCGGCAGCAATGGTTGTTAAGCCAGTTGGCAAAGTCACACTACTTAAGCTAGTTGCATCTTGGAAGGCATAGTTGCTTATCTGAGTAACCCCCGTTGCCGACAAATCAATACTCTCTAGCCCTGTAGCTTCAAAGGCATTGCCACCGATTGAAGTCAACGTACTAGCTAATGTATTCCCGCCGACTCTTGTGACTGGTGCACTTTCAGGTTCAGCTTGCGTCAACGTCTTTAATGCAGTTGTGTTTTTGAAGGCGTTTTGACCGATTGAAGTCACACTACTTGGTAACTTCACAGTTGCTAGTTTATCCGCCCCGTTGAAGGTGGAGTTGTTGATCGTTGAGATTTTAGTGTTTGAGAGGTCTAGGGTTGGTAGGGCAGAGCCACTAAAAGTTCTTTGCATTGTTTGGTCTGTTTGACTGCCATCTTGGTCCCCACTATTGATCGTTGCCAAACTCCCCGGCACTTTCAAGCTTGTTAAATTCGCTGTATTCGCGAAGGCACCCTGGTCAATCGTCGTCAACGCTGTATTACTCAAGTCTAGGGTTTGTAGGCCGCTGCGGTTGAAGGCTTGGACACCAATTGTCGTTAGACCAGCTGGCAACTTCACGGTTTCTAGATTTTCTGCATCTTCAAATGCTTGTTGCGGAATACTCGTTACCTGCGTCTGGCTCAAGTCTAAAGTTGGGACCATAAACAATCTGTAGGTATGTATTCTTTAAAATACAAATCACAATAATTTTAACTTAAAAATTAAAATTCAGTACAATACTGTACTAAAATAGTATTTTTAATAAAAATAACAAGTTAATTTTATATTAAAAATCTAAATATATCGCTTTGTAGCTAATTATTTTTTCAATTGTTTGTGTAGAGTATATCTTACCCACACCACCTTTAATTTTCTTAATAATGGCTTGCACAAATGTTTCTGTCAAACATTTAGTGTAATACTTTTTATTGTTTCAAATGACAATACAATGTCAATTATTGAATAAATATTGTCTTAACCGTTGAATTTCTTTGATTTTGTGCTCCAGATTTTCAAGTTGTAATGACCTATAAATTAACCAGTTTAATTGCTTGAAATTGTTCTGATAAATCGCTTGAATTATTCGTTGGTAAAAGTAATAATTTCTTTGGCATCTTTCGTTAGCAACTGGATCTTTTAAAGCTTTAGTTTTAGAATAAAAGTTATAACAATTGCGAATATTGCGAAATAAATGAAATTTATCTAGGACAAATTTTGCATTTAATTGTTTAGCTAAGTATTTAAAAACTAGTGCGCCATCTGATAAAACAATTAATTTATATTGTTGTAAATTGCCATAAATCAATTCTAATTTTTCGTAAATAAATTTAACAAATTCTTCTTTAGATTTATTTTTAATATTGATAGTTAATAAGTACTTATTAACTAGTTGGTTTTGTTCATCTTTACCCTGGTGACAACACAAAATTCTGAAACACTTCTTTGTATATTTTCTCGCCTTGATTGTATTTAAATAAGTATCATCAATGTTGATGTATAAATGCTTGTATTTATAAGGTTCTAGAATAACAAATCTAGCTTTGATGTTTCAATCAAAGCATTTATGAGCAATTTTTCAATAATTCATCTTAGAAAAACAGATTTTATCAATTTGAAATAATGTTTGGATTTTAGCTAAAGAAATCTGCGAATCATAGAACATTGCTTGTAACTTGATTAAGAAATTTGGATCATAATTTGTGTACTTTTTAAAGTTACATTTTTGGTCTAGTAAATAAACATATTTATTGGTTTCATTATTAAAATAAATGCGACGTTTGAATCGAATAATTCCATTACTAGTAACTATTCTTTTTCATCTGTAACCTTTGAAAATCAAAGCTTTATTTAATTTTGATTGCTCATATAATTTATAATCTAACTCAAGATATTTTTCTTGAATTATTTCAGCAATATTAATATCCATAAAATCACCAAAATAAAATCATTATAAATAAAAAAGGACTCTATATTAGAGTCCTCCAAAACAATTAATAGACTGATTAGTAATTAATTAACTTTTATATTATAATAATAATTAATATAAGAGTTATTAGGATTAATACTAGTATGACAAATTTCTTGTCATCCATTGTATTACTCCTTTTTTTATTGTTCTACATTATCATAGAACAATAAAGAATTACCAAAGAGCTACTAATTGTTTTGCTTATTAACTTATTAATCATAAATTAATATTTCTTAATGGAATGCAATTACTAAGAGTTTCTTCTATTCCATTATTTTTAATGGATTCAGAATTCGTTGCTCCATCTAATTTATTTAATAAGTTAATACACAATTTACATAGTAATTATACTATTTTACTAATATAATGCAAAAAACCACCTCCATGGGGTGGTTTTTTGGGAAAGCTCCAGCTCTGCAGAAGGGTCACTTTCACACTAGAGTACTTTAATAGCTACTTAAAGTATCATAGCCTCTCAATAATATAATATACTAAATACTCAATCCATCAATAATTTTTTGTTTTTCAGATTTAAGTAATAATGTATTGTCTAAAAGATACTGATGATTATAAAAATAATCTGAGGTTATTTTTTTAAATGTTTCATTACCTTTAATAACTTTGCTAGATGCTCAAACAAATGAATGTTCTGTGAAACAAACTTTAATGAATCTATCTTTATTATGTGTAAATGATAACTTATCAAAATAAACATAACCATCAAATTTTAATTCATTCAAAACTTTTTCAGCTTCTAAATAAAATTCTGGAATCTTTTCATATGTTTTGCAAATTAGAAACATATTGTTGTTATCTAATTTAACTAGTTCAAATGATTTGTGTTGTTTCATAATATTAATTAAATTTATAAATATTTGCTATACATAAGAGATTTAATATAATTTTCCATGTATTTTCAATCTGGTTCACCATTTTTATCTATTGGCAATTTAATTATTAAATTTTCAATATCATTTGGTTTTGCCTTATTTCCATAACTAAATTTAATAGTATTTTTATTAAAAATAGTTATCAAGAACATAGCAACATATTTATTTAAAAAATCGTGTTTTGGCAATATTATTCTTGCTGTATCTAAAATTCAACATTTATTAATTTGATATGTGGAATTCATTCCGGAGGCTTCACCGGCTGATATAATAACATTTCCTTGGCAATTATATTTACTGTAATAACCATCAATTGCATTATTAGTAGTTTTAGTAGTTATTACAGGGTAAATATTATTTTTATCTTTAACATCTAAATAATCTCTATGTTTAACAATTCTTTTACCACGAGATATCTGAAAAAAATCACCTATTTTAAATTTTTTTCACTTAGATATATCTAGTGTTTGTTTCTCAGAAATTAATGATTGAATAAGTTCAGAACTCTCTCTCTCTCTCTCTAAAAGAGATTTAATATAATCTTCCATATATTTTCAATTTGGGTTTCCATTTTCATCAATTGGCAATAAAATATTTTCATTTAATATTGAACTTTCTAGACTTGAAGATCAACCACCTTTTTTATCAATTAATTTATTTATAATAGAACAAATAAATAATCCAATATTCTCGTTTAATTTTTCACAAACAAACATATGAACATGATCAGTTGATGCTCATACATATTTTTGATAAAAAAAATAACCACCCTTTGCACCATATGATAAAACATTTCCAATATGAATATATTTATCATCATTTATCTCTAATTTATCAATTATTCCATTATTAATTCTTGAATTACCAACAACATTTATAGGTCCATTATTAAATTTTCTTTTATCTATAGATATTGACTTTATTTTTTCTCTTTTTAGTATTTCATTAAGTTTAAATTTTTTTCATTCACTAATCTTTAATTCCATTTTCAACCTTAAATGCAATATATTTTCTTAATGTTTCTATGAAATCATTCTCTGATAATTCATTTTCATAATCAATTTCTACATATGAATCATATAATCATGATTCAACATATCCATTTGATTTATCAAATTCTTTTCATATTCCTAATTTTTTGTCACCAAAATAATCATTTAATCATTTTTGCTTAGTTTTGCATCATTCATTATATTCACAAACCATAGTGGCTTCACCTTTTGATAATCTTTTTTTATAAAAACCATCCTTTTTTCAATCCATTAAATAGGTTTTACCATTATGTGGAATATTAGCTTGCCACACCATTATGCAAGTTGTAGTCCCAACTGGATAAAACAATTCTCTTGGAGCAGTAAAAACTGCTTTTAATGTGTGAGACTGTAATAAATCTTCTCTTATTTGTCTAAATTTTGTTCCTAAGGCACATGATATTGGCAGAATAATTACACCAATCCCACCAACAGTCAAAATATCCAAACCTAATTTTAAAAATTCTAATTCTGAATGATCTTTTTGAGAATATGGTGGATTCAAAATCAACCGGTCAATTCCTTTATTTTTCAGTTCCTTTATTTTTCTAAATGAGTCACCTTGAATAATGTTTGATTTCCCATCTTTATGTAATAACATATTGGCAATTGCTAAACCTGCAACATTTGGATCTTTTTCAATACCAAATATTTGGTTTTGTTTTATGTTAATAATTTTTTCTTCGTCGTTGTTAGCCTTAGCAATCATTTTATCCATACACTTAGCTAAAAATGTTCCTGAACCACATGCCAAGTCTAAGACTTTACTATTAACATTTAATTCTAATAGTTCTGTCATTAAATCAGATATATGATCTGGCGTAAAATATTGTCCTAAATCATTAGATAGTGCTTTTTTGCCAAATGTGGTAAAAAACAATGACATGATGTCATAACTCTTATTCTTAGAATCTGATTTTATATAACTTCAAATTTTATGCTTAATAAAACAAAATATCTCAACTATTTTGTTGACATCTATTGTAGAAATTTTTGTATCAATATCTGTTTTAAATCTATTGAATAAAAATTCTATCTTTCTTCATTTATTTAAATCTTCGCCATCGACATTAATACAAAACTCTCTTAATTTTTCCTCTACTTTAGTTTTTATAATAGAAATGCTATCAGAATTACTTATATCCAACTGTTTTGAAATACAAATTAGTAATGTACAACATAATGAAGCTCTAATATTATCATTTATATTTCATTTATGCATTAATTCATTTAGTTCATTAATATTCTTAATTAAAGCTTGTCTATTAAATTCCAAATTAAACAACTTAAAATAATAGTCCAATGAATTCAAATTATTTGAAGGATGTTCTTTATCTTGAATTCCATTTATAAAAACTTTTACTTTATGTGTACCTGATTTTGTTTCTTTTACTGCGATACTCACAATATTTTTATATTTATCAATAATAGAACCATAGTATTCATTTAATTGTATTTCTGCTTTTTCTAATGTAGCATCATTTGGTTCTTTATCTTCTATTAATATACAATTATCATCTCTTACAAAACGCCAATCTACTATTTTATTATTTGGTAACCTTACTTCCAATTCTTCACCAGTTAAATTTGTATTTAATTTGCTTCTTATTCATTCCTTGCAAGTCTTACTCATTTTATTTTTCCTTCTAGATTTTTAATTATTTTTCTAAAAACTCTTGTAAAGCTTGTTCAAAAATTGTTGTTCACCCAAACCCAGTTAATTCCTGTATTCTTGATGGTTTATTAGTATTTAGAATTTTCAAAGAAATTCTCTAAGATAACTTCAATTGCTTGAGCTCTAGTTCATTTATTTTTGTTCATAAATTCAGTTACTTTTTTATTCAAAGTTTCATTTACTGTAATTGATCAAACAATTTTTTTTGGTTTTTTGATTGGCACATTAATTAATTGATCTAGTTTTTCATCAAAATCATTGGATTGTGGTTTATTTGATATTTTCAGTTTTTTAAAACTTTCGAGATTAAAGTTGTTATCTTGATTCATTGTTTAGCCCTTGCTATTTTATATAAACTTATATAATATTATATAACATAGTATTATATTATATTTAACATAATCCCAATAAAATTGGTATTTTTAATTATATAATGTTATATAATATAATATTATATAATGTAATATAATATTGTTTAATATAAGGTTATATAACTCTATGAAATTAATTACTCTCACTACCAACAAAGGTGGTTCAGGTAAAACCACAATTGCTACAAATTTAGCTATTGCTTTAGCGTTGAAAAATAAAAAGACAATTTTAGTTGATTTAGATGGTTTATGCTCTGTAAATTTTGAATTTGGTCAATCATACCAAGATACAGAAGGTTTTACAATTTTTGATGTTTTGAATGAAACTAAAAAATTAGAAGATTGTTTAGTTCATCTAAATAAAAATTTAGATATTTTATTAGCTGATCCTAACTTACGTCATTGAGACAAGCTAATCAAAGAAGATGTTCGTTTAGAAGCTAAACTTAAGCAATTACTAATACAATTAAAACAAAATTATGATTATGTAATTATAGATACACCACCTCAAATGTCACATATTAATTATTTAGCCATTGAAGTAAGTAATTTACTTGTAATTCCGTTTGAGCTAGAACAAATCAATGCTTATTCTGTATTTGCAACATTAGCTGAAATTAATAGCTTGTCTGTTGGTGCTAATACCACTAAATTATTAGTAGCTAACAAAGTTAGACTTGATTGAGATACAAAAGAACTCAAACTAAATAAAGCACAAAAACAACTCTATGATAATTTAATGCATTCCATAGAAAAAAGTGATCCTAAAGCTTTAATTAGCAGTGCTAAAGTTATTAATTCCAGTCAATTCAACCAATGCTTAATTAAATATAATTTGCCTTTAATGGCTATTAAGTCTAATTCTAAAGTCTATGCAAAAGCTAAACAATGTCTTGATGATTTAGCCAATGTGATTATCAATCTTTAGATCAGAAAGGTCAATTTATGCCAAAAAACACAAACAAAATAACAGAACTATATTTCATTGGTGCTAATGATGAATGCCAATTATGTGGTGAAGAAGAATGTGAAGAAGTTTGGAAAGACAACAATAATAAGTTGTATTACTTCAGAAGTTGTGATCCAGATAGTGTTGAATC
>JBNMHK010000016.1:0-3751 GCA_050872725.1 Ureaplasma sp.
GGGTGGCGAAAGTCTTACTTTAGAGTTTAGTAATTTTAAGAGAAATAATTCTGGAATCACTAACATCACCCAATTCTCTGACATCACCTCTGACACTTGAACACAAGTGTCTAAGCTGATGAATATGTTTGCGAAGTATGAAACCGAAAAGACAGTTGAGAATTTAGCACAGTGGGCTGTAAGTAGTAGTGAAGGCGATGAAAGTGAAAGCACTAGTGTCATCCAAGAAGATATTGCTGATGGGAAGTTGAATGGTAATAATGATGTAGACACTAAATGAGACTCTACTACAGGTAGCACAACAGAAAAAATAGTTGATTCCAAAACTACTTCCGCTACCTTAAAGCACAACGGGGTCACTTGGACTTATAAGAATGGTGGGGCTAGCAGCACTGGCCGTGATGGTGACAACACCAACGAGATCTCAATCACCGGCTCAGTCAACATCTACAGATCTAAGAATGGCAGCACCAGCTACCAAACCACATTTGTGATAAATAAGTAAAAATTTTATTTAATTAATAAATTGTTATTTATTAGATTTTTTAAGATTGCAATTAGGACATAAAATTTGTAAATTTTCAATGGTTTTTTCCACCTTTACTATATGGAATTATGTGGTCAGCATGTGAATTATTAATATCTAAACTTGTTTTACAAATTGCACATTTATAATTTTGTTTTCTTAGTTGCAGAGTTTTGTCACAATCATTAAAATTGCGTTTTGAATCATTGCAATATTTATTTAAAATACTTAAAATTTTATCTTCTCTTTCAAGAATATTAGATAAATGGTCATATTTAACTCCACCACCCATTTGATCATCAGATACATCTTTTATAATCTTTCTAAGATCATTATTAATATTTTCTTTATTACTAAGAAAACAATTTTTACACTCTATTTTTTTATAAAATGAGCAAAAAATTACTTTATAGATTACTTAGGAAAGGGGTGCGGACAAATTATCTTACACTATTTGGATTTTTGGCTGTAAATTATTTCTTAACAAAGTTGATTCTAAAAAAAGTAATCAAAAAATATCAATGATTAATAAGATAATCTTATTGGTTTTTTAAAAAAGTAATTAGTTCATATAGAGTTGAAAAACTTTTATTTTCTTTATTTTTATTTCATTGGTCATTATAATATTTCAAATTGTTTTCAAAATTTTGAATTAAATTATTTTGTATTACTAAATCTAGTACATTTTTTAAAGAATTCATATCATGTTTATATGTAAATCTTGCATTGAAATTCTTTAAATGTTGATTAATCAAATGATGTATTTGTTTCGAATCTCAATTGGCATTTATTTCTAATTTTTGAAAAAACATTAACAAATTGATTTCAAAACATGGTTTATTAATAATAATATATGCATTATTTTTCTTTAAATTCTTACCAGAATTAATGTAATTACTAATCTTTTGTTTGTTATTATTTTCATCATCAAAAATAATAAAAGTAGTACAACAATTATTTGGTTTTAATATAGATTTTAAACCTTTTTCTGAGCATGCACCATCTTGAATTATTGTATGTTTCTTACATATAGATTTATTTTTAATTTTTAATAATTCTGTTTTAAGGTTTTTGATGAATCACTCTTCTATTTGTCCCTCAATATAATAACTATATTTAATATTAGAACTTTCCCTTTTATTATTCATTATCAAATTCCTTCAATGAATAATCTACATATGGATCGTAACCAATTTTGCCATCTAAGTACAATTTTGAATATGACTGGTTATTTCTTATTGAATCACCAAATTCATTTAGAGATATCAAATCAGTAAAATATGATTCATTAAGTGCAGCAAAATAGATTTCGTCACGTCTAAAAAGATTTTTATCAAGTGTTGGTATATCATGTGACGTATAGATAAGTTGTGCTTGAGTCTTTTTTTGGTTTGTAAACATCTTGATAATGTAACGTAATATTTTTGTATGTAGATGACAATCTAATTCATCTATGAAGAAAATTGCATCTGTTTCAATATATTTGATAAACATTAAAAGTAATTGGAATAATTCACGTGTTCCACATGATTCTAATTCAAAGGGAATTTCTACTTTATCACCAAAATTAGATTGTTTTACTGATGTTATTGAATAAAGATATTGGTCTATTTTATTAATCTTAATGTCAATGATATTAATATCTAATTGTTTGAAAATTGTAAGAATTTCTTTTTTATTATTATCAATAAAATTAATTTGTTGATCATTTATCATATACACATTAAAAAGAGGGTTCTTTGAAATAAAAAGATTAGGATTATTTGTAAAATTACTTGACTTTTCATTAGCTTGATTTATTGCTATAATTTTTAAAAATTCATCCCAAAATTCATCTATTTCTGGTAGTTTTAAAAATTGTTTTAAAAATGTGATCATTGGAGTTTTTGAATTTTTGTTATTTAAATTATTTTGGATATTTTCTAGTACTTTATAATTTGATTGATAATCGCCATTTTTTAAACAAAAAAAGTTTTTTTCTTTGTTATTTTCAAAAATTGTTAAACATTCATTAGTTATTTCAATACTATTATTTGAAGGCAAGATAGAAATTTGGTATCTTATTCTTTTATTTGTTTTAGTTTGAAACACCAATTCCCACTCAATTGGCTCATTAGTAGCATCTTTATTTTTAAGCTCATTAATGATGAAAAATTGTTGATCTAATCAACCTGGATGATAAATAATATTTATTAATTCTGCAATCGAATTAATAAAATTACTTTTCCCACCACCATTTGGTCCATATATCGCAACTATTGGCAAAATTGAATTATCAAGCAAATGATATTTATTGTCTTGATGGTCTTTTATTGATTTTGCTTTAAAATCAATTGTGCATTTTTCTTTAATTGATTTTCAGTTTTTTATTGAATAGGATAATAACATAATAGCTCTCTTTAATGGATTAATATAAAATAGGTTATTAGTGTAAAAAATATACAATTTTATATTAAATATATATTTATATAATACAATATTGATATAAAATTGTAAATTTTTTTCATTTTTCATGAAGCAATTATTTATTTAAATTTTAAATTTAATTTGAATTTAAACCAGTAAAGAGTAAATTAAAAAGAAGGGTGTTATCACAAATAATTAAAAAATTATTGCAAGACGCATTAATTCTAAAAAAATAAAAAAACAATGTCAATAATTATCAAGAAAATTTAAATAAAAACTCTATCTATTTCTAGATAGAGAAAAACATTAGTTTATTTTTGGTTCTGTGTTGCAAGTTAGACAATTCTATCCTATAATATAGATAGAATTGTTGTTAAGATTAGAATGATGACAACGAGTATTAAGTTGTTATTCATATCTAATCTTTTTCTTTGTTTATGGAATGGGAACACAAACAAAGAACTTCATCTAACTCAGCAACACAGAACCAACCATTTAATAATTTGCATCTGGATTGATGTCCCTTAATTAAATGTCACTTAACAATATCTAGTAGCTGGAATTGGATCTTGGTCTATCAATTGTTAAGCTTTTTTTGAACCTTTCCATTAAGCTACGGTTCAAATTTTTACCTCCTTTAATAAATAAGAATGCTAAGCAACTGATGATTACTAAAACAGCGACTTCTCCGGCGGTTTCGCGAATGTGGTGATTCCGGCAAGTGTGAAGGCGATTACGGGGTATGTGGATGTGACGCCGACGAGTGGAACAAATGCTACTAACGGTACTAATCGTGGCGCCTTCCAAAACATGACCTCA
>JBNMHK010000017.1:0-3656 GCA_050872725.1 Ureaplasma sp.
TAAATTAGTATTATTAGCAAATGGGGCAACTTCATTATAGTCTGATGATTCTGTTACATTTTCACCTAAATTGAAATTAACTGCACTACCAGGTAATGTTAATTTTGTTATTTGTTTATTGTTAGAGAAGGTTCCTTTATTTTATTACAACCCTAATTTTCATATTTTTATTTGGTACTTCTGGTCACACTCTATCCGCAAAATAAACTTGCTTATATGTAGTTGTACGTGTAGTTGGATTTGTAGCAGTTCCTTTATATAATTTAGCAACATCTGTACTTAATGTAAATGTCTTGCTATTTTTATCATAGGACAACATCCAAATAATACGGTTATGTTTTTTAAATAATTTAGTGTCATCAGAAAATTGTTTTGTACTAATATCTTGTTCACTACTACTACTACTAGAAATGCTAGTAGGTTTAATTTCACCGGTTACATTAGTTGTTCATTTTTTAACTGTTTCATTTGTTAAATCGTTATCAATTCAAGTTCCACCCCTAATACTACTACTACTACTTGTTTGAACGGTTCAATCAGCTAAATTTTTGACTGTGTCACCAACATTATTATTTGGTCCTGCTGAATAACTATTCATGACATTCATAATTGTGCTTAATGCTTCAGCAGAAATTGATAACTTTGGACTTGATTCTTCTTGTAAATTTTGGGTATCTCTTTTACCTCTAGATTTAGAAGTTATTTCTTTTGCTTTAGCAGTATAAGAAATTTCTTGTAATGAATCAACCTTAGTTGTTGATGTACTACTATTATAGTAAATTGGTGCAACATCTGTAGCTTTAGTTGTTGATGTTACATTGCCTAGATCAAAACTAATTTTTTGATCACCTGGTAGTGTTAATTTAGTAACTGATGTATTATTGAATGTGTTTTGTTTGATTGTTGTTAATTTTGAACTACTACTTAAATCTAATTCATCACTATATTCTCTAAAGAATTTTGATTGTTGGATTGAAGTTGTATCAGAATTTAATGTAAATGATGTAGTAGATGATGTTAATTTTACCTGTCCATCACCCTTTTTCTTAGTGAAAACTTTTTCACTAATAGATTGACCAGAACTGTTTAATAGTTGTGATTGATTATTTAATATATTGAAACTACTAGGTAGTTTAACTGTTGTTAAATTGCTCATGTTAGTGAATAAATTTTCACCATTTAAACCTTTTAGTGATGTACTTTTACTCAAATCTACTGTTGAAATAGCAGAATCACTAAAATTATTATCTTCAATAGTTGTTAATTTTGAAAGCTTATCAAAATTAACACTACTCAATGATACATTGTTATTAAATGCGCCATCTTTGATTGTTGTTAGATTAGTTGGTAAAGATACAGTTGTTAATTTACTTGCATTACTGAATGCATTTGTTCCAATTTCAGTTAATCCAGATGATGATGATAATGCAACCTCAGTGATTCCACTATTACCAAATGCATTGTTACCAATTGTTTTTAAACTACTACCAAATTGCACTTTATTTTCAACCATTGCTCTTGTTTTATTTTGATTCGGAGTAGTAACAGTTACTAAATTAGTTGTATTATTAAATGCATTTTCACCAATTGTTGACAATGTATCTTTTAAAGTAACTGATACTAAATTTTCCGCACCTTCAAATGTACTTGTAGGTAATGCATTCATTGCTGTGGATGTAGGTTTACTTAAATCAACATTTACAACACCACTATTACTAAATGCACTTGTTCCTAATGTTGTAACTGAAGTTGGTAATTCTACTTTATTAGCAGTTAATGTTGCACTTCCACTAGGTTTGCTACCCAATGTATTTAATCCTGAGTTTGTAAATGCATTATCACCAATTGTTTTTAATTTGGCAGCTGATTGTAATGTAACTGTTGTTAATCTTGATGCATCCTTAAATGCACTTGTTCCAATTGTGCTAACACTTGTATTACTTAAATCAATTGATGTTAATGCAACTGAACCTTCAAATGCACTAGCACCAATAGTATCCAGTTTATTTCCTAATTTAACATTATTTAAACTAGTTGTGTTACTAAAAGTGTTAGCAGATAGAGTTGTAACACTAGTGCTACTCATGTCAATATCTACAATAGCACTATTACTAAATGCACTTGTTCCAATTGTTGTTAATGAACTAGGCAAAACAACTTTATTTTCTTCTGCCCTAGTACTAGAACTTGTTTTACTTATTAATGTTTTTAAACCACTGTTTGTAAATGCATTATCGCCAATTGTTTTTAGTGTTGAATTTTGTGGCAAAATAATTTTTGTTAAACTTGTTGTTCCTGTGAACGCATTGTTGCCAATTTCAGCAATCTTTGTATTACTTAAATCAATTTCTTTTAATGCAGTAGCACCACTAAATGCACCTTCACCAATTGTTGTAATTGCATCTGATAATTTAACAGTTACTAAACTTGTGGCATTATTAAAAAAATCAGCAGGTAAAGTTGTTAATGTTGTTGATGTTACAGCGCTCATGTCAAAACTAGTAATTTTGCTACTAGCAAATGCACTATTACCTAACTTGCCCACTGTTGCTGGTAAAGTAATACCTAAACCTTCAGTGACTGATTTTTTAGCTAATCTTGTAATTCCAGAATTCAAAAAAGCACTAGAACCAATTACAGTTAATGTATCTTCATTTGGTAAATCAATAGTAGTTAGTTTTGTTGTATCTTGGAATGAGTTATTACCCAATGTGTTAATATCAGTATTACTTAGATCTAATTTTTCTAATTTTACTGCTCCATTAAATGCATCCTCACCAATTGATAATAATGTATTTGGAAAACTAACATTTGTAAGTTCAATACAACCTTGGAAAGTACTAGGTTTAATAATTTGAACCTTAGTTTCATTTAAATTAACTGTTTTTAATTGCTTACAATCTTGAAATACACCACCATCTAATAGTGTAAGATTACTTGGTAAAGCAACATTAGTTAATCCTGTATCACTAAATGCATAACTTCCAATTTCATATAAATTTGTGGCTAAAGATAAATCAAGTTTACCTTCTAAACCGCTGTTCATAAATGCACCATTGCCAATTGAATTTAACTTTATTGATTCATTATTAAAAGTAAGTGATTTCAATCCATATGTTTCTCTAAATGCATCTGTCCCAATAGTTGTGACATTTTCTAGATTAATAGTTTCAATTTTTGCACATCCACTAAAGGCTTGTTGTTCAATAGTTTTAACTGAACTTGGTAATGAAATTTCTCTTAAAGAACCACTATCTTTAAAAGCTTGAGGTCCAATGTTTGTTAAATTTGTTCCTACAAAATTAATTGATTCTAAGTTAGATGATTCAAATGCACCTGTTGGAACTAGTTTACCATCAATTTTATTTACATAACCTGTAATTCTTTTTACAGATGAAGGTAAAGTAATAGTTGTTGCATTAAATTCAGGTGTTATAGCAATTACATTTGTTTTACTAGGAGATGAATAAACTATTCCATTTTCATCAGTAGTTAATTTTTTGACTTCTTCTTCATTCCCCCAATCAATCTGTGTTTCAAATCAATTGTATTGCTCTTGATTAGAACTATCAGGTGTAGTTTGAGTTGTACATGCAGTTAATGTTACACTTGCCACTGAAGTTGCTAATAATGTCCCAGCAATCCCAGCAGTTAAA